>JBGTBJ010000028.1:0-14637 GCA_041749395.1 Pirellulaceae bacterium
TTCGTCAGTTCCGCCGCGAGGAACAGGCTGACCAAAGCGAGCGATCACGCTACGTCAAAGCCCGTCGCCGCATCGATGCGCGGCTGCGCCGCAGTCAGGAATCGCCACGCGCCGAATAATGGTCCTGCCGGGCGCTTACGCTGCAACGCACGAAAGATAAGTCAATTGTCACTTCTCGCTTTGAAATTGCTTCATTGATTCTTTATCGGCCTGCATAAGAGTTCGCACATTATCTAGCGTAAACATTGCATCACTGACATTTTTCGGATCGGTCCAAGTAATATAGATTTCCATCGTTCCGTGCCTACTTTTCACTTTCGCATAAATAGGCACCCAGCGATCATTTTTAAGCTCAACCTTTACCTCGGTTTCACTTTCAATAAAAGGTTCTCGGCGTCCTAACACCTTCCTGGATCCTAAATGCTGCTGATAGCAAAAAGACGAACCTTTGTTGAAATCTACCATAAACTTGAACGTTCCTCCGTCATAACTCACAACTGGCTCGCTTCTCAATGTGTCATCGACTCCGGCGGGCATCTTGCTCCCGACCGATTCCCAGAACTTCAGCACGTCTTCAAGAGATCTACCGGAATTAATGTCGCCATACGATCCAATACCTAGCAATCTAAAATCAAAAGGAACGGCCGGGTACTTGCTTGGAGTCGTTAACTGAGTCACCGTAATAAAGTCCGTTGACTGATTTGTCGTGCTGACTTTGTCATTCTGGCAAAGCGAATACGTCCATAGGTAATCCTCCTTTTTTTCCGATTGCTGACTCCTGACAGCCTCCTTTTCTTCAGCCGTGTTAGCCGCCGCTCTATTTCGTTCTAACACATGCTGTCCGCGTCGAGTAAGCCAAAGACCTTTTCCCGGGATCGCTGCGATAGATCCCTCTTCATGTATAGCGGTTATGATCTCTTTGGCATCGTTTCGGTACTTTTCCTCAAATAGCGTATATTGAAAAGTAAATCGCTCGTGGTCCTTCGCGGAAGCGAGGGCCATCAAGGCCTCTAGGAAACTTGGCTGGGCGTAGACAACGGAACCTTTGCAGGCACCCACGATTGCTACAAAAGCCACAAGACCGAATTTGAAGGCGTACATGATGATGTTATTTCTCACAAAAAAATCGACACGACTTGGTTCAACGCGCGATGAATTAATTGATTAAAGCTGGGTCCATCGGTGGGCTCGTCCTCATCCTGCATGTCAGGAATTGCCAGCACCCTTACCAGGCCGGTCGTGCCTCCTTCCGCAGATTGGCTGCGCTCGTCTTTGCGTACGCTGTCAACAATTTTGTTGCGGGTGATAGTCCATAGCCAAGCCCGAAAGCAACCGGTAGTTCCATTCGGACGGAAGTGTACCAGCGATTTCAAGACGGCATAGAAAACATCCTGAATGCAATCTTGAATTGCAGGAGGCTGCAACCCTTTTTTACGGCACCAATGCGCGATCAGCGGAGTGTAGAGTTCGACCAACTCGCGCCAAGCAGAGGAATCGTCATTTCGAATCCGCTGAATCAGGCTCGGATTGGTAGAATTAGATGATTCGACTGACACTGAAAACCCTGTAAAAAAATGGTGTCACAGCTACAGCGATCTAGATATTAGTCGGATGTCATAGCTCTTTCCATTGAAAACTAGATTACGATCGCATCACAATGTCCTCAACGCAACAATATCCAGGAATATCTCTCGGGTCGATTGGCCAATTCGTTGGCAGCTAAGCTGGAGCAACACTTGGACGGATGCGAGACCTGCGAGCGCATTCTTGATGAACTCGAAACAGAACCAGATTCATTGGTCGTGGCGCTACGAACATGGCCCGCGGACTCCAATGGCGAAAATAGCCAGCAGACTGCAGAGATCTTGGCAGCGCAACAGTTTGCGGCAAGCCTAGCGAATCGCTTGCGGCCATCGTCGAATATGGAACTGGATGCTGCACCGATCATTGGTGCATACGAGCTCATTCGTTTGTTGGGTCGCGGGGGAATGGGCACCGTCTATTTGGCGCGTCATCGGAAGTTGGATAAACAGGTGGCTATTAAGGTGCTGCCAGCGATCTGGGCAAAGAGGCCTGACATTGTGGCGCGATTTCAGCGCGAAAAGCGAAAAGGTGTCAGGTACCTTTTCTTCTACGCGACGCGTCAGCGAGGGGCTGTACTTTGCGATGCAGCGAGGCTGTAAGTCAATTCCTTGTCCCTTGCTGACGCTACGGGTTATGAAAAGAGGATTGAGTCACTGGACTCACAATAGTGTACATATCGAAGTGTCCGTTGCGGGTGTTCGTTTTTCTCACCTGTTTTCCCCCTGAATTTCTTAATCGAACCGAAGAAACTGACATGGCGTCACGCAACTCGCCTGTATAATGGTGCGAACGAAGCTGAGAGCGATTGTTTGGCAGTCGCTCTTACAATTTATTTGCTTTGCGTGCTTGATTATCCGCGTCGATACTGTCCGGTCGGTCTGTGCTTCTCGCACGCAAGGTGCAGCATGGAGAAAGATCGCTCATGTCGGAAATAAAGGCAATTCAGTCGCCCCCTAAACGTTCTGCCAACCGCGTTAGCTTAATGAACAAGCAGGGCGGATTGCGGATCACTTTGATTAGCTTGCATGGGCTGATTCGCGGCACCTCACCGGAGCTAGGTCGAGATGCAGACACGGGCGGACAAATCACGTATGTCTTGGAATTGACCCGGGAGCTAGCCAAGCATCCCCATGTGCGAAGCGTAGAGTTGTTGACGCGTCAAATTGTCGATCCACGGGTCGGTTCAGAATACGGGGTGATCGAAGAAGAAATCGCACCCAAGGCAAAGATCGTGCGAATACCTTTCGGTCCCAAACGGTATTTACGAAAAGAAGCACTGTGGCCCTATATCGAGCATTTTGTTGATCAAACACTTGTCCATTTTCGACGTGCGGGCATTCCCGATATCATTCATGGTCACTACGCCGATGCAGGGCTTGCTGGTGCACAACTAGCCCGCTTGTTACACGTGCCCTTTCTGTTCACAGGACATTCACTTGGTCGAGTCAAGAAACAGCAATTTTTGACCGCCAAAAGCACTGCAGATAGCCTCGAACACAAGTTCAAATTTGGTGTTCGCACGGAAGCCGAAGAAATTGCATTAGAAACTGCCTCGATGGTTGTTACCAGCACGGCGCAAGAGGTCAAGGAACAGTACGAACTGTACGACCACTATGTTCCATCCCGGATGGAGGTCATTCCACCAGGAGTCGATCTGTCTCGGTTTACACCATCTACCGATCCTCAGCTTTCTGATTCGCAGGACAAACCATCACCGATCATTAGCGACCTTGAGAGATTTCTGCGAGAGCCCCAAAAGCCAATCATACTAACGTTGGCGAGGCTTGACGAACGTAAGAACTTGAGTCGTTTGGTGGAGACTTATGGGAAGAGCGAGAAACTGCGTTCTTTGGCCAACTTGGTCTTAGTCATGGGGACGAGGGACGATGTGTCCCACATGCCGCGGACACAGCGCAAGGTACTCGAACAGATATTGTTGCTGATTGATCGATATGATCTCTATGGCTCTGTCGCTTATCCTAAAACGCATTCACAAGAAGATGTGCCCAAGCTTTATCAACATGTAGCGAAGGGTAGGGGAGTCTTCGTAAATCCCGCGTTAACCGAGCCATTTGGATTAACCTTACTGGAAGCAGGCGCGACAGGGTTGCCAATTATTGCCACCAATGATGGCGGTCCGAATGACATCATTGCCAACTGCAACAACGGACTCTTAATCGATCCACTGGACAACGAGTCCATCGAGCGAGCCATCCTGCGAGCGTTAACTGAGCCGGCGCAGTGGGATACCTGGTCGGCCAACGGTATTCAAGCAACTCGGCAGCATTACTCTTGGCAAAACCATGTAACGCGATACTTGCGGGATCTTGATGACATTTTAGCCCACGAGGATGTACCCACTCTGGTTCATCGTCCGAGAGCAAAAAATCTGCCTGAGTTTTCACGGCTGATCGTAACCGATCTCGACAACACGCTCACCGGCGATGACCAAGCTTTGCAAGAGTTCGTAGAAATTGTTCAATCGCACGACCATATCGGATTTGGTATCGCGACAGGACGATCATTATTAAGTGCTACACAGCTGATTTCCGAATTACAGTTACCCAATCCTGATCTGATTGTCAGCGATGCAGGCACCAAACTCCATTATGGACCAGGGTTGGTACCGGACGGCAGCTGGAGAAATCAGATTGGATATGCCTGGCGACCTGACGAAATCCGTAGCCTACTGCGCGATGTTCCAGGGCTTCATCCCCAGCCGAACGAAAATCAGTCTGAGTATAAAATCAGTTACGAAATTGATTCGAGCTTGGCACCCACCACTATCGAGCTGAAAAAGCGAATTCGCGAAGCCGGACTGCGAGCGAAAGTAATCGTTTCCTTAGGGATGTATCTCGACATTATTCCCGTTCGCGGCGGCAGTGAAATGTCGATGCGCCACCTGCTTTGGAAATGGGGGTTTTCCCCTGAAAATGTTTTGGTTGCCGGAGACAGTGGTAATGATGTTGGCATGCTGCTCGGGAGATCGCTAGGAGTTGTGGTAGGCAATTACAGCTCTGAATTGGAATGGCTACGCAAACGTCCTCGCATCTTCTTTGCCAATGGTAGACACGCGAGGGGAATCATCGAAGGAATTCACTACTACCAATTCCTTGATAACATCGTCATTCCTAACGACCACATTGAAACCGACCATTCCCATGCAGTTGTTACCGCAGATGAAGCTCTCGCAAATTGATCAGGAGGCGGAGCTATCGCTAAAGCGGCTGCAACCAAAATTAACTCAGTTTTGGAATTCGCATGCCGTAGATATTGAATCCCAGCAAAGCTTCGAAGCCCGACTGCAAGTCTATTGGCGCGATATTTACTCGTTGCTGCGCAGTCTCTATGGCCATCGCTACGATTTCTTTTATCACTTGGAAGAAATACTCTTGGTGACGGCTGATGCATGGCAAATGCGGGCCGATGATTTGAAAAAAATCGATCACCAGCGAATGAACGATCTCGACTGGTTTGCCTCGGAACAAATTGTGGGAGGCGCGTTGTATGTTGATCTGTTCAGCGAAAACCTGGGCAAATTGGCTCAGTCGATTGACTATTTCAAAGAGATCGGAATTACCTATCTCCATTTGATGCCGCTCTTCGCAGTTCGCCCTGGTGACAACGACGGCGGGTATGCGATTAGCAATTATCGCAGTATCGATCCACGGCTTGGAACGATCGACGACTTACGGACTCTTGCCTCTCGGCTGCGCGAAGCTGGCATTTTGTTGGTTCTGGATTTTGTCTTAAACCATACGTCGGATGATCATCAGTGGGCATTGCGAGCACAGTCGGGTTCTGCCGAGTACCAAGACTATTACTTCATCTTTCCAGATCGAACATTACCCGATCATTATGAACTCTCACTTCGAGAGATTTTTCCTTCGTCAAAGCGGGGAAACTTTACTTGGCATGATGGCATGCAGAGCTGGGTATGGACGACGTTTAATAGTTATCAGTGGGACCTTAATTACTCGAACCCTGCTGTCTTCACTGCGATGTTGTCCGAGATGTTTTTCATTGCAGGAACGGGTGTCGACATTTTGAGACTCGATGCGGTAGCGTTTATTTGGAAGGAACTGGGGACCAACTCAGAGAACCGTCCTCAAGCGCACTTGCTGGTACAAGCCTTGAATCGACTGGCGCGAATCGCAGCCCCTGGCCTCTTATTCAAGTCAGAGGCGATCGTTCATCCCGACGATGTCGTCAAGTACATCAGCCCACGCGAATGTCAGATCTCCTATAATCCAACCTTGATGGCATTGTTGTGGGAATCGATGGCAACGCGAGATGTTCGCTTGCTCTATCGATCGTTGGCCCATCGCCATCAATTGCCTGAGCATACGGCTTGGGTCAATTATCTACGCTGCCATGACGATATCGGCTGGACCTTTGACGATGCGGATGCGGCCGCTCTGGGAATCAATGCTTACAATCATCGTCAGTTCCTCAACCAGTTTTACACGGGGCAATTCCCCGGCTCCTTTGCTCGCGGTATTCCGTTTCAGTACAACGGCGAAACGGGCGACATGAGAATTGCCGGCACCCTTGCATCATTGGCGGGACTAGAGTCTGCACTGGAGTCGGGCAACGACGTGGAGATCGATTTAGCCGTTAAGAGGATCTTGTTGCTGCAAGCCATTACCCTGAGCATCGGGGGCATTCCACTGTTGTATCTGGGCGAGGAGTGGGGCATGCTGAACGACTACGATTTTGTCAAGGATCCGGCGAAGAGCCAAGACACGCGCTGGGTTCATCGCCCCAAAATGAAATGGGAGTTTCTGGAGTCGTTACAGGAGAGTCTCGATGGAAAAGATGCAACAATGCGGCGACGGATTTTCCGCTCATTGCAAAAGATGATTCAAATTCGCAAATCGCTCCCCGCGTTTTCCGGGCAAGAGATGGAGCTGGTAGCAACCGACAACAAGCATCTGTTGGGATTCGTGCGATTGCATGAAGGACACCGCGTCATTATCGTTGCAAATTTCTCTGAAACCGAGCAATCGTTATCCGGCAATGCACTGCGCACGACAGGCATGGGACGTTTCTTTGAAGATGGTTTGACGAAGCGTGTCGTAGCAACTAGCGAGGAGATCAAACTGGCGCCCTATGAATTCTTCTGGCTTGTTCGCTGTTGATACCTCGAAAGTCCTCTAACAATCTATTCCGATGCCTCTCAAGTTATTAGCGACCGATCTCGATGGCACCTATCTGCCACAAGCAGGCGATAGCGACAATAGCGCTGACCTGCAAACATTGCAACAACTGCTGAGCGAGCACGATGTTCGCTTGGCATACGTAACGGGCCGCTATTTTGACTCGGTAGCGGAGGCGATTCAGAACTATCAACTTGGCAAGGCCGAGTGGATTGTCTGCAACGTGGGAACAGAAGTGATGATTCAAGAGAGCAGTGGTCAGTATCAAGGCTCGTGCGAGTACCAAGAAACACTTCGCCACAGAGTAGAGAATCAGAGCATTCAGCTGTACGCAGAGGACCTGATTCGCTGGCCCGGCTTGGAACACCAAGAATCAGAAAAACAGGGCGAGTTTAAACTGAGCTTTTACGCTAACGTCGACGAACTGGTCTCACATGCCACTAAGCTGGATGCTTGGCTGAAGGAAAAAAAACTCCCCTATCAAACGACCCATAGTATTGATCCCAGTGGGCAGCAGGGGCTCATTGATTTGCTCCCTATTGGCGTCGATAAAGCATTTGCGATTCATTGGATCGCTCATCATTACGGACTCTGTACAGAAGATATTTTGTTTTGTGGGGATTCTGGAAACGATCGCGCGGCACTCATGGATGCGTTTCGAGGATTATTAGTCTCCAATGCCCATCCCACCCTGAGGGACGAAGTTCAGCAACACCACCGATCCAAAGGTACGGAATCGAGGCTGTTTTCGGCGTCAAAACCAGCTACCAGCGGTGTACTTGAAGGAGTCAGACATTTTCTCCAGCGTTGGTAGCACACCCGAGTCATGGCCCACCCGAGTCATGGTCAAAAACTAGCACTGCCAAGAGGGGCAGCCTTGCTCTTCCTCTGTCGCGCAGCAACACTAGACGGAAGGTCGCAGTCCGGGGCTTGGCCTCGGCCATTAGCACACCCGATCTACCAGCAATACAAGACAGGCAACCATGCGCAGCATCACTTCATTCATTTTCCTCCTCTGGACCTCCGTCACCTGGGGGCAATCTCCGGCAGAAACTTTCGCACCCTGGTTACAGGAATATCAGACAGCATTTGCCGCTGGTGATGCAGTGTCACTTGGTAAGTTATGGGCTGCCGATGCAGTATGGACCGATGCAAAGGGTGATAAGGTTGTGGGCCGTGAAGCCATCCAGGACGACTTAGTGGCCTACTTTGCGGAGAACCCCGGAACCAAACTTGTTGGATCCATTGATGAGGTAAAAGAACTTGCTCCTGGCGTATTAGCCATTGAAGGTAAATCTCAGGTTGTAGCGGCAAGTCCTGCAGCCAGTTTGTCAGAACCTCAACCAGTATCATTTTCTGCGATTGCAATTAAACAACAGGACAGGTGGGTGCTGAGCCGCGTCCATGAACTTCCGGTAGTCGAACCGTCTACACCGAAACAAGCCTTAGCCGAACTCGAATTTCTCGTGGGATCATGGCAAGACGAGATGTCGGAAGCAACGGTTACTACGAAAGTACGATGGTCCGATAGTGAGGCATTCTTGATTCGGTCTTTTACAATTCAAATTGACCAAAACGCGCCGTTACTTGGAACTGAGATTATTGGTTGGGATCCCGTCAACCAACAGATTCGTTCATGGCGTTTTGATTCGGATGGTTCATTCGGCAGCGGCACATGGTCTCACGATGGTGAGTCATGGTTGGGACGCATGCAACAAACGTTTGTTGATGGAGGTCAAGCATCTTCACTACAAGTCGTTCGTGCAGTGGATCCTGATACGCTGGAAGTTGCCACCGTGGGACTGGAAATCGATGGCGCCCCTCAACCCACAAGCGATCCCATTCGTGTCAAACGTTTGTCCAGCACAACTAATGTTGAAGGGAATGTTAAGTGAATAATCCCAAATACTGGCTCATCATTACTGCAGTTTTCTTCGCGGGTATTTTTTCTCCTCAAGTTGCTTCTGCCCAGTTGCGAGGTGGTGGCGGAGGAATGAAACGACCGGCGGGGGGCGGTGGGGCGCAGCGACCGGCGGGCGGTGGAATGCAGCGACCGGCGGGCGGTGGAATGCAGCGACCGGCGGGCGGTGGAATGCAGCGACCAACTAGCAATGGCATTTCGCGTCCCAACCCTGCGATGCCACGACCGCAACCGAATTTACCTCAAGTCAATCGGCCCAATGTTTCACGCCCCAATGTAACGCCTCCGAATATCTCGAAGCCAAACATCAATCGGCCCAATATGCCGCAAGATCGGCCAAATTTGGGCGGTGGTATGAAACCTACAAATAGGTTGCCCACAGATCGCCTACCTACAGATCGCCTGCCCACGAACAAGCTGCCTGGAAATGGTGCGAGACCGGGCAACAAACTTCCTGGCCCAGCCGATCGTCCAACGACATTGCCGGGTCTATCGGGCCGACCTGTCAACTTACCGAATAAGCCTGGGAGGCCTACTGACCGGCCCAGTGCACGTCCATTGCCGGGCGACCTGGACGACTTTCTAGGAATTCACCGTCCTTCCAATCCCAATACGAGACCTGGAACGCGTCCCAACCTCCCCAACACGAATCTGCCCAATCGTCCCGATCGTCCGAACCGTCCCGATCGTCCCAATAACATTGGAAATAACAACGGCAATTACATTGGTAACAATGTCACCATCAACACTCGCCCCAGCTGGTCCAATCGACCTGGCGTTGGCAATATTTCGAACTCATGGAACAATGCATTAGTAAGACCAGTACGCCCCATAAATAGCTGGGCATCGCTGTCACCTGGTCGCTATCAGCATTGGAATAGTTGGGGAACTAGCGTTCGAGCGCATTGGTCCAATTACCATTACAACTGGTTTGGTACCGGCTGGTGGAACCAACATCGCCATCCCATTGGTGGCTGGCACTATTATTGGTACCACCAATCGCTGCCAGTGAATTATTGGTGGCGTCGCCCCACGTATGCAGCCGTAACCGGATGGTTTGCCTGGAGTGCGCCTGCGCAAGTTTGGCAGACTCCCATCTATTACGATTATGGAACGGGTGGCAATGTTTACTACGAAGACAATAGTGTTTACATCGGCGGCCAATCCATTGGTTCGAGTGAAGACTTTGCAGCCAGCGCGGCGGTACTCGCAACGGTAGAACCTCCTGCCGATGAAGAGGAGGCTGAAAACGCAGAATGGATGCCCTTGGGAACCTTTGCTGTAACCAGCGACCGGCGTGAGACCAAGCCCACTCGCAGTATCCAACTTGCGATGAACCGTCAGGGAGTAATTAGCGGAACCTTTTACAATGAGCTCACTGACCAAGCCCAAACCGTGCTGGGACAGGTGGATCGGGATACACAGCGCGTTGCGTTACGGATCGGTGAGAACGAAGACGTCGTGGCCGAGACTGGGCTTTACAATCTGACTCAAGATGAAACACCAGTACTGGTTCATTTTGGAGCGGACAAGACCGAAACATGGTTGTTCGTACGGTTAGATGCTCCTGAGGAAACGCCAGTGGATGGATCGAGCGGCAATTCTTCCGAGGAGTGACTTTTTGTCGCCTAACTTTTGAAGCATGCGTTTGAGTCGTGCTTTTTGCCATCCAGGCGGGGCGACACTACCCCCCTTGATAAATTTACATCGCTGGGGGAAAACACTGAGTGACCCTGGCAAGGGGTTGGATTACAATCCAACCAGCTATTCTTGTTTTACCACAGGGTTCCATTCCAATGCGTTACTTACTTGCTGTTCCGTTTTTTGTCTGTTCCATTATTGCTGCGTTGCACTCGGCCAGTGCTCAAGTCGAAGGACTACGTTCCCGCATACCCACGGACGCCAACACTGTTGTTGTCATCGATGTGGAGAAGCTTTTCGGCTCACCTGCTGCTGAGCGTGAGCGATGGGATGCCAAGCGTAAGGCAGCGTTTGAGTCGGGTGTGACGTTCTTGTCGGAAAATACTCAAGGGGTTGTCATCGCTGCGAAGATCGACCTTGAATTTGGCCAAACAGTTTGGGAATTGGCCCAGGTTCGAGTGAGCGAGGGTGCCAGTCTCACTTCGGTTGCTACTCGATTCGGCGGTAAGATTGATTCGATCGAAGGTCGGTCAGCTGTACGCCTTCCCAATGATTCGTATGTCGTGCAAGTTTCGCCTCAGTCTTTTGCTTCGTACACACCTGCGAACCGCCAAGAAGTTGGACGATGGCTGAAGTCAACTGATACCACCAGCACGGACCAGTCGATTTCGCCCTACCTAGCAAGTGCCTTCAGTTATGTTCAGAAGGTTGGCACTCCGATCATCATGGCAATCGATTTGTCTGGCGTTTTGTCGTCCGATCAAATTAGCGAGCGATTGGCTGGCTCACCTTTGGCGCAAGCTGCTGGCGACAAATTGCCTTCGATCGTTTCCACATTGAGTGGAATTAAAGGTGTGATGCTGGGAGTAACCGTGGGACAAGCACCCTTTGGATCTATTCGCGTCGACTTCGACGGCCCAGCGGCCCCGATGTTGGAACATGGCAAAGAGCTACTCATCGCTGTACTCGAAAAACACGGGGCGATGATCGATGATATTTCGAGTTGGAAAGCGAGTACCGATGGAAACACCCTCATCATTAAAGGCAATTTGAGTACATCCGGATTGCGCCGTGCATTGAGTGTTCTTGAACTGCCACCATCCTTGGGACACGCGATGGACACGGTTAAGCTGGATACTGAAAGCGATCCAGAGTCCATCAAACGAGTCGCTTCTCAACAGTATTACTCATCCATCAACGTCCTGCTTAAGGATCTGAAACAAGAGCGTAAAGACGCCAAGAGCTTAACGGCAGGCGGTGTTGCAATGTGGTACGACAAATACGCTCGCAAGATCGACAATTTGCCGCTATTGAACGTTGATGAAGAACTATTGGCCTTCGGACGTGACGTATCGGAGCTGTTGCGAGGAGGCGAGAACTCCCTAAAAGCGGTGGGTATGCGAAGCGCAACTCGTCAAGGATTGAATGAAGGGGACACCTCCAGCGGTACCACCTACTTTGCTGGCGAATCCAGCTATGTGGGCTACGGTGGCTATCGCGCTGGTTACTCGGGTTCTTATGTAAATCCCTACTACGCGAATCGTGAAAAAGGTCGAACGGATGCAATTATCCGGCGCCAAGAACGAACGCTCGGCGCAGCCAATGTGCAAGAGATGTGGCAGACGATCGAAACAGCGACTGCTGATATCCGACGATCAATGACGGCAAAATACAACGCAGAGTTTTAATACCAACCTTTGTTCTTGAACAAGAACCTTAACATGGAAGTCCTACTGGCAGCAATTTCATCGTGAATTGCTGCCAGTTGTTTTTGGCCAGGAAAGGGCTTTAACAGCCGGTTCCTGAACTTCGTTTTTATAGTCGCCTTTCGCTTTTCGCTAAACGTGGACCTATGCCATTTTCCAAACTCTGCATCAATCCGTTGCACGCAATTGCCATCTTTGGACTAGCCGCTGTAATCGGGTCTGCTTCAACTTTCTCGTCATTACGTGTTCATGCGGACGAAGGTATGTTTCCAGTAAGCGAATTAGGTCGCCTGAATTTGCAAGCAAAAGGGCTTCAGCTGACCGCCGAAGAAATTTTCAACGCGGATGTCACTTGCCTGGTCGATGGCATTTGCCGAGTCAACGGATGCACTGGCAGCTTTGTCTCGACCGAAGGGCTGATCATTACGAATCACCACTGCGCGTATCGGGCAATTCAGCTAGCCAGCACCACAGAACACGATTACTTGCGAGATGGCTTCCAAGCGAAAAGCAGGGGAGAGGAGGTACCGTCGAAGGGCTACACGGTTCGGATCACAGAGTCCTTCCGTGATGTATCCGAAGAAGTTCTCAACGTGGTCCAAGCTGAAATGTCGTTTCTTGATCGGGGCAAAGCCATCGAGAAACGCCAGAAGGAGATTGAACAACAAGCCGAAATGGACAATCCGGGTCTGCGTGCTGAAGTTGCCGAGATGTTTGCGGGAAAGACCTATGTGTTGTTTCTCTATACTTACTTAAAAGATGTTCGCCTCGTTTTTGCTCCTCCTGCGTCAATCGGTAATTTTGGTGGCGCAGTAGACAACTGGGAATGGCCTCGACACACCGGCGATTACTCATTCATGCGAGCCTATGTTGCACCCGACGGATCGTCCGCTGAATATTCTCCTGACAACGTTCCCTATCGTCCCAAGCGATTCTTACAGGTGGCAGCCGGTGGCGTTGCCGAAGAAGATTTCGTCATGTTGCTCGGTTACCCCGGCCGTACAGCTCGACACAAAACTTCGCACTTCTTGCAGTACGAGCGCGACATCCGTTTGCCACAGATTGTCGACTTGTATCAAAGAGAAATCAGCATCATGGAATCCGCCGGCGCCAAGGATCGCGCCGTGGCTCTGAAGCATACGAGCCGGATTCAAAGTTTGGCGAACGTGGAGAAACGATCGCGAGGACAGCTGAAGGGTTTGAACCGCGCAAAGATTGTGCAGGCGCGCCAAGCAGAAGAGGTGGCACTGCAGGCTTACATCGAAGCCGATCCCACGCGAGCAGCCCGATACGGAAAACTGCTGGCTGATCTGTCTCGCTTTTATGACGAATTGTCCGTCGTGGCGCCCCGCGAATTGACGGAACGAAATTTAACAAGCACCTGTCGTGTTTTGTCAGTCGCGTTTACTGTGCTCGATGCGGCCCACCAGCGCGAGAAAGAGAATCTTGAGCGCGAGTCTGCCTACATGGATCGCAACCTGAATCTAACGTTGCAGCAATTAATGCTGAGCCAACAGGATCTAGATCTGCCCACGGATCGCATCATGCTGAGCGAAATCCTCAGTAGGCTGGCCCCCTTTACCGAACCGGTCACCTTCGCACCTGTCGCGGCAGAAGCAATTCCCAGCAGAACCGCACCAACCGCTGCCGAGATTGAAGCCTTTGTTGAGAATTTTTATTCCAAAACACAATTCGCCAATGGAGCATTTCTGCAAAAGTGTTTAGATCTACCGCTAAGTGAATTATTGCAAGTCGATGACCCCGCGCTGAAGCTTGTCACCGCTTGGTATCCGCGTCTGTTGGAATTGAGAGAAGTGGATAAGGAGCGAGACGGCAGGTTGAACCAATTGTATGGCGAGCTGCAGACAGTTAAGAGCCAGTATCAAGCGACCAATTTTGTTCCCGATGCAAACGGCACTCTTCGGCTGACCTATGGATATGTGAGAGGCTTTTCGCCGGAGGATGCCGTCTTTATGTACCCTTTCACAACTCTGAAAGGTGTGATCGACAAGACAACGGGTGTAGAGCCATTCATTACACCTGAGCGAATCATCGAAATGTATGAAGCTCAGGACTTTGGCCCGTTTGTTCATCCAAAATTGAACCAGGTTCCAGTGGCTATGCTTTACAGCACAGACACCACTGGAGGAAATTCTGGTAGCCCCATTATGAATGCCAAAGGCGAATTGGTAGGCGTCAATTTCGATCGAGCCTTTGAAGCCACGATCAATGACTTTGCCTGGAACGAAAACTACAGCCGTTCCATCGGTGTCGATATTCGATACGTGCTGTGGATCACCGGCAAAGTTTACTCAGCGAAGCACTTATTAGAAGAAATGGGAGTAGCTTTGGAGTAGGGATGAATAGTTGCAGATAGTCGCCTTTCGCTCCGCGAAAGTAGCGTCAATGGTTTTTATTTTCGAAATTTATTAATCGAAGGCAATAATAGTCGCCTTTCGCTCCGCGAAAGTTCTGAAAAAGAAGAGACTATCAACGCTACTTTCGCGGAGCGAAAGGCGACTATCTGCGACTATCTGGCTTAGATTGCTGCACACACTTTGATGGCCGCGTCGATGGTTTGATCGATATGTGCATCGGTATGAGTGTTACTGAAGAAGAGTGCTTC
>JBGTBJ010000029.1:0-21275 GCA_041749395.1 Pirellulaceae bacterium
CGCGAAATCAAACGCCGCCCCAAGCCATACAAATTCATGAATCGACCCAGGCACGCCGCCCGAAAGTCAGCAGCGTAAACAACTTACGGACTAATGACGCGGCATTCGGGTCAGGCCTCTTTGGTGTGCGAAACTGCAGAAGTAAGCCTGACGCAGCGTGGCGGGAATATCTCTCGTTTGCGCGGTAAACAACCACGTTGTACAACAATCAACAAATCACGTTAACTATTAGACGTTGAAACGAAAGGAAGTTTCGATGTTACAGTCCGAACACTGCTTCATTGGGCATAGCGTTTGCACCGATTTTTGGGAAGTGTTATTCGTCCCAACGCCGGGGTTTTGGCAAATTTTATGAAGGGAAGAGTTTTATGTCCGATACTGGAGATGCGTACCGCGGTGTTGTTGTCATAACGGGTGCATCGGCAGGGATCGGTCGCGCGGCGGTTCGTCGTTTTGCTGCGAGTGGATATAATTTGGGCTTAATTGCGCGGGGTGAAGATGGCTTAGAGGCCGCCGGAGCGGTAGTGCGTCGTGAGGGACACCGGGCCGTGGTGGTTCCATGTGATGTAGCCAATGCGGAAGCGGTGGAAGCTGCTGCAACTCCAATTGAGAGCGAGCTCGGTACCATGGACGTTTGGGTCAATAATGCAATGGTCTCAGTATTCTCGCCGATTGCAGAAATGACGGCAGATGAGTTCAAGCGTGTCACCGAAGTTACTTACCTGGGGTATGTTTACGGCACTCTATCGGCATTGAGGAGGATGCGGTCTCGCAACCGAGGCACGATCGTACAAGTCGGATCCGCGCTGGCCTACCGAAGTACTCCCTTGCAAAGCGCGACTGCCGAAAAAGTCACAACCGGTGCCGCCGATCTTCCAACCCGAAATGGCTGCAGACGCAATCTACTTCGCAGCCCATCACCGTCGTGAAGTGTGGGCAGGTTATTCAGCAATCAAAGCAATTCTTGGCCAGCGGATCGCTCCTGGTTTTGCAGATCACTATATTGCCAGACATGGCTTTTCTTCCCAGCAAACTTCCGAAATGCGAGACCCGAACCAAATAGACAACCTATGGTCACCGGTCGACGGTCGCAATTGTGGAGACCATGGAGCGGTGACTCAAAACCGGAGCTCACGGCTTGATTCGCAAGGCTCGATAATTTCCCAGACCTCTCAGGCGTTCGTTGAAACCGTTGAGAGCTTCACCCCGCATTTTTGGAATTCCTAAACGAAGGGGAGAGAAAAAGGGTCAGGAGTAATACTGTTCGGCACAAAAATTGCGCCATTAAATTAACGCAGTTTTGGCACGGCATTTGCGCCGCAGTGTCACATCGGTGGACATTCCGCCAATCTGACACACGACGAGTCCGACCGTGCCTAAGCGAACTCCCAATCATCGCAAAATCGCGCACAGCAATAACGACGCGGCGCCTTCCAGCGTCGCTGACGGTCAGAATGGCGACGACCCTAAGCCAGTTATCACAGCTCGTGATTTGCAAGGCCTGAAGTTCTTCAAGCGAGTTCGCCCAGTGCTGGAGTCACTGCATGACATCGGCACCCAACGAGACAGGGCGAGCAATCGTGACTTGCACATGGACGAGTACTGCGTGCTCGTTCTGATGTGGATGTTCAATCCGATCTTGACGTCGCTTCGTGGCCTACAGCAAGCCAGCACACTAGAGGAAATACAGAAAAAGCTTGGCGTCGGACGCTCGTCTTTAGGCTCACTCAGCGAATCTGTTTCAATTTTCGATCCCGAGCCATTGAAGAAAATTGCTGCTACCCTGGCAACTCAGGTGCCTTCGGCAAACCCTACAAAATTTGATGCCATCAGGCACCAATTAACAGCCGTTGATGGCAGTGTTTTCAAGACAGCGGTTCGCGTCGCATCCTTGGCTTGGCTACCCAGTAAAGGCAACGGCAAGAACAAAGGCGCGTCTGTGGATGGCTACAGGATGCATACGCACTTTGAGATATTGCGGGGAATTCCCGAGCGAATGGATGTCACTCCCGCCAATCCTAAGGGAAAAAACGATGAGAAAGCGGTCCTAGCTTCGGCCCTCAAGCCAGACCGATGCTACGTCACCGATCGGGGTTATGCTAAATTTGAATTATTCAATCAAATCAATGCCATTAAGAGCAGCTACATCTGTCGTGCTCGCGATAACAGCACGCCGAAAATCCTGAAAGACCGAGAGTTGACCGAAGCAGATCGCGCGGCGGGCGTCCTCACTGATCGCGAGGTCGTGCTCGGTGGACAAGCAAGCAACTCCAGGGCCGTAGCGACCAATCACCCCGTTCGCTTCATCGAAATCGAAGCCACTGCCCATGTGCGTACTGGCCGCGGTGGCAATAACTGCGATGGGAGGTTGCGATTGGTGACCAACCTGATGGATGTATCAGCGGAATTGATTGCCGAGGCCTATCGGCTCCGTTGGCTAATCGAACTATTTTTCCGGATGATTAAACAACTGCTTGGCTGCCGCCACCTACTAAGCACCAAGCCAGGCGGCGTCGAGATTCAAATGTACTTAGCAATCATCGCCTGCCTTCTAATCTTGATCTACACCGGAGGCCAACCGACTAAGCGAACCTATGAGATGATTTGCTTTTACTTAGCTGGATGGGCAAGCCTCAAGGAGTTGGAAGCTCATATTGAAAAACTGAAAGTGAAGCCCGCCTAGGGATAATACGCGCCGACCGAAGCCAATCTTCCGGTCGCGTTATCTGCTGCGCAGCCATCAAACTTCGGCTGTCACTTTGTCGCGATTGTCTCCCGCGGCGAGCGCCAAAAAATGCACTCGATAGCAATCAAGCTCATAAAATCGCCCAACCCAATCTCCGTGCCGAACAGTATTAGGTCAGGAGCCTATTTGGAGGTCTAGGCAAGTCGATAGTTTCTCTAGGCTACCAATTCTGCTCCTGACCCTTTTTCTTGCCCCGGCATAATTGAAAGTAACCAGCGAATGCGTTCAATCCAACAGCTTTTGTAAGCAGCCAGTCATCAAGCCTATTCCGAAACTCAACCAGCGCGACCAACGAGAGCGTGATATTATCAGCTTTGACCGTCATCCAACTTTCGACGAGCTGAGTGTCCCAAATGCGAAGGCGAGTGCTAACAGCACAATGAACGCATTCGCCATCAAACCGAGTCGGCTTGATTACGAGGTACTCGTCACTTGTGTTCGCGTTTAATCGGACTTCGACCATTTGGCTTTAAGACAGAACGTTCGGGATCTGCGGCTGGCGGGAGTTGACATTGATCTCAGGAAAAAACGCACCACCGTCACTTCGTTGCATCCCATGGTTCGCCCTTCGTGGCGATGTCATTCTCACCATCCATTCCACCACCATATCAGTCGTTTAAATGGTCCGACGGAATCTGCATCTTCTTTAGTGTCAGTGATCAGGCCCCCATACTTCGTTGCCCACTCGCGTTGATCATCAACTGCATCACCGTTTGGCGCATAGTACGTCTTGGTGCCGTTTAGTGCAAAGCGAGATTCAAATGCCAGTGTACCATCGGGGAACCACCGTATCGTTTTGACGTGCTGAATCTCTAATGTTAACGTTCGCTGTTCCCATTGCTCCCACGCACGCTGGCCGTTCGCGTAGCTACCCGTCAAGGCGTATGGACGCGTCCACCACGACAACATCAGAGACAAGACAACCGCGGCAACTATGATGCCCGCGATGAGCGTTCGTAAGCGGAAGCGAATTCTCATCATCCGATTTCAAAACGGTTCAATGGGCAGAACGCTTGGATTCACCGAGCCGACGGGGTAGAGCTACCATCAGGCTGCGGCTGTTCGTCGGCTTCGGTGCAATCCTTTGTTCGTCTCGGCGTCCAAAGGGTTCGTCCAGACTCAGTTTCCTCACGTTGCAATCTAGAAACCAAGCCTGCGAGTGTTCCGCCGGACTCCGCAAGCAACCGCTCCCGCGTTGCATGTAGGTCATCAAGAATGGGATCGTTCATGGTAATTGTCCCCCAAGGAATTCAGCGGGTGTGCAAATGAGTAAACCGCTTAGTCCTTCGCTTGCGAGCAATCGATACACGCGAGGCAGTTCATGGGCATTTGCAATATGCTTGCAGTTTAACGTCAACAGGTAGTCTACTCGCGCCAGGGCAGCCAAGGCAACATGCAATGCGTCGGCAGCAGCCTTTTGCGGCATCATGTGGCCAGCCAGGATTCTGCTGGCAAGCTGTTCGGCATCTTTCGAAATTGGCATGATGGGCAGGCCGTCGAGGAGTTTGAGCCGATCCGCCGCCGCTTTCGCGTCACCAGCACCAGCTTCATCCAGTGTGAGTTGTGAGGTAACCAATTCAAACTTCGGGCGCTCAAGTCGCCACCAATCTCGCGCCTGTTCTTGGATAGCCGCAATCTGTAGGTTCTGGCTGGGCCACGCAGTCGCGTAGCTTACGATTGACGTTTCGATGTAGAGAGTGTCCATCGAAGAATTGTATCAGATATTGCTCGTTAGCTCATGCCGATGAGCACGAGCGAATCAAAGGGGTCAGGCCTCTTTGGTGTGCGAAACTGCAGAAGTAAGCCTGACGCAGCGTGGCGGGAATATCTCTCGTTTGCGCGGTAAAAAACCAAGTTGTACAACAATCGGCAAATCATGATAACTATTAGACGTTGAAACGAAAGGGAGTTTCGATTTTACAGTCCGAACACTGCTTCATTGGGCATAGCGTTTGCACCGATTTTTGGGAAGTGTTATTCGTCCCAACGCCGGGGTTTTGGCAAGTTTTATGAAGGGAACAGTTTTATGTCCGATACTGGAGATGCGTACCGCGGTGTTGTTGTCATAACGGGTGCATCGGCAGGGATCGGTCGCGCGGTGGTTCGTCGTAGTGCTGCGAGTGGATATGATGTGGGCTTAATTGCGCGGGGTGAAGATGGCTTAGAGGCCGCCGGAGCGGAAGTGCGTCGTGAGGGACACCGGGCCGTGGTGGTTCCATGTGATGTAGCCAATGCGGAAACGGTGGAAGCTGCTGCAACTCAAATTGAGAGCGAGCTCGGTACCATTGACGTTTGGGTCAATAATGCAATGGTCTCAGATGCGGTCTCGCAACCGAGGCACGATCGTACAAGTCGGATCCGCGCTGGCCTACCGAAGTACTCCCTTTCAAAGCGCTTATTGTGCGGCCAAACATGCAATTGTCGGATTTACGGATTCACTGCGCTGTGAATTAATTCCTAAACGAAGGCTCAAGTATGTTCGCATTTTTCTCCAACCGCTTAGGCTTGATTGGTTCCATCCTCGTTTCAGTCGTAGGAACTTTGTTTTTGTTTCTACTGCTTCGCTACTTCGGCTGACGACCTGAGACGAGAAATAAAATACATAACTGCCAAGTGAGACTCACAAAATTGTTTAACTCTGGTCGTCAAATGCGACCTCGAACCCTGCTTGGCGAGCGTGCTTAATGATCGGTTCAGCGAAGCGATTCGCGTCGCTCACTATGACCTGTGTGCTAGGAGGCAGATCGGCCGCTTTGTAGACGCGCCTGGTTGCGTCTTCAACAAGGACTGGTCGACCCTCTGTCACTTCCTGATGCTCATCACTCAACACGCCTGTACGAGTGGCATCACTCTGCGTGCCTTCAATATCGCTGTTATCTCTTCTCCCTGCGTCATGGGAAACCCCTGTGTGCTGCCAGTAGACGTTCAAAGTAGCCATATCGAATTCTCTCATGATGATTGTGGGACGAAATATCTTTGGTAGTGGCTATGGCTAAGGGCTGCAAGAAATGCGCCATGCGAAATATTTTGTTGGCACATCGATTGCTGTCATCAAGGTGATGTCGTCAGGTTGCCGTTGTCTGTTTGCTGATATCAACTTGAGTACCGCTCTCTATGCATCCCTATGCAGAAAGGTTGAATGGAGCAGAATCGACCCAAACAACAACTTTTGGAACCGGACGAAACTCGTGAGTTGTCGGCTGCAGTACATCGTTGGAGCGAAATATGAATGATCAAAACCAGCCGCGTGGCGTAACTCGTCCGATGGTCGAGATGCACAACATGCACTCTCACGATGAACATCAACATCGGGGAAATATGAGCCACGATGATCGCTTGCAGATGCTGCAGATGCACCACAAGCAAACGCTGTGGATATATTGGACTTTGCCGTTGCTGGGGACTTGGTTACTTGTTGCTCCATTCCACTTCGGCTATCTGAATCCGCAATTATGGGTTGATCCTAGTGGCGGTCGCGGGCCATGGTTTGCTGACACGTCGACGCCAGAACTGCGACAGTGGCGAGCCTGGTTGATGACGGGAAACGATGTCCTTTGTGGTTTGCTCTTAACTGCTCTAGGCTGGCGATCACTCACAGCGAATCGTCCGAAAAGCTTATGGGCATGCTGCTTTGTTGGCATTTGGTTAACAATCGCACCAGTGGTGTTTTGGGCCCCTACGGCCGCGTCCTATATGAATGATTCCTTCGTCGGAATCCTCATCATGGCATTGACGATATTGATTCCCGGCATGCCCAACATGATTATGTATATGCAGCACGGCAAAGGGACACCTCCGGGATGGAGCTATAACCCGTCAAGCTGGCCCCAGCGATCCATCATGATCGCGACAGGGTTCGCCGGATTTCTGGTTTCAAGGTACTTGGCGATGTTTCAACTCGGTTACATCGATTATGTATGGGATCCGCTATTTAGTTTCCAAAGTGGTAGCGAGAAGGTGCTCAATTCGGACATGTCGCACATGTGGCCCGTTTCCGACGGGGGTCTCGGTACGGTTTCGTACACTTTTGAGTTTCTGATGGGATATATGGGCAGCCCCTCGCGATGGCGAACAATGCCGTGGATGGTTGCCTTCTTCGGTGTGCTGGTGATCCCGCTTGGCTTGACGCACATCATTCTCGTGATTTCCCAACCTGTGATCGTGCATCATTGGTGTTCAATGTGCTTATTTGCAGCGCTAATCATGTTGCCAATGTTGCCTCTGGAAGTCGACGAAGTCATCGCGATGTGCCAACACGTCAAGCAAGCGAAACAGCGAGGTGATCGCAACGGTTCATTGTGGGCAATCTTTTGGAAAGGTGGCACGGCGGAAGGTTGCACCGACGACGATCCAGCCCCAGCGATTGTGAAATTCTCCGAAACACCTTGGAACATTTTCAAGGCAACTATTTGGGGAGTGAGTTTCCCATGGACGCTTGTGGCCACGACCATGCTCGGTGTCACATTGATGTTTTGTCCAACCTGGTTCGGGGTGAATATCAACACGACCGCTGCAGACATCGGACACCTTGGCGGAGCTCTTATCGTGACGATATCGGTGATCTGCATGGGAGAAGTAGTCCGCATCGGACGCTACTTGAACCTGCTGTTAGTGATTGTCGTTGGCATTGGGCCGTGGATTTGGCAACAGTCAACGGCATTCGCTCTAGCGTGCACGCTCATTGCGGGAATGGTTGCTGGACTGTCGATCCCCCGTGGACCGAAAACGCAAAACTATGGGGCATGGGACGCTTACGTTCGCTAAAAGTGCGTTCGCTAAACGGATCCTCATAACACGCACTACTCTTTAAACCTTCATGTGACACCATCTTTCCCTGCCTGTGAGCGGGAAATGGAAGAGACGATTCAACAATGAGTTTTCGTATCCAACCCAATGAAACGGTTCAATCTGGCCTGCACCGCATTGCGCACGAACAGATCGACAAAGCGATCATGGAAATTGACTCTTCGTCGCTGGATGTCCATAAAAAGGTCCACCAGGTGCGCAAACGTTGCAAAAAGCTCCGCGGTTTAATTCGGCTCACCCGAACCCATTTTGAGGAAACCTACAAAGTGGAAAATCAATGTTTCCGCGACGCGGCTCGGAAGTTGTCCGCATTCCGGGACGCAAAAACCATCATTGTCACTCACGACGATGTCATGGAACGCTTCGACGATCAAATCAACCGGTCAGCATTCGATTCGATTCGTCGCGAACTCACCAAACAGCTCAATGCCATCGACGAATCGGCAATCGCTAAAACGCTCGCCAGCGTGAAGCAAACATTTCTATCCGCCAAATCGCGGGTTAACCAATGGGAAGTGGCAGAGGAAGGCTTTAAGGCAATGGCTGGCGGGCTTTGCAAAACTCGGGAGCGAGCCGTCGCGCAGTTAGCGGATGCGCGTGAAGAACCAGATACCGATACACTCCACCAGTGGCGAAAGCGGGTGAAATATCATGGGATCCATTTACGACTGCTTCGCTCGGGGTGGTCAGCAGTTCTCAAAACACTCATTGACCAAACGGACCAACTGGGAAATCTACTCGGGGAGGACCATGATCTTGCGGTATTTGTTCAAACGCTTGAACAGAATCATACAGAGTTCGGCGACGACTCGGACGTCGCCGCCATCAAAGGGTTGATTCACCAGCGCCGCTCTGAACTCCAACAAGGCGCCATATTGCTGGGAACCCGCTTGTTCGCTGAGTCAACGGATTGCTTCAGCGATAGGATGCGCGTGTACTGGCGGTCAAAAGCACGGTGAACTGTGTCGATACAGTGACCAAGTAGTTCGAGTGGACTACCATACCCAGGATCTCGTTTAAGCTTTTTTTGTCGGTGTTGGTTGCTGTAGAAGAATGCTCTTCATCACAGGCAAGCACGCGATTCTGGAGTGTCAAAATGAGTCCGAGTCTTTGTGAGGGCACCCAGCACCTAGTACTCACTTGCGGGACAAAAACTGCTGGGGAGCCACGTTCGACTCAGCAAATCTCTTGACCGTTTTCAGACCGACCAACTTGGCCAATTGCGGACCAATCGTGGGGCTGGGAACTCTTCTTCAAAGATACTTGCCCCAATGTCTTCGCTGCCGAGCAAATATTCGCAAATATTCTCTGTCTAGCAATCTCTGTCTAGCCGACCTGTGTTATTAGCGTCTCATGCACATCAGTCGTAACTGCGTTCAACAACCGTATCGCATCCAGATAGTGGCGTCATATACGATCTCACCAACACTCGCGTTGCGCAAACTGGAATTGAGAACCCTTTTCCTTACATCATTTTGGAAATCCGCAACTGCGCCGTGTCTGGAAGACCGCCGAGCGCGAAAGCGACTTTCATAGGAAACACCCCACGATTCTTTGGGTGAATCCCGCATTCGTCTCATGCCCGTTTGGCATCGACTTTGCGGCTTTCGAGTGTGATATGGATGGCGAGTGAAGTTGATTCGATCCGTGTGATTGTGCAGTCCCACTTGCCACAGTTGTCCGATGGTCGGGCAACTCTCTTTTGAAGCCCTGCATTACGAGGAAAGATAGATGAAACTTTCAAGACTCTTACACCCTGCGGCCATGCTCAGCGCCATGTGCTGCTTGGTATGCGGCCCCGGGACGGTGCGAGCCGACGAGTGGGAAACCAATTCGCCGTATTACGAAGATGACGCGTGGTATGACGTAACTGAATGGTTCGACGGAAACGACTACAATCCCACCGATGAAGCCATCGGTCGCATCGACAACGACACGTTCGACTACGACGAAAACCTCACCAGCACTGACCAAGACAATGACTGGAATAGCAGTTATGACGATGTAGTGTCCGACGGCACGTATGACTACGATTACTCCAACCGCGACTACGACGACTACGATTACTCCTACGACGACTACTACGACTTCGGCTACGATTACGACAATGATTACGACGAATACTACAGCTACGACAATGACTACGGATACGACTACAGTTACGACGCTATGCATGATGGCGACTATTCGTGGTATGGCTACGACGATCTGTACGCTGATGACGACTGGTTTTACGACTACTATGACAATGGCTACAGTTATTACAGCGACTTAGATGATGATGGCTTGTACGACTACAGCTACAGCTATTACGACTGGGATAACGATGGATATTACGACGCCTACTCGACCTACACCGATTGGGATTCCGACGGATTCTTCGAAGACTGGAACTACGTTTCACTAAACGACACGGGTAATTCAGAAGACAAGAAGAACCAAGCAAGCCGACAGGCTTCAAAGCGAGGAAAACTCCAGTCGATTAGCGGCGAAGTCGCCGGCACCAAGCGAGTTTCAACGAAAGAAGCGAAGAACCTATTGGTTCGTATCACGCAAGATGGCGGAAAAGAGCTGACCGTTGACCTTGGTCCTGCCAGCGAGTTGGACGACATGGATATCACCGAAGGCGACCGAATTTCTGTCGCTGGTCCCATCACTAAAGTTGGCGACAAACAACTTTTGATCGCCCAAAACCTTAAGACTAACGGTAAGTCAGCAACGATTGACCGCAGTCGCCGCAAGTTCACAGGCACTGTTGAAGGCATGCGACAGGTGAAAGGTCGTGGGCAACAAAATCAATTGCTCGTTCTGAAATCTGATGCAGGCAAACGCCGCTTGGTCGATCTGGGGGCGGCCCAAAAATTGGATATCAATATCAGTCAAGGCGATACCGTAACTGTTCGTGGACCTGCGACCAAGATTGATGATAGAGCGGTCGTTTTGGCGCAAACTTTGACGCATGATGGTAATCAAACTTCCATCGACCGTCGTCAGAGAGAATCTAACTCGAACAGCAACTAGTGCTTTCGATAGGTGGTCCGTAATCGACCACCAACTTGATCGCGGACTGGACAGTCGCTACGGGAACATCGAGTGGCTGTCCATTTATGTGAGAGAGAAATTCTATACTTCAAATGTTTACTTCACGAGGATAATCACAGATGCGTATTTCACATTTCAAGTTAGTTGCAACTTCATTTGCGTTAGCAGCGACGATGGCGATCACCGCTTCGGCACAAGACGCAAACCAAAACGATGAAGGTAAGCAACGCGACAGTCAGAAGGCAGCTGAATCCAGCCAGCAGAGCTCGCAAAGCCGCCAAGCTCAAAAGTCGAAACAATCCAAGAAATCGCAACAGTCGCAATCCCAAGCGAACAGCGAACTGCAAATCGAACCCAAGGGATGGATCACCGTTGAGTCAGACTACAATGACGACGGATTCTACGATACTTTTGAGACGATCTATTACTACGATTTTGTCAAAGCACGCGAAGCGAGTCAAAAGCGAGGTGGGAATCAAAGCGAGCAAGCGTCCTCCGGCAATCAGTCTCAAAAGCAAATGTCCCGCAAGGCCAGCATTCAAGGAGAGATTACAGAACTCAACACCGAGAATTCCAAGAGTGGATCGGGTGAGACCCTCACGGCCAAGCTAGAAAATTCACAAGGGCAGACGGCTAATGTATGTTTGGGCCCCAAGCAAAAGATGTCGAAGCTTAATCTCGAAAAAGGGGATACGATTTCGGCGGAGGGAGTAGTCACACGACGCGACGACAAACTCGTTTTGTTGGCCGCGAAAGTGAGTGCTAACGGCGAAACCATTACGCACAAACTAGTCAAGCGCCCCAGCATCAAACGCTTGGAAGGCAAGTTAACCAGCGTGAAAGAAGCCAAGTCGAAGAGCGACAACAGTACGTTCCTGGTTGTTCAGGTTGAAACCGATAACGGCACTGAGCAAGTTCATCTCGGTCCAAAGAACCAGTTGTCATCTCTCGATCTCTCAAAAGGCGACAATGTGAACATGCTGGTTCGCACAGGAAAGGTTAGTGGGAACGATTGCACGCTCGCGGTACAGGTCTCCGCGAACGACAAGACAGTCAAAGTCATTCCACCGAAGCGCAGTCAGGACGATCGCAAGTCGGCAAATCGCGACAGCTAGGCTAATCCCGCGTTAACTTAAAAGCTGAGGTCGTTTCAAACTTCGCACAACCAGCGAGTTTGGGACGGCCTCGGACGTGATAGTCGCCTTTCGCTCCGCGAAAGTTGCGTTTTTATTCGCGGCTTTATCGGGACTTTCGCGGAGCGAAAGGCGACTATGATTGCCTTCGATTAATGAATTCACAGCCTATCCGTGAAAGTAGCGCAGACGGGCCCCCATCACGACGCTACTTTCGCGGAGCGAAAGGCGACTATCACTACCTTCTACTTAGCCTGTTGACCGAGGTGTCCAAATCGATCAAAGTGACAACTCAGTTCGCATCGCTCCGAAACACAGCTCGCTCGCGAATAATGGTGGCCTCACAAAAACCAATGCCTTGCTCGATCTTTTGAGCAAGATGGACCCGATCGACCGCGAGCAAGCGTTTTATTCGGGCCATGAGGAGATTAACAAAGGTAATTGGTAGAAACTCCTAGTCTCGTCCCCTACTCATTTGAACCGTTGGTCAAACATCATGAGTAAGCCTGATAGCGAATCCGGCGGACATAGTGCCGAGATCGACGAGCTTGTTGAACGGTATTTGAAGTTGGCAGAGCAAGACAGTGCTCCAGCCATCGACGTGTACGCACGTGAGTTTCCGCAACATGAGCTAGAGTTAGTGCGGATTTTGCAAACGATGAATGTTGTGCAACGGTTGCAGCCTGCGCCGCACCGGACCGTTAAGACAGGTTCGTCAGCAGTCGAATCTGCACCGGTCATTGAAGACTATCGGCTGATTCGTGTAGCCGGTCGCGGTGGCATGGGCGTAGTTTATGAAGCCATTCAGGTTTCGCTAGATCGAAAGGTCGCACTCAAAGTACTGCCACAAGTCCTCTTTCAGAATCAGCGGGCGCGGCAACGGTTTCAACTGGAAGCGAAAGCCGCCGCCCAACTCCACCACTCGAATATCGTGCCCGTTCATGACGTCGGTATTTGCAACGAGCACTACTACTACGCGATGCAGTTTATCGAAGGTAATACGTTAGATCACGTAATATCGCAACTGCGCTCTTTAAGAGACCATCCTGAGGATGTATCGCGTCTGGGCCTGCCAGCCAACGACGAACAAGCCGCTGGCGGTAAAGTTAGATCAAGGAAAGAAAAGCCCCTTGACGCTATGGCGAGTGACGCAGCTCGTTGCCTAACTATCGCCCTGTCACTCAATGCATATACCAACCAATCCGGTCCGTCCACGCCAGCCAATGTTGAAGCCCTGCCTCTTGACATTACCATCGACAGTGATGGAATGGCCCCAGCGCTCAGCAGCGATCCAACCGCACGGCAAAGCGAAGCGAGTGGGGGTTCGAATAACAAGAAGAAAAGTTCAACCTTCGGCTCCAGCAGCGGCAACAAACCGTTTTTCTTGAGCGTGGCTCGAATCGGTCGACAAACTGCCGAAGCGCTCCATTACGCCCACGAAAGCGGTGTCGTGCATCGTGATATCAAACCCGCGAACTTGATGCTCGATACACATGGTCAAGTTTGGATTACGGATTTTGGATTAGCCAAACTCAGTGATGCTAACGATTTAACCAGAGACGGCGACGTGGTGGGCACGCTGCGATATATGGCCCCCGAGCGTTTCGAAGGTAAGTGCGACGAACGGAGCGACGTTTTCTCATTGGGCGTGACTCTTTACGAATTGCTGGCGTTGCAGTCCCCCTTCGACGCTACCGATCGAATGCAATTGATCAATCAGATCAAACATTCCACGCCACCTTCACTTCGCTCGCTCAATCGCAAGGTTCCTTACGATCTGCAGACGATTATCGAAAAAGCCATGGATAGCCAACCAAATCGGCGATATCCGACGGCTCAAGAATTAGCAGCCGATCTCGAACGCTTTTACGATGGCCGCCCGATCCTAGCGCGACGCGTCAGTGCATTTGAAAAACTGTGGCTGTGGTCGAAGCAAAATGTGGGGCTCGCCGCTGCACTCGCAACCGTGTTGCTCTTACTGGCTGCCGGCACGATCGGTTCAACCATTGCAGCAATTGCGTTTCGAGCGTCGAGAGAAGAAGCACGCGAGCAAAGCCAATTAGCTTATGACACTCTCAATCAGGTGTTGTTTGACTTGCAAGAGAGCTTGGCTGAGATACCTGCCGCTAGCGGCGCACGGCGACGCTTGTTAAATACTGCACTCAAGGGACTTGAGAAAACCTCTCAGCAATTCGTCACCTCGAATAACACCGATCGTCGTTTGGCTATCGCGTTACAGCAACTTTCGCGATTAGCCCTAACTACTGGCGCCTCGGGTAACATTGATCAATCTGCCTTGAATTTCGCCGAAACGGCAGCTCGCCGCGCCGTCGCGATCAGTCAAAAGATTCTGGATGAGCAACCGAACAACTCTTTAGCGATCAGAGATATGTCCATCTCGCTCTCGCGTCTAGCAGCTGTCCAGCGCGCAAAGGCGGAACTAGCATCCGCGCGCGAGTCCTACCAACAATCGCTTCTTCTGTCACAACGCAATTTGACGATCAACCCCGATCACAAACAAGCACTGCAAGATGCTGCGCAGGCGCTGAGTAACCTAGGAAACCTCGAATCCACGGCACTTCAACATCAAACGGCTCTTGAAAACTATCAAGCTGCGCATCGCCACGTGCTCGAGGTTCTTGAAATCACGCCCGACGATGGTGATGTCCAGAGGAGTGAAGCACTCGCTCTGATCAACATCGGTAATACTTTACTAAGGATTGAAGGCCTCGGAGCGCACGCTCAGGAGAAGTTGGAGGTTGCCTTGGAGCATTTTCAGTGGCTTTACGATCGGCAGCCAGATAACGTGAATGCACAGCGTGATCTGTCGCTTGCACTAGAGTCGATCTCCGACGTGTTTTCGCGAGCCGGCAACCACAAAGCAAGGCTTGATGTCATCATGCGTTCGCACGTCATTGCACAGCAAATGCTTGCAGTCGATCCAAAGAACATGGACCTCTTGATCGGTATGGCTGAATCGACAAGCAAGCTAGGTGACATACAAAATACTCTGAAGGATTCCAAATCTGCGCAGCAGAGCTACGCTCGCGCTTGGGAGATATGCGAAGAGCTGTATGCCACCTATCCGCAGTCAAACGTTGTGCGAAAGATGCTGTGCATGCAACTGACGTTGCATGGGCAAATGGCACGCGATCTCGGCAACTACGATGTAGCCATAACTGCCTTCGAGCGCGCTCGCGACGTCGCCCTGGCGCACAAAGGAGACTCTGAAAGCGGCGATTTCTATGGGCGTTGGGTCGAAACCATGAACGGAACTATCGAAGATACTGTCGAAGGTAAGGAATCCGGCCATCCGCCTGAATACTGGCTAGAACCGCCACCAGGTTGGGTCGACCAAGACAATCCCAACGAGCAGGCGAATTGAATTCACGAACAGGTCAACCATCTTGTAATCGAAAGACAGTGTTACCATCAACGAATCGTGTTTCAATGCGATCGACATACTGTGGAATGCTGGGGATCTACTATTCCGCGATTCGGTTCGAGTGCTTCATTTAGGAATCCTGAATTGAACTCCCTGCTGAGCATGCGTCTTTTGGGTGCTTATCTTCTGTGAACAAGAGCGAACCGATGTCAGCCAGCGTGGAAGCAGTCACAACCACCTGACAGGTTCGTCTCTTCGTCTGAAAATTCCCCATATTCATTACCACAGATATCCAACGCAGACTTGATTGCGATGATCGCCGCTTCACGCAGTCCGATGCTAATCATCATCCAGAATTTTTGCAAAGTTGGGATGCTCCATCATCGCCAGCACCTGACGCTCCGCTTCAAATCGAGCGATCACTTCCTGAAAATCAAGGCCCGCCTTGATAATCTTCAGGGCCACACGACATCAGACGCCAGTAAGTTGCGAAAAATAGTCATGCGAAAGCAGAACTGGAATTGCATTTTCAAAACTAGTCTCCACGAAGTGGCAGCCAGGTTGTGGCCACCACATTTGCGCGAATTGAGAGTTCGTCGACGATACGTTCAGGTTCCATCCAACTCGCAGGATGCACGAAGCCGCACCCCAGATTCCTACCATCCGCAAGTTCTCGTGCGGTGACAGCGGCGAGTACGGCGGGATTTCTGACGTTACCGAATCCGCGAACCACAGTTGTCCGCAGAACGCCAGGCTCGCAGTTGAGTTCGCCATGAGCATCGTGGACTAGAATTCCATCCGTGTAATAGCCGCCGACGCGTCCGGCAAGCCAGCCTCCAGGGCCAGCAAAGTGCCAAATTGGAAAACCAAAATTTGCAAGTCGCTCGCCCAATCTCATCGAGAGATTCGGCAAAGTAGCATTCAAACCGAACCAGTGAATGGTATCGCGACAAAGACCATCGGCAGGAATGTGTTCAAGAGTGTCTCCGAGCGCGACTCGGTGAACGGTTCCGTCGGGGAATTCGAACAGCTTTGTTTGTGATCCAGGTTTGCCATGCGGAGTTGGGATAGATGCGGTTCGCAGATAGTCAGAAACCAATCCGCCGCCCCATCCAAAATTGTGGACAGATAACACCGTTTCCACACGACGAAGACTATTCATCCGAGCCGTCGCTCGCCGAGTCAGCAGCCCCGTGATACCACCGACGGTTGAGGCGCCAACGAAAACCGGTATGCCAGCATCGATGGCCTGTCGTCCGAACTTCTGCTCCAACTTCAAGTAACCAAACGAACGCGGACACAAATCGATGTAGGGCGTTTGGGTTTCAATAGCCACTTGGATTGGCGCGGAACCAATGCGAAAGTAAGGGCCTGCCGCATGCAAGATCACGGTCGGACGAAGATCGGACACAAGGGCCAGTAAAGCCTGACGGTCAGTGATATCAACCTTGTGTGATGTCAACCGTCCTTCTGAACCCGCCGGCCAACGATCGCTCGAAATTCCACGTCGACTAGCTGAGCCTACATCATGTGTAGAGCGCATTAGCAAATCGCCAACAGCTAGGCTTCCAAAAGTGCCTGTTCCGCCAAGAACTAGAATGAGGCTCATGTCGTCGGTCGAGTCCAATCAGGGTACAGGTTGAAAAGTACAATCGTTTAGTCTCGCGGAATCATCATGGCAAAAAAATGCTGTGTAGCTGCTTAGCATTGCGTGCCGAGTTGGGCGGGTATTTTGCAAAATTGTTGTGTCGGTGGGGATGGCTAGTTAGGCATAAACCCGTATCGAGAGGATAGAGCTACTTGAGCGAACTCAAGGTGACTAAACGTCAGTGTAGCTATCGGCAACGTACCAGTTACCGTTACTGGCTGAAATACCTAACCGAGAGTGCGAACTAATAACAAATAGCCTGATTTACATATATTTGCCCTTTATCTTACTGAAGTGAGTTATAATTCGAACGGTGCGTTTGGTTACCACCCTTTCCGACGCCCATGATCATCCTGTAATCCTGGTACGAAACGATGTTTTTACAGTCCTTCAGATCAATCTTTTCGCTTCTGCTTTTGCTTTTCCTCTCGACGATTAGCATTGCCGGGCCAGAGGATCAATTGCGTGATATCGGCGATTCAATACGCCGCCCCAATACAGCCAAGCTTTTGGAGCTTGCAGAAAAACTGAAGGACAATCCAGGGTTCCCTGGAGTCCAGTCCGCACTCAAAAATGCAGCGGTCGTTTATGCCTACAGCACAGGCGATCCAGAGCAAATCCGGATGGTAACAGCTGCACTCAAGGAGTCGGAGAACAATGGACTCGTTTCAACGGACCTATTGAACAAGCTCGGACCTATTGAACTATCGATCGACCCGATGTCGGTTTCTTCAGACGCAATGCAACTTGTCTCTGACGTTCGACAGTCGATTGTTGAAGCGGCCATGATTGGCAACACAGCTCGAATAGAGGACCAATTGAAAGCGCTCACTGAAACTGGACTTCCAGTAATATTGAGTCAAGCAATCATCAAGTATGGCAATGATTCTCTAGAAGTTGCAAAACTCATCCCCCCTTCACCGCTCAAAATCGCAATGAACATTTCCGTTGCCAGTCAGCTTCAAAATGCCTTGGCCGAAGACAGAGCCTGCGAAGCACTCGCTGCTTACATTGCAGCCAGCCCAGAGGAACGTGAAAAAATATCCCGCACGCGAGCGGACGGAACAAACCAATACGACTTGATGAAGGAGATTGTGAATCAGCAACCTGCACTTGTAACAGCGCTCTCAAAAATTCAAGAACAATATTGGGCAGGCGAGCTCAAGCGTGCTGAGGCAATCATTAAGATGCAAGAGGCAATTGGAAATAGCCTCGACCTAAAAATGAAAAGAGCTGTTATCTACTGGCAAATGAAAGAGTTGCGACAAGAAAAAAAGGCGGAAGAGCATCAAGCAACTCTGGAGCGGAACTACGAGCAGACCCAAGCACTGCAAGCACGCACATTCGAAGACATCTCGCCCACTTGGCCTAGCATTCTCCAGCACCGCGCGTTGCGTGATTCGGCGACTCAATTGCGAAAAGAGCTCCGTTCGTATTCGCCGCAAAACTCTGGTGCCATTTCGGTGTGCTTTTCGAGATGCAACGTGCACCTACGCAAACTCGAACGATTGTTGGAGAATGATCTTGATGGCTTAACCTTGCAGCAACGTGCTTTACTTCGCACCTATCTAAGGGAGTTGGAAGAATCGCTCCAAGAACCGTTTGAATCGGATGGTGCTCTCTATCGTCTGGCAAAGCAAGACATTGTACCTGCTGGTGAAACTTTTGCTGATTCGAACTCGCAGCTTGAAGACTCAACCACCCAACAATCGGACCTCCCTGCAATTGGAATCACGTTGTCTGGTGATGAAACAGAGTTAGCAAGCTTTGCTATTTACCAATCGATTTTAGGCTCAATGGTACGTGCAGGTACCGACCAAGACCAGTTATCGGAAGTAGCCAAAATGGTCCGAAAATCATCCTTGTTAAACGACAAACATCGCAAGTCATTGCAACAAATTGGTTCAAAAATCTACCGCGGCGAAATTAATATTGCGAATCTAGCCGAGTTGGACGACCCCGTTAGTACGCTGGTAAGGATCTCGGGCATTATCGATAACGACGAGTTTGGTAAGGGATTGCCAGAGAATGTTCGTGAAGAGGCATTCCAAATACTACTTGCGGATGTCACTCGCAAACCCCTCAGCAACTAAGCAAATTAGCAAGCACGTTAAAATACCGCTCCGATTGAAATCTCATTTTAGGTTCGATCGTAGTCACAACCACCCACCCGCTTCGTTGCATTGTGCTGGTTCGGCATTGAACGGTGCTAGTTGCAGACCTCAATTTAGATTGCACCCATGAGCACGACTCGACAAACAATTAAGATGTTTGCATTCCTAGTGCTAACATCAACTCTTTGCGGACCAAGGTATGGATGTTGCGCGGACACGGGCACTTTAGATACACGCCGTTTTGCTCTCTTGATTGGCATTAACAACTACCCGCGGTTGCCTGAGTCCAAACAACTGAGAGGATGTGTCAACGATGTGCAGCTTATGCGTCAAACATTGCTCGAGTACGCAGGTTTTGCCGAAACAGATGTAATTGCAATCACAAACGAGCAAGCGACGCGCGCTGGCATCCTGCAAGCCCTAGAAAAGCTCACCGAAAGAGTCGGCCAAGCTAATTCACAAGGAAAGACTGCTTCAGTCCTATTGCATTTTAGTGGTCATGGATCACAGGTACTTGATCAGTTGAGCGGTCCAGATCGCGATGAAAGGGGTTACTTGGACCAAACGTTAGTGCCTCATGATGCCGACGCCGAAGGTGGTGGGCAGGACATTCGCGATGACGAACTTAATGCGTGGGCGCGTCGCTTGACCAATGGAAATGGAAATCGCTTGCTAATCATTCTGGATTGTTGCCATAGCGGCACCGGGATGCGTGGCAGCGAAGGACGCAAACGGCAACTAGACCGATCATTCGAACTTCCACAACTGGATTCCTTCGGCGATCCTAGTCCTACACCTCTGCCGAAAAACGTGGCCGTCATTTCGGCTTGCCTGGCCACAGAAACCGAGGATGAATGCGTCATTGCAGGCGAAGATTACGGCTTGCTTTCCGCGCATCTATGCAAGTTAGCCAGAGAGTTACAGCCGCACGGTGAATTAAGACTTCGGGATCTGCCGGAATTGTTGCGTTGGCAGTATCTAACTCGCTCGACTCCTTCTGTACCTCCTCATCCGCAGGTCGAATTGGCAACTAGTGCAGAAGGCATACCACTCTTTTTTGCTTCCTCCCCAACTGATTCTGACCAACGCTTGGGGCTAATGCAAATCGATGATTTTGGCACGGGTGTTCTCAACCGTGGCGCTATTGATGGCGTGAGCAACGAATCGAAGTTAAGAATCGTTTCGCGTGTCGAGTCCGATTCTAATTTCATAAACCTCGATCTCTATCGAGCACTGGTCACTGAGACGGGTCCAACCAAAAGTCGAACGCGAATCGTTCTGCAAGATGGTTCCCTATCTAATGCTTCATCTGAATTCCCTGCAGGAAAGTACTTAGTACACCAGGAACAACGACACGCAATACCGAGCATTGGTGTGTTCGTCGCCATGGAAGACGCGACTCAAAAAAATGATTGGCGAAATGCGTTATCGGATCCTGTGATTCGTTTGGTAGACTCCGAAGAGAGCGCTGATCGCATTCTCCGCATTGAACCCAACCGCGTTTGCATTCAATTAGTATCGACTGTTGCCAATGGTCAGGATTCGCTGCTCTCGAAAACGACTGACCCTGCGTCAAGCTCGTTGATGGTGTCCGATACAATTGTCTTGGAACGATTGAACGCTCGCGAGGAGACCACTCTTGCTGCTTGGCAAACGAAGGTCACTCAACGATTACGCGAACTCGCAGTTGATAGATTTCTCACAAACCTGGTCGCCGAACATGCAAGTGAGATGCAGCGCAACAATCCTGAAGAATCGAAACCAACAATCGAGCTGGTCGCTTCAAAAACCATGCCTCCAACAGGACAGTTCCCTGAGTTGGTACCATGTGAGTTAGCAGACACAGGAATCGCAATTCTTGAAACGGGAGATCTTTACGCGTTGAAAGTTGTTCATCCCTGGGCAAGTCAACAAGCGATCTACGCAACGATCGTCCATATCGATCCATTGGGAGAGATCTCAATAATGTGTCCTCGAGAATTCTCTCAGACCGAGACCGAATTGCAGCGTATTGACGCTGAAAAAGGTTTGATTACATCTATTTTTAGGTGTAACGGGGATGCGATGCTCGATCGTAGCGATCCAGAATTTGCCCCTCCGGTAAAGGGAGTCCACAAGGCAATTGTCTTGTTCGGAAGCGAGCCGCTGGATCTATCTAGCCTAGGGGACTTCTTGCGGTCCGATCGCTCATCCGCAGACGATTCCAAGACCAATGTCATTGAAGTTAAATTCGAGTCAGGACGAACCCGTAGTAGGGAAGAGGGTGCGATCTGCCTGATGCGTCTGCGGTGACACTCATGACGCTGCGTCCAAGTTGATAAGGTTGCTGACAGTCGATTTTGTCGCAAGCCAAGTCTCATAAACCGCATCCCAGATTCCACTCAGCAGAAGGCAGCGAAGC
>JBGTBJ010000030.1:0-16517 GCA_041749395.1 Pirellulaceae bacterium
CGTTGCACTTTTAAAGTCGCCTTTCGCTCCGCTAAAGTAGCGTTGTTTTGTGTTGATTTTTGCGATACTTTCGCGGAGCGAAAGGCGACTATGGTGGGGATTCAACGCTACTTTCGCGGAGCGAAAGGCGACTATGGTGCTCTATTGGCATAGTACTCGCTTTGAGGATGGTTCATCAGGATGCGGATGAAACGCACACAAACATCCCTGGGAACGGACGCTATTCCATCAACGCGCGAACATAACTACGGTAAAGGGCAACTGCAGTGAAAAACGAACAAAGCAACAAATGGAAACAGGCGGGACTATTAATTGTCTTGGCCGGTATCGCTACTGGGTTGTTTTGGCAACTTCCCAGCCGTTCCGCCACCGAAGGGGATGTTGTCGCGGCCCGCTACCATCTCAGATCACGTTCGAGCAATTTTTACGCGCGTTCCAAGCCTGGCTATTCATCATCGGCAAAGAAACGACCTGAGGGAGCGGCCAGAAAGTATCGCGGCTAGTAGAATAGTACCTAGGTCAAAGTACTGCTTCGAATCGTAGGCCCGCCAGAAAGACATCGTCCGATAGTGCGCCTGGCGAAGAGATGAATTGCAGATCGGGTTGCAACGCAATAAATGGCGATAACTGGAACTTATAGAACAGTTCGGTTACGATTTCACGGGACTCCAGTTTGTTACCGTTGTCCAATTCGGCGGCGAGGTATTGTTCGCTCAAACGCGCTAGGCCCACTCCGGCACCGATCAGGTCTGCGTCTCGGCCAGGGAGTAGACCTTTATAGGAGAGACCACCGATCGTTGAATTCGCTATCATGTTGCGATTTTCGGGTGCCCAGCTTCCTTGCAGAAAGACTCCTATGCCTTCGGTATTGTCGCCAACATACGACTCCTTAAACAGCAAATAATCGATGCTGGTCCACGCCCCGTAGTTGTCGGCAAATTGTGTAGCCGCAGGGTCAAAGGATACCCATTGGTCATTATCGGTATGGTGCCATGCGCCGATTCGAAAGGTGCTTGGATGTTGGCCGCCAGGGCCATTTTGGCCTCGGAATTCGAGCTGTGCCAATGAGATGGCACCATTGTGTCCAAGGGTATCAAAGCCCCAGCGAACACCTTGCGGTCCACTTGCCGCAGTGCCGTCATAGATCCCGAATGCCAGAGTCACATCTTCCAGTACATTGAAGAAAGCGGCAATGCCCAGTGCTTGACTCGGAAAGGTGGGAAGAGGGATGTTGGGCGGAAGGCCAAAGCTGCTATTGATAAAGTCACCACCCAGGTCTGTGTATGCGAAGTCCGCGTTGGCGTCTTGCTTGCCTAGCTTGAACCACGCCGTATCATCCATGAAATACTGTTCATACCAATATTCCGCAATGGTTGTGAACTCGCGACGCGCCGTATCAGAAACCGTGGAATCGATATTGCTGAAGAATTGAATCTCCCCCACAGGATGGAGCGTACCAGCGACGTTTTCGCCGTAAATAAACAGCCGACCTCCATCCCATAGTCCCATGGCTTCGAAGTCTATGTTGAGTACCACATCCAGATTGCTGCGGTAATTCGTATTTCTCTTCGATCCAGTGTCTCCGCGGGCAACGTTGAATGACTCACCTGTATAGATGACTTCGGCAACTATCCCGCCATTACCTGTCGCATGTGGAATCCCTGAGAAAATGCCTGCGGCAGTCGCTTCGCTTACATCCATGTCGCCTGGAGGCAATAGATCGCGTGCCGGTTGACCAGGGATAGGGAGTCTGGACCCGCTGCTCAAAGGAGCTCCGCCCCAAACCGGTCCAGGATCATGTGCCTCGCCTCTCGCCGCAGCTGCGGGTATGGGACGTGATTCAACGGGTGCAGGAGGGCGACGTTGCGGGTGCCGAGGCAACGGTGGTGCATCGTTAATGACGTCATCAAGTAGGAGTTGATCATCTTGAGCTTGAACCGACTGCAATAAGGCGTGAGAGATTCCACAAACCAATACCGCCACCATCAATCCGCGTTTTGAACCAATCACCGTGCCTACCCTCCTTGAAGCAATCAATCGACCACCGCTAGTTCATTCGGACGGCTCTGAGCGGGATCTTTCGTCGCATCCAATGAAGGTGACTCCATCGTCATCACTAAGATATCGCACTCTATCGAACCCATCCTCATTTGTGACATAGTCATCAAAAATGATATGTGGATGACCGCATTCAAGGCGAAATTGGCTCAGGCTATTCTGTAGTGCCGTGTCTTCGCACAATGAAAAATGTCACTGGAGTGACAACGGGTCACCACAGTGGCATGGGGCAAAGGAACTCGGCTATGCTTTGAATTGTCCAACCAACTGAAGTAGTTCGCCCGACATGCGGGTTAGTTTTCCACCTACATCTTGGAAACGCCCTGCACCTTCCGCCGTCGAGCGGGCGATATCGTCCACTAGCACTACGCTGGTCGCAATATCGTTACTTGCTAGAGTTGTCTCTCGAACTGCCTTTGCGGCGAAGTCAACGGTAGTCGAAGTTTCGCTAACAAAACGATTAATCTCGTCTGTTGACTCGCTTTGTTCTTCGACGGCTTGCGAAATCGAATTCACGATATTGCTGACATTGTCAACAACGTCACGTATTTGCGCGATGCTATTGACTGCTGAAGTCGTGGTATTTTGAATGCCATGAATTTTTGACCGAATGTCATCGGAGGCAATTGAAGTTTGCTTGGCAAGTGCCTTCACTTCTGTCGCAACAACAGCGAATCCCTTACCCGCCTCACCAGCACGAGCCGCTTCAATAGTGGCGTTGAGTGCCAGGAGATTCGTCTGTTCGGCGATATCCTGAATCACTTCCAGGATGCGATCGATATCAGTAGCAGAGTCTTGCAGTTCCGAAACTCGTTCGCTGCTTTCCACGACAATTTTTCGTGCTGCCGCTACTGTCCGTGCGGAAGTGTCGGCATTACCTACGATATTGCGAATTGTCTGAGTCATTCCTGAGAGACGTTCGACTACACAACGCATGTTGGTTGAAATGGAGTCTGCTGAATCTGAAACCTGCCTGATGCTCGACGACATCTGTTGAGTTGCTGCCGCGACGGACGAGGATTGTGTCTTGGTGCGGTTTGCACCCGATGTGACTTGTTCGGATGAAGAAGCGATATCCTGAGCAACGGTAGAGATTTCGCGAGCCGACACGACAACTTTCTGAATCATTGTCTGCAATTGACTTACGAAGGCATTGAACCACCGCGAGAGGTCTCCTAGTTCATCCGATCGCTTTTCAGGTAATCGTGCTGTGAGATCGCCTTGACCTGAGGCAATCTCCTTTAGCTGTTCGCTAATGAAGTTCACGGATGAAGTAACGGATCGCACTGTTAAGTAACTGCTAGTAAAGCCGACCAGCAAACCAAAGATGCCGACACCGATTGAAAGTTTCTTGCCCCACACCATATCGGCTTCTGCGATACCGATCGTAGCTTCTACTGCATGATCTGCAGAGGCCTCGAGAACTGTAATTTTGTCGAGCAGCTTGTCTGTTGCGCTGCCGAAGTTCTTTAACGCGTCCGTGGCACCTGCACTTTCCCGAATATAACGATCGCGCGCAGTACGATAATTTGTAGTGAGCGTTTGATAGACATCTAGGATACTCTGTCCTACATATCTCCCATTGAGATCGTCTGCTGTGATTTTTGCGTTGAATAGACTGCTTTCGATCATCACTTGGATCGCTTCGTTTTGAAAAGCGTCGGCTTGTCCCAGAATCTGCTCCGCGCCGTGATCGAAATGTTTTGAGGACAACAATTGAGTTGCATAGATTTGTTGCAAATATCCAATCCTCGCTTCCATCGCCCCATCAGCGGCTGCCCAGTATTTCGAGAGTCCTGAATTCCAGGTGATGGAATCATCTGGACTAGCTTCAAGCGATTCTACCGTGGAGTCACCGAATTCTTCGACGAGCGAGTTGATGTGATTTGTGTCCTTCGACGCCAGCAAGTAGTTGTTTTCTGCGTCTGTGCGACGAGCGTGGACATCGACAAGCCGGTTAAGTGATCTCTTAAATTCGTCGTGTGCTACAGCTACGTCCTGTACTTGCGCCTTATCGAAAAAATCGCTAGTTGTAAAGCGATCGAATTCTTCGTCGATTTCTTTTGACAAGACTTCGATCCGTTTTTTCTCCACCAATGCATCACTACCGTTGAGCAAGTTGTGTGCTGCAATGACTTGGGCTTCCATGGCAATTTGTGTCATCATGATCCCATCGGCCGCATCCCACGTCTCACCACCGATTTTCCGTAAACTAACGCCAAGCCGGTTTACCGTTTTGAATGCAGATACGGTCGCAATAATGCCAGCCAATGCGACCAAGCCAAAGCCTAGTCCAAGTCGATAGGATAGCCGACCGGTAAAAAAATGGACGATACTGGTAATCATGGATAGACTCAGGCGGGACCACAAATGAAAGGTCGTTGATGGGTAGGACGTTGGAAATAACAGGCAAGCGATATATTCAGTTGCCGCTAGATCATGATGAATTTCTACTGGTGGATATCTGTTGGATCCAACCAGCTATCTACTTTCACTAATTTTTGTCTGATGGACTATGGATTGAGATCAATTTGCTAGCGGTCATTTGGGGGCCAATATGCAGCCATGCAACAACTTCACCGATGACGGCTTGAACTGTCGAATCACTAGCAAGAGTCGATGGCCACCATGAAGTATCGCGGAGTGACGATCCAGGATGTTTGCGATTATTGGCTAGCGTTACTTCGGACCTTGAAATATTGGATTCAAGGGAAATGCTGCCGCTTCCGATCAGCACGTTGTTTTCTATCTTGTTCCCGTCTGCATGCGAGGCAAGGGGCGTAGTGCAGGAGTGCAGATTGGGATAGCGTTCAAAGTAAAGGCTTTGGCTATTGCCCAGTTCTTTCAAGCAAATGTGCAGTGGGCTGTTAACTCCTTGCACTTGGTCGGCTGCCCAGCTTTGTCCACGTGCATCAACCTGTATGCTCATAGTGCAGTCAACAATGACATTGCCGTTGATTTGATTGTCTCGACCTCCTCCAACCGCGATCGCGCGACCCGCGTTGCGAATGATGTTTGCTTCAATCAAGGTGCCACTAGCGAAATCATCAAGATAAATTCCCATGACGTCGATATTTCCACGCCTGCCGATATCCGAGAGATAGTTGTGCCGAATCGTGCTGCCTCGTTCTGTCCAGTCATGGCCCAGGTAGATTGCGCCCGTGTCGCTGGTATCTTGACAGACATTATGGATGTCATTCAATTCAATAAGGTGGTCATTGCCATCCATTCGAATGGCCGCGTCGGATCCGTCTGCGATTCTGCAATTTCGCACCGTTGAGCCAACACCGGCTAAGTAAATTGCTGACGAGAAACCAATTTTGGCGCGACCGAAATCACTGATCCAACAATTTTCGATTTTGTGTTCGCATGAGACCAAAGTCGTTCGGTCGCCTGCTTCTACGCGAATCGCGTGTCGTCCAACGTGCTCGATAGTACAAGCGGATACCGTATTGTTCGTTCCGCCAAAGACGTGAATACCTGTGTCGCAAATTCCGTTCACGCGACAGTTGTTGACGACGATGTTCTTGCCGCGAGCTACTTCAATCGCCATGTGTTCGGCCTGTTGAAATATCAGACCTTCGATGCGGATGTCGTGTGCTGCATAAATCGCCAGCAGAGTATCCGCCTGGGTAATGGCCGGCCTTGTGTTCTCTGGTAGCCAAGCAATCAACAATTGGTTCTTTTTATCGAAATACCATTCACCCAACAGGTCAAGATTTTCTGGCGCGTGAATCGTGCGAAATCTTGCTTCTGCGAGAGGATTGTCTGGAATGAAATCTGGTTCTACCAAGTCTCCGCTATGATCGCGAAGCGTTAGGAATTGGTCCGCCCAATGATCGGAGAAGAAGCCGTGAAGCCACGCAGATTCAATATCGTGCTTGGGGAAATCGACAGTTTCACATTGAAATTGCGAGCCATCAATCCATGTTCCGATGGCCCAGTCGCAATTGGGAGAACGCGCAGGAGTTAGAGCTTGATCGCCTGCATAAATTTTGGCGAAACAATGCTGCGGCCAGGTGGTGGCATCGTTGCCAAGCAACTCGCTTGAAATTTCCCATCCCGTTACATGAGGTCGCGCTGCTTCCGGAATGTGGATCAGCAGGTCCAACGGAACTTTGGTGAAAGTACCGAGGGGGTGTCCGCCAGTGATGACTACCTTTTCACCATCTATAGCGCTCCACAGTACGGGCGCGTCAGGTGTGCCGCTGTCCTTTGGGCCTAATGTCCAACATTCGGTTACGCTATATTCACCCGCGTGTAGCCAAACGGAAACAGGCTTCGGTGATGTTGTCGACTCCAGATATTGTCGAACCGCTGATTGGGCTGCCGCAATAGTTCGCAGTGGTGAGGTAATGGAGCCGGTGTTCGAATCGTCGCCCGTCGGCGAAACATGCCAAGTTGGTAGATCGGCAAATGCTGGTGTGGGGAGGGCTAATACGGCCGCACAACAGAGTTGGCGAAGATGTCTGTACACTGGGACTGCCTGTAGCGAGTTGAGCTGTCTGAGTTGGTGCGGAAATTATCTCCACATCAACTTGTAGGTCGCGAATGACAGAAGACGCAGCATTCAAGGCGAGCGGGAATCCGCAACCCGCCCGTGTTGAGCGCGATAAGTCAGTCTATGACGATTTGGCAACCATTCGTGGGGTTGGCTACCGTTGCCCCAGTTGCCAGAAGTGCGCTGTCGGAGATAATCGACGCCATACCACTCATTAATCCGTATTTACCAACAATCTGAAGAGAGTAAGTCATGCCTCTGGTGCCCCTCCGTGTTGTGCTGGACCACGCTGCCGAAAACAATTACGGCGTTGCAGCGTTCAACGTCAACAATATGGAGCAGATCCAGTCGATCATGGCAGCTGCTGATCGCACGGATTCGCCGGTCATTGTACAGGCGTCCCGTGGAGCGCGCTCCTATTCGCAAGACGCGTACTTGCGACATCTAATGATTGCGGCGACTGAACTTTACCCGCACATCCCCATCGTGATGCACCAGGACCATGGCAACAGCCCGGCTACCTGTTTGAGTGCCATTGAGAATGGTTTCACTAGCGTGATGATGGATGGCTCGCTCTCTGAAGATGGAAAAACGCCTGCCAGCTACGAATACAATGTACGCGTTACGGCAGAAGTTGTGAAAATGGCTCATGCGCGCGGCGTGTCGGTCGAGGGAGAACTGGGCTGCCTTGGGTCTTTGGAGAGTGGCGAAGGGGAACAGGAAGATGGTCACGGCGCCGTGGGACAATTGAGCCACGACCAGCTCCTAACCGATCCGGATGAAGCAGCTCGATTTGTCGAAGAAACCGGCGTCGATGCATTGGCTGTGGCCATTGGAACAAGTCATGGTGCTTACAAATTCAGTAAGAAACCCACGGGGGAAGTGCTAGCGATGTCGCGGATTGAAGAGATCCACCGTCGACTTCCTAATACGCATCTCGTCATGCATGGCAGCAGCAGTGTGCCCCAAGAATTGCAAGATATCATCAATAAGTACGGTGGTGTGATGAAGCAAACCTTTGGAGTTCCTGTCGAAGAAATTCAGCGGGGGATTAAGAGCGGAGTTCGCAAGATCAATGTCGATACCGATTGTCGCATGGCGATTACTGGCGCCATTCGCAAAGTTTTGACCGAGCATCCCGACAAGTTTGATCCTCGCGATTACCTCAAGCCAGCGCGCACCGCGATGGAAGAAGTTTGTGTAGCGCGGATGACTGCCTTTGGGCAAGCTGGAAATGCTAGTAAGCTTCTAAAGTTACTATAGAGTTTCGTCGTTGTTGACTGATTCCCTCTACGCTTGGCTGAATTATTGGGCAACCATCAAGGAACAGGACTCCGCGTTTCTTGATGGCGTGTCAATGGCAAGCAATGCTGCAGATTCACACCGTGTCGGTTCCGACAGTGTCGACACACAAGTCGTTGCCTATTCTTGGTCTGCCTTACGGACAAGCGTCATAGAGTGCTGTGATGCGCTGAGTGAGTTAGTCCCAGGAGACCGCGTTGTCACTCAGTACCGTAATGGCTGGGACTCACTAGTCATTACGCTTGCCCTCGATCGTTTGCACGTCATTGAGTCGCCCGTTGATACACGACTGGGACCGGCCGCTGCGAAGCGGTGTGCTGATCTTGTATCAGCGCGGCTGTCACTAAATTCTGACAACTTTGTGGTGCCCCGCCCCAGCGCCTGTGATGTCATGGGCGTCTCAACTAATCAATCACGTTTCAGATTAGAGACAACTGACAATGCAAACTGCCTTGACCAATCCAGGAGTCTGGGCAAGCCACGAGCTAGCTGCATCCTCTGGACTAGTGGCACAACGGCGCAGCCCAAGGGAGTTGTGCTTTCAGCCACGGGCCTGATCGCCAACGCGTGGGGAAAGCTGCAAGCTGTTCCCCAGTACCCCAGCGATATTCGGTTGAGTGTGTTGCCTTGGTCGCATGCTTATGCCAGGACATGTGATCTGGTGACATGGATCTTGAGCGGGGGAGTGATCTCCGCGGGAACTGGCTGGGAAGGCATTTCGCAATGCGCTCCACGCGTGCGCCCCACATTGCTAAACGCGGTACCATCGTTGATCGATCAAATATTGGCAGGCCAATCGATGGAGGGTGCGGAACCGGAGCTATTCAGAGCCATGGGATTCAGAGCCATGGGGTTGGACCGATTGCGAGTGTTGGGCTGCGGCGGTGCGCCCCTTTCGCCCGCCCAGTTTCATCAGATTCAATCGTTGGGGATTGTGCCGATCCAAGGTTATGGATTGACTGAAGCGGGTCCTGTGGTCTGCAGCGCTTGCTCTGGGGACGCGCGACCGGGCGTGGTCGGACGGCCAATCCATGACACACAGGTCAAGTTGAGCGATCAGGGTGAAATTCTCTGTCGCGGGCCAGGTGTCATGATGGAATATTGGTGCGACGAGGTGGGGACCGCAAATCGAATGACAGCCGATGGCTGGTTGAGGACCGGAGATATTGGTGAAATCGAATTGGATGGTGCGCTTCGAATCGACGGTCGCGCCGATGGAGTCATTGTGTTGAAAACGGGAGACAAGGTGTTTCCCGAATCAATCGAGCGGGAATTGAGCAAAGGGACGCGACTAACTCACGTAGTTCTGTTGAGCGATGAGGGCGACCTCGTGGCAATCATTGATCCGAGCACCATGACCACGGACCAAGAGATTGAGGCGGCCTTCCAGTCAATCTGTAAAACTCTGTTAAGAGTTCCACGGACGTTTGCAGAGATGCCTTTTGTGGTGCATCGGTATGAGCGTCCCTTCAGCGTGCTGGGAGGCGAATTAACGGTGAAGGGTACAGTTCGACGCGCTGAGATTATTCGCCGCTACAAAAACGAAAAAAGGGGTGGAACTCGTTTGAATCCCACCCCTTCTTGAAGCTCCGGACAGACAGTTATCTTATCCAGCGGGCGTTGTTAGCAACCGCAACCCGAGTCGCAACCCGAGTCACAACCTGCATCGCAGCCGCTGTTGCAGCTCGATGCACAACCGCAGCCACCGAGGCCACCGAAGATTTTCTTCAGTAGGCCACCGTTGCTGAGGATACCACGAGCGGCGGGAGCCGAGCATGGATCGCAGCAAGGTGTTGGGCAGCAGACGGTTACTGGAACTTGCTTGCAAACAACTTTGGGGACGCAAACAGTGACGCAGTAAGGTTCGCAAACCGTACGGCACTTAGCTACTTTGATGGTCTTTTCGTAGCATTCTTTGCGGCAAGTTGTGTAGCAAACAGTCTTGGTGCGGCACTCAGGAACCATGGTGCAAACTGTGTAGTTGCAGGTCTTGGTACGGCATTCAGGAACCATTTTGCAAACGGTGTAGTTGCAAACCTTGGTACGTGGCTCGCAGACATAGCTGCAAGTGGTGTAGTTGCAAACCTTGCTGCGGCATTCTGGGACCATGGTGCAAACGGTGTAGTTGCACACCTTTTGACGTGGTTCGCAGACGTAGCTGCATACAGTGTAGTTGCAAGTCTTGGTACGGCACTCAGGAACCATCTTGCACACAGTGTAGTTGCAAACCTTGGTGCGGCACTCAGGAACCATACGGCAAACCGTATAGTTAATGGTCTTGGTGCGGCATTCTGGAACACTACGGCAAACGGTATATGGAACTTCCTTGGTGCGGCATTCAGTCTCGTAACGAACGCACTGGATTTCTTTGGTTTCGCAAGTTGGAACCCAAACCTTCTTGCAGATCGTCTTCGGTGGGCACTGTACGCACTCGGTGCGGCAGCAACCAGGAACGTAAACGCTCTTGCAAGATGATTCGTCGAATACCCACTGACCTGGCTCACGAATGGTCTTCTTCATGACTGGGCCAGCAACTTCTTCAGTAATGGTATCCCAATGGCCACCATTGACGGTGATCGTCTTGGTGAAGGGAACGGGAACCGATACGGAGTAGTTGACGGTACGCGAGCGTTGCTCAGACACTGTGTTGTAGACAGTATAGTTGACCGTACGGCTCTTGACTTCTTGCACCGGTACATTGACGGTGTAGTTGATCGTTCGGCTGTGGGTCTCGTGTACTGGCTTCATCACTGTGTAGTTGATGACGCGAGTTTTGGTCTCGTACACAGGTTTGCGAACTGTGTAGTTGATCACTCGTTGCTTGGTCTCGTACACAGGCTTCATGACCGTGTAGTTGATCGTCTTGCTATGGGTCGTGTACACAGGCTTGCGAACGGTGTAGTTGATCGTCTTGCTGTGTGTCTCATACACGGGCTTGTTGACCGTGTAGTTGATTTCGCGGGTTTTGGTTTCGTACACTGGCTTCATGACCGTGTAAGAAACTTCGCGAGTTTGAGTTTCGGGAACCATGCGGCTGCCCGTTACTACTTTATCTTCATAATAGGTTTCGCTTCGTTGACGATAGCGAGTTTCCTGACGCTGTTCGTAAACCGTCTCACGAACGGTTCGCATTACGGTGTAGGAACCACCGCCGACGGCTGATCCACTATCGACGATAGCTCCGTCTGCGACGGCGCCCCCTTCGATAATCGATCCGTCAACGACGCTTCCGCCGCCACAGCTTCCACAACCTTCGTAGCTGATCGATCCGCAATATGCGGCATCGACCTGCTGAGAAGTTCCGCCGACCAAAGAGGCCGCCAGAACCGGCAACAACCACAGCCTTCTCATTTCCAATACTCCGTGTTTACAACGCTAACTGTGCTGGACGCAGCTTCTGGCCCGCCCACCCCGGGGCTGACCTTTTAGCACCCCCCATCTTGCATCCGCCCGGGCTTCCTTCCAACTCGTCACTACTGGCGACGATCTTTGGTTGCTAGATCGACTGATCAGGCAAAGGAGGCAGTTAAGGCAAAAGAGACTTGGTGCAATGACTACATCGACTACGGTGAAAGAGTGGAACACAGAAAGAGTGCAGCAAACATAAAATGAGAGATATGGGGGCTTTAGGTTGGTGCAGTGGTGCCGTCTGTAACGACTATTCCGTTACTAACACTCAACGATTGTCTGAATAGCACATCACACCATCTCAAGCCCCTTTTTCGCAGCGGCTAAAATGTGGTTTCTTTACAACACTGGTATGGAGGTCATGATGGATTACAACAGGTCGATGGAGTCCGAAGCGAGCGATTCCCAACAGGTAATTCCTCCCTCGTCTGTTGCTAGACTTAGCCTCTACTTAAGGGAATTGCGGAGGCTGGTCCGTGATGGGCACGCCGGAGTTAGCAGCACCCAACTGGGAAGTTGTCTCGGAGTCACGGCGGCGGTGGTTAGACGGGACCTGGCCTATTTGGGAAGTCTTGGACGGCGCGGAGTGGGATACGACGTCAGTGCTTTGGCCACGAGCATTCGCAAGGCGCTGGGCGCAGATAAGACATGGAATGTCTGCCTTATTGGAACGGGTTCCTTAGGAACAGCATTAATGCGTTATCGCGGGTTTTCCGAGCAGGGATTTCGCTTGGTTGCTGCATTTGACGTGAGGCCCGATCGGATTGGCGACAGTGTGGGGGGGGTGCCGGTTCTTGATATTACGGATCTAGAAAGTGTAATTGCCACCCGCGAAGTGAGTCTGGCAATCCTGGCAGTCCCGACGGAAGCGGCGCAGAGCACCGCGGAACGTTTGGCGGCGGCCGGCGTCACCGGGATTCTCAATTTTGCGCCTTTGAATCTGACGGTGGGGCGAGGAACTTGTGTAGCCAATGTGGATTTAGCAAGTGAACTGCAGCAGCTTTCCTTCGCAGTGGTTCGGCAAATGTCGCAGTAAATGCGTGCTAGACTACAATAACGAGCTTCGACAAAAAAATTGTGAACCCGGCCTTAACGTGGAGGGTCCCGATTTACTAAACTGTCGCCTCGCTAACTGCTCCTCTTCGATTTCGCTCGGAGAGTCATCACTGCCCGGTGGTGTAATTGGCAACACTAGGGAATTTGGATCCCTCATTCATGGTTCGAGTCCATGCCGGGTAATTTTTTGAACGCGAACCCTCGGAGATTTCCGAGGGTTTTTCATTTTAAGCCCTAATTTTCGGCTTTCTTGAATGCCGTTTTCCGGCTGATTCCGATAGGTTCCGGTTTCAGCGGTCACGTTTGCGGTCACAGCGGTCACAATCCCCGCCGCCCGCTGGAAGTCCGACTCAAGCGGCATCACGTAATGTTTCATCGCGACCGCCTTGGAATTCCCTATCCAACGGGTGACCGACTTAATCGGGAACCCCATAGACAGTAGTTCAGTTTCACGGGTCGCCCGTAGATTTTGCCAGACTTTAGGCCAAGGGATAATTTCGGCTCGCTGGATAATCTTCACCAATTGCGTGCGCATCGCATCGATCCCTCGTCCCTCATTTGGGTAGCTAGAAATCACGCGACCGGTTCGGTCAGGACTAACGTCAAACCACTCTTTTAGATAGGGGCGCAATTCGGTGAAGAGAGGAACGATCCGTCTACCAGTCTTTGGTGATTCAAGCACGATGGCCGATGCGGTCCAGTCAATTTGATTCCAAGTGAGGGCGGGGATCTCGCACGCACGGAAGCCGCCAAACCGGGCTAGGGCAATCGCGCACGCCCACTCAGGTCCGCCCGCATTTGCGATCACAGTATTGATAGTGGCAACGTCGACGAAGGCATCTTTGGATTCATCATGCCCGACGCCGACCGGTAGCGAGCGATCATTGAAGGGATTAGCGTCCCCGAGGGATCGGAAGATTTGGCGACAGCGGCCGACGTACCGACGGACCGTATTCTCGGCTAGCGGTTGTTGCCGCTTGGCGGAGCCAACGCGGATTAAATTGTTCCGGTAGGCGGTGGCATCAGCAAGTGTGATTGTCATCACGTCGCGATCAACACCGAAAAAGTCTTCCAGTGTGCGGACCACAAGCCAAAGTTGCTCCGTGGTTGAGTCCTGAACGGTGAGTGATTTAATGTAGTTTTTACAAAATGCGTCAAGTCGCTCACCTTTGGACTGGCCGGGAATAATTCCAGCCGCCGCCAATCGTTCGCGAAATTCTGCGCTTTGCTCGCGAACCCACGCGAGAGTGGACGCACTGGGCAATATGCCGAATTCGTAAGACCTTAGTAACTCGTCGACGTTCCCGCGAATTTTGTCGACGAGTTTTTGGTTGATCTTGCCGAGCGGGATGTTGATCTTAGTTGCGCGGTCATGGGGACGAAGACGCATATAATAAGATTCGCCGCCCCGCTTCGAAATTGCGATTGAATAGCTCATGCGCAGATCTCCCTTGATTGTTCGGTCGCGTACTCGCGCAAGTCGTCAATGCGGTAGGTTATTCGCTTACCGTGGCGAACGCACGGGATGGGGCCGACAGGGGCGGTAAGCTCAAACAGCTTGTCGTCGGCAATGCACAAATACTCCATCGCCTCAGAACGGGTGAGGATCTCTTTCGGGATACTAGGACGTGCGTGGGTTCGCTCCAACTTAGTGAGGCGCGACAGCACATCATCAATGGTCCCGCTTTCCAGCTTGCCCCCAGCGTGCAATTCATCGAGGTAGCTGCGTGCCGACTCGAAGTTGTCGATGGAGCCGCCGAACACTTCGGGCATCCTATCGAATAGGTCCCAAAGGGCGACGATCGCGGGATGCACGGATGGTTGTATTTGCCAGCCGTTAATTTCTTTTTGCGGCATGGTGGGTTACTCCTCGATTTGAGCGACGGGGATGGTCACGATGATTTGAACGGTCGCACCGGTCGCGTGTGCAACCGCTTCTAGCACAGCGGGTGTAGTGTTTTGCTCGCCGGAATAATTCCGGCTTAGGTGCGATTCCGCCATCGACGTATCTTTGGCAATGCGATAACGCGACTTTCCGCTTTGATCTATCAGGAATTGGAGGGCGGCGTTCATGCCGACTACTCCCATTTCAAATTCTGCCCGATTCGTTGTCTTGCCTTTGGCCATCTGGTCCTGTCCCCCGTTGTTGCAACCCAATCTAGCAAGTACAGCAAACAAGTCTAGCGCTTGCTACAAAAGGAGTTTTACAGAACTGAGAACAGCGACTGGAGCCCTAAAGTTGAACGCCCGCGACAAATGCCCACTGTGCCAAAAGCCTATCGAAACGCGGCTAAATTCATCTTGCGCAACAGCAAAGTGCGGTATCTGCAAGGAAGTGGTGCTTGAAGGTTGGATCGTTTCGCGCCCCAGCGGCTTCGCGAATGTCGATTGGAAAACGGTGTTCGCACAGGCGAGGGAGCACTGGGAAGTGTTCGGTGTTCCCATTTTCGTAAGCGCACAAAAGGGGGCAACTGGCGAGATCGAATTGATTTGCAAGAACATTGAGGATGAGACGGTCGCGCCGCCGTTAATCCCGCAGTCCATTCGAGAAAAGGCAATGCGGCTGCTGAGATTGTCGGTTAAGAAGTCTGCCAAGTATGGAGATGCATTGATATTTACTCACGACGACTATTTATTGGGTTACTGCTCAGACTTCAATGATCTGAAATTCATCATCGATTTTTTGCAGGACCTTGGGCTCGTGGAGAATAAGAAGAACAGAAGGCCGGATATTTGCTTTCGCATAACCGCCAAAGGGCATGAGGCCGTAGAAAGCACGGCGTTGCTTCCGCCAACTTCCGTATTCATTAGTAGCACGGTTTACGACCTTCTCGATTGTCGCACCGAACTTGCACGGCATCTCGAAGAAATTGGGTGCGTAGTCTACATGTCGGATGACCCTAGCCGGTTTCAACAAAGCTACACGGACAACTCGATAGAAACTTGCAAGATGAATATCCGAAACTCGGATTTCGTGATTTGCATTGTTGATCAACGCTATGGGCCCCCGCTGAGAACTGAGGAGTATGGAGACAAATCAGCGACTGAAGTTGAGATTGACGAAGCAAAGTACCACGGTAAGCCGATTTGTTATTTCATCCGAGATGTTGCCTTCAATGAGTATTCAACTCTTAAAAAAGACCATCACCTTTCTCTGAGCTGGGTGGAAGTAGATTGTGCTTGCAAAGACGTTGCTGAAAAGCGAACGGCGGGCCAACGAGAGAAATGGGTCAATTTCGTAGCTAGCTTTGCCGCCCTCAAAGGTTCACAGGCAAACTGGGTTAATGCATTTCACACGGTTGTGGACCTAAAGCAAATCGCTGCTAAGCGGATCATGGAATTCCGGCGTTCCTCCCAGTAATCTACCCATGCTAATTGCATACCCCAACCCAACTTGCTAAAACGCCACCATTGCAGCCCGTGCTACCCTCCATAGTGATGTCAAAGGTGTAAAATGGATTTGATCGACGTACTCGATAGACTTGCAGCCCGTTTAGAGCAACACGCCGAACACCTAAAGACCGAGGAAGCGACAAAGCACACTCTCGTGATGCCGATCATTAACGCCCTCGGATACAACGTCTTTGACGCATTGGAGGTGGTTCCCGAGTTCACGGCGGACGTCGGTACCAAGAAAGGCGAGAAAGTCGACTACGCAATCACGGTCGACGGCAAGCCAATGATATTGGTTGAGTGCAAGACCTTTGGTTCGAAGCTCAGCCTGAACAACGCAAGTCAGCTATACCGCTACTTCTCCGTGACAGAGGCACGGTTTGCCGTTCTAAATAACGGTGTGCAATTCTGGTTTTACTCCGATCTAGATGCGCCGAACAAAATGGATGACAAGCCATTTTTTGAATTCGACCTCAGAGACTATGACGAAAAATCGGTTAATGAGTTGAAGAAATTCTCCAAAGCGAATTTCAATCTCGACAATATTCTCAGCAATGCCAGCGAGCTCAAGTACGCCAAGCAGATAGAAAAATTGCTTGTGCAAGAGCTAGAGGAACCGAGTGAAGAATTTGTGAAACTGTTTACTTCGCGGGTTTACACGGGGCGTTTTACCGCCGCCGTGCAGGATCAGTTTCGCGCATTAGTAAAGAACGCGTTCCGTCAATTCTTGAGGGACCAAATAAATGACCGGCTCAAGACCGCTCTACGTGGATCGGAGTCCGTTCACCTCGATATGGGG
>JBGTBJ010000031.1:0-46651 GCA_041749395.1 Pirellulaceae bacterium
ATCACTACACTTCAGTCCGTAAGCACACTTCGCTTGACCGTCAAACGCCAGCAGAAGTGTACCGTAGTGGCCGGCTAAAACGCGACGTTCCCTCTATCTAAGAAACGCGCGGCCGTGGTCCTAAAATTGGGGTCCACTTCATGGAGTCAGTTGGTAGTTCTCAATTGGAGCGCTCTTCAGCTGCCGATCACATCATCTTCGAAGGAGTAGAGAACCAACGTTTGCCCGCTCAAACGGAAATTTTGAGAGATGAACAGGATCCGATCGACGCCAAACTAGATACATTGCAAGCGGACTCACGAGTCGTCCGCTTGAATCTAAGTTTCGACGAGAGTCGCCGCGCTGAAATAGAATTCCTCGAGCTCTTTATTTCTTCGGACCACGGCAAAACGTGGATATTGGCGGCTGCTAATACACCTGACCGCTCGCAGTTCGATCACATCGTGCCGGACGACGGAACGTATTGGTTCGGTTTACGAGTCACATACCGTAACGGCATCGTATCCCCTCGAAGCTTGTCTCGCATTGTGCCTGCGATGAAGGTGCGTGTGACAACCGAATTTTCAGATTTCGTTGGTGGCTTAGGAGGGGCTGTTTTGGAACTGTAAATGAGCAGGTGCTCATCGACATACTGCGGCGTCGTGTTGCTACTTAGTCGTGCGATTCTCTCTAAAGGTGCGATTCTCTCTAAAGGTGCGATTCTCTCTAAAGGTGCGATTCTATGTTTTCGTTGAATTTCCGAATGTTCCTGAAGATGTCCGTTTTACTGCTAATCGCTAATAGTACTGTCAGTCGCGCTCAAGAGCCGTTAGCGCAGGTGAAAGGAGTGGAGCAAATAGCAAAGCTCAAGGAACGTTACGCTTTTCCCCACGACGCTGCGGTAACAGGAGTGGTCGTGGGTAAGGAATTCGTTGCGACCGGCGATAGAGCCGGTGCCTTGTGCATGTGGGATCCTGACACGGGCCAATTGCTGGAAACGATCTTCGAGGGTCGTTCCGACAAAGATTCAAATTCACAAATTGACCTACTCCAGCTCAACAATGAGGAGACAAAACTATTTCTCGTTAGCAACGAAGGCCATAACATCTGCCAATGCGACGTCGCCAGTCAAGGCCGTAATAGTCCCGGAGGAGGTCGGTCAGGTATGAAGGCGTTTGGAGTTACTCCGAATGGGAAAATGTGGGCAGTAGTACAGGGCGGCAGAAGTGACATCTCATTTCTCGAAAACGAGTTCGACGAAAATGTCGTCCCTTCCTCGGCGATGTTTTCTATCTCTGCCGACAAAGAGGTGAAACAATTGACTTTTGCTCCGGACTCGAAACACGTATGCACAATTAGTACTGACGGAAAAATACACCTTGGCGATCTCGAATTGAGAAGATTCACGTGGTCAATACCTTCTAAGGATATCGATCCGGAGTACTTAGCCTTCTGTCCGAATGGATCAATGGTTGCGGTCGCTGGTAAAAAGGGTGCGATTCGGTTACTCGATTCGGCAAACGGGAAAGCAATTGGGATCTTCGCCGCCCATGACACGCCAATCACAGCGATCGCTTGGTTCTCAGACAATAGTAAGCTGGTCACTGCATCTACGGACGGTTCTGTGCGGGTTTGGGATGCGTCGCAAGGCAAACGATTGGCGGAAGCGAGGGTGAACGCGATGGCAGTTCGCTGTCTTGCAGTAAGCAGTGACGACACATTCATTGTCTCAGGCGGAGATGACAACACAGTCCATGTATGGGAATTAGACAAATGACCTTGGCTCGCCTGTTGTTCCTTTCACTCCTCAGTGTATCAGCCGCGACGGTCACACATTCGCAGTGCCGTGTTGCGAGCGGCGCGGATCCAGCGATTGATCGACTGAAAGCGCTGGAATTGATCGAACTCCGGGCGCAACGAGTCATTGAAAAAGCGATCCCTACGATTGTCGGGGTAGGCGATGAAGGTCATGGCTCCGGGGTCATAGTAACACCCGAGGGGCTCATTCTCTCGCAGGCACATGTCAGCCATGGGGTAAATAAACGCCCCTTTAATTCTCATCAACCGCTCGCGCCCGGTAGGCAAATCACGGTCATTTTACACGATGGAACGCGGCGCAAGGCTGAACTTCTCGGTTTCGACGCTGAGTACGATATATCGAAGCTCCATCTCACTGAGCCTGGTCCTTACCCGCACGCTCCCCTGGTCACAGATGCAACCGTTGCACTCGGAGATTGGGTAATCAAACTCGGTCATCCAGGCGGATATTCGGATGGTCGCAGTCCCGTTTCACGTCTCGGCCGAGTGCTGGCAACAAGCCCTGACTCCTTTACATCCGATTGCCTCGTTCAAGGAGGAGACTCGGGTGGCCCATACTTCGATCTGAATGGTAGGGTCGTTGGAATTATTCGAAGCATGCAAGTTCCAAAGATGGTCGCTGCCTCGTCAGGTGCATTTCTCGAAAGCGCTGGCGTTCCGTGCTTCTCAGTAACTTCAATAGCAATTATTGAATCCCGAATGGAGGCTATGCTGCAAAGTGAGTTACGTCTCGCAAAGGTCGGAATTGCTGATCAAAATCGGCTTGATATAAACGAGCCGATACTGCCCGCACAGGACTGGAAGAACGGCGAGACATCTCTCGCTAACTGCTCTTTCACACAGTCAGGTATCGCAAAATCAGTTGTCCGCATTTTTGACAAGGACCTCCCAGTTGCTTATGGAACCGTGGTCGAAGAAAACGGTTTGGTGCTTGCGATCGCTAGTCGCCTCCCTTCCCATCCATTGTGTCAACTATCGGATGGACGCAAGGTTACAGCGGAGCCGGTCGGAATGGTTCCCGCTTTTGACCTAGCGTTTCTCCGCTTGAGTTCTGGTGAACTTCTTCCGATAGAATGGACGTCCAACAATTCGCCTTCTGCGGGAACTATTCTTCGAGCGTCAGGTCTTGGCTCGAAGCCCCTTGCTACTGGGATAGTCAGCGTTAAACGAAGATTTTCATCAGGGCTATTTCCGACGGAAGTTCCCGCTTATCGCAACACAGATCGTCGTCCGGCCGCACTACTCCCCATTCTCGGCAACACCGTCTCGAAACGCGGCTATTGGGTTGAGTACTCGGAAGGTGCGGCCGCAGAAGCAGGAATCCGACCGGGTGATGTTCTCGTGAAGGTCGACTCGAGCACGGTGCAATCGCATCAGGATCTCGCCGCATGCGTTAATGGGCGGTTCGGAGGAGACCGAGTCGAAGTAGAAGTATTGAGAGGGCAAACGCGTGAATCGCTGACAGCAGTGCTGCGATCGGACGGACCGCCAACCGGCATCATAGGTCTTCCACGCTTGAACCTTCCAGTGTTTTTTGAACATGACCTGCCGCTCCGAGAGGACGAATGCGGAGGACCCGTTATTGGTCTCGACGGTAAAGCCTACGGAATTACCATTACGCGTGCCGCTGCACAGGGATGTATCGCAGTTCCCGCAGACACAATTTTAGGATTGGCACTCGAATTCAAGGGGGGCAAGTACAAATATGCGGCGCCCCCTGCATCGACGCCAGAGTTTGCGACCAATCCATCGATTCCGGTAAGTCTCACGGTCGGCGAACTTGCCACAAAGATGCGCGAACGATTAAGTCGATTTCCAACCCTCATGATCCAATATGATGTGACGAACGAACCTCGTATCGATTCCCAAACCCTTATGTCATGGAATTTACTCCTGACCCGTGACGACACGGAGATTCATAAGGTTGCATTTGATGACAAACGACGATTCGCTGAAGTTGTAAAAGCGGGGCTTGCTCCCTATGCAGTACCGCCCAACACGGTAGGCGCCGACCCAAATTCCCCGCCTGCGATTGCGTCAATCGTCGAACGCCGGAAGATGGATGCGCTCGCGCGGCGGGACGAACGCGACTTCACTTATCTATTCGCCAGGAAAGGGCCCCAACAATCTCTGAGATACTTGTTCGACGGCGAACATTGCTGGGTCTCGTATGACGCGGAGAGAAGTTGGTCGAAAACACTGCCCTCCCTCTTCGAATCGCCGTCCACGTACTTGGCAGGGGCAGCCCTTGGTCCCTTGCATTCCACTGGAATCGCGCGTAGGACGACCTACGATTTGCTTTGCGAGGAGATCGATGATAACCGCAAGTATGCCATTCGTCCTTACATGGAAGCAGTGGACAATCACCGTTGTATAGTGCTTGAGTGCGAAACTACGCTCGACCGCGACGGAAACGCAGTAAGTTCACTGGATGTCCTCTGGATTGATCCAGCGTTGGGATATACACCTCGGCGGCGCGAGCATCGGCTGAACAACGTATTAGTCACCTCTTGGTTGAACAGTTCGTTTCAGGAATTCGGCAAAGAGAATTGGCTCCCAATGAAGAGTCTGAAGACGGAGTATGCTCCTTCCTGGGTTGCGGCCGAGTATCAAGGTCAACCCGCATTTGACCAGCGCATTGTTGTCACGTCCGTGGAAGTTTCGAATTTTTCCGACGAACTATTTCGCCTCGAATAATTGCGCGTGACATTGAGTGATACCTTGAACTTCGACAATCGTAGCCGCAAAATGCCGGTCACCATCATTGATGATTCGCATTTAAAGGAGATGCACAACTTTTGGTTACAGCTGGAGGATATTCCCAAAAAACTACAACTTGTCCTGATCGATCAAGTCAAGTCGCTTTCTAATCTAGACTCTCACATAGCACTCTCTCAAACGATTCGCAATCTGTAGCAGTGTGGAAGACGGTCATCCGGTAATATCCCCGTTTCAATGTACGGTAGATTTCACCGGCAATATCGCCGGGCGCTTACTAATCGGACAACGTTGGTTTTTAATGCGGACGGCACGACGAAGCGTGCCTGCTATCTTGAAGCGAAACAACCAGGATAACGCGGCCGGGTAAAGACTCAACAGAGCGAAGCGAACAGGACAAGCGATACCGGCTCGCGTTAATCCGATGGTTCCCGTACCGCCGCAGGGCACGGACGAACTTAGCGTACCGCAGCGTGGACTTCATTGCAAACTTTTGAATACAGAGGCGACGCACCCCGGCAGCATCAATCGCTGAATGTTCTCACGACGCATTCATGCCTCATTGAATGAACCAAGCTGATTAGCATCGTCAGCCTTGCAGAGTGATGCCGATTACGGAATCCGAAATGCGAGCGAAGCTGACGCGAGATGGACCAACCACAGAGGTGACAGAGACAAGACAGTGCGTTAATTTCGTACTCGTACTCGTACTCAGCATCGCGGTACTCGTACTCGTACTCGCTCGTTCCCACCAATTCGCTTAGGGTCGAAATCTCAGTGATCGCATCACGCTATTTCGAGTACGAGTACCGTTGCACTGAGTACGAGTACGATTTTCGACGGGAACAATAAAGTCACAGCTTATCCACATAGGTTGCATTGGTATTCGCTGTTTTTTAGAACGATCGCGGAAAGGCAATCATAGTCGCCTTTCGCTCCGCGAAAGTTCTGAAAACGCAAGCAATACCAACGCTACTTTCGCGGGTAGGATGTGAGTTTATTAATCGAAGGCAATCAAAGTCGCCTTTCGCTCCGCGAAAGTTCTGAAAAAGTAACCAATACCGACGCTACTTTCGCGGGTAGGATGTGAGTTTATTAATCGAAGGCAATAATAGTCGCCTTTCGCTCCGCGAAAGTTCTGAAAACGCAATGAATACCGACGCTACTTTCGCGGAGCGAAAGGCGACTATCATTGCCTCGTCAGTTAACTCGGCGTACCTTCGACAATCAGTCCACGATAAATGGCGCCACGAAATCGGTGACTCGCAGCATCCTGGTAAGCAGGGCTGTCGTACCACTGTCGAGCAGCCTCAGTACTTGGGAACTCTGCGATCACTACACCTTCAATGTCTGGACCCTCAAGTGTCACATGGGGACCATACGCAGAAAGTACCTTTATTGGAACTCCTTCCAGCGTCGAAGCAACTTTGGCCCAATACGCTTCGAGTTCCGCGCGATCGAGTGTTTGCTCGCGAATGAATATCATGTAGGCGGGCATCTGTTTCTCCTGATGGTGATTTAGTTTGAATGTCTATCTTGAACTATCAAAGGCCGCCAGTCGCATGGATGATTTCGCCGGTCAACCAAGCGGCATCGTCTGAGGCTAGAAAAATCACAACACGAGCAATATCCAGTGGCGAACCAATGCGTCCCAGGGGAGTCCTACTGACAAGTTGCTTCTCGATATCGCTTCCAACGCCGTACAATCCAGCTTCCTTTGTACCTTCGCTGAGCGTAGCGCCTGGATTGACTGAATTAACTCGGATTCCTCGCGTAGCCAGTTCCTTGGCCAGCACTCCCGTGATTGCATCCAAACCGCTCTTGCTGGCTGCGTAGATCGAGAATTCAGGTGGCAATGACCGGGATGCGGCTGAGCCTATGTTGATAATGCTGCCACCAACTGAACGGAAGTACTTGAGCGATTCTCGAATCGTCAGCAAAGGGCCAAGCAGATTGACATTTATTTCTCGATGGAATTCAGCCTCCGTTATCTCCGAAATGGGCATTGCTTGATACACTCCAGCATTGTTGACCAGGATATCAATCGATCCATAAACATCAGCCGCCCGATCAAACATGCGAGTCACGTCGCCAGAATTAGCAACGTCACCTTGAATCGCAATCGCTTGACCGCCATCACTGGTGATCGAGTCAACGACAGCTTCAGCTCCGTTTTTATCAGACGCGTAGTTCACAATAACGGATGCCCCGGCTGAGGCTAATTCTAGAGCGATGCCGGCCCCAATCCCCTTGGATGCACCTGTTACAAGTGCTGTTTTTGATTGCAATTTAGACATGGTTTGTCCTCCTAACACTTTTGACACCATCGAAGGAGGACTGTGACAAAACGCTTGGAACATTTTTCAGTTCAAATTCAAAGACTCACGGATGCCGCGCTGCTCCAGCATCTTCCGCAACCAAAGAATCTGGTCCTTCGGTTCGAGAAACGGATGCTCGCGATATAACGCCGCGTACTGCTGATCCAAGACGGCGTCAATCTGAGCAAAGGCGTCGCAGGCAACGTTCCGAATCTTTGTGACATGTGGAGAGACAAATTTCATTTTGTGAGGATCTACATGACCTGCATCAATAAATCCCTTTGTCTTCTTGGGACAGCGACAGGGGTTGTCCGAATTGACTAGACCGCATTGGTTGTTCATGAATTGGTACAGGTCGCGACGTGATCGAGAAAGAGATTGTCGGAAGTTGTCCGGAGAAATATCGAGAATCTCGCTTCCGACAGTATCACTGACACCAAATATCTCCGCTAAGACAAAAATTAGCCGCTGCTTACGATCCAGACACAACAGCATACCTGTAGTGCAAGAGATCTTTGCTTCCTCGACCAAGAGGGGCACTTCGACGGGCACTGTCTTTGGATCTGGAAGCTCGAGATCAGGAGTGCCATTGATAGCGTCGGCATAGCTTGAGAATGTTTGATTTTCCGCTTCACCTCCACGACGTTTCATATTCAGTACATGATTCGCCGCGATCCGATAAAGCCAAGTTCGGAACTTGCTTTCTCCCTTGAATGTACTGAGCCGAGTGATGGCCTTGATCAATACTTCCTGGGTGACTTCTTCGGCATCATGAGGATCAAAGACCATGCGTAGGGCGATATTGTAAATCCAGGCTTGATGACGAAGAATTAATCTCTCTATCGCGGATTGACTTCCATTCTTCGATAGTTCAATCAAATCGCAATCGGTAGTTTCATCGACAAGCTCGGCAAATGGATTGTGCATGGCAACGCTTTCCTTTAGTAATCACTGATCTTCACACGTGGACTATCGTCTGCCTCATGGACACTGAATTTGGTGGACTGTGACAGTTTTGACCGGAATTAAACAAAATAACCAATCAATTCGACAGTTACCTTGATGCAAACCAGCTTCGGTGAGAAACCGGTGACACTCGCATTGTCGCGATTCAGACAGCAGCCATGTAGACACGCCCGTCACTACTTAGCGGAGCTCTCAGAGCGGTCATCAGTGGGATTAGCATTCGATGAGCTACCAGAACTGTTTCGCGCTAGATTAGCATCTGTATCGGAGAGTCGTAAATACAGAGCATGGTCTCCGTTTTTATTGGAAACGCGTACAAGCAGCGAATTCCAACCCGACTTAAGCGCACCCATTACTGCATCTGCGTCTGGCCTTGCTTCTTCCTCTCGCGTGGATCGATAAATTTGCTCTCCATTTAGCCATACAACGGCTCGGTCATCCGCGCCCAGTAAAATGGCGACTTGATGATCATCCATTGAATAAACTGGAAACATGGCATAACCGGAAACGTTATCTCGATGCTCCAGCAATGGACAAAAATCAATCAGTCCCTGATTGCTGTATGGAATCGTTTTCCATTTAATCTCGCCAGATTGGTTAGCGGCTTCGCTCGATGCGGCGGAAAAGAAATCGATCGACTCTGGTGCCCCTGGTATGTCGAGATTTTCTGGATAAGGCCCGGAGAACAATGCATCGAGCATCAGCCAAGCCGATTCTGGTTTTCGCAATAAGTATTTCTTTACATCAACCTCTGCCCGCTTCCAATCTCGTTTGCGAGCAAGGACCTCAGCTCGTAACAACCACCCATCGGATCTTGAAGCATCGATGGAAAGACGACGGTCAATGAGAGGCAGCAGTGAAACGGCGCGAGCGGCGACATATCCTTTTGTAGCATCGTAGATACGCAGCTTGTGATCTTCTGCCGCAGTCACCATTGTCATGCCATCGGAACTCCACGCTACGGCATTTAGCTGTCTGACTCCACACTCCAAGTCCAACGCCTCTTTGCCTAATTCTGTATCCCAGATCTTAACAGCACCGTCTCGACAGGCGGATGCCAATCGCGAACCATCGGGAGTCCAACTAACGTGCGCAATGTGAGACGTGTGGCCGCGTAGGATTGTGGTGTTTTGGCCGGTACCGGCGTCCCACAAATGCACTGTTTGATCGAAACCTCCCGAAGCGAGCCTCGTACCATTTGGACTCCAGGCAACGGTCGTCACTTCTGAAATGTGACCACTATAGCAAAACACCTCTTCCCCGGTGTCGGCATCCCAGATTTTCACCGTGCGATCACCAGAGGCGCTAGCCAGATGGCGGCCATCGGGACTCCAGGCCACCGAATAAACGCTATGTAGATGATTCCTGATGGTTCGCAATAACTGTCCCGAGCGGGTGTCCCAAATATAGATATTTCGATCGAGTCCACCGGATGCGAGCTGCTTTCCATCGCGACTCCATGCCACTGCATACGCAGCACCGCCATGCGAGTCCAAAATTTTGGGGTCACCATCCGGTTCAATATTCCAAATACGAATCAATCCATTACCACTGGCAACGGCCAATTGAGTATCCGCTGGATGCAAAGCCAATGCACGCACCGCATGATGATCAGCATGGAACGATGATTTCAGTGAATGTCTCGCCATGTCCCAAATATTGACAACTCCATTCACATCCCCTGAGGCACAAATCTTCGTGTTCCCGTTACACCACGCAATCGCCTCAACGGAGGCCTCATGGTTGGGTAGTACGCGGACTTCCGGCCCTGTCGATGCATCCCAAACTTTAACCATCCCATCAAATCCAGCCGAGGCAATTTGGTTTTTATGCGGGTTCCATGCAACGGCTGAAATTGGCGCAGTATGACTACGCAAACTGAACGCCATTGTGCCTGTCGATGCGGACCAAACTTTCACCGTTCGATCATCGCTTGCACTTGTTAGCCTCGCTCCGTCGGGACTCCAGCAAACTGAGGTGACAGCCTTGGTATGGCCCATAAGCTTTTGTAGCTCTTGGCCTGTATTGGCATCCCAGATGCGCAGCGAATCATCGTTGCTGGACGATACCAATTGCGAACCGTCGGGGCTAAATGCAACATGACTAACCCAGTTACTGTGGCCAGTGATCGAATGAACTGTATTTTCATTTGCAACATCCCAGATGCGGATGGTCGCGTCATGTCCTGCCGAGGCGAGGCGTGTTCCATCAGGGCTCCAGTCCAGGCCTCCGACGGTATCGCGATGGCCTTGCAATGAATGTTGTATGGACCCATCATCCGCATTCCAAACTAAGATAATTCTGTCACGGCCCGCCGACGCGATTTGATTGCCCTCAGGACTCCAGGCCACTGCATACACTTCAGCCGTGTGCCCGTCCAAGCGACACAGCTCAGTGCCATGCGTGGTATCCCAAACTCGTACCGTGTTATCCCAGCTTGCTGATGCGAGACGTTGCCCATCCGGACTCCAGCTAATCGAAAAAACTTCACGCTCATGACCAATCAACCTCAGAGATGGGCGATCAGCGTTGCCATCCCAGATGCAGATCGTCTTGTCTGCCCCCGCCGATGCTAAGCGTTCGCCACTGGGACTCCATGCGACTTGCATTACGCCATGGGAATGGCCGAAACGAGTCAACAAACTTCGATTGCACAAACTGTGAAGATAATACCACTCCCAGTTGCGCAAGTCTGGACTGTCGTCTTCCCAGCGGCCGAGCAACTCGTGTACGCGTCCGAGTCCTCCAGCGACCGTTGCGGCCTGACCGCCCAGGTTCATTTCTGATAAATACAAGTTGCGACGCAGCAATCGACTTTGCGCCTCAGACCTTTGGTGCAGACCAATTTCTCGCTGCTCGGCACTCACGGCCTTCTGACGTTCGTGCTCCTTCTCGATAACAAGTTGCCCTTTCTGATCGGCGAGATCGCTTTTCTCTTTTGCGAGTTTGTGAAAGTGAGTGGCGGCCAAGAGCGAACCCACTACGACGAACATCAATAATAAGGCGCTGCTCGCCAAGGCAGCGGCCGCAACCCGATTTCGCATCACCCAACGACGGAATCGATAAGGCCATCCGACGGGTCGCGCAAGTACCGGCTGCCCAGCCAAATAGTGTTGAACATCATCAGCTAGTTCCGCTGCGTTTGAGTAGCGTCTGGACGCGTCTTTCTGAAGGCACTTCAAGCAAATGGTTTCCAGGTCGCGAGGGACACATGCGTTCAATCGCGAAGGCCGTACCGGTTCGTTCATCAGAACTTGCCGTTCAGTCTCGATTGCAGTCGCGGCGCGAAACGGCGGCCGACCAGTTAACATCTCGTAAAGAATTGCACCCAATGCATATACATCAACCGCGTGACCGATCAAGCTCGAATCACCCAACGCCTGTTCGGGGGCCATGTAGCTTGGTGTTCCTAATCGTGCACCATTAATCGTCAACTTAGCATCACTCTCGACTTGTCTCGCCAATCCGAAGTCCGCAATCTTGGGTATGCCTTCACTTGAAAGCAAAATGTTTGCTGGCTTAAGATCGCGGTGAATGATCCCTTTTATGTGTGCCGCATGAATAGCCCGCGCCAGAGCCACCGTCATCTCAGCGGCGCGACGCGGTTGCTGCGGTATTCCTGACAAATCTTCGGCGAGGCTTCCGCCATCAACAAACTCCATAGTGAAGTAGGGGCGTCCGTCCAGATCGCCGAAATCGTGGATCTGTACAATGTTGGGATGCTGCAGACGAGCGACTGATTGCGACTCTTGGACGAATCGTGCCACTTCCTGCGGGCTTGCGTAAGGTCCGGCAAGCAGCATTTTCAATGCGACAATACGATTCAGCTTTACATGCCTAGCTGTGTAAACGACGCCCATGCCGCCGCAGCCGAGAATATTCTGAACTTCATATCCTTCTATTTCAGGTAGTTTTCCCCGTGTCGAGTAAGCGAGATCTTGTTTTTTTCGGCATCTGAACTTGATGGTGGAAAAAGCATGTCGAGCTCATTTTCGACTTGCCTAATCTGCTTTAAGCGATTGCGAACGCTCACCAAAAGCTCCGGACATTGCGCGCAAGCCTCTTCCGGAGTGCATTGCGAATCCAGGATATACTCTAGCCGTTCTCGAATCCGCCATTCGTCGGTCACGAAGCCGCCTCACCTATACCGGGTTTCCAAAAATGTCTCCTTGAATAATAGCACGCTACGTTTCAAACATTGCCGCACAGTTTTCATCGGTACACACCAATTTTCATCGATACACACTATGTCCGCAAACCCGACTTGAGTCTTTGCTTGAATACGAACCAGGTTACGCAGGCGTTGTTTCGCTCGCAGGCGCGAGGGGAGGCACTTTGCGAAACGAGATGCTGAAGCGATTCCAGCCGTTGATCGCGACAATTGCCAGAGTTAGGTTCGTCAGTTCGGTCTCTGTAAATTGCTCGCAGGCGCGAGCTTAAACACCGTCAGTAACGTGGGACGTGGAGACAAGGGTAACCGCCTCCGTCCATTCAAAAGCCGCTCGCTCACGGTCGGTGTAAAACGGAACTTCACGCCAGGCACTCAGCAAAGTCAACCGCTGTTCGGTTTCCCCAGCTTCCCTTGCTTCCCGGTGATGAAGGTCAATGCAAAATGCACAACCATTGATTTGTGAGGCGCGCAGCTTTACAAGAGTAATGAGCTCCGCCTCCAGGTCGAGATGTTTGATTGCGGCTTCGAGTGCGTACATTGCCTTCAGTGCCACAGGCGAGGCTTGCATATAGTCCAATCGGCCAATCATAGTCAATCCTCGAAATTAGCAAGAACAAGAAATGCCCATACCGCAAATCCATCTTCAATCGTCGCGACCAAATAAGATGTCTGTACTGAGCTCAACTATACGCTTTTGTCCGTTTGTTCAGGCGACCCGCACTACTAAGCGGAAGAGCTAGACACTAAGCGGAAGAGCTGGACACCACAGACAGGCCAGCCGGAAGGAGTAGCGGTAGGAGCGATAATCGTGACATTGGCGGGCTGACCGCTCTTCATTGCAAGACCATTGAGAAGGCAACAATCATGTTGCCTGTATACTAGCTGGAACGAGCGACATAGACTCTGTCAAATCGGCCGTCATGGCATTGTGTTCCGATTAATTCATGAGCTGGATGTCGCTGTCTTTAGTTGAGAAAAAATTCAGCGTTCGAACAACTCCAGCAACCATCTTGCAGGAGTTAAACAAATTTTAATAAGGCGACCAAGAGGCTCGCCTATCGGCGATGTCTATACTCAAGGATCGATTTCAAATTGCCATCCGAAAATAGAGACTTCTTGTCCGTTCACCCCTTCAGCGACGTCGCCGATGTCTGACATCGGAGTCCAGTTCCATTCATCGAACGTAAAGAGGGAAGTCCCATTGGACACGGAGCGTATTCTGGCTTCGGCTTCGCCCCAGTAGCTGTTCCACATACGTGCTGTAAGACGTGTGGGAGCCGCCTGCCAGTAGTACCAGTCACGGCCATCCCAGTGGTAAGCGCTTCGTGATGCTCGACACGTAGCAAGCGTTACCCATCGCCCACTTTTCCAGTCTAGTGCCTCGACTGTAACCATCGCGTTAGGTTTGTCGACAAAACCAGCAGCTGTCACTGGCTTGGAAGTCGAACCGTAGTAGTATCCCAAGTGCTGGTTGTTGGTCGGACTGGTCATACAGCCGCCAGTCGTGAGAAACCCAACCACAATAAGCAAACTTGGCAGCAAATACCGCATACTCTGTGACAACATGATCGCACTCTCCGTGCTTCGAACTGGTGGGATAGTAAGGAATATTACACTCAGCGAATTCACGGATAGAGTTGTTACATGTAGTGATCGTGCAATTGGCTTATTGTCCAACTTTGATATCTCCTGTGGTGCTAAATCTCTAGCGGAGGTGCCCCGATCGCAGTTGCCCTCACCGCGTGTTATAACGTCATGGGAGATTCAACCATCGTTTTGTTGCCGGCGACCCAGTTTCCGCCGTCATTCGGCAACCAAAAATTTCAACGCGTCTACCTTAATTCCGCCAAAGTCAGCCCTTAGCAGGACCGCTTAGAAATGACGGCTCAAAGTGACGAACGCTGCCTCAACTGCCAAGCGAGCAGTGAAGGTCCTTTTTGTAGTTGGTGCGGGCAAGCCAAAAGTGCGCGATTGATTCCGCTAAGGGCTTGGGCGAGCGACTTTATCGGCGCGTTCGTAGATCTTGATTCAAAGCTACTCAAGACTTTGAAACGCGTCTTCATGCAGCCAGGGCAGGCCACCCTCGATTTTGCCGCAGGCCGGCGCGTTCCATACAGCAGTCCAGCGCGGGTCTACATTGTCGTGAGTGCGATTTCAATCGCCGCAATGACGCTGCGTGGCGCCTTTTCCATGGACACTAGCACGGTCATTCCGGGCTCAAACGCCGATACTGACTTTCACAAAAGAGTCCAGTTCATTTTTCCCTTTGTCAATTTATTATCGCCGTTTCTCACCGCCAGCTTTCTGGCAGTATTCCAACGAAGGCAACTCTATCAGTTGCACCTTGCCTTCTCGTTTCACTTTTGGACTTTTCTGATCGCCATTGCGACTCCACTGATTTTCATTCCACCAACCAGCATATGGTCGCTGGTTGCGTTTGCTGGTCTCTCGCTGATCTCCGCAGGATATCTGTTCGTTGCCCATCGTCGCGTGTATGCAATGCAGCTGCTCAATACGTTAGCTGTTTGCGGCGTGCTGTTACTAAGTGTGCCACTGGCTGCAATGCTGTTTACACTCCTACTCTTTTTACTCGCGTCAATATTCTAACAGCCAGACGAGAGGTATACCTTCGATCCGAACGCAATCGGAGAGGACATGAAAGCCCAATGCATTCGGGCAATCAATGTTTGGCGTAAGGAAAATGGAATGAAGCTGTTGCCCGAAGTTCAACTTCGCAAGGTCGATCGTCTCGCCACAGAGATAATGGGATCAAAGCTGGCCGCCGACCTATCCGCTCCCGACGATCAGACGCGGTCGCGAGCGATCGAAGATATATTGAATTTAGGCGTGGGCGCTTTACCTGCTGTCCTTGAAGCTATCGAAACCACGCCGAAAGACGGCGAAGCTAATGCTCAATTGCGTGTACTAGCCAAAAAGCTCTCCTGCACAGTTACCATGGTCACAATTGAGCAAGAGTCGGCGGCAATCAACGAGGACCTCAAGGAGCGTCTCGATGCGTTTGAAGGAAAGCCATTAGCTAAGGAGCAATGGGTCGATCTGTTGCTATTTTTTGCCAATGAATTACCTGAGGGGTCGACGGGCATTAACATTAGCGTTCATCGTACAAATGCTAATTCAGGCATCGAAATGTCAGTCGGTCTGACAACTCAGTGGCCCGCATATAATGGCTCGCAGAAGTTGTGGAATACCAGTTCATCGTTCATGGTGAACGGCAACAAAACTCGAGGTTCAATTAGTAGTTGGAGCTTAGAATATGCTGGAAAACGCGAATCCTATTCGGACTTTTTGAAGACGGTAGATACCGTGCCAACTTCTCCGCAGAATGCTGCAGAGTTCAACGAGATAGAATGGACGCTCGTTCCAGAGTAATGTGTTCAGCGATGCCATACGTAAACCATTGCTCAGTACAAGCTGGCCGTTGTTGTCATCAGATAGTTTGGCCGAGTCCGTTATACCAAAAGACCTTCGTTCCGCTTGCGCAATTGTCGCATCACTCAATGCGATTGGCGACCGCTGGACGCTTGTCGTACTTCGAGATGTGTTGCTTGCTCAAAAAGTTGCCGTCTCGGAGATTGGGGTACAGGAAGGCATCGCAAGGCGAGCAAGCATGATCGCGATGCCGTGGTACTGTTTGGGCGCCAACTGACAAGTGCAAATCCTGACGCACAGCCAACTTCTTCAACGACGTGTCTCGTCTCTTAGTTCTTTTAGAATCGTATTGACCGCAAGCCGCTTTCGGTAATCAGGATCGGTGTGGGCTATGTTGAGATCCATGCCAAATCCCTTGTACTTCGTGATCGTTGCGTCATCCATTTTGAACGCAAGACCGAATGCTTTGGCTGCAGCGACATCCGCGTCGGAGAGTAGCTCTTGGTCCAATCGACGACTTCAAATAGTCTCCTTTCGCTCCGCGAAAGTTCTGAAAAAGCAGCGAATACCAACGCTACTTTCGCGGATAGGCTGTGAATTTATTAATCGAAGGCAATAATAGTCTCCTTTCGCTCCGCGAAAGTTCTGAAAAAGTAGCGAATACCAACGCTACTTTCGCGGAGCGAAAGGCGACTATCAAAAATTCACAGCCTAGTACCAAAGTGCATGTTTGTCTCCCTTTCAAAACTGCGTCAATATCAATCTATTTGGTGTTTGCCTTCATGGCAAAGGTCTAAATCAATCGAACTGACGACTTTGCGACGAGGTCGTCATGACACAATAGAGAATCATGGATATGACGATCACGGTTAGCATTTTGAGCTTTACTGCAACCGTTTTTCGATCGCATGCGGCTTGTCGCTAATTAGTTCCCTGGCATTGCCGACATGTCCATCCACATCATCTCCCAAACGTGACCGTCGGGATCGGCCAAGTTGCGGTTGTACATGAACCCGTAATCCTGCAGAGGATTAATGTCGGCAGTACCACCTTGCGTTTTCGCAATTTTATTCAGATTGTCGACGGCTTCGCGGCTTTCACACGAGAGACACAGCATCACTTCGCTGGAAGTGTTCGGCGGAATCGGACGACTCGTGAAGGTTCGCCACTTATCGTGAGTGAGCAACATGACATGAATCGTTTCGCTCCAAACCATGCAGGCTGCCGTCTCATCCGAGAACTGCGGATTGTTTTCAAAACCTAGTGCCTGATAAAAGTCCTTCGATACCTTTAGGTCGGCCACTGGAAGATTGACAAATATCATTTTTGACATGGGAAAAAACCTTCATGCACCTTGTTTTGACTCGAATTCTTGAACTCAGGCTACTTTTATCCTGAATGAATGTATTTTTAGTCGATCGAGATAGATCGAAATCGACTCGCGACGTAGATATTCTGAAAAAACTCTTTTTCCCAATATCACATTCAGACTGTCTCTACCTGAAGCCTGGCATGAACACAAGGCGATGGAAAAATCGCGAAGCCTATCCATACGAACACATCTAGGATCTCGCTGGATAGCATCGCTAAGAGGAACTCGTCGACGTTGGGCTTAACGCGAAATGAGTGTGTCACTGCGCAATCCCCAAGGATCAATCGAGTTTTGATGCGATAACGTAAGTCAGAGCAAGTTACGCTCTCAGATATTTTGGTCTGAGTCGTGATGTCGCCACCACAAACCTATATCGTTACCGCTTCCGCATATTCTGAACGCGGCAACTATTTTGCAAAGTCTGGCATTTCATCGCCGCTTGGGCCGTAGCTGGATGGAACTTTGGCACCAAGTAAACGCAAGTAGACACCGAATTGACCTCGGTGATGGTACCAGTGGTTCAGCAGGAAGTTACGGCAGACGGCAGAACGTGGTATCGCGACTAAATCTTTACCTTCACGCGTCATTCTCCAAGTCGCGTTCATTTGTTCGTCCGAAAAAGTCGCCAACGTTTCACAAACAGTTTTGACGCTGGCATCGAAGGCCATCATTATTTCGTTCAAACTCTCCGGCTGTGGATTGGGACGATTGAAGTCCGGCATGGGCACCTCATCTAGCGAGGCCATCTTCATTATTCCAGCCGGAGCCGCTGCCATGTGGAGTGCAAGCTGGCCAGCCGTCATCGACTTTTCGTGAGGCTTCCAGTTGAGTTTGCCCTCTGGAAGCTGCTCAATGAACTTTCGTGTCGTCTTAGCCTCTTGCTGAAACTCGGCTAAGAAATTGTCCGCGATGCGCGATCTCGTTTCGGCGATACTCATTGCAAGGTTCCTCTGCAAAAATGTGATTAGTTTCGAATGACTCACTAGTGAGCGACTAAGACGATTGACGCGATTCCGCGTTGCTCTTGATCTGTTGCAGAATGTGATTCCAACCGATTCCAATTTGATGACGGTGATCATCAGGTAGCTCTGCAAATCCTCGATGCAGGAAAGAGAGTTTCGTCCCGATCCCCTCGACGGAAAATCGATATTGAATATGATTGGCACATGGATACGACATGAAGAGCGGACCGCACATCTCCAAAATCTTCGCCGGCTTGATTACTTGGACGTGTCCCCAAAAATGCCCCGAGTTGTCGCCGAGGTCTCGGAACCAACGGCCGCCTGGCCATGCTTCTAAAACGAGCGGCATTGGGGTACCATCGGGTAACGAGTTTTCGGGGCCAAGTTCTTCCAGCGTGGCTTCAAATGCGATGTCGATCACAGCACCAATGTAAATCTCCTTTTCAATTCGCAATTGTTGGATTGTCTCGTTCATTGATGACGCGACCATGTTGTATTAACCTCTCGTGAGTAGAGTTAGTTTCTAGTGGCCTGTTCAGCAGCTTTCTTTTCAGCACGCTGCTTGATGCGATCCAGTTGGTTCGTCCAGAACTTCTCAAATGGCTGCACCCAATCGTGCAGCGGCTTTAGCGATTTTGGATTGAGCGAGTACAAACGCTCTTTGCCCCGTTGTTCCACATTGACGATTCCAACAGAACGCAGCACGGCCAAGTGCTTTGACATCGCTGGCTGCGACAACTTCGTCAATTCAACTAGCTGCCCGACCGATTGCTGCTCGCCATCGGCCAGTAACGAAACGATCTCGCGCCGTCGCGGTTCCGCTACAGCATTGAAAACATCGGAAGTCGTACTTGCTCGTGCCATGTACTTATCATATGCCTTTATAGGCATGCGGCAAGAGATCCGACAGAATTTTTGCGTGTAGTCCGCAGAATTTCAGTGTGCGTGAATTTGTTGATATTATGGACGATCCTCAGTGGTCTATTTCGATCTGATGAGTTAAGCGGGGCATCGGACCGTTATAGTCTGCTCTTCGTTGAGTATGGCATTGAATCACGTTGCTTCACTAAAACTGCCGCTTGAGCAATCGCATTCCTGACACCTGCTATCGTGTCGTCGAAATAAATGGGACCGGCCTCGACGATCCAGGTATCGAGCCTAAACTCGGTTGCGAAGCCTTGGGATTGCAAGCGCATTTCGGTGTCGTATGCCAGTAGCATTCCGCGAGTGACCGCGTTCTCGACATCGCTGACCGAAAGAGCATCGTTGCCAGCGTCCTTAATCATGGGCGCGAAAGCGACTTGTTTTGCACCAGTCCGTACGGCTTCACGAAGCGCCGCGCGACCGACTTCTTCCATGAGTTCGATTGACAGGTTCGCTTCATTGCCGAGGCCGATTAGCAACAGACGTTTCGCGGCTATGGTGTTTTCTGGCGATTCAACAAGCAACGTCTCCAATTCGTCGCCATTGAATTCCCCTCTTGCGCGAAGCGATGCAATCAGACCACCCAGTCGTTTATCGAGTTCAACGGGTGCCCCGAACAGCTTGTCGTCCGAAGATGCAGTGCGTTCAAAATAACATACAACTTGCAATGGAACATCGGCATCGAATGGGCCTTGTTTGCGGACAATTATCGACATGCTACACGGTCCGGAGATTTTCGTTTCCGCAGCTGTATCGATTACCTCCTGTCCGAAAGCGAAAGATTGTGTCAGCATCGAAAAGGTTATCGATAGTGTCAAAGCAAATGCGTAGATCTTCATTATGTTCTCCTATTAAAGTTTCAAAAAATAGCCATAGTTGCGTACGCAGTTGCAACCCAACTTCCGCTAATTAAGTCACAAACTTCAATTCGAAAAGTTATTGCTGGATCTGTTTTAGATAAGCACAGTACTCAGGCAACAGCCGTGCGGTTTCTAATAGATCGTTTGGGCTGAATAACCAGTGATATCAGGGCTCAATTCAAGGTTGGATTTCAGAATCAAAACGCGAAGCAATCGCAGCCCAATCCCCAAAACGGCAGGCCCTTCTGTGACGAAGAATTTGCCTTGCGACTGGGCTGGGCACTGTGACCACATGAATGCATACCTCGCGAATGCGCCGGTGTCGAAGACGCTCGTGTACGATCTGCTTGATAGTAGCCGCCATAAGCGCTCACCGGCGACCAATCAGGAGTGACGGGCAAGGGTTTGGGTGCGTGTTTCGAGTAGTCGCTAGATGCATGGACAATCTTTCCGTCAACGATCGTCATCACAGCTTCAATGCCTTTGATTTCTTCTTCTGGTATGGAAAAATAGTCTGCTGACAGAATCGCTAAGTCAGCAAACTGACCCGCGAGTAGTCCGCCTTTTTTCTTTTCTTCACCCGAGAACCATGCGCTACCGACCGTGTAGCGGCGCAATGCTTCGGAGCGATCCAAACAGTTTTCTGCTGTATACAAGGAGGTCCCGCCCACCGTTTTGCCAGCGACCATCCAATACAGCGACACCCAGGGGTTGTAACTGGCCACTCGCGTGGCGTCGGTCCCAGCACCGACGGGAATGCCCAGGTCGAGCATCCGCCGAATCGGTGGAGTTTGTCGCGCCGCTTCAGCACCGTACCGTGCAACAAAGTACTCGCCCTGAAACGCCATGCGATGTTGAACAGCGATGCCACCGTCGAGTGCACGGACGCGTTCAAGGTTTCTCTCGCTGATCGTTTCGCAATGATCAAAGAACCAACGTAGCCCATCGAACGGAATCTCTCGGTCAACCGCTTCAAACACATCAAGAAACCGGCTGATCGATTCATCGTAGGTCGCGTGCAGACGAAATGGCCAGCGATGTTCAGCGAGAAGTCGCACGACGCTGGTCAAATCGTTTTCCATACTTTGCGGTAAGTCTGGACGCGGCTCAAGGAAGTCTTCGAAGTCAGCGGCGGAGAAGGCCAACATTTCGCCGGCGCCATTCATGCGATAGAAGTCATCGCCTTTACCGGGAGTAGTAATGTCGATCCATTTGGAAAAGTCATCGAATTCCTGCTTGGGATGTTGGGTAAATAAGTTGTAGGCCAATCGAACCGTTAGCTCACCGCGCCGATGCAGGTCTTCGATAATCGCGTAATCTTCGGGATAGTTTTGAAAACCACCTCCAGCGTCAATGGCACTGGTAATACCCAACCTGTTCAGTTCTCGCATGAAGTGCCGTGTGGAATTCAGTTGGTATGCGGGATCCAGCTTTGGCCCTTTGGCCAAAGTGGAATAAAGCAACATAGCGTTGGGACGCGCAATTAAGGCACCAGTCGGACTACCTTGTTTGTCACGTTGAATTTCTGCTCCGGGTGGATCGGGTGTGTCTTTCGTATAGCCGACCGCGCGCAGCGCGGCTGCATTCAGTAACGCCCGATCGTAGAGGTGCAGTATGAAGGCCGGTGTTTCCGGCGCGGCATCATTGATTTCTCGGAGGGTCGGCATGCGACGCTCGGCAAATTGAAATTCATTCCACCCGCCGACCACCCGCACCCACTGGGGTGCTGGCGTTCGTAGGGCCTGTTCGCGCAGCATGCGCAATGCATCCTTCAGTGACGGCACACCGTCCCAACGCAATTCGAGGTTGAAATTCAAACCGCCACGAATCAGGTGTAAGTGCGAATCATTTAGACCGGGAATGATCGTTCGCCCGTGGGCATCGATTTGTGTCGTGGTACTCCCACAGAGTTTTCGCACCTCCGCGTCGCTTCCCGCAACTTGAATTTTTCCATCGCTGATCGAAATTGAATCAGCAAACGCGGGACTACCATTGGTGGCGATCTTTGCGTTAAAAATTGCAATATCAGAAAACATGGTATTCACACACTTATGATTACGAAGGATTAGTGGAAAACATGGAGAACTAGTTCAATCAAGCATGGTAAGGCTCAAGAAACGTGTACTCCGGAAACTCCGTGGGTGGCGCGTCATGGACTATCGTATGTGCGCACTCGACGCCGATGCCGTAAGCGCCACAATGCTTCTTAACAACGTCCATATCAGCGTCGTAAGTTTCAACCACACAGTTGTCCGGCGTCAGCAAAGCCCTTTTCACTAAGCTTGGCATGAACATTGATCGACGACATGGTCTTTACCAGACTAGGCGTTAGGGCAGGACACGCTGATCGACAACACCGGCGAAAGGTGGCAATGACGTTTCGGTCGGCTGTTCAAACTCGGTTGGCCAGATCAGTTGATACTCAACTCGACGATTTTGCCAGCAAAGCGATTTACTCAACGATTTTGAAGATCTTCGCAGATTGTCCCGCGGAGGCGGGAACGGCAGCGATGTATTTTGCATCGACAGACAGTGCCAGGGTTTGGACATACTGAGTTGTCCTGAGATCCAGCTCCGCCAACTGCTCGCCAGTATCTCGGTCCCATACCAACACTTTTCCTCGATCCCCCGTGAATAACCAGGGCTTGGTGGGATGAAAAGCGACCGACCACTGGATCCCAGATTTCTTCGCTTTGTAGGTCCTCTGGAGGACACCTGAATCGGCGTGAAACTCTTGAACCTCACTCCCATAGCTGACCGCCAAGTGAGTGCCCTGCGGATGGAATGCGGCTGCATGCGAGTATCTGTTACTAAGGGATTTTTCGGTAATTAGTTCGCCGCTTTGCAAGTCAAAGTGAACAAGCTGCTGACCGTCCGTTGCAACTGCCTGCATACCGTCGATTGGAAGGAAAGCCGCCTGCACTTGCTTCTTCAACTTCTGAAGTAGCTTCAGGTTATCAGAGCGTTGATCGTAAGGCTGCCATGCGAGCGTGCCGTCGTGGCCACCAGTTAGGACAAAATCAAATCGCGGGCTGGCGACGATCGTTCCCGCGTCTCGCGATTGCTGATAAAGCGGCTTTGGGTTGGCTAGTTGGCCCTGCGAATTCACCTCGAATACTAGCGACACACCTTTCGAGCCACCAGCAACCAAGTACTTGCTGTCACGCGAACGTTCCAACGCAATCACTTGCCCCAATTCATCGATGCGATCGGATTGAAACAGCCTCGCGCCGCTCTTTGTGTCGAACACATCGATTGTCATGTCGAGTCTGCCAACGGCTAGCCAAGCATCGTTGTTCAAAAAGGTCATCGATTGGATTCCCCAGCCTCTGTCGTCTAGCTCCAAAACAAGCGCGGTTGGAATCCTATTTTCGAACGGAGGCTCTTCGGGCTTCTTGGGTCGCGTGGATCTCGGTGGGAGATTGTTAGAATCTGGACGCACACTCGGTGGTAGGTCCGTTGGCGGTGTCGGTGGAATTGGAGTTGGCGGGAAATCAGTTGGTGGGAAATCGGCGTTTGGGATGCTGGCGTCTTGAGACGGAACTGAATCAGGTGGATGCACGCGCGTTACGGAAGATGTTTCATTCTGCAGCGAATCCGTCTTAAACGAATTGGGTATGGACTCCGTCACTGAGAAGAACGGCAGAAGATCGTCACTATCACCAGCGACTCGCGCGCTAGCTTGCAGCCGATCGGTGGGAAAGGACCCCAGCATGATATCGCCGTATAAGAATGTGCCACGCAAGGCAACAGCCAAATCGTCGTTGGGATGTAGTGATCCCGATACCTTTGTGATTGCTGCAGTCCAAGCAATATCGGCAAGTGCTGCTTTGGCATCCTCATCGTAATCGCGGTAGGAAGGAACGTGCACGATCAGTGCGCAGGACCCAGGGTGCAATTCGCAATAGGTCAGAAATTCTCCCCGCGAAAGTTGCAATACACGCTTGCGACCGCTTTCGAACAGTTCGTCATTTAAGTTCTTCATCAGTTCGGCGAACTCAATGGCGATCTGACGGGCTTCATCCGTATTGCCCATGCCCACCTCAAGTCCCGATTGTGCGGTAACCATTAGTTCAGCGTCTCGCAATCGCACGTTCGCTGTTGAGCCTTCCTGTTTACTTGCGGCGAACATTCCGTTGTCATCTGTTTTCCACGTTAGCAAGAAAACAATGACCGCAAATGATAGGGCTAACGAGAGGTAGCCCAGAATCAATCCCGCCCATGCCATCCCACGTCCGTGGAGTCGGCCCGCTTGGGTCTTAATGTTGTAAAGCGCGACGTGGCCAGTAACGATGGCGGCTAGCGATGTGAAGATCGACAGCAAGCAGGTAACAATAAAAAAAGGGGACAGAATGCCAAGAACTAGGCTAATGATTGAGAGGGAAGACGAAGTATGCGGTTGGGCTTGTTTGGTTGGCTCAAGGGCCCCGTGGAGCGAGGATCCCGGAGTGGTGTGCACCGTGCTTGCGTTCGGATTGAGAATGCTGCCACAGCCACCGCAAATCGTGTTGGTGATGCCGACACCGACCGGAAAGATCGGTATGAAAAACAGCGTAAACCAAGGACGCGTTGCAGCCACGGCGTAGGGTTGCCGTGACTTACAAACGGGGCAGTCAAAAGTACCCGCAAACAATGTCTTGGTACGGCCCCGCCAGCCGAATATCAGCATCGCAATACAACCCAACAGTGGAATTTCTTTTCAGCTTAGCGGGGTCTTTTTGTCGGATCAATACAACAGGAAACGCTTTGCGTACGACGGGACAGAGCGATCGCGAGAAAAACGTGTTAAACAGCGTCAAACCGACATTGTTCGCGATCACCTCTCTGTTTCCACTTGGCATCACCATACAAGCTTTAGAAGCTGTCAGCTTCGTCGTTGCCATATTGAAAAGGAGATTCCACCGAACCGTTCGCGTCGCCACCGATGATCGAGTCTTCGACGCGTTGAATCTTGGTCGGTTTAACCAAGCAAGCTGCCAGCCAAAGATCTAATCGCGCACTGGCACGACTTCGCGGAGAGACGCTCACCAACCCCGCTCGGGCGGAAAATTTTGACTTCGAGCAGTATCAATTTCCACAAGTCGTATGGCAGCGAGAGCATTGAAGTTTGGCGCGGCTCTCAATCAACTTTCCGCCGCAAACCGGACAAGATGGTCTGCCGATTACAACATCTTGCAGTAGCTGCGCAATACAAATTTGACTATTCAACTAGGAAAAATAGTCGCTCAACTGGTCGACCTATGGCCTTCGCCAGTTTTAGTGCAAGAACTGTTGAAGGAATGAAGATACCATTCTCAACGGTATTAATCGTCTTTCGGCTGACGCCAACGTTCTCAGCCAATTGGGCTTGTGTAAGCTGAAGCCGTTCACGCTCTTCTCTCAGTCGATTGCGAAGAAGATCAGGCACTTTTCAAAGCTCGTCTCTCGAGAGTTCCGAATCGAATTGCGGCTACGCCAACGGCCGCCGATAGCATGATGCGAATTGCCTCACGTCCAGAAATGTTTTCGAAAAGGCTAATTCCGTACAGCACGAATGCACAAATAACGATCGCCCAAAACCCAGTGACCAACGCTGACCTGCGATTTTCAATCGTGGAATCATCATTCATCATGGAACGAACAAATGGTTTTCGAAACCATCCGCCTCCCAAAGCGATAAGGACAAGTAGGGCTAATGCCCACACGATCCAAGCGCCAATTTGAAGCGTGGCCGCGCGACTATCGCCAATGTCGAATTTAAGACTCGTGGCCATGCTCGAAATGAATAAGACTCCTAAAACAATTGCACCTCGGGCGCGACGCAACGTTAATTTATCCGCCAGTTCCATTTGCTCATTCGACATAGTTGTCTCGCTAGTAATTGCCAGCTCACCTATGTAACCTCTAGGTTACATGCGTCGATAGTAACCTGAAGGTTACTCGAATGCAACTAGCTCACTGAGGAAAAAGTTAGCAATTACTTTTTGATACCGGACGAAGGTGGTGCAGGTGAACTGGACTTCGATGACTATCCATCAAGATCGGTACAGGGATCCGGAAAAGGGGTCAGGCGTCTTTGACCGCAAAAGACGCCTGACCCCTTTGAATTTTCCCGCCAAAATTAAGAGCGTTTGCGTGCAACGTGTTTGTTGCTTGACAGTCTTCTAGTCCCGACAACCCCGGATCTCCGCCGATCGTAGCAAAGTTTGTCTCAGCCTTTTTTCCCTGCGTCAAATGATTGGAATCTTGCGGTAAAAAACTCACTGGCTAACACCATTTCCGCAGAGGCCACTCAATGCTAAAGAGTTCGCCGCATGCGAACGCGCCATGCGACGCCTAAAAGTGCCGCAGTCGCCAAAGCCCCGAGTATTCTAAGCCAGCCCGACTTGAAAACGACAACCCCGTTAAATGCGATAAAAATTAGGAAGCAGCGTCCGACAAAAATTAACCATTGCTTCGGTTTTGAAGTCATCTCTGGTGACCGCCAAATCCAATAGACGTCCAATGCCCAAACGATAAGGAAGAGGTAGTTGAAATAAACGCCAGCACCGTAGGCGAATCCTAGCTTCTGGCGAGTCTCTGCGGCGGTAGCCAAGTACGCTTCGCTGTGGCTCCAATGATGAGCAAAATGGAAGGCCGCGGCAACATGCGCAACGCTCAATAGAAAACCTGCTGTCCACAGGATCTTTAAACCGACTCCGGGTCTTTGCCCAGCGTTAATCTGCATGTACAAAGCCATGGCAACAAAGAACAATACCATCGCAACACGGATGGACCAGGAAATCAGCAAATCGCCAACGTTCACAACGATTCGCTCGCTATTCTCTTGGGCACTCGCAAAAAGAAACTTGCGACTGCCATTGCGAATGCCAAGCCAGCCATGGCGTAAAAGACGGGGAGATGCGTGGAGAATGAATCTGCATACCAAGCAATGCAAACTGGGCCGATTGCCGACGCCAAAACCGTTGTTACTTGAGCGACACCCTGAATGCTGCCGATTGCCTGTCGACCAAAAAGCTGTCCCCAAGCGGAGAAGTGCACCACTGTGATAATTCCGCCTACGAACCCCATCACGGCGCCGTAGACACGCAGTTGTGTTGGCGATTCAATCTGAGGGAACAACATCAGCGCCAATCCCAACGCAAACATTCCGCAGCCAAGCAGTCGGCCCACATTTTTCCGCGTCACTATTTTGCCAGCGACTATATTGCTAATCAACCCAAGTCCGGTTAGATAGGCCATCATTTCTACCGCCGAGCTTTGATCAAAACCAAGTTCCTTCAAGATCCCTTCATTGAATAGCGTAATACTCGACCAAACAAGATTAAACGTCGAAGTGGCAAGTGCAATGATCCAAAAGGCAGGCGACCGAAGTGACTCAGCCAACGAATAGTCTCGCCACTGGTCAACCGATTCGGCACCTGGTTCACTTGAGGTGGCAACCAATTCGGGATCTGCTTTGACATTACAAGCTTCTGGAGAACTTCGTACGATCAAGCAGAATAGTGGAACCGAGCATAGCAATGCGCCAGCAAGCATTTGCCACGCAGCGCGCCACCCGAACTGACTGACAGCCCAGCCCACCCCAAGCACTGTACCCACAAAGCCGACGGTCAGTAGAACTGCGAATAGTCCCATTGCCATGGCAAGTCGACCACGAAACCACTTGCTGACAATAGCGATACTTATGGTAGAAAGTGCACTTTGACCAAGCCCGCGTATGAGAACCAAACTCAGAAATAACTCTGTGGTACTGCCAACGGCGGACAGCCAATAGACGCTTAGCGAAAGCTCTAGAAGCACGATGGTGCTAAGCCACCTGACTCCGAATCGATCGATCAAAAATCCCATCGGGATCGCAAACGCAGCCCCGAGAATTGTGCTCCCCAAGTTGACGATTGCAAAAGTGGATTCGCTGATTGCCAAATCATCGAGCAACGGCGTTGAAATCAAGCCCAACCCATGCGTTCGCCCGGGCAATGTGGCGGTCATCGCCACGGCTGCCATCAAAACGTTTACCCATCCGTAATAAATTCGAAATGATCGTGGCATTAAATGGATGCTCTCTCCAGATCTCCAGACGGAGTTGATAAATTGAGTCAGTGCGCCATTACGACTTCAGCGAATAGTCTACACGCACACAATTGCTTCGCGCAGCTGACGGCGTATCGCCGAAGTCCTATCGACGCGAGCATGCGAATATTCATCATTTCCACTTGGTTAGGGTGAGAGAATGTATGCCAAATTTTTTGTTATCACTATTCCTCGACTGCAACGCAAAACGTTAAGCATGCCACAATCGTCACCGGGACGATACGCTAGCAATGTTTCGCTGCCGCTCGCCGGTTCCTATCACCTGGAGATTGCCGTGAAACAGAATGGCCAAGTGGTCTATCGTCAATCGCGCGGGCTCATGCGAGGTTACAGTGATGAGCTGCGTATCCGTCCAACGAATGAAGAATTGCTCCGCGAGGTTGCCAGTTTATCGGGTGGCCAATTCAATCCAACAGCGAAGGAGCTGTTGACACCTGGTACCGCGCGGGCTACACGTCCGACCCCCTTGTGGCCGACGCTGATTACCATAGCCGCGTTGTTGCTAGTTGTCGACGTTCTGTTACGCCGCATCGATTTAGCGCTCTACCTGCCATTAAAAACTGCCTGATCATTTGGCACCCATTTTTCCCTTGCGAAGTTAGTTGTTGAAAATCGGCAAAATAGCCGCAGCTAGGCGCAGCACGCTGAAAAATCAGGAGCGTCGACGATTCATCAAATACGACACAATACGAGGGCGTGCACTACACAATTATAATCGATCTCGTTGGGCAAACACAATTGACGCGCGGTACAAATAAGTCGCCACACGATTGAGCCCATGCAATGTGAAACAATTTGAGTAATCTGATGCGTGCCTGACACCACATTGAAAAGCTGACGATTTCGCTATGGAGCCGATTCATTTTCATTGTCACTGTCACAATCACTCAATCTGTCTGCAAGATCGCGCAGGGAGCTAATAAACTCATCGCCTTCTTCTAACCGGCCAATCGGTATTCCAATTGTAAAGCTGGAACCAGCAGCCCCATACCAACTCCCATTCGACCGACCAAAAAATCATCGTTTTTCATTTGCACTATTCGGGCACTTCCATGCCGACAGGATTGATAAAGAAAGTTCTACCATTGAGAGCCACTCTAGCCTTACCTCGATCGAACGGTTCTGCATACTCGTAGATCACAGGGATTGCGACCTGTGCATGCTCGTCGAGGAATCCATAGCGATTGTTACTACTCACCCAAATTCGCTCGACTGCTGGATCGTAGTAGCCCACGACGTCGTAGATCAGTTCTGTGATTAGGTTTCCGTTCAAGTCTACAAAGCCGCTTCGATATCTTTCATTTTCAATCTTGGTTACCTGCCAACACCAAGGACTTTGGGGATTGACTTGATGGTAGGACAAGTCCGAAACGGTCTTCCCGGCAGGATCGATGATTCGGTAGCGACCATCGTCCTTCACCAAAGCTCGGTCATGATGAAAGGACTCTGCGAATTCGAAGACCGAGTCGAACGCTTTCTCAAAATTGGCGTCAATGTAAAACCGAGCATCGTTGACGCTGACCATGGCGAGTCCACATCGGTAGGTTTCGGCATATTGAAATCCGTCGACGCTGGCGAGATCTTCCGAGGACACGTATCCATCGTCCAGAGGGACGAATAAGTATTTGCGCTCGAACTGCACTAAGGCAAGACTTCCAGTGATGTCGTTCACGAGCATACTCGAACTGGGTTGGACCACTTCGTTGCCCTTCGCATCAACAATCCCTTCCTGCGAATGTTCTCCTTCGCGAATAGTTATTCTGGCAAAACCAAACTCATTCCTAGGATCGACTTTTGCTTCTCTGGCACTTGATGATTGCAAATCTACCTCTCCGCTATGGTCTGACATTTGGGCGTTCTTGCTGCTGCAACCAACGATTGTCACAAGGATTGCTACAATCCCGAGATGACCGCTTCGCAAGTTCTTACTTTGAATTCTCTGAGCGCGCAATGGTTCTTTTCCTGTTAGTGCGAATCCGTGTCATCCCACTATAGTTCGGGGGATTTTGGTGAGAGTACATTCCAGTCAATCTATCATCGAAAATGGTAGTACAGTGACTGGCTGTCTTGATCAATATCCAGTTCCAGTGCGTACGACCATGGGAGAGCAGACCTCTACCGTTTTTGAAAAGCTCCTTGAGAAAGTCGGAACGTATCAGAAGATTGAGTTAGAAGAAACAGAAGTCGATATGCAGCCTACAGGCAGCGGTGGATTTATCACTATCACGCATCGAGTCACAGGGGCCGAAGACGCAGCACTAGTGCAACAAAGATTGCAGTTCGTCGGTTTTAAGCCACACATAGTTTCGATCGCTAAAGAGAAGCATTTCTACTTTGAACCGATCACCCACAAAGATTCAATTATGCCTGCAAGTCAAAGCTCCCTAACCCCGACTATTAAGGATTCCAAAATGGATTTGGCCCACAGACTTATGCTTGCCGCTCTCGTTATCCATTTGCCAGTTTGAGCATTTTGAATAATTCGAGTTCATGGCAGTCGTGTATTTCGAAAACCCTGAAAACACCTATGACCGATTCGTTTAGTATTTAGTGGGCTATTGGTCAGTGGGTTGTGGTTCGACGGCGGGAGCGGTATGGGGCGTTTTTCCTGATGTTTCGTCTTCGGTTTTCTGAACCATCGCTTCGACGTAGGGAGTCTGCTGTTGAAACAGTTCGAGACGTGATTGAAAATCTGCCAGGATCTGATCCAAATTGGATTCGTCTACATCTTTAGGAGCCAAGTCGATCGCCTGTTTCATGTACTTGATAGCTTCGTCAAAGTCTCCGTTGGCGGCATGTGCCACTGCTAGCGTATCAGTGACGCTGGAAAGACTCGGTTTGCGTTCCAGTGCACGCTTTGCCAGTTGGATGGCCTGAACTGGATCATTCAAATTGGGATCTGGGGAGGTAGCAAGGGACCAGGCAAGCCGATTTGCGCTTTCGATAAAACGAACGTCAACCGTATGTCGGAAAGATAATCTCTCACTTTCGTTGTTTAATTGCTCGACAAACGGCGAGGCTTCTTCGCATATTTGAATAGAGATTTCGGGGTGCTGATCCATTACTAATTGACTCTCTCCCATCCCGGCCAATAGCCACGTCTTGACGGATTCGTTAGGCAGGGTTGAGCTCTCCGATACCACTTTTACCCTTTTTCGGGCGGCGCGTAGATATGGCACACCTTCTTGGCCGCGATTGCATCTCGCCAAGTACGAGCCTGCGTGTCGCTCCAATTCGGCAAGGTGCAGCTGCGCCTCAGCAGAAACCTCTCCGGGCGGCAGTAACGGCTCGAGGTTTTCCAGCATCGCTTGACAAAGTTCCAATGCCTTTTCCTCGCCAAACTTTCTTTCTGCGATCTTGGCTCTCAGAATAGCGGATGCGAATAACGAGGCATGAAGCCCAACCTCGGTCGGCGTTTCCTTGACCAACTTTAGCGATAATTCATACGCTCGGTCAGCGTGGGGTTCGCTGTCTTCGCGATTAGCGTTACCAATTAAGAAGCCGAACAGTCCGCTGCCCATCATTTCGCCCTGTAACAACGCGACCGCGAAATTCAATTCCATGGCGGACAACGCCACATGTGCTTTGTGGTTTAATGGATCTCGTTGCAATAAGACTTCGACCGACTTGATGGCTGACTGGAAGGATTCAATCCCTTTCGAATCCGAAGGTCGGGTCATGTGTTGAGCCAGGCCCAATTTCGAGCGCAGTTCTGCGTATTGCAGGACGTATTCAGGCGCAGAAGGATTCGCTGCTGCGATCGCTTCGGCTATCTGGATAAGTGGTTCGAGCTCAGTCTGCACGCTTTCAAACTTACCCGTCATCAAAGCGATCGCCACCAAGTTATTGCCGATACTGAGCTGGAATCTCGCCAACCGTGGAGACATCAATGATCGTTCGATGGCCGATTTATTTCCGATCGCAAATTCGTCTTGGACGCTAAGCGAATTCGATTTTTCTTGTATTTTCCTCGGGGAGTTCAATAAGGCCAGTGCTTGCGTCAATCTTGTCCTCGCAAGTTCGAAATCTTTGCTTAGAATTTCAAGCCTTGCCAGCCCGTCCAATGCCGACACCCAGGTCAGGAGAAACTCCTCCCATTGCGCATCATTCAGCTCATGAGCGAGCCAAGGTTCTGATACGTCGACGGCCTCTTGAAATGAGACTTTCGCTTCACTGTTCCTGCCTAGTTGCTCCTCAGTATTTCCAAGATTAACTAGGGAACGCAATAGACCCAGGATTTCCTGAGGCGAGTTGTCGTTTAACCCGCGTCGAGCGGCGACACTTGCAGCGTAAAACTGCTCCGCATCTTCCAGCTGTCCTCGACGTTCATGGAGATAGCCTAGCTGCTGCGAGGTCGCGGCGAGGCCATCTTGTAAATCCCGCGATGGCGTCTGATTCACCAATGTCGTAAACCGCGCATACGCAGATGCAGCGGAGCTCTCCGCTAGCTCGGAATCTCCGATTTCGGCGGCAGCGACGCTCAATTGCAATTCCGAGTGAGCAACGAGCGGGGACAGGGAAGTTACCTCAGTATTAGATGCCAAGAAATCCTGATAAAAATCGCGAGCCATTACCAATAAGCGGGAGCGTACCATCTGAGTTCCCGGGGTGTCATTCAATAATTCGCGACTGCTCACAACTTCAGTGGTAAAACGTTTGACGACAAGTGTCGCCCTGGCCAGGTTCTGATTCGCGCGCTCGCTTTCCTTCATTTTCAGTTCGAGAGCACGGTGCTCTGCCTGATTGGCTTTCTTCAACTCGCCATTGGCGGTCGCTAACTCCAGATTTTTTCCCATCACAATAGTAGTGATCATGATTGCACTGGAAAGGCCGACCAATAGGGTCGCCGCAATTGATCCTACAACCCTAGGATGCTTGCGAATCCAGCGACGCGCTCGAATGTACGCCGGCTCCGTCAGTGCCTGTACCGGTTCGTCTGCCAAGTATCGCTCAACCTCATCGGCAATTTGTTGAGGCGAAACATAGCGATCCGCAGACGCAAGCGACATTGCTTTTAGGCAAATCGCTTCCAGTGCCTTCGGAAGCTGCGGTTGTACGACGTGTGGCTTTTTGAATTTACCACTACGGGCATTCTGGAGTACTTCATTGACGTTCTTTCCCTTACACGGCGAAGTTCCGGTCAACATGTAATAGAGGGTTGCACCAAGCGAGTAGACGTCGCTTGCCGGGGCCAACTGGTCAATACGCCCTGCCGCTTGTTCAGGCGGCATGTAGGAAGGCGTACCGATCGCAACCCCCATCATCGTTGGTTCGCTACTACTAGACGAAGCGGGCTGAAGAAGATCCTCATCGCCGGTGTTCACGGCCTCGACGTGGGGCCGAGTTTTGGCCAATCCCCAATCGACCACCAGCGTTTCTCCATATTTGCCCAGCATGATATTGCCAGGCTTTAAATCACGATGTAGGACACCGCGACTGTGAGCATACTCGATCGCTTGGCAAACGTTGATAAAACGGCCCAACAGATTTCGGTACTCCACGCCCGTGAACTCGACGCTTACAGGGTTCTCACGCGCCTCGCGACGTTTCGAACCGTGTAGCGCGTCGATTGACTTACCGAAGAATTGATCAACTGCTTCCTCCAAGCTGTCCCCCTTTATAAACCGCATCGCATAATAGGGTCGGCCATCGGCATAGCGGCCCAATCCGTATACTGGCACAATGCCTGGATGCTCAAGCCCGCCAGTGATTTCTGCTTCTATCAAAAATCGTAAACGACTTGATTCATTGTCAGCGAATCGCAACTGGATCTTCTTGAGAGCGACCTCGCGATTGAGTTCAATGTCTTTGGCCAGAAACACTTCACCTAGTCCTCCTCGGGCATGGGGGCGTAAGACACGAAACCGCAAACTTTCAGTTTCCCCGATAGCGGTAGGAGAGCTAGACGCGACGGCATATGAAATTGTCGGTTCGAGCGACGTTTCATGCGAGGCACCCTTGCTGACACTTACCGTCGAAGCAAGGTCTCCGTCGATTGGCTCGAACCCATCTACGGTTGTGTCAACGCTTGCCAGTGCGACCAAGTTTGGAGTTGGATTTACCGCTGTTGATTCAATGTGTTGAAATGCCATCGGTTCGAGCACGGCGCGATCGCTCTCTTGTAGCACCTGCTGTGCCACTAAAATATCAGCCAAGGAACGCGACTTGTCTCCTAGCCATACATTGGTCGCCATGACCAACTGGTCCCGGGTGATGAGGTCCATCTGCAAGGCGAGAATACCAATAAGCAGATTGCGATCAATTGTGGGTGTGGACATAAAAACGCGTGATCGAGATAAAGGGATAAACATATGAATCTAAATTTTGTCCCAACGAATTGGACAGTATACACCTTGTATCGGCACGTCACTTATCTCCCCTGGCTGCCGTGATTCGTTTGTTCATTATTCCGATCTTTTTCGACGCTTCGATTTTTAACAGGCTCAATACCGTGCCTCGCAAGATACTAAAGTTCGCTGCTCCATGCCCTTTGCGGCTGCGCGACTGGTCTGCCCCGAGAAGCAAAGGGGGGAAGACGTCTCTGATCGCAATACACGCCTGGAGCCTTTAAATTTATAGCGGCCCAAGCCACCCGATTGGTCTGGCCTCGCATTCAACAATGGACCGATCAACACGGTACAACTATTGTTTTGAATCGCCTAAAATCTGGACTAAGTATTTGAAGGCAACGAATTCTTCGTTGCGGTAACAGATTACTGGCTGGCGTGCGATTGAGGGCGATGGAACGGGCGCGATGCTGCTTGCAAGGTGAGGATCAGTCATGAGTGATTTTACTTGTTTTCAGCGCGAGCGCGCGAGGCCGCATTGGTGCCGTTCCCGCCGGCCTTCTGGTTGCTGGGATCGGTTCGTTTGTTCGTGTGTTGGTGGTTGTTAATCTAGATGTCGGTGAAGCCAACACGTACCGGGGTTGGTTGGAGGTGTTTCCGGAAGACTTGAAGCTTGCCTGGGAGGTTTGGGAAACACCCTCGTATGCTAAGCTAAACCTTAAAGGAATTCTCGCCAATAAGTTGATAGGCTGGCCGGATTCAACGTTGCACAAATTTGTCGAGGTGGGGGTGCGGAATTCGAATGAAGTCCCCTACGTGTTGAGTAGTACGGACCACGAATTAGATGCAATCCTTAAGAAACGGTGGAATCACACAGAAGTGCTGAACGCGATACATACGGCGGCAGAGGATCAAAAACTGTGACCGGACGATTGATGGTCGCGCATTTATCGAAGAAGCAAAGGGGTCGAAGAAGCATTTGGGCCCAATTTCTTCTAAGCTTGGAAAATGCTTTGGCAAATGGAAGTTGTTCAATACTCTAAGGAAGACTGGCATGGTAAACCGATGGATCTGTTTTGCCTTTGTTGTTTTTGGCACTGCAATGACATGTGCAGCTGTCGTCCGATCACAACAGATCTTGGAAACCCAGCTCGAGCGAGAGAGCGAGGAGCACCGCCTCACTCCAGTTGGTGAAGTTGCACATCCATTTTCCGCAGTACGTTGCAAATTAGTTGTAGGTAACACGCCGCGCACGTTTGTTGTAGACTCCGGGGCAACTATAAACTTTATTGATCACTCACTGGAGCACCATGCCTCCGGCATCAGCAGGCGCGTCTCCGTGAAAACTGCAAGCAACCCAATCGATGGTCGAATATATGAGAAGATAGCTGCGTCTCTCTCAGGAAAACAAGTCGCCTTAAAGCCTGTCGCTACCATTGATATTGACCCTTTATCTCGTGCGCTTGGCGATGACATCGCTGGTATACTGGGGTTGCCAATAATATTAGAGTTTGGTTTGGGTTACTCGAATTCAAGCGAAAGTTTCTATTTGGGAAGAGCTCTTGAAAGACGCTTCAAAAGATCTTATCGCCTAGACATTAATGCAAAAAAAGGGATCTTTGCGGAACGCGTTCATATGGGAATTGGTGATGAGCGGTTCCTCATTGATACAGGAATGAATGTGCCTCTCGCAGTTAGCAATGAGGTTTTTGATCAACTGACAGGTCAAGGAATGATCTCGTCGAACGTCGACACAATAGTTCTAGATGCAAGTGGCGAGAATAAATTGAAAAAGGGAGTTCTGCAAAGGCTAAGTGTTTGGGGAACAGAATTTACTGATGTCCCCGTCTTAAGAAGTGATGAAAACACCCTAGGCCTGGGATTGCTGCAGAAGTTCGACTTTTACATAGATCCATACAATGAGCAGATTGAATTGTCGGAAAATGCGACGACGAGAACTCCGTTTCGCATCGGAAAAGCAGGTTTAGCGTTCGTGTTGGACGACGAAGCGATTCGTGTGGTTTATGTGGAGCCTGGATCGCCAGCAGATTCCGCGGGAATAGCTGTTGGAGATGAACTCAATCAGATTGGCAATTATACGATTCAGCCTGATTGGATGGGGATTTGTCAGGCTGGCGAAGCCCTATCGAGAGAAGTAAATGAAACTCTCTCCGTAAAAGCAGTATGCCGTCGCAAGGGCATTTTGTATGAATTTAATATTGAATCTAAGTAACGATTTCCCCCGCGTGGTCTATTGCATTAAATCCCGCTCACTCGCTTGGAAAAAGCACCAGCCGCTTGAGCTCCTCGACGTGCTGTACAAAAGCAGTGCGGCCAGCGCTGGTCAACGAGACCCAGGTACGCTGCCGGCCGTCTACCGTGCTCTTACGTTGTTCTATGTATCCAGCCTCTTCAAGCTGGCGGATGTGTTTAGAAAGTACCGAATCGCTGACATCCAGCTCTTGACGTAGGACCTTGAATTCAGCTTCCTGCAATGGCGCCAGGAACGCACAAATCTGAAGCCGATTGGGAGCATGGATAATCGTATCGAAGCCTTTCCTTTTCATTCTCCGCTTCCCGATCCAATCGATCCGATTCTGGCGATATGCCAACGGCGCTCGAATAGGCTCAGCGTATAGACCGCGATAGCAAGCACGATGCCGACAGCCAAAGCCGCCCAGAAGGTTCCAATTGCATTACTGAACAACTGGGCCACAACGATGAGTCCAAAGAACAACGGTGTCAGAACAATGATCGCAATACCCACCAGCTTCGTAGGAATCTGCCTCAGCGATACGCCGGTTTTCTGGGACCGATGCACCAAAACGGCCGACAGCAGCAAGAGGACATAGACATGGTATTCGCGATGGTCTGCTGCCGAAAGCGCGACCAACGCTCCAGCTAACAGAGCCATGCTTGCGCCAAACCACTGAGGCGGTATACCTCTCGACAAAGCGGCTTTCTCCATCGCCTGGATTGAATCAAGTGCTTCCCTCGCATCGTCTGCGGCGGGTTGTTCAGCTCTATCTGGCATTCTCCATCTCCGTTTCGCTTCTGGCTCGTGAATTGTATTCGCGACATGACTTTCCATTACGGAAAGTCAATAGCGAAATGGACACAGTTCTGCGGAACTGTGCCGGGCGTCCTGTCTTAGGAATTGCCCTTCTGAACTGAAAACTAGGATTCAAACGAGTGGCGAAGTTTTTGTACCGCGTGGTTGACCGCATTGGTAATACAACTTCAAACATGATCGATTCCGGAAATCAACGCGCGTCGGAGATGGATCTCATCTCAGCGAGGAAGGAATCCAGCAAGTCCAAAGTGGCTGGGTGATGGTTCGTTCGTAGCCAGGTTTCGTAGGAGACGACAGCAGGACCATCGGGCAATGGCTTGTTCCAGAGAATTCCATCACCTTGAAAATTGATGATGGCTTTGCCCGCAGAGAGGCGGCCCCGCAACGTAATCTCGCTCTTCTCTTTCTCAAACGTGAGAAAGACATAATCATCCGAGGAGATCCCCGAACCGTTCAACGCCCAACCAAGTTCCTGAAATGCTATGGTGTAACGCTCACCGATTTCCGGCAGCGTCCCTTCATCCATCGGGACTTCGACACTCTCCCCAGACGCATCGAACTTCGCGGTCCGGGCCGCGTTCAAGATTGGAAAGTTGGCGGCTTCAATGCCGCTCGCTGCATCATCAGGTTCCGTGCTAGGTGCCGTTGCGAGTTGCCAAGATGCGTTTTCCAGGTCGTCACCCACGCGAACCAACGTTTTACCCGTTGCCATCTTTTTCAGGTTGACGGTTACGTCGCGTTGGCCGCGAATAAAAGCGAGCCAGTCCTGGTCCTCAATTTCGCGCGACCCAAGTTCGCGTATTTGCCAACCTTGAGCGGTCATCTCGTGTTCGAAGAACTCGCGAGCTTCGGCAATGTTCATCGATGTCATGGCAACTAATTTTGGTTGTGTTGAGCCATCGAATTCGACAAAGCTCGCATCCGGAGGCACGGGCAATGAATGAGGCAATAGCGTTTGAGAATACTGAATGTTAGAAAGGGCCGGATCATTGTTATCCTGTCCAATCGAAACATGAAGTGCGAGTCCGTCGCGTAAGAATTCAAGATCGCGACGTTTTTCGGCGTCGTTGTGAGACGAAAAAAGCCGTGAGAAGGGAGTCCAGCCTGCTTCATGCAACTGGCGTAACAGGGAAGCTTCAATTTCTACAAGTGGAGTTTTTGTTCGCAGCATAACGACTTGATCGCTTTCAAAAACCGACTCGGACGATGGCGATGCAAACTTTGGAATGGAACGCAGGTCATGGTTACCCAAGACTTGTACAATGATGTTGACTTGAGATTGGCCTGTTTCATACATCGCAACTGAGACCTTAAAACCGCTCTTTTGAAACTGATGCGAGCCGGGTGAAGCGACCTGAGGTGCAACTTCACTCCAGCCTGCTCGCCCCAAATGATACTGATAAAATTGCATCGCCTCATCGAGGCTGTTCATTGCGGATTCATTCAAGCTAAATGCGTCATTCACCAGCGGCCTGCTGCGTCCGAGTCGTGGAAACGTTCGCAAGTCGATGACCGATTCGAACTGAGTAGGAGTTGCCGGTGTCTGAGAGCTAGGGGCGGGCAGGGAGGCGGGCGAATGCAGTGGGACGAGCCCCACCGCTTCGCCGTCCTTGGAGGTTCCCCAGATCCGGGTTCGAGCCGGCAATGATGTGACAACGAGCAAGTCAGATTCTGGCAACCAATTTAATCCAGTAACCGGCGAACCAAAAGCGTCGATGACTTGGAGGAGTTGGCCGCTTGCAAGATCCCAAACTCGAACTCCCGTACTATTGGCGGTGGCAAGTCGCGTTTCGTCATTCGAGAACGCAAGGAGTTCATCTGTGGAAAAGGGACCATCCAGTAAACGGTTGCGTTTGGCATCGCTGATGCTCAAAAGGCTCAGGGTGTCTTGTTCGCCAAACGCCAACTCAGTGCCTTTAGGCGACCGTGCGATCGTGTAGTTGTACCGACCCGGCGAGAGCGTTTGACTTACCTTGCCGGTGCCAGTATCCCAGATCGAGGTTGTCTCTCCAGCCGCAACCAGCAAATGCGCATTGAGATAGACGATTCGTTTCAAGCTATTGGTGTCGACTCGAAACTGGTTTTTGGGAAGCATTTCGTCCGCACTCCAGATCGATACTTCATTGTCGTAGCCAATCGTCGCGATCTCTTGACCGTCGGTCGAGATTGCCAGGTCAACCAAAGCGACGGAGGCGAGCTTCTTTGAGATCAACTTGTTATGGTCTGCCAAATCCCAACGGTGCAAAGTGCCCGTATTGTCGCCCGCCGCGATCCAATGTCCATCGGGTGAAACGGCTAGGGACATGATGGATTCATCCCCGTCAAATTCAAGTAAAGTGACCTCCGGCTCGTCGCCCGTGACGGACCAAAGCGTCAACTTGGTACCCGCCAGGATAAGCCGACGTCCATCCATGGTGTGTGCCACCTCAGTGACCAAACCGATGGAAGTGACGTCGCGGCAAGCCAGCAGTTGCAAGGGTTCCACGGAGAGCCTTGACCAGCGAGCAACTTGCTCGGATGTTGGCTCGACCACCTGGGGTAAGGGCGCGGCCGCGTTGCTGGACGTTTCGTTCAGGTCCTTGGCGTGATTCGGCACCGCTGCCGGCGGCGAATCTTCGGAGGGGCTGGCTGGCTTGGAGTCCAGATGCGATTCGGGCGAGTGATCTACAGTGACATTGTCTGTACGATTTTCTGCGATTTCGGGGACGTCGGCTGAGCGTGACTCACTGGCGTCCGGCGCGGAACCACAACCTGCGACAAGCAAAAGCGTCGTCGCCAGGATGGAATAGTAGAGTACAAAATCGTGACGCCGTACTGCTGGAAACAACATCGCAACAGCCCCTGGAATAAGTGAGATGGAAAGCAATCGCTTGCGGAGACAATTTGAGCATCGCTTCACCGATTCGGCAACGGCCTTAAAAAAAGGTGTCTGACACCTTTTTTCAGTGGGATTGGAAAAGGTGTCTGACACCTTTTCGAGAGTTCGTGAGCGTTAAAAAATTAGCGAAACGCTCTTGCAAGCGGGGCAAATAGCGTTAATATATTAACGCGATGTGCCATTGATCTTACGCTTCGTACTTCAAGCGGTACACGACTCACTTGCTGGAGGAGCTGTTATGCCTGAATCGTCAGAACTCAGTCGACGCGAGCGACAGATCATGGATGCGGTCTTCGCGCTGGGGGAAGCGACTGTAAAAGAGGTTGTACAGACCATTCCGTCGCCACCGACCGCGATGTCGGTTCGGAGATTGATGCACATTCTGGAAGAAAAAGGATATCTTCGACGAAAGTCGGGCGGTCGAGAAGTCATCTATGCTCCACGAGAATCGAAGGGCAAGGCTGGCCGCAGCGCTTTGGAGAATGTCCTGGAGACTTTCTTTGGAGGATCGCTGGTAGAGGCGTTGGCCGCCCATCTCCATTCTCGGAAAGATCAAGTGACCGCTGAAGAGCGCGAGCGACTCATTGCCTTGATTGAACAAACCAAAAAAGAGGGGCGTTGAAATGAACCGCACTCATACACCGTTGTTTTTTGCTTTTGGAACGTCAAGTCTATTGCTGATGGATTCCGCTATTAAGGGTAGCGTGATTCTTTTGGGAGCTGTCGGGGTGGCTATCATGCTGAAACGTGATTCGGCTGCGATGCGTCACATGGTTTGGCTGGTTGCCATCGTAGCGATGTTGGTCATCCCAGTCTTATCTGTACTGTTACCACGATGGCAGGTGCTTCCCGTTTGGGCGGCAATTTCGCAAGGTCCGCCCGCAATCGAAAATTCGACGCGATTGGTAGAGTTGCCCTCGCCATTCGAGGCAGCGAGGGCAGGGTCTCCCGCGCAGTTTGATCAACGTGATTTCGATTCGCAACCTAACATCACCGATACTTCCATCCACACAAAAGCTCTGTTAAAGGCGAGGCTTGACGCAACAGAGAATTCCGTTGGCAAAGATCGAGCACACAGTGGTTCCAGTTGGAGCTGGATGAGTGTATTGCCAATTCTGTGGTCGATCGGATTTTCTGTCTTGCTAGTACGATTGACGGCCGCGCGTTGGATACTATGGGGCAACGAACAGCGGGCAACGGTGGTTGCCGTGTCGGGGTGCCCAAACGATGCTCAAGAGTCAATGCAAGATGAATCCGATGCAGCAATCGCGACTGCGTTCGATAATGCATACCGACAGATTGGCATACATCAACGAGTCCAGTTGTTGATCGATTCGGAACGAACGATTCCAGTGGTCTGGGGCATTGTCTGGTTTCGGTTGATGTTGCCTGATTCGGCGAGACAATGGAGCAGTGAGCAGCTTCGATCAGTGCTGCTGCACGAGTTGGCTCACATCAAACGCCGCGACACCGTAGTCCAACTCTTGGCCCAGATCGCATGCGCACTGCACTGGTTTAACCCGCTGGTGTGGTTCGCTGCGTGGCGCCTGCATGTGGAACGTGAGAGAGCCTGCGATGATCTTGTATTGGCACAGGGAGTTCGAGCGTCTGCGTATGCGGAACATCTTCTCAACGTAGCAACGAAGTTGTCGGTCGAGCGTTGGACATCGGCTTGTGGACTGGCAATGGCGAGCCATTCACCGCTCGAAAGCCGCCTTCACGCGATTCTCAGTGATCGACTCAACCGCCGCAGAGTGTCTACCGCCATTGGTATGATCGGGATGTTGCTCGGAGCGGGTATTGCTATTCCGATGGCGATGCTTCGCGCCGCCGATGACGACTGGAACCCACCACACAGCGCGCATTTCGGCTCGCACGAATTTTCAGCGTATTGCGTTCACAATGGTGAGGAAGCCACTTTTGTCATCGCCTATGAGGGTGATTTCGATTCGACGAGTCGAAGCTCGTCGAATGCCAAGGCACGCACCTGGATCGACTCCGTCACGCTCACCGCGAAGCAACCTGGTATCGCGCTTAGTTTTCACCGCACGCACATCGCGCCGGATAAACTCAGTATCACGACCGCGCCCGCAGAAGGCCGCGATCTCTCCAAACCCGCGCCGCCCCCGCGCGAGTTTGGACAGAAGGAATACAACCTCGCAAAGGGCCGCGTCTTTTTGCTCAGCGATAACGGCAGCGTTCGCCAGCTCGAATTAGTCACGCCAGTGATCAGAAACAAAGACTCCGCCACGAAACTTGCCACACTTATCGCCAAACTTCCGCCGCAAGAACCCGAACTCGACTCGGCTGATGTTCTTACCGCGTCCGCACCGATGCACAAAGACGCGAAGGCGCTATATGAAGTGTGGCAACGACACTCACGAGAGAACGGCGACATTCCCGGCGCGCTCGTGGGCGAGTTGGCAGCGGCGGTGAAACAGTTCATCAAATACAACCCGACCTGGGAGACGGTGCCGACGCTCAACATAATTCTCCCGCGACTTGACGCAGCACACGACTGGAATCCTGCCGATGCCATTGCGCTGCTTGATGAAGTGGCAGGCATTCAACACACTGTGCTCGAACAGGCAACGTGGAATGAAACGAGGCACACGATTCGTCAAGGCGAAACGCTGCCGAAAAGGTACGTCAATGTGCCGTGGGGCGAAGAGCAATCGAGTGGTCTGCGCGCGGCGTGGGTGCTAGAGCCGAGCATGGCGGAGTATCGCATCGGCACTGCTCTCAAGGCCCGGCTGCTTGTTCAAAACCGAGGGCAAGTCCCCGTAATGTTGCAAGTGCCGACATTTCATCAGGGCTGGGTGAAAGGGACCGATGCCAATGGCTCAGAAGTTCAAGTTTCAGGCATCGAGTGGATGACAAGGGCACTGCTTGAAACCGTTCGCTTAGAGCCGGGCGCATATATTGAAATCAATACACCCGGCGTTGGCATCGGTCCTCGTGCGGGCATGGGCCCGTGGGCGGGACCTCGTGCCGGCACGAATATACTTGCAAATCCAAGCGACGAACTGACGCTCACTTACAGCCTAGTACCGCTAGACGGAAGCGAAGTGGGTGTCAGCGAGGACGACCCGCAGGTCTCCGGGCCGAGCTGGTGGCTGGCTCACATCAAAACGCGACTCAACCGCGAACACCCATTGCCTGCGGATGCCGCCGAACGCACACGATTGCTGAATCGCGCTGTCCATGAACTTTTCGCTACAGCTCCGACCGCCGAAGAAACCGAAGCGTTCATTGCCGACAAAACTCCGGAGGCTCTCGACGCTCTAGCCAACCGCCTTGCCACGCGTGCCGACGTTGTATCGTTCAGCGGCAAGCTGTCGACCGCTCCCGTGAAATTCCGCGTGCTCGCGGCTGATCCGAACGCCGACAAACAACCGCGCGTCGTGCTAGGCCCCGGCGAGTATCCGCTGCCCGGTATGACGGGAGACAGAGGCAATGCGACGCTGAAAATCGTCGGTAGGCAGATCGACGACCGCCGCACGAACGACGCGCAGCTCATTTTCGAGGCGACGGAGTTTACGGGAAAGCTTCCGCCCGCCCCCTACAAAGTCGACGTCCCCGATGGCTGGGGCACCTGGGCCATTGTCTGCCTACCGAACGACGGATTCTTCTATCTGTTGCACAAAGGCACGGTGCGGAAGTTTGACTACAGCGCTCCGCGGACAGTCACTGACACGCCCGCGAACGACCTGCCCGCAGCGTTCCGCGATGAAGTGAAGCGCCAGCTCGACATCCAAGAAATTTCCGACGCGCAGCAAGCGGAAATTTTCGAGAAGCCAGCGGCTTCCGCAGCAAGCCAGCTCTCTGATTGGGTCCTTGCCTGGGACTTTCGCATCTCTCCTTTAAAACAACAGTACACGAAGATGCGCATTTACAAAGACGGCAAATTGGAGACGATCCTGAGAGAACCACCTTTGCTTCAAACTCAACTCTCGCCGGATGAACTTTCGGAGCTGGTTGCCCTGGTGGCGAAGAACCCACACGCAAAGTCGCAACCGGTGTCGAAGATCGCGGAGTATTCGAAAGCCATCTCGCCGACGCCTGAGTTATTTGATGATCTCAGAAAAGTGACAGTGCGTGCGGAAATCGTAGCGGTTGTTCATGAAGGCGAGCTTTTCGAGCTGGACTTGAACTCCACAGAGGCAATGGTCGTTGATGTCCAACTGAAAAAGCTCGTCGGGCTGGCTGCAATCGGTGGTTCCGAAGAACTTTCCAGGCTAGTCGAATTGGCAAATCGGGAACTCATGCTGAAGTACCCCGACCTATCCACTCCGATCGACCCAACCGATTTCTACGATGGGACCGTCAATCATCCAGCGGGCAAAATCTCGGTCTGGTTCAATTACAGCATCAATCCAGAGTCGACAGACGGGCAGATGGTGCTACTCCGCATTTCAGAGAATGGGCGACCAACGATTGAGCCAGTGGTCTTGCCCAAAATGGTGAAATTCGATGACTTCGATAATACAAACTGGAAATTACCGAATATAACCGGCGACTGGGCGGACCAGCTCATGACGCGCGGGTTGATTGTTGAGGATATCGCGCCGGTTGCGCCCGCGCCCGACCCGCGCGTCGAGTCGGTGGTGATCGGCATCGGCATAGACGGTCAGATTTCCGTTGACCAGAAAGAGATTCCGCTCGAAGAATTAAAGTCGATGGCTGCGACGAATGCGATGAAGCGGTTTACGATCGAAGCGAACAAGGAGGTGCCCTACGCGAAAGTCATCGCCGTGATAGAGGCGTTGAAGGCATCGGGCGTAACGGATTTTTCAATTGCTGTGGAGCGTCGATAATGGCAGGTATTGCGCGGCGAACCGCACAGGGAATCAACGAGACCCAAATACGCTGCCGGCCGTCCACCGTGCTCTTACGTTGTTCTACGTAACCAGCCTCTTCAAGATGGCGGATGTGTTTAGAAAGTAGCGAATCACTGACATCTAACTATTGACGCAGCACCTTGTATTCCGCTTCGTGCAATGGTCGCAGAGAAATCTCCGGACTAGGTACAATGGGGCCGATTACATTCCGACCTCAGCTGACATTGAGACCAATGCGATGAACAGTCATTCTCGGCCCTTCGCGTTTCGCTTTCGAATTCAGACAATATTAGTGATTGTCACGGCTTTGATAATCTTACTTGGACTCGTTACCCAAGAAATACGTCGCGAACAACGAAAGAAAAACAATGCTGCCGAGATACGACGCCTTGGCGGGCATGTGCATGATGATCCCAGTCCCGAGTACAAGCAGACGGGCATACTAAACGGCTACTTGCGGATTTTTCTAGGGGGTGCGATCTGCCTGATGCGTCTGCGGTGACACTCATGACGCTGCGTCCAAGTTGATAAGGTTGCTGACAGTCGATTTTGTCGCAAGCCAAGTCTCATAAACCGCATCCCAGATTCCACTCAGCAGAAGGCAGCGAAGCGTCATCGTTCGCTGCCCGCCCTCTTTGAGCCAACGCATTCCTGACAACTTCATGCGCTCACTGACGATCTGCTTGCAAGCCGATTCCACCACGCCACTTCCGATCGGGCAGCCACCCGACTTCATGGCCGCGTATTTCATGAACCGACCGTACCGACGAAGATACCGCTCCGCTTTCTCCGCGTCTTCTTCGCCCGATTTCTTGTAACCATGAAGCTCACGCATCTTGCCAATGCTGCGAAGCATCTTCCCATGTCCACCGGGCTGCAGAAGCAGCCACTTTGCATGTCCCAGCCACTCATCTCGTTTCGCCTTGTCGCCGCCAAGCTTCAACGCATCGGCGATCTTTGTCAGTCGTTCGGCCGCATGGTAGTAGTCGACCACGCGAGTGATCTTGATTCGCCGACCATCGACAAAGAACTTACGCAGCGTGTTCTCCCAGTACGCCGTTTCGATCTTGCCCGCGTCGCTGACGTACACGATCTCCGGGACGCAATCGCCACAACCACGAATAGTTACTTTGAGCAAGCTGGTCAGTTGATTCGAAAGGGTAGCTTGATTTGTCTCTGGAACACAGCCCAAGTACACCGTGCCGAGCTTCTTGCCGTCGGCCAAGACGCTCACGCAAGCGACACTCGCCATCTCGAAGAAACTCCACGGTGCCAAGCCCAGTGCCACGCCATCACGACTGACCGACAACACCGGCTTTTCCTTATTTTGGCGAGCCTGGTCGATCAAACCGATCAATTTCCGCACTTGAGCTTGCTCGCGAAGCGGTTCCATGCCATTGGCGAGCGTACCAATAAGCCTGCGAAGTTTCTCGGTACCGATCTTCGCTCGCATTTGATCGGCGATCATCTCTAATGTTCGGCCTTGCGAACTTCCACAAGCGGCGAATTGCTTGGCAACGCGGTCTGCGGCCGCCGGAGTGAATCCGTTCTCGATGCCGAGCAAAATTTCCAACGGGAAAATTGTCCGGCCAGCGCGGCCGCGTCGATAACGGGCACGTGTCAATGTAATCTTGCCGAACCGTGTGACGATATTTTCTCGAATCGTTTTCTCAGGAAGTCGCCGATGGGATTGTTCGCGGTACGAGAGAGTGCCGGGCATTTGATCGACCGGGGGCTCAAGCCGGGAAAAGAACCACTGAACCAATTGGCGTCCGACTTCACCGAGTATTTCATGAAGCTGATTTTCGAATTTGTGAGCTTGCGACGGTGTTGGAGGCGACGCAAGGAAGCAATCCAAAATCATCGCGGCACGTTCTTTGAAAGTAGCGACGATCTCAGCCACTGCGGTGGTGGTTTCAGAATCTGCGCTTGCCTGAACGATGCTTCCGGCGTTATCTTGGACATCCATGAGGCTTCCTTTCCTGGGCTGTTAGTGTGAGAACCAACATTCTCTAGGAGGA
>JBGTBJ010000032.1:0-93119 GCA_041749395.1 Pirellulaceae bacterium
GTACTCCAGGACGTCCATCGCGAAGACCGAGGCGAGTGCCTCAAGGCGTCGCCGGATCCATTCTCGGCGATAAGAGTAGTCTATTTTAGAGGTATCATCTTTCCCTGCCAGGAAAGCGCGCCGTACGCAGCGTTGCACGGCATGGGCGATGTTGATTTCGAGTGGATCAAACTGTTCCGAACGCTTTGGTCGAGTCATAGCCAATACCTCCATGGCTATTGTTTCCGGATGGTGGACTTTCGTCAAGTATGAACTAATGGTTATTTAAAAGTTTTTGTGAGCTAGTGATTTTTGTTGAATATGTGGCGTTGTATTCCATCTGGCGAGGAGGGTTCCATACGCATGTAGGCAGCAACTGTGGGAGGTGTCGTTTGAGGTTCTTTGTGGGTGAATGGCACCAGCTGACTGCCGACTGGGCTAGGTGGATCGACTGGACTAGGTGGATGGCACTAGTTGACTCACTACTAGTTGACTGCTAGTTGACTGGACTGCCGACTGGACTGCCGACTGGACTGCCGACTGGACTGCCGACTGGACTGCCGACTGGACTGCCGACTGGACTGCCGACTGGACTGCCGACTGGACTGCCGACTGGACTGCCGACTGGACTAGGTGGATGGCACTAGTTGACTGCTAGTTGACTGAGGTCGATGGCACTAGTTGACTCTACTGGTTGACTCTAGTTGACTCCCAGGTGGATGGCACTAGTTGACTCACTAGTTGACTCACTAGTTGACTCCCAGGTGGATGGCACTAGTTGACTCACTAGTTGACCTAGTTGACCTAGTTGACTGGACTGCCGACTGGACTAGGTGGATGGCACTAGTTGACTGAAGTGGATGGCACTAGTTGACTGAGGTGGATGGCACTAGTTGACTGAGGTGGATGGCACTAGTTGACTGAGGTGGATGGCACTAGTTGACTGCACTAGTTGACTGCACTAGTTGACTGCACTAGTTGACTGCACTAGTTGACTGCACTAGTTGACTGGACTGGTTGACTGGACTGGTTGACTGGACTGGTTGACTGGACTGGTTGACTGGACTGGTTGACTGGACTGGTTGACTGGACTGGTTGACTGGACTGGTTGACTGGACTAGTTGACTGGACTGGTTGACTGGACTGGTTGACTGGACTGGTTGACTGCTAGTTGACTCAGTTGACTGACTGACTCAGTTGACTCCCTTTACCCGTATGGTTTCATGTTGCCCAACATGGCGAAACGCGTCGCTAAGTACTACGACGCAGTGTGTGAAATCGAGCGGACGGACGAATTTCGCGCCGACGCCCCTTTAATGGCAAACCGCACGCGCCCGACGTCAATGCAAACGATGATTGTTATTCGGAATCGCTATTCGCTTGCGGCTGCTTCTGCAGTGGACGCTTCTATCGCTGGGGGGACCAGATCTGCTGATGGTCCTAACAAGCGTTCAAACGCCTTCGGATAGAAATTTTTTCCATAAGTCAGTTCACCACCTTGGTGACCTACCAGCCCGACGATTGCCGCGAGCGCGAGAAGACCTGTTTTCCATATAAATCCGAGAGCGCGGCTCTCGCTGCGAACTCCCTTGATTGCGATGAGCGAAAGAGCCACGCCTGCTAAGGCAAGAATGATCGCAGACCATCGATGCGCATTGATCTCGGCGCCCCAGCCCGCCTTGTAGCTCTGGTAACCTTTGACGTCCGCGAGTGACCAACCCATCAAGCAGGCAACCACGGCTGCCCCGCTTCCTAATATGAGACAAGCAAACGGGATTTGTGTACCGACCTTGGGAAACACTAAGCCAATCACGACAAACAAACCTCCGACAGTTAGTAAGGCTACTGGAAAGTGGACCGTTGCCGGATGGAAATAGCCTTGAAAGTCCCAAATCCGTGCAGGCAAGCTGTCGTTTTGGGAAATGGTTGCAGTTGTGGGGACAACGTCCACAGTTTCGCTAGCCGCTGCAACCGTTGCATCGTCGGGCCAAAGTGCTCCTTCTTCAATCCACAAGCGAATCAATGCCAATTCGCTGGCCGGCAATGGACCATGATGAGTGCTGGGAGGCATCATCATATCGGGATCGGTGGTGGTCAAGTAATCAGTATAGAGGGAGCTGCTTGTATGATCCTCTGGAGTAATGAACCCGAGTACTGCATCTCGATCGGTTACCAAGAAATCCGCTTTCGCTTTTTCTCCTGCATGACACTCCAAGCAGCGGATGACCAGCAATGGCGCCACATCTCGCTGGAAATTGACAACCTTTCCGTTCTCGTCCACTGCGGAGATGCGTTGTTCCTGAGCCCCTGCTGACGGCTGGGGAAAAGATCCACCCAGCAGGCAGAGGCTAACGACGAGCCAATTGGTCTTATGCATGGCGATGAAAGCCGACTCAATCGGCCAGTACGAAAGGAAGGGGAGGGGGGTGGGACCGTGCCGCATCTTCAGCACACGGCTAATCTGTCAGCTACAGCCAACCGCAATATTGCACGGTGAAGCATTCAAGCCTCATCTTCCATTATCGCCTCACCACATGGCAATTGCCAACACCACCTGCCACTTCGCCTTATCCCTCGAATCGAGCGGGTTCGGCTTCCTTCTTTAGTAGTAGCTGAGTGTAGGGCTGGTGCGCGCCGGGCATTTCAGACGCGCGACGAAAGAACTCTTGCGCACGTGCCGCCTGTCCATCGTAATGGAGCATCAAGCCGACAAGCATCACCAAGCCACCATCTTCCGGTTGCCTCAACGCGGCTTCGGATAAGTCCTCTAGGTGGGACTCTTTGGTGAGTTTGTTACCCCGATACATGTCTTCTAACGAAAATCCCTTCCGCACCGAACTTCCTTCGACCTCAAGAGCCATAAGAAAGTAATTGAGGGCTAGTTCGTAATCGTGAGTTGCTACGTACGCATGCCCAAGGCGAAACAGCGTCTTCGAATAATCTGGCGCCTGAACTAGGGCTTGCCGATATCGGGCAGATGCGCGTCCATATTCCGAATCGGCAAAGTAACGATCGGCTTGAGCTAGAGTTCTGTCAGCACGATCACGACTTGTGGGAGTGCTCAAGCGAAGCTCGCCGACCCGGCGTCGTATTTCTTCGGCAGGATCCAAGATGTTCTCTGCAGGTATAATCGGGCCTCGCTCGACTCTTTTGATTAGTGCAGGATTTCTTGCGGGTAACAACGGCGCTATGGGGGGATTTAGCGCTGGCAGATTTGCTAGCGGTGCGGCTGGTACCAAGGGAGCAGAAACGTTCCACTGCGGAGCGACAATCGTTAGTGAAATTCCTTGATTTAGATATCCATAGGAATAGGGATAAGGATAAGTGGAGTAGCCGTAGCCTCCGTAACCACCATTAAGTCCATAAAAAGGACTGCCGTTGGCTAGACCATACTGCCGCGGAAATCCAGGGAAACCGTAGCGACCGTAATACGGAAATCGACCGTTGGAGTGATGCCCGTGGTCCTGATGGCCATTGTGCTGATGACCAGGTATTGAGTTTGAGGCGTGCTGTTGCTGGGGATTATGAAACCCGCCAATCTGCGAAAGGCTATAGCCTGCCCAGCCATTCGGCATGGTGCCCCAATTTGAAGTGGGTTGAAAGGGGTCGTCTGCTTGGACCGTAGCGCTGGCCACCAATGCGGCACAGAGAGATGTACCGTAAAAAGCGATGCGAGATACCGAGAGTCTTGGTTGCATTCGTCGCCCTCCCTAAGCCAATCGACCGATGACAAGACGCAAACGATTGCTTGCTCAATCTTTCAGTATCAGGGAGCGAGGATAACAATGCAAACGCATTACAGACGCACAATCAAAACAGCTCGATGCGGTCGAGTTACTGATTAACTCTTTCTCGCAGTTCTGCGGTGAGATCTTTGACGCTAGTTCGCCATTGTTCGAGCGTATCGCGATCACGGATTGTCACGCTGCCATCTTGGACACTTTGGCCGTCGACGGTGATGCAATAGGGTGTGCCCACTTCGTCCTGACGTCGATAACGCCGACCGACTGCTCCTTTTGCGTCATAGAAGACGGACATTTCTTCTTTCAATTGTCCATATATCTCGCGGGCCATTTCCGGCATTCCGTCTTTCTTAACCAATGGAAAGACGGCCGCTTTGATAGGGGCCAATCGCGGGTGGAATCGCATGACCGTGCGAGTTTGCATGGCCGCGTTATCGTCGGGTGCTTGGTCTTCGTAATAGGCTTCGCAAAGGAAAGCGAGTACCCCACGATCGGCACCGGCAGAGGGTTCGATGACGTGAGGTGTAAATCGCTCATTGGTCAACTCGTTGCGATAGGTTAAATCGCGACCGCTCCCCTTATGACGAGGTTTTCCCTCTTCGTTCAATTCTAATTGCAGTGGATTGGTGTTGGGATCGAGCTTGCCTTCCATGTGGCTGCGCAAGTCGAAATCACCTCGGTGAGCAATACCTTCGAGCTCGCCATATTCACCAGCCGGCAAAAAGGGGAAAGCATATTCAATATCGGCTGTTCCCGTGCTGTAGTGAGAAAGCTCGTCTTGATGATGTTCGCGAAGAATAATCGAATCACCTCGCAGCCCTAGTTCGGTGTACCAGCGAACGCGACGATCTCGCCAGTATCGGTACCATGCTTGAGAATCGTTGGGATGGCAGAAGAACTCAATCTCCATCTGTTCAAACTCACGCGAGCGGAAAGTGAAATTGCGAGGGGTGATTTCGTTGCGGAAACTTTTGCCGATCTGTGCAATTCCAAAGGGAATACTCACCCGAGTGCTATCGAGCACATTCTTAAAGTTAACGAAAATGCCTTGTGCTGTTTCGGGACGCAAGAAGGCTACATCCTCTGCACCCCCTAAAGCGCCAATCGTGGTTTTAAACATCAAATTGAATTCACGTGGTTCCGTCAACGTTGCCAGCTCGTTGGCATCGGGAGCGAGCACCTTGTCCATGTCGGCAGTCGCCAGAGTATCCAGGCGAACGATGGGGCCATCGTAAACGAGACGTTCGATATCTTTTGGGCGAAGCTTGAAATACTTCAGTGCCCGACGTTGAATTTCGTCGGCCTCTTGTTCTACCTCAGCTGAGGAAGCGATGAAGATTTTAACTTCACCAAATTGCACCCAGCGACCACGAACTTGGTCAAACCGATAGCGTTTTTTCGATTGTCGGCAATCGACCATGTAGTCATGAAACAAGTCGTAATGGCCGCTGCATTTCCAAATTTGTGGATGCATGACAATGGTCGAATCAAGTCCTACCATTTCATAGGTCGAGGGAGCTCCAGCCGGTTGCACCAATTCGTTATGACCGGTGACCATATCACGCCACCAAGCTTCTTTAACGTTTCGTTTGAGCTCCACCCCCAGCGGGCCATAGTCCCAAAAGCCTTGCAACCCGCCGTAGATTTCGCTGGATTGAAACAAAAAGCCGCGGCGTTTGCACAACGACACAATTTTATCCATCGAAACCATTGGTAAACTCGCCTGTCTCAATTCGGGGAAACGCTAACTGCTAAAACGCCGTATTTTAGCGACCTAGCCTTTCCCCGGTCAGACCCTATCTAGGGTTTTCGTTTTCCCATGATTTTGGATGGCAACGACAAACTATCGGGCTGCATCCGAGACACGCAACAACTTCATCAAGCGGCCAGATACATTCCAGTCCTGTATGTACAAGTTGCCCTCTTTATCCCAATAGGAACCATGCGTACCACTAAACACGCCTTCAACCCATTGATCCTGAGGTACATTGAAATTGGCACGTTTGGCAGGATCTGCGTTGTGTCCCAAAACGGCCATGATTGTGTTGCTCTTGTCCAGAATGACCAGACGACCATGGAGATCGGGAACGGAAACATAGTCCCCTTGGATAGCAACTGAGGTCGGCATTCCCAATCCAGTGATCACTTCTTCAATAAAGTTGCCCTCCAAGTCATAGTGCACGAGTCGGCCCTTGGGTTCGTGATTGCGATCGCAAATGAGCAGTCGCGCCGGTTCGTAGCGCGTGTCCAGGGTCATGCCATGCGCCGTGTTGAATTCCTTCAACCCGTTCCCTTGCGTACCAAAGTGAGACAAGTATTTGCCATTCTTGTCGTACTTAAAAATGTGGTTGCTGGCGTAGCCGTTGGACAAAAAGATATCGCCGTTAGGAGCGACTGTAATTGCGGTTGGGTTGAAACGATCGAGCCCCAGTCCTGATTCCTCAGGGAATCGTAAACGCAGTACGACTTCTCCCGTACGAATGCTGAATTTGATTCCTTCAGCATTGTTATTTCTCGCGCCATAGATGTACTCTTCGCCGTCCTCTTCAGTGCGAATTTCCAAGTCATGAATGTCGCTGTAGTCCTTGCCCAAATAACTATGGATGACCTGACCATTGGGCGAGAAAACAAAGACGCCATCCCGTGCGGATGTATAGATGTTGCCCGCATTATCGACAACAACGCCTCCGTGAGTTGGACCTAGCGGCGATTCACCATTGGGTCGTAATCCCCAGCCAGGGACAGTATCGAAGGTCATAATTCCCGCACCCATTCGAACGGGCGCGACGTTGTCTTTACCGTTTACGCTCGTTTCTACAACAAGCGGAAGCAGTAGTCCAAGCAGCGATGCAAAGGCAATGGAAGTGAGTTTCATGGTGGGACTCAGGGGGGAGGAATAGAGGGTAGGGGGGAAGCAAGTCGGTATTGTAATCCAAAAGGCGACAAGTCTCATCCGGTCCTTGGAGAGGATCATTTTTCAGAATTATTGGGGGCGGTCAGAACATCGGGACGAAGCACTACTTCCAACGCTTCTTTCGTCATGAGGCCTCGTTCGAGAACGAGTTCTGAGACACTGCGTCCGGTTCGCAGCGCTTCGCGTGCCGCCCAGGTTGATTCTTCGTAACCGATAATGGGGTTCAGAGCAGTGGCGAGACCGGCAGAAACACGCACTCTTTCAGCCAGTAGCTCGCGGTTGGCAGTTATCCCGGCAATACAATTGACTGCCAAAGTTCGACACCCAGCTTCGAGATGTTCGATGCTCTTAAAAAGAGAGTGACCGATGATCGGTTCGAAGGCATTGAGTTGAAGCTGGCCCCCTTCGGATGCCATGGTGATGGTCACATCATTGCCGATGACCTCGAACGCAATTTGATTAACGACTTCGGGAATAATTGGATTGACTTTGCCCGGCATGATGCTGGAACCGGCGGCGCGCTCTGGCAAATTAATTTCATTGAACCCCGCCTGCGGACCACTGGAAAGCAATCGCAGGTCATTGCAGATTTTAGAAAGCTTGCAGGCAACGCGTTTCAGCACACCCGATAGTTGAACGAAGGAGCCAGTATCCTGCGTGGCTTCGACGAGATTCTCTGCGGGAACTAGCTGTACTCCCGATAAACGCGATAGTGTCTCGGTGGCTAAACGCGAATAACGAATATCGGTGTTGATCCCTGTGCCGATTGCCGTTGCGCCCAGGTTGACTTCTTGTACAAGCGCGATGGCCTCTTGTAACCGCAACAGATCCTCGCTCACCATGACATTGTAAGTGGAAAATTCCTGGCCCAAAGTCATCGGGACGGCGTCCTGCAATTGCGTGCGACCAATCTTGAGGATGTCGGCAAACTCCGTTGCCTTGAGGCTAAATGCTTCCCGCAGTTCGGCCATCGCACCGAGCAGCCCCTGCAAGGCAAAGACAATCGCCAATTTTAAGGCGGTCGGATACACATCGTTGGTGCTTTGCGACATGTTGACATGATTGAGCGGATGCACCTCTTTATAATGTCCCTTGGGCCAGCCCAATTTCTCCAACGCTAAATTTGCGATCACCTCGTTGGCATTCATGTTGGTGGAAGTGCCTGCACCTCCTTGGATGACATCCACTACAAATTGATCGTGTAAGCGGCCCTCATTAATATCTTGGCAGGCTGCTTGAATCGCCGTGGCGCGAGGGGGATCGAGTTGTCCCAATTCTTGATTGGTGATCGCAGCCGCCTGTTTGACTAAGGCCAAGGCGCGAATCAAATAGGGGTAAGATCCAATGGTCCGTCCCGTGATGGGATAATTTTCGATGGCACGTAATGTGTGAATTCCCCAGTAAACGTTGGCAGGAACGTCTCGGTCCCCCAACAAATCATGTTCGCTACGGGTCGCTTTCATGGGAAGAACCACCAGTGAACAGAATTCACTATCATGAGTTATGGGCAAAAAGTGCGGTAAAGTCCGCTGGTCAGCATTCTGGGACGATCACCCAAGTGCTGGCAATGGGAGATTAAAATCAAATTTCCGCGCGCCCTAGTCACAGTTGCATGCACTTTACTTTTATATGATCCAAGACACTCAACGTACCGATTCACGTTTGCTGGCTGCCTGGGTAGAACTTGGTGATGCCGAGGCACTCGAGATACTTGTGTTTCGCTATGCGCCTCTTGTGCATAGCGTTTGCAAGCGACAGTGCCGCTCCACTGTAGATGCGGAGGATGCATTTCAAGTGACCTTTATGATCTTGGCACGATCGGCAGAATCCATTCGTTCGGCCGTCGCTCTGCCAGCCTGGTTGCATGCCACGGCCTATCGCGTCTCCATGCGAACACGCCGCCCCATGCAGCAAACCGATTCAGGCAACTTAGCCGAATGCAAAGCGGTCACGACGGAAAGTAATCCGCTGGACGCTATTGCTCGACAGCACGAATTATGTGTTCTCGATGAAGAACTCAATCAGCTTCCTGAAAAAACTCGCACGCCTCTCGTGTTGCATTATTTGCAGGGTCAGCAGTTGTCCGAGGTGGCTGAGCAACTGGGAACGACATTGGGTGCCATTCGTGGCCGTTTGCAACGCGGACGCAATGAATTACGACAACGATTGTTGCTTCGAGGCGTGTCCTTGAGCGCGGCGATTACCACATTGCAAATGCAAACAACCGCACCGAGCGCTCAAGCGGCAGAATGGGCTAACACCGTTGCCATGCGATTAGCCAGTGAATCCCAAGTCTACGTGCCTCAACCCACGCCGCACTCTTCCGTTACCTCCTCGAACTTCTCCTACTCTAAGGGACTAGCCATGAAATCTTCGCTGATCGCTGCCGCGCTTACTCTACCGTTAGCCATTGCGGGTAATCCCTTTGGTACCCGCGATGACTCTGCGGGGATAGTTGGACAACAATCTCATGTTCTGGTTGGGGCTCTTGCTACCACCGAAGCCAATGAGGCGCAAATTGGTGGATTGCGGAACTCGCCTGTGACGGACGATGGCGGTGGGACCTCCGACGTTGCAACTCCAAGTGATCCTCAACAACAGGACGATTTCGAAGAGATTGCGGACTTTAACGAGCAACTTTCGCAAATCTTGTCACGTCCCTTGAAACACTCGTTGGGCACTATGCCTCTCAACAAGCTTGGTGCCAGTTTTGCAGCGTTGGGCATACCGGTGGTGATCGATCTTCACGGTGCAGATTTGAAGCTGCCAGAAAATGCATCGATTACATTGGAAGACGGAGAGATTCCATTATCCGCCGCCCTCAAGCAAGCACTGCGGCCCCTCGGACTCCTTGCAGAAGTTCGCGATGAGGCTGTGATGATTACTCCCGATACAGTCGCGCTTGCCCGAAAAGGAATCGGAACATCCAAGTATGTGAATGTGGACGATAAGTTCATGAAACAACTAACGGAGATGCTTGCCAACCCTATTTCGATCGATGCCAATTCCGTGCCACTCATTGATGTAGTGAGAATGATTCAAGAGCGACTTGAGTTGCAAATTACCGTCGATCAACGAGCGTTGGAGGAACTTGGTTTAGACGGTGATGCTCCGGTCTCGATCAGCCTAGAAGAAGTGTCCGCTTACGATGTCTTGCAAGCGATTGCCGATGCAACGGATCTCGCTCTGTTGCCCGCCAATGGCTATCTCAAATTCACCACTACCGATAAGTGCGAGAGTCCACAGCATCTACTGCGACGTATCTATTGGCTTGACGGCACCGGGTTGTCGCCTGGCGTTGCCAATAGTGTTTTAACGGAGTCAATCAGTCAGGAAAATTGGAGCGAAATGGGCGGAACAAATACCATAGCTGCACTTCAATCGGAGCTTGGTCGACCAACGCTCATCGTTACGGCATCCTATGCAGTTCATCGCGAAATCGAATCGCTGTTCGATTCGATTCGTAGCAATACCGTCAATCCTGATGCCAGCTACGAGTGGCCCGCGTACAATCAAGGAGGTGGATACGGCGGTGGCATGGGTGGCATGGGCGGCGGCGGCATGGGTGGCATGGGCGGCGGCGGCATGTTCTAGGTGGCACCTCCTATTTAAACCGTCTTGGCGTTATTCGTCGGATCCTTGCTTGTGAGGGTCCGACGAATTTTTTTGTCGTACCAACTTTGAATTTTGCCTGCATCCCTCACCGCTATTTGAGTCCCAATCCTGGAGGACGGCGTTCCAACGCGCCACGAACGCCTAGTTGCCCCGGATCGCGTGCTAGCTTATCGCTCAGCACTCGCACATCATCTAAGATCGGGCGAATTTTCACAGACGCTCCCTCGATGTTGTCCATCACGCGTTTGACCTGCCAATAGAGTTCGTCGTCTTCCATCAGCCTTCGCAGCGTTCCATCACCGTTATTCAGTCTCTCGCCGAAGTCACCGATCTGAACGATGGTGCGATCAAAATTGTCAATGCTGTTTAAAAGTTTGGCAACGAGTTCATCACCGTTCTCAGCAAGTGGTTCTGTCAGTGCGGCGATATTCGTCGCAGTCTTCTTGGCTTCACTCACTACCCCTTTTGCCTCTTCGCCCACTTCCTCGAATTTCTCCATGGCCTTCTGAACCGATTGCAGAGTGATCTGTGCATTGCCTAAGACTTGTGGGAATTGTTGCACTGAGTCTCGCATTGCTTTCTGCAATTCGGGGCTTCCGAATACACTGCGTACATCGCGGAGAGCCAGTTCAAATTCTTCCATGGCACGGCCCGCACGCAGCGTCAGCTTCTTCAAATCGCCTTCGTCCGAACCGACAATCGATTGAATTTGGTTGGCTAGTTGATCCACGGATTTACCGGCGGAATCAATAGACTGCCCAGCTTGTTGAACGGTTGCAAGGGTTGTGCGAATGTCGTTTTCTAGACCACCAATCATAGTCAGGATTTCATACGGGTCTTTGGCAACCTCGCCATATCTCAAATGGGAGCCGTCGGAGATGTTGGCTTCGGCTAAAGCAAATTCAGCTTGGTCCAACTGACCGTTCGCTTCGGAACCGCCCAGTCCGTCAAAAATGCGAACGAGTTGGTTCGGTGTGGCCTTCACAAATTCGATCTGTGCAGCACCGGTGATTAACGATCCGCTGGTGATGCGAGGTACTTGGTCTAACTTCAGTGGGTATTGGTCTTCAATTTCCAAGGTCAAGACAACACCGTCCAGATTACTAGGCTCACCACCGGTCAATAATTTTGTATCGGTAACTCGCCCGATTCTTACACCGTTCTTTAGCACAGGGGTCTCAGGACCAACTCCAGGTGCCGACGGAAAGAACACGGTTAGCGTGTAGCGACCAGCAAATAGGTTTGGGTAGGCACCAAAGAAGAACGTAAGAATAACAGCGATCCCCAAGGCGGCGACCACCAAGACTCCTACGCCAAAACGTAAACGATTCTCGTCCATGAGATGCGCCCTTATTGGCTAAGAGTTATCAGTAGGTATGAATTGGATAGTCATTGTGGAAACAGCTCGCTTAGTCATCAAAATTCGCTTCGTCGCGGAGTTCGTTAATTCGTTCGCCAGCTTCGCCGCGGACAAATTGACGTACTCGCCGATCCTCATAGTTTTCTAATTGGCTCGGTGGACCATCGAACAAGACTTGCGATTCTTGCTCTTCCAAGCGACGTCTTGGAAAAAGCATGACCACACGATCCGCCACTTTTCGCGCGGTTCGCATATCGTGCGTTACGATCACGCTGGTTACCGGGTAATTGCGCCGTGTCGACAAGATTAGTTCGTTGATGACGTCACTCATGATAGGATCGAGACCCGTCGTCGGTTCGTCGTAAAGAACTAACTCTGGTTTCAACATTAATGCGCGCGCCAAGCCGACTCGTTTCCGCATGCCACCGGAGATCTCAGCAGGCCGTTTTCGAGTCACCTCACGAGGCAAACCAACTTCCAGCAATCGTCGCATCACGGCTTCTTCGATTTCTGGGGGCGACATATCTTGTTGTTGCCGTAGCGGGAACGCCATGTTTTGAAAAATCGTCATGCTGTCAAACAAGGCCGCATTCTGAAACACAAAACCAAAGCGTCGTCTGGTCTCGGTCAGCGCATCATAATTCAGAGACTGCAAATCAACTCCATCAAATAGGACACGGCCTGAAGTCGGTTTCACGAGCCCAATCAGCGTCTTCATCATGACCGTCTTGCCGCAACCACTCTCTCCGATAATCGCTAGCGTTTGTCCTCGAGGAATTTGCAATGAAATATCCTGCAGAACGTTTTGGCCCGCAAACCGAATGGTAACGTGTTCGGCGCTGACCAGCATACCGTCCGTACCGTCAGTAGTTGTGAGTGATTCCGTCATCACCACGTCATACCCGTTGTCATGCCCAAGATTGTCGCGCTGCGGCCCCACACGGCGATATAAAAGGCGTCGAGCAAGATATTGAGCAACAAGTCAATGGCTAGGATCATTACGAATGAGTAGACGAATGCGGCCGTTGCTGCACGTCCAACTCCTTCAGCACCCGGTTGGCAGTGAAATCCGCGATAGCAACTAACAATGGCGATCACTCCACCAAAGAAGAGACTCTTGAATACTCCACTATAGAAATCGAACCCGCTGACAAATTCGCGGCTATTGTTTTGATAGGCAGCATGGTCGATGCCAAGGATCATGACACTGTAAAAATAGCCCCCCACGATCCCCATGAAATCGGCCATCACGGTCAGGGCGGGGATTAATAAAATACAGGCTAAGAATCTTGGTACGACCAAGTAGTGAATCGGGTCCGCACCCATGGTTTCCAGGGCATCGATCTGCTCGGTCACTCGCATGGTACCAAGCACGGCAGCCATGGCGCTACCCACGCGTCCGGCGAGCATCGTCGCTGCAAGCACGGGACCTAGTTCGCGAACCAACGAAGAATTGATCACTGCGCCCAATTGATCTTCGAGTCCAATCGAGGCAAATTGATAATAGCTTTGCACCGCTAGCACCATGCCAATGAAGGTGCCCGTCAGCGCAACCACGGGCAAACTCAAGACACCGACTTGATAGAAGTTGGGAAGTAACGTCCCCCGCGGTGGCATTCGTGTAAATAACCACACACACATCTGCCAGGTGAACAGCGCCATGTCCCCAACGGTCATCAGTCCATCGATGACAATCGTGCCCCAATCGGTGATCCATTGTGTAAACGGACCAACGGCCTCCGCACCAGGCGCGGTATGAGGATCAAGGGGCGAGGTGACCTGTGCCATGATGGACAGATTGTTGGAAAGGCGGTTTGTGGCTGCGATCCGATTGCCGGGGAACAAACAGATGGAACGCTACCTATCCGATAGTATCGATCGGGAGAGCTGTGCTGCTTGAGTGGAATTTGCCGATGAGGCAAAGTTTGCAATAGTCGCCTTTCGCTCCGCGAAAGTAGCGTTGGTATTCGCTACTTTTTCAGAACTTTCGCGGAGCGAAAGGAGACTATCTGCGACTATAAAAAATGCCCGCTGGTTTGGGAAAACCAACGGGCATCTTTGGTAGTTCAACGTCCCTCAGATCTGTCGTTCAGACGAGACCCAAAGAAGCTCTTTACTCTTTCTCTTCGTCAGCTTCGCCGGCCGCGACTCCGACCGGTTCTGGACGTTCGATCTGGTCGCGATGTTCACTGCGGAAGGCTAGACGAATGGTCTTGCCTTCATCATTCTTGACACCGTCGACGACGATCGTATTCATCCCTTCGAAGGCACCGCGGAGCAATTCTTCGCTGAGCGGATCTTCGACCCGTTGCTCAATGGCGCGACGCAGTGGACGTGCTCCATAATCCAAGTTGCTTCCCTTGGTGATCAGGAATTCCTTAGCATCATCGGTCAAGATCAAAGCATAGCCTCGATCGAAGAGGCGTTGGCGAACCTTACCCAATTCGAAGTCGACGACAACTTTCAAATCTTCAGCCTTCAAGTGTCGGAAGATGATGACGTCGTCTAACCGGTTCAGGAACTCTGGTCGGAAGACGCGTTCAATCTGATCCATCACTCGGGACTTCATTGAATCGTAACTGGCATCGCCATCGGGTTTTTGGAAACCAAAAGCCGATTCGTTCTTGATCGCTTCGTCACCCGCATTCGTGGTCAGAATCAACAAGGTATTTCGGAAGTCGATGTTGCGACCGAATTGGTCGGTCAGTCGGCCTTCTTCCATAACTTGCAGGAGCATATTGAACACATCAGGGTGTGCCTTTTCGATTTCATCCAACAGCACAACCGAGTAAGGACGACGACGAATTTTCTCCGTCAGTTGCCCCCCCTCTTCATATCCGACATAGCCGGGAGGAGCACCAATGAGACGGCTCACGTTGTGTTTTTCCATGTACTCGCTCATATCGATATGAATGAGTGCATCGGAATCACCGAACAGGAATTCGGCCAATGCCTTGGCCAGCAACGTTTTTCCAACACCGGTAGGTCCAGCGAAAATAAAGCAACCGGTTGGCCGTTTGGGGTCCTTCAAGCCACTGCGGCTGCGGCGAACCGCTTTTGCCACTGCGGTGACCGCTGCTTCTTGGCTGACAACTCGCTTGTGCAATTCGTCTTCCATCTTCATCAACCGGAGAGAATCCTCGGTCGACAGACGGGTCAGAGGAATGCCAGTCATTTTGCTAACAACTTCGGCAATGACTTCTTCATCGACAACACCATCCGTCAACTGGCTCTTCTCGCGCCATTGACGAGTGATTTCGTCTTTCTTTTTACGCAGCTTTTCCGCTTGATCGCGAAGATTGGCTGCCTTCTCAAAATCTTGATTGGCAACGGCGTCTTCTTTATCTTTATTGAGCTGCTCGACTTCTTCGTCGATTTCTTTCAAATCTGGCGGACGGCTCATCGTGCGCAAACGAATCCGCGCACCCGCCTCGTCGATGACGTCGATCGCCTTATCGGGTAAGCAACGAGCGGTGATATAACGCTCGCTCATCTCAACCGCTGCTACAACTGCATCATCGGTGATTTGAACGCGGTGATGTTCCTCGTATCGTTCACGCAGACCCTTGAGGATCTCGATCGTTTCGTCTTTGCTGGTTGGCTCAATGATGATTTCTTGGAACCGACGTGCTAGCGCATTGTCTTTTTCAATGTACTTGCGGTACTCGTCCAACGTGGTAGCACCGATGCACTGAATTTCACCACGTGCCAGAGCCGGCTTGAGCACGTTAGCGGCATCGATTGCCCCTTCCGCACCACCAGCACCGACCAGCGTGTGCAATTCATCGATGAACAGAATAGTGTTCTTCGCGCGACGCACTTCCGTCATGACGGCTTTGATCCGCTCTTCGAACTGGCCACGATATTTTGTACCAGCCACCATCATGGCCAAGTCCAAGACGACGATTCGCTTGTCCGCAAGAATCTCGGGGACTTCGCCACTTACCACGCGCTGAGCAAACCCCTCAACGATGGCCGTCTTGCCAACACCGGCTTCGCCAAGCAACACGGGGTTGTTCTTGGTACGACGGCAAAGAATTTGAATAGCCCGCTCGATTTCACGTTGTCGGCCAATCACCGGATCAAGCTGACCTTTTTTGGCTAGCTCGGTGAGATCGCGTCCGAAGGAATCAAGGGCAGGCGTTTTGCTCTTGCTGCTCTTGCTGCCGCTGGAGGCACCTTCTGCACCTTCGCCACTTCTGCCCCCACGCTCGCTGACCTCGGCCCCTTCGAGACCATGGCCCAGCAAATTCAGGACTTCTTCGCGAACGTCTTCTAATTTCAATCCCAAATTCATGAGAACCTGAGCAGCGACTCCCTCTTGTTCACGAAGTAAACCCAGGAGGATGTGCTCGGTGCCCACATAATTGTGGTTCAGGTTTCGCGCTTCTTCCATCGAGTATTCGATGACTTTTTTCGCGCGCGGCGTTTGCGGCAACTTGCCGACGGTGACCATTTCTGGGCCGCTCTGAACTAGTTTTTCAACTTCTAAGCGAATTTTGCGCAAGTCAACTTCGAGGTTTTTGAGGACATTCGCGGCAACGCCGCTTCCCTCTTTCACCAGTCCTAGCAAGATGTGCTCGGTACCGATGTACTCGTGGTTAAATCGTTGAGCCTCTTGATTGGCCAACTGCATTACCTTGCGTGCGCGATCTGTGAAGCGCTCGTACATGTTCCTGCGACCCCTTGTATTCGAATCTTGGGGTTGCCCCCGTGCTGGTTTAGACCCACGCAACTCCAGCTCTTATCTGGCGCTGCCATCAAATTATTATTCGTCTCGGTCCACTATCTTGGCCAATCCGTTTCTTGCCGTTCCATCACTCTCGTTTTGGCTCCCTGCCAGTTTGACGCATCAACCGGACCCTAAGACCATTAGCAAACTCTACGCCGCTCAGCGCGATTTGACTCCCGCCGTCCCAAATTCCTCATTCGATTGCAGCGAGAATCTCCCCAATATGCGACCGGAAGAAGGATCTTAACGAATGGGGCGATGGACGGGGATAGGAGGTTCACGCGAACTAAGGCCAATCCCTACGATTGTTTTTCAAAAACCACAAGGGCGCTCACCTATACACCATCAGGTAAAACACAGGTCAAAGGCAATACCAGCCAATTCGGCAGTAAATCAAACTGTCTGGTTGATCACCCCTCGCTTTCACTTATCTCCACTTCCGGCTTGGACTCTTGTTCTGCGGACACTTCCGGCTGGGACTCTTGTTCTGCAGACACTTCTTGCTGGGCACGCGCGAGTTTCTTCCGCTCGGCCGCCCTTTCCAGCCACCAGCCATCCGCTGTCTCTAAACGATCCAGCGTCCGCAGTGTATTCTCTGCCGCTTCCCAACGACCTGTCTGCCGATAGACGCCTGCAAGCATCAGCAGGGCGGGTGAGTCGCGCTCATCCACTTCTAAACATCCCGCCAACAGGGCTTCGGTTTGTCCCATTTCACCACGTAAATAAAATTCTCGCGCTTCTCCATAACGATCGGGTTGCTCCGCTAGCGACCGTGGATGCAATAATCCAGGCAGCCGACCCACAGCTCGTACAATTAAAGCTGCCCAAACGGCCAGGCCTACCCAGCATGCCAGCTTAGAGAGCGCGGGGACTAACCATTCTGGATAAATAAAGCGAGCCACAATTAAAAAATTGATGACCACAGCAAAACAAATCGCAGGGAACAAAGCCGACCATCGGCCTCGATACCACAGCTCTGGCAGGCCTGGCCAGAGGCAAACGGCGTACCGCGATGCGTCCATGCGAAAGGGGTTTCCAGCACAAAAAGGGTGTTGATCGAGGCCGTAGGTTCCAACAAAATTTCGCCAATCAGCCTATGATGTCTCAGGTTAAGTGGAATCGGTGATCCAGAGCAAGAGAAAACGGCAAGTGACGCTCATGGCAAGGCACGGTCGTAAACAATTGACTCGCCGTCGGCGTAATGTCCTTTTGGTCGCTGTTGCCCTGATTGGAACTTGGCATTTGCTTGGTTTCGTCATCGCGGCTGTATATCTTTTTCGGGGCTATCACAATCTGCAGCCGCTGGAGACCCCCGCCGATCGCCGGCTGGCTAGTCACACGGTGACGATCCAGGTGCCCGATTCCGACGGGACGGATTCTTCAGATGGTGCGGACGAACTGCTGCTGAGCGGTTGGTTGTTGCCTGCCGATGCGAACTCACCCACGTATCAACAGGGTGCAGCTGTGATCATGTTGCACGGCTTCAGTAGCTCCAAGGCCAAGATTTGGGAAGATTCGTCAGTTGGTTATCGGGGTTCGATGTTTGATCAGGGGGCCGAGTCGTTGGTTAAGGGAGGTTTCCATGTGTTGCTGCTGGATTTTCGCAACCACGGGGAATCGGGTGATCGGGGCACAATTAGTTTAGGATTGCATGAAGCGGCCGACGTAGCCGCCGCGTTGGACTATCTGTCGAGCGCAAGCTTGCCCGATGGAATGCAGATTGATCGTTCACGTATTGGCGTGCGTGGAGAAAGCATGGGAGGAGCCGCTGCTATCTTCGCGGCCGCGTCTGACAAAGAGCAGCGAATTGCCGCCTTATGGGTCGATTCTACTTTTGCGTCAGCCGATCGTGCTGTTAGCGACTTTCTCTCTCATGCAGGTGTACCTAGGATCCTGATGCCGCCGGTGAAATTTTGGCTGCAAACTTTTGCGGGTATTGCATTAGAAGAAATTCGGCCGATGTCAGAACTGCGGCGCATTCGCTGTCCGATGATGATTGTTCACAGTGAAGATGATTCAATGATAACGGTTTCCCACTTTCATCAATTGCGTACAGTGGCACAGGGGTTTCCCAACATTGAGACATGGTTGTTAGCCGGTTATGAGCACGATCGCTTATGGCAGGACCCGCAGTATCAATCCAAGCAGCTAGAGTTTTTTCGCGATCACCTTGCTGTGAATCCCTCAGCAAGTTCATTGGACGCGGCAGAATCGCAGCCAAGTGCAGGAGGCCGAAGAGAGTGAGCGGAGTGCAGCCTATCGTCAATGAGCTCTATAGAGTCTCGTTAGGAGTGGTCAATGCGTTTGTCATAGCCAAGTCCAACAATCTGACTCTTATCGATTGTGGAACTCCAGATTGTGCAGATGCGATTGAATTGGCAGTTCGTCAATTGGGCTTTGAGTTAGCCGACTTGCAAAGCATCTTGATTACGCATCATCATCCCGATCACATTGGATCGCTGGCGGAAATACAGCGGCGCGCGCCTCAGGCGAAGACTTTTGTGCATTGTGAAGAGGCGACCGTAATCCGTGAGGGGATCGCGCTCAATTCGGAACGTCCTCTCAAAGCCACGCCCGGCATACACAACCAATTATTGCATCGGCTCTATCGAGCGAGGATGCCGAGTCGCGTACAGCCAGCGAGGATTGATCGTGCGGTGTATGACGGAGAGCATCTGAATATCGCAGGGGGTATCAGCGTCATACATACGCCCGGGCATTCGCATGGCCACACGAGCTATCTCTGGCGTGCAGCAGGCGGAGTGATGTTTGTTGGAGACGCGGCCTGCAGTATCTGGGGGCCACGGTATTCGATTAACTATGAGGACTTTGAGCTTGGCAAGCAGTCTTTGTTGGAGTTAGCCAAACACCAATTCCAGTATGCCTGTTTTGGGCATGGTCGAACGATTGTCCGATCAGCCCAAAAGCAGTTCGTCAATGCAGTAGCTCAAGTTCGTACTACTCGGTTGGTCCCGGCTGCGGAGCTCGGTTAACCGCAAAGAAATAGAAGCGACTTGATTGCGGAGTTTCAAAATCGTTGTCCGAGCAAACCACCAGCAAGGATCGGCCGTCGCCGAGAGTCGGGCCCCAGGTCAATCCTTCCAGCTTCCTAGGCATTGCTTCGCCAGCAAGTCCAAAACGCGTATCCAAGAGATTGAGGAAAGGACGCTTCTCAACAACACGAATGCCATCAGGTAGTGTTTCGCCTTTGTTCAGGTTAGCGGGCAACGAAGCGTTGGCTGAAATCGGGTCGGCATTTCGGAGGTCGGCGACGTAGATCATTTTGAAGGCAGCCTCAGTGCCTCCTTTGCTGTCTCGTTCCAGAACCAAGAGCCGCCCGTCATCAAGGCTGAGGATCTCGCTGACGCCATAAGCTGGTCCATCGAGTGGATAAGCATATTCATGAGTCTCACCCGTGGCTAGATCGCGGCGCATGATGCGAGCAAACACCCCCACAGTCTTTCCGTCGTTATCGAATAGATGGTCCTGTAGAAGCGGCCCTTGCAACATGGCATACAGATATTTCCGATCACTTGAAAAATCGACTCCTTCAAAACCTCCGTTTCCTTGGCGGCCCACTTGATTCAAACTGTTCTCTTCTTGTTTGGTACTGGCTGGGTTGTTGATCAGGTAATGTTCAGGAGTGGAAATTTGATTGCGAAAGTGACCTTCCAAGTCAAATGAAATAAGCTCGGGGCCATATTCATCGCTGATCACGATGGAGTTGGCATCATGCATTCGAATTCCCTCGGGATCCAATCGGCCCCCTTCACGCTGATGATCCCCAAACGATGTTGATAGTCCGGTATAGGGACGCGATTTTGCATCGGCCAGGAAGTGTGTAGTGATCAAGCGAGCTGAATAACGGTCGCCATTCTGCTCGCTCCCCAGCGTTGACAAATCGATTTCATGAAATCGGCAATAGTAAGGAGCCGCACCATCATCGGGGCCTCGGTCCGACAATACCAAGTAGCGGTTCTCATGACCCGTGTAGTCCAGTGCAGAAAAGCCTCCCAACTGATTGCGAGGAGTGCCATCGTCGAAGGTACCGTTGAGCGATGAAGCGTCGCTGGCGCTACCAGGAATGGTTGCTCGGCCAAGGTACTCAATCGCGTCATCGGCGAGCGAATAATGAATCGCGAGCGGGAATAGCGAAATCGATAAACACACTTTCGCAATAATCTGAGGGGCCAACTTGTGCATGATCATTTGAGGTCTTCTTAATTAACTCCGTTGACATAATGAAAAAGCGAGTTGACGGCAGGAAGTGCAATCAACTCGCTTTCGTACGATTGGTAAAAATAGAGTGCGACTAGAGTTCCGAAACGATCTCACCACCAGCGCGAGTCACGGAATCTACAAACTTGCGAGTATCGACAGTCGCCCCAACGAAGCGAACGGAGCCATCTGCCAAGGCGAAGTTTGCCCCTGCAGGATGGAATGCGAATACTTCGCTGACGTTGATCACGTTGATCATAAACGGACCGTACTTCGTCAAACCATCAGCGGTGGCACCATTGATGCTGAAGCCACAGTCGGGATCTGCCCACCCAGTACCATCGGTTGGCACATACTGACCACCGAAAAGAATGACCTTGTCATCAGTATAGCTAGCGAACATGGCAGCCGTCATTGGGCCCCGAGATGTGTAGACGTTCGGCTGTCCACCCGATTCGGCCAGCATCAGCGTATTTGAAGTTCCATCGCGAATATCGCGGAACCCGTTCTTGCGATCCTTCGAGAGCACACCCAAGCGAGCCGATTCGCCAGGCGCTGGAATCCCCAATACCAACGGATAAACCTTGTCTTTAATTTCGTTAATAGAACCGTAATCGCCCGCGGCAGCACCGACGACCCAACTCGTATCAGTACGCCCACTACCAGGTGCGGATGGGCAATTCATGAACGATAATTGGGTTGATACGGCAGGACGATTAATGAGCGCCGACCAAGCAAATCGAAAGTCGATCAGGTTCTTGAGGTTTTCTTGTTCGATATAGGGCAACATCATCGTTGTCCAGCTCTGATAACCGCTGATACCCGAAGTGTTGTCTTCGATCGGCAGGTTGGGACTGATACGGCTCGGTGGCAACACACCGAACGCCGATTCGTAATTGTGAATGGCTAACGCCATCTGCTTCAGATTGTTGGTGCAGGACATTCGGCGTGCTGCTTCTCGAGCGGCTTGCACGGCAGGCAGTAAAAGACCTACGAGAATGCCAATAATCGCGATGACTACTAACAATTCCACCAGAGTAAAGGCAGCGTGTTTCGCACGTATTCGTTGCATGAAAGCTCTCAAAGAAATGGATGAAAATTCAAAAATCCGCCCAAGCCAATCGCGCCTAACGGAGGTCAATTGACGGTAACTGGTTGTCGCCTTCTTTCACTTCTACCTGAACTTCCGATGTATCTGGTTTTAGATACTTGCTCGCAAGTTTTTCCTTCAACATGTCTTGCTCTTCCTCTGTCTTGCCTGACGTTGGACCCTTCCAAGAAAACGCCAACTTGTATTGACCAATCGGAGCACCATCGTTCGTATCGTAGGTGGTAATCTGGAACGCGCCCGTGGCATCGGTTTGGCCACGCGAAATAACAAATCCACGCGCCGCAGCTTCGCCACCCACTGGATGCATCGTGACAATAACGTCCGGTTCCGCCTTGCCCTTGACGGTAATGGTTCCTCTAACTTTCTGGACAGGGCGAGCAAGCGTTGCCGACTCTCCACCGCAACCTAACAAGCACCCCAGAACTGCAAATACGGCGCACTGATACATCGTCTGTGGACCATATTTCATGCGAATTTACCTTCTCAGTTCGGACCGTTCGCTGATGACCGCAGCGCGTAAAGTGAATCTCGTCGGAAGGCAGAGTATTCGAATTGTTAAGATTTTGTATTAAGGTTCCGTTAAGACTTGCGATGGAAATCGTTAAGATTAATTGAGTTTTAACCCCCCTTAGGTGTTCATAAATGATGTTTGGCTCGCCATTACTGAGCGGACTCTCTTCTTTTGCTCCCGGCCAAAGCGGCGATTCAATCGGGGCCTCTGTTTCTGAGGTTATCAATCCATCCACAGGAGTGTCGCTGGCCCGCTTGTCCATGCAAAGCGATCTCCAAGTTCTCCAGGCAATTGACCTAGCCAAAGAAGGTTTGAGGATCACCCGTACAACGAGGCGACGGGGAATGATGCTAGCTCGCATTGCCGCTCTGCTGGACGAGCATCGACGTGAGTTGGCCCGCATTATTTGTGTGGAGAATGGCAAGCCGTGGAGAGAAGCGGAAGGAGAAGTCGACTACGCCAGCGGGTTCTTTCGTTACTACAGCGAACAGATGAACCGCCTCAAAAGTCGACGCTTAAGGGCTCAGCCGAGGTCGCACCAATGGACCATTCACTATCGGCCAAGCGGTGTAGCTGGATTGATTGTACCTTGGAATTTTCCCTTGGCGATGCTGGCCAAAAAGCTATCCGCTGCAATTGCAGCAGGCGCTCCTTGTGTTATCAAGCCCGCACCGCAAACACCATTGTCGACACTTGCTTTACTTCCGCTCTTGTCATCTGCCAAAGTGCCGAAGGAATGGGCGCAGGTTGTGATTGGCGATCCAGGAATGATTGGAAGGATTTTTTGCGAGCATCCAGATGTTCGCACCATCAGTTTTACTGGCTCTACCAGAGTTGGAAAGATACTTCTTAGGCAAACCACAGAGACTGTAAAACGTCTCACGTTGGAATTGGGGGGCAATGCACCGCTCCTTGTTTGTGCCGATGCTGATGTCGAACTCGCTGTCGAGCATTTGATGCAAAACAAATTTCGTTGCGCCGGTCAAACCTGCGTTTGTGTGAATCGCGTCTACGTTCATGAATCGCTGCAAGCAACACTCGTTCAGAGCTTGGTCCAGCGAGCGTCAATGTTGAAGGTTGGTGACGGAATGCGAGACGATGTTCACTTAGGGCCGCTCATTAATCGCCAAGGATTCGACAAAGTAGCTGCGCATCTTAGCGATGCGCTCGAACGTGGTGCTCAATTGCAAAGCGGAGGCATGCCTCATGTGACTCCAGGGCAATCCTTCGGGTTCTATTTTCCACCGACCATTCTCAGCGATGTTCCTCAGGATGCACTCTGTGTACGCGAAGAAACCTTCGGGCCGATGATTCCTATCGTCCCTTTCTCGACGATGGAGCAAGCAATCGAATGGTCCAATGCCAGCGAGTTCGGCTTGGCTGCATACGTCTTCACCGCGTCTATTTCGGCCGCAGATCGTCTGATTCGAGAACTTCAATTTGGTCATGTGGGACTGAACTCGGCGACCGGGCCTACTCCCGAAGCACCATTTGGGGGCATGAAGCAGTCAGGTATTGGCCGCGAGGGAGGTATCGAAGGGCTGATGGAGTTTGTGGAAACTCAAGTGGTGGCCCGCGATCTCCATAACGATATGTCTTGACGTTGGATCGCGGCGGAGATCAGATCAGGGAAAATCTCAGGTGTGCAAGCGAAACAGGGAACACCCAATGCCGTTAGCTCGGCCGCGTTGGTTTCGTGAAATCCGGGGCTGCCGCTGTCGTTCAGCGCCAATAAACAAATCAAAGTCACCCCCGCAGCGACAATCTCTTGAACCGCTTGCATCATGCCAGCTTGATCTCCTCCTTCATACAAATCTGTGACAAGCACAAAGATGGTTTGTTGAGGGCGCATCGTTATTTGTTGACAATAGCGGAGCGCACGATGGATGTCCGTGCCGCCACCGAGTTGTGTTCCAAAGAGAAGATCGACGGGATCTTGAATGTGATCTGTAAGGTTCGCCACCTCGGTATCGAAGACAACCATTTGTGTGCGAAGTGCTGGAATGCTCGCCAGAACGGCTGCGAAAACGCTGCTATAGACAACCGATGGCCCCATCGACCCACTCTGATCGACGCACAGGATAACATCGCGCAACGAACTCCGACGCCTCCCATGCCCAACCAATTTCTCAAGGACGATTGTTTTTTGTTCTGGTAAATAGTGTTTCAAATTCTTGCGTATTGTCAGTGGCCATTCAATCTCGGCGGCGCGTGGTCGATATGTGCGAGATGATCGCGAAATGGCTCCGCGAACGGCATGGACCATCGGTTGTCGCAGCTTCTTCATTAGCTGCTCGACAACTTTTCGCACAACGAGTCGAGCGGTTTCTTTGGTCTTTGCCGGAATGACATTCTTCAGCGAGATCAAGGTGGCCACTAGCTCGACATCGGGCTCGATGGCTTCAAGTGTCTCTGGCTCTAACAGCATTTCCCTCATTCCTAAACGCTGTAATGCATCTCGTTGCATGATCCTTACGACTGACGTGGGGAAGTACTTGCGGATGTCGCCCAACCAACGATTGACATGCGGCGACGAGCTCCCCAAGCCCGACTCTCGATCGGATTCGTAGAGGGCCTCCAGCGTACGGTCCATCCCTTCATCTTCATCACCCAGATTGACGGCGAAACCGCTCTCCAGCGAATCTCTTCCTTGATTCTTCTTTTCTTCTTCGGGCTCGCGTCCCAAAATCAAACGCCAACGACGCAAACGTTCGTATTCGGCGGGAGACCGAGTATCGTTGGATGGGAGCAAGGTCATGATCGAGGCTTCAACATTTCAAGGAGTATGGGAACGACAAGTGATGCCCTCGCTGTATCCCACTCTGCATCTTCTTGCATGTCGGATGCTTGATTCGACGAGGTCGGTGCAGCGTGGTCATTCGCGATTGTTGCGGGGCGAGATGACAGTGAGCGAAGTTGCAATACTTGGTTAGTAATCTGCCTTCGCTGGCTCCGATTAAAATCGGAGAAGGCGCGACGTAAGAGTGGTAGTTGAACGACGAAGGCATCTCCATCAAGGCGAGTCAGCCATTCATCCAAGACAGCCCAAATCAAGGGTTGATGCAAGAGTAAAGATCCGCTACCACGCAATAGTCCTTGCGTCCACGATGCAGCCTCTATGGAATCGTTGGCTCGCGAGAGGGCCTGTCCAACAATTTGTTCGAGACGTTCCTGTGAAATTCTTTCAGCACTCATCAGTTCCCGACATGCCCAGCCACGAATCATGGGTGCGCAATTGGAATCCACAAGTCGTTCCAGCGTTTCGTACCAAGCCGTCAGGAGATCATCTCGTTCCAGAATTCGAATAGCGCTAGAGACTCCGGAGATAGCGTCGACCATGACTTCGCTCGCTTCATCGTCCAGCCCGGAACATGCTCGCATCAATCCAGTGATACCACGGTAGAACATGGTGACAAGAATCGGTACGACTTCATTGGCACGAGTGCCACGTACATCGCTATAGCGGGCTACTCGTGCGAGAGGACTCAGCGCGGACAACAATTGACGAACCTCGGCTGCAACTGCGGCAAGTGTATCCAATCGCTGCAGCAGTGGCCCCATCGCATGACTGAGATCAGCGAGTTGTGTCTGGCGTATCAAGCTCGCTAGAGCGAGTAACTCTTGTGCTTCTTCGCCAGAAGCTATGGCTTGCGCAGCGGAGGCTTCGTGAACCGTATGCCCCCACATCGCGGCCAGTATGATGCGAATCTCAAATTCAGGTTGCCACTGAACATTCCATCGTTCGCGGAAAGTTCCTTTTCCCATAGGTTCTTCGTCGACGGTTCCCCAGGGGATATCAAGGATCTTCAGACGATGCAAAAGATGGCTGCGCGCCAATCCAATTTCACTGCGCAAATCCAGGTCGATTAGTTTGGCTTCAGGGGACGGTTTAAGTCGAAGTCGTTTTTGCAGCGATGCGAGATCCTTGGCGAGTGGGACCGTTGGAGCATTCTCTGGGATTCGACCCAGTTTCGTGCCAACCTCTAAACGTCGATGGATGAGTTGTAAGGGGGCAGTATCACCCTGGCATAGAACAGTCTGTATTGCATCGGTTAATTCAGGGAGGCCAACTACATGGCGTCGCCGCATTGCGGCTAAGGCATCGGCTAAGCGAACGGCCTCAATCACCCCTGCACTCGACGTGTCTAAGCCTGAATCTCGCATCAGTCTCGCCGCTCTGGCTATCCAATAAGCAGCCGATTTGCTTCCTTCGTTTTCCCATAGATGGAGATACCATCCAGGGGATTGAATCCCTGCCCCATAGCCACTGGATAATGTCAAGCGTTCATGTGAGTATGGGACCCACGTCGCCTCCACTTTGACGCGTTTGATTCCAGATAAGCGTGCCGAGTCCTCGCTCTTACGACATTGGGGGACGCGACCTTGTAATGCATCTAAAGTTAACGCGGGAGTGTGCAATGCGCCACAAACTACTGCGATACGAGAAACTCCTTGCGAAATCAGCTGACGCAACGACCGTCGCATATGGGCTTCGCGAACTGCATCCAATTCCCGTAAGAAATGCTGGCGACTCGATCGCAGAGCGGTCATCGCTTCGTGGATCGATTCAAACAACTCTGACGTATCGACACAGCGTTCAATCTGTTCTTCCCACCATTGCTCGCCGTCGCTGTAACCTGCGGCGGCAGCAAGGTTGCCAATCGGATCCCAGGGAACTGTATTTGGTGCGAGGCCTGTCTCGTCGTCGACTGTCGATTGTGTCTCGCTGATGCGGTCTTCGTATCCTAGCCTCAGGCCCACAGGAAGATCGATGGGCTCGATGGGGATATTGTGAAGCCAAGCGAATCGCAAGCACTGCCACTCGGGCGAAAAACTAGCGAGCGGATAAAAGACGCCTCGCCTTGGATCGCTGGGAGGAAAAATGAGTAAGGCGACTGGCGGAACAAGTTCGGGGTCCTGAATCCACTCCAATGCTGTACCAACATCCGCAGGCATTTCTAACGCGATCACCTCGGGCGAGAATTCCTGCAGCGCACGCAGGAGGGCGCGCGAGCATCCTGGCCCGTGATGTCGAATGCCAAATAATTTGATCTCTAATCCCGATTCATCCACCGCTGGAACGAACCTCCCGACTTGCGCGATAGAGATCACTCCAGGCTTCGCGTTCTCTTACCACTGTTTGTAAATATTCATTCCACAAGAGTGCATCCTGGACTGGATCTTTGACGACGGCGCCAATCAGTGCTGAAATCCAATCCGAGGAACGCATTTGACCATCTCCAAAAAATGCGCTCATCGCCATACCGCTATTGATTACGCTGATTGCCTCGGCTGTGCTCAATGTGCCGCTGGGAGTTTTGATTTTCGTTTTTCCGTCTTCCGTAACTCCTTCTCGCAGTTCACGAAAAATGGTGACCACGCGTCGAATCTCTTCCACACCGGGTGGCTCGGCAGGTAATTGTAATGCGGTGCCCAATTGCAGGCTCCGCTGATGGACGATGCGCACTTCGTCTTCTAAAGAGTCGGGTGTGGGGAGGATGACGGTATTGAAACGTCGCATCAGTGCGCTACTCAACTCATTCACGCCACGATCACGATTGTTGGCTGTGGCAATGACGTTGAAGCCTCGTTCGGCTTGCAATTCCGAATTCAATTCTGGAATGGGCAGAGTTTTTTCACTAAGGATTGTGATCAGCGAGTCCTGCGTTTCACTACTAATTCGAGTCAGCTCTTCAATGCGGACAATTCGCCCCGTCCGCATTCCGTCCATCATCGGACTGGGCACCATTGCCTCAACACTGGGTCCCGAGGCGATTAAGCGAGCGTAGTTCCATCCATAACGCAATGCCGACTCATCGGTACCGGCAGTTCCTTGAATTAGTAAGGTGCTGCACCCGCTGATTGCGGCGGCCAAGTGTTCGCTGACCCAGCTCTTCGCCGTTCCCGGAACCCCATACAACAACAGCGCACGGTCGGTGGCCAAAGTAGCAATAGAAATTTCGATCAGTCGTGGATCGCCAATGTATTTGGGTGTAATCTCCGTACCGTCGGCAAGCCGTCCACCCAGCAGATAGGTTTTTACACTCCACGGGCTCAGGCACCATTGAGCCGGTTTCTCACCAGTATCTAATTTGGCTAAGGCAGTCAATTCGTGGGCAAATTCCTGCTCAACGTGCAACCGCTGTTTGTTGGAGGTAACGGTGGCCCCAGGGGTTGCTTGAGTCAAATTGCATTCTCCCGAAAATCGTTGTTCAAGTGATGGCGTAATTCTATCCAATTTGCGATCTCAACCCACTGGCGTTCCACTGAGCCTGTTCTGGGTGTAGGAACCCAGCCAAATTCGTTGTTAACGATTGCACGCAAATTGTTCAACGAGTCGGCTTCCACTGTCTGAGCTAATAGGGCAAATAGAGGGAGCCATTCCTGCAATCGACGATGATCGCTGCCGTTCATCCTGAGCACCGTTTCTTGCAGAATCGTGTCACGAAAAGAGGTGGACCAGGGTGTGGGAAGCTGATGCGCCAACAGGATAGCAATATCAATATGAGCGCCGAGCAGATCTCTACAAATGCGTTCCAATTCAGGAACTGGCAACCTGCTGGCAATGCTCACGATCGAGTTACTAGATATTTGCTTGCTCGCTTCATTCTTTAATGTCTTGAACCAAGCTCGCATGAGGGCAATCCTCCATTCCAATAGATTCGTTTCCTCGGTGGCAGTCGGATGACGCAGCTGAAAAACGCACTCGTCTGTGCTTAATGCCGCACGAGTCCAGCCTTGCAGCATAGCGTCCCCCATGCGCTCCATGCGGGCGCTTTGTATCAATGGATCGGGTAGGGCGGGATGTCGATTCGACCAATAGACAATTGGGACTGCGCTAAACAGTAATTCAACCCAAGCCGTTTGCCCTGTTTCCTTGACTTGAGCGGGGAAAGAAATATTCCATTGGGGGTTCTCGTTGGTGCCCTGTATTTGAACGTATTGATCGGCTAATTCAATTTGTTTCGCTCGCCAATCGGAGATGGGCAAAGCCAGCAAGCCCTGCTCAGCAGATTGTTTGACTTTGAGGCTGCGATCACTCATTAGGTCCGACAACCAAGTTGCATCCTCATCGTTGATCCAAGGTAGGAGAGTGTCGAGGAGTCGCGATTTTTCGTCTGCCCGTTCCGTAGAAAAGGTTTCCCTGATCCATTGCCGCGCCGTTGCAGGCTGGCACGAGAACATCTGCTCCAGTGCACTCAGTCGTTCGGTTCGCGTGCCTTCTTTCCACTGCAACTGAAGTACTTCTGTTGTAGGGACGGATGTCTCAATGGCCCACGACCATTCGGGGTTGAGTCGGGCGAGCCATTCGCCTCGCCGATCGATCAGTGGTCGCAGCAGAGTTCGCAAACCTCGGTCCTTAAGACTCAGGACCCAAGGGACTAGTCGCGATGGAATATGCCAGTTGCGATTTTGCATGAGTTGGCATGCTTCAGGAATCAACGCGTGATACGCGCTAGTACCAAGCAGTCGTTCCAAGAGGTGAGTGATGTGGGGATCAGGTTCGTCCAGTAAATCTTGCAGGGACTCGGTCGTAGTTGCTTGAAATGGCTGTGGGCGCACACCGGCTCTTTGCATGATCGAACGAATACCCTCACGCAACAACAATTGTTCAGCAGGCCCATCCTCTGAGGCCAGCGACTGCTGGACAAGTTGATCGACTAGGTTGTTTCCTAGGGCAGGGATGGAACGTTTTTCCGTTCCCAACAAAGCGGCCGTAATCCAAGGATTCATGCTCGTTTTCAGTTCCTGCTGAACCTGTAATGCTTGTCCACGGGATGCTTTTGCAGGAGCCTGAAATCACGATACCACCAAGTATTGATTTCCATCCCACATTCCCAATGGACGGACTCGCTCACCGTCCCATTCTATCGCGATGTCCACTGGTGTGCCGCCACTCTGTGCTAGCCAATCCCAGGGGGCAGCACCGAACATGGGCAAGGCAAGTCCTTGGTTGTCAACGAGTTGCCAAGGCTCCTGCAGGTGGGGAGAAATTGAGACGCATTGTATCATGCCCGCAGTAACGTCGAGCCACGGATATCGGCCCAGATCAGTGGCTGATTGATGAAGAAACGCTTCCCAATTCGGATACGCGAAGGGGCGAGCGGAGATCGGACCCATTGCACCCTCGTGTTCATGTGCCCGCACTCTTTGTTGCAAGGCACCCGGATAGATTTGCATTTTGGCATCCCATTCTGTCCCTGGGTGAATTGTTAGGGGAAATGGCTGGCCTCCAAAAGCAAATTGCAGATGCAGTACGACTCGACCAGTCATTCGTCCTGCGAGCCAAGATCTTTCCATTCGCAAGCGATCTTCAATCTCGATTCGCTGGCCGAGCACGGACCAAACATCGTGTACTACGTTGGTATCTTTCCAATCGTCTGTACGAACATTCCAACCGATGAATTGCTTGAGATCTTCGCCCCAGGCAGCGCCACTCGTTTCGATGTTGCGATAGGCTCGGCAAATCATGAGCAAACGCCCCATCGCAGCTAGCGTTCGTTCGTGCCACTCTGGACCGCTGCGTACTGTGTCAGCGACGCGGCGAACTCGACTGGCTAGTCCAGGAGCTTGGGCATCGATCAAACGCTTTGCCTCTGCCTCGCACTGCGAGATTGCCTGAGGCTCGAAATGGACAAGCCCATGTCGAATCGTATCGACTAGCCAATTTTCCAAGCGTTCCATTCCAGCCAAGACTCGCTGATGCCGTTCATCTTTTCGTTTCTTAGCCGCAGCCTTCGCGGGTTTCTTTTCCAGGGTTTGGTTGTCATCGGAAGGGTTAGGGTCTACGTTGGATGCATTAGCCGCTTTGGCTCTCCTCGCGGCAATCCACTGAGACGCCCATGCAGGAGTGGGGGGTGGTTCGAACAGCGATGTTTGCTGCTGAGAGGAAGGTTGTTGTATTAAACTCTGCACATGTTTGCAGGGAAACTTTCGACTAGGGCAACTGCATCGATAACCCGGTTGCTCAAGATCCACTTGAACTTGATAGGTGGCACTCCCTCGGTAAATGCCCCATAACAAGGCTTCGCTTTGACCCCATTCCTGCCACACGTGATCGATTCCCTATAGTTGCCTTTCGCTCCGCGAAAGTAGCGTCTGTCAACCACTATTCTGTATGTTACTTTCGCGGAGCGAAAGGAGACTATCGATGTAAATTTCGCGGAGCGAAAGGAGACTATCTATGTTACTTTCGCGGAGCGAAAGGAGACTATTTTGATTGCACACTCACCAGCATCAGTCCATTTGGTACTTTGTATTGTCTCTGATTCTATCGAAAAATTGCTTCATATATGACCACTACACACATTATCGAAGCGGTCGAACATTCGCTTTCATTGCGATATCCGGGTCAAATTATCACTCGGCTGGAGACCCACATATCTTGGGTGTTGCTGATGGATCAATGGGCCATAAAGTTTAAGAAGCCTCTCAGCAATCCGTTTCTCGACTACTCCACTCTGGAATTGCGCAAACAGTTTTGTTTGTCTGAGTGTTTACTCAACAGAAGATTTGCCCCCGAGCTTTACCTCGGAGTTGTGGCTATCATCGCTGCGGCAGAAGGTGGCGAGGGAGTTAGCGATCCCACAATGAAAGTCGATATTGTGGCGCTCGACGAATTGTCCTGCAACGAGAATTGTCCCTACGAACAATGTTCCAGCCCTACTCTCGCCGACAAAGCGATGGAGTATGGGGTCCTAATGCATCGTTTCCCTCAAGACGCATTGTTGGCGGAAAGACTCGCAGAGGAGTTGGTATTGCCGGCTCATATCTCTCGGCTGGCCCAGCAGATTGCCCAATTCCATGCCATCGCTGACGTTGCTTCAAACGACACTGAATGGGGCAGCGAAGAATTGGTGAGTGAAGACCAGTATGACAACTTTGTAGCACTCAGAGGCGCAGTAACTACCACCGAGAATGTTGCTAACTTGCAAGCGATCGAAAAATGGGTCGGTGCGCAGATCGCTGAAGGAATGCCGTCTGTATTGACGCGGCGCAGAAGTGAAGGTCGGATTCGCGCGTGTCATGGGGATCTACATGCGGAAAATCTAGTGTGGTATCGCGATGCTTTTATCCCTTTCGATGGAATTGAATTCAGCGATCGCTTGCGCTGGATCGATGTGCAGAGCGACTTGGCATTCTTGGCGATGGACCTCCTACATCGTGGACATCCGGAATTCTCTGCCCTATTGATTAATGCTTATTTGGAGCAAACGGGCGACTACGATGGCCTACACGTGCTGCGTTGGTATCAGGTCTATCGGGCAATGGTCCGGGCAAAAGTGGCAAAAATGCAGGAGTTAGACGAGACGCACATTGCCGAATATCTCGCAGTGGCTATGGACTTGATCGCGCAAAAAACTCCCACCCTGTTCATTACTTTTGGAGTGAGTGGTTCAGGAAAAACCACCGGAACACAACGGTTGGTTGAAGAGGGGGCCATCCGATTGAGATCGGATGTTGAACGCAAGCGATTGGTGCAACAAGGAGAAGTCACCGACCAGTCCGAGCTCTATGGATCTGCGGCGACAGAAGCCACCTATGTTCGATTAAGTCACCTGGCTCAGACCGGACTATCGGTTGGTTATTCGATAGTGGTGGACGCGACCTTTCTACGACGCGCGCATCGCGAACAGTTTCGCCAATTGGCCAACTCGATGAATATCCCGTTTCGCATATTAATTTTTGATCAACCTCGGGAGGTTCTCGTCAACCGCCTACGGGAAAGAAAGCGGCTGGGAACCGACGCATCGGATGCGGATGAATCGACGCTGCAGTGGCAATATGGAAACTTGGAGATGCTAACCAATGAAGAATTACGATTCGCATGGGTGGGATCTTGATGTATGATAGGGGTCTTCTTGTGGGTGGATTAACAACATGATTGAGTGAGCAGTATGAATCAGGTTAGCAGACGAGTTTGGCAGCGTCGTATATTGGCCGGATTGGCAGTTTTGGGAACCGTCTCTTGTTGCGATCGAGCGATGGCAGGCGTTCCACTGGATGTGGCGATGAAGTCCTCTGAAATAACTTACAACGGTGTCACCTACCGAGCGGAGATAACGCTTACTGCCGACACTGCGACTGGAAATACCTATTTTGCTCGTATGAAAGTGTTTGCGAAGACTGGTACGGGCACATTTGAACGCTTACATGACGATGCTCAGTTTGGTGAGCCGCTGAATGCAAAACTATTGACAGGCACTCAAGCATCCCCTGACTTAGTTCAAATTTCTGGGCTCTTTGATTTAGTCCCTATTTCCGGAGCTCCAGCCGGCTCGCGGGATAAGGTTCCTGTGGAAGGTGTGATACTAATGAGCGACCCTGATGGTGCGGGACCGATGCCCGCCGCACCACGTCTGGTTGGCAAAGCAGTTCGCGGTACAGCCATGGAATGGAAGAACCAAAAGGCAGCAGCCAGCACCGGAACCGGTGGAACCTCTCCGGGTACGCCCACAGGCCCTGTTACTGCACCGGTCACCACTGTGTACGATCCCTGTTCAGAGGATCCTGATGATCTGCCGCTCTACACTGTGCCATGATCGAATGTGATGCGTCGGTAAGCCTAGTTTGGGCTTGTGCGAGCGATTCGAAATCCGATGGCATGCGATTTTTCTTCTGGGGAGGCGGCACTGCGATCGCCGCTGCGAATCAATTCGGCCGAGTCGACAAAGCTGCCACCCCGTACAATGTGCTCCTGTAGTTTTGGAACAGGACGCGAGGGGGTGGCGGGACGACTTAGTAAGGGAACTCGATCATTCGAGGAAAGCTGGCTCGCATCACGCGTATAGCTATCGAAGGAAATTCGCCAGGGTTCAAAAATGTTCTGGCACCATTCGCGTACATTTCCTAACGTGTCGAACAGTCCAAATGCATTGGGCTTCAACGTACCAACGGGTGTCGTGCGAAGGTCCGATAGCGAGGCGCCCACATGCGCATATCTCGACATCAACCGAGTCGATTGTCCAAACGGTCTCGACAGAGAAACGCCACCCCTCGCCGCGTATTCCCATTCCTCTTCAGTTGGTAATCGAAACCCTGGACGTTGAAGAAAATTGTCCGGTAGACGAAAGCGAGACGCCTCGGCAGTCCAAATTCCGGGGTAACACGTTTCTTCTTCTGGCAATCCCAATGATTCGCTGAGCCATTGGCAATACAGCATGGCATCGTACATTCGTACGCTAATCTGAGGTGAATCATCTGTCGGTGCACGCGATTTAGTGAAGGAAAAATCTTGTAGTGCATCCGAGTAGGGTGATTCACGTAGTGCACTGAGGAAATTACGAAACTGACCGACGGTTACTTCTGTTTGGCCTATCTCAAATGGTTTCAGGCCAGTGATCCAGTGACGCATTTCACTCTCGGCCAGCCCTGGTTCGTCGAACGGCGTGCCAATGAGCTCTGTAGGGTTCGGTTTGAGTCGTACCAAAATAGTACCGTCAGGTAGACGCGTTTGAAGTGCTTCAGGACTGTTTACCGGTAAAGCAGGAACAACGAGTCCTGACGGCCATTGTTTCTTCAAGCACCAACGCGCGGCAGATGAAATGCTGGGCTTCGAATTCATTGCCAATCGTAAAGCAGATGCTTGTAAGTGATTTTTGGACGCGTTTGAAATGGATGTCGGATCCATGCTCCCGATTGTCAGCAGAATCGCATGTTGCAGATGTTCGTTGTCGGTCCCTTCCAATCGCTCCAGCAAGCGATTTACTGGCACGCCCGATAGTGCAGCTGCTTCGATCGCTTCAGCTTGCAGCGTGCCGGAGGAGCTCAACGCTTCAGTCAATGGCCCAAATTCTCCAACATGAGCTGCCGCTGTGGCGAGGAGCGCACGGCGTCGTGCTATTTCGTCCGTCTCAACGCGATTATTCGTCCGGTGCCAAACCGACGCGACCTGAGTTTTCAATACTTCGCCTGCTAGGCAAGCATCGATTGCTATCAAGGAATATCCGAGGGAGAGGAGGCGAGTTGCTTCATTCTGATGGGTCGCCAAGTCGCAAGGTGCGAGAACGATATCTTCAATGCCTGACTGCGAACGCCACGACGCGGATATGCGAATATCACCCCCAGTTTTTTGGCCCCACTGACGATACGCGGCCGTTTCCCGAAAGGGTTTCAGGTCAGGTTCGTTCCACAGTTGTGCGTGTTGACGAAAAGAGGGCATTCCCCCAATCGTAACAATAGCCTGGATGCCAGCCTGACTCAGTGATTCCACGAGAGTCGGCTCCATTGAACTAGCCTTCAATCTCTCAATCGCGACCCCTGCAGCACGCACTTTTTCTAAATCCCAGGGTCCAACTGTTTGCGAGTTAATTGATCGAAGATAGTTGAGTAAATCCTCCGCCTTGCCGGGAAGTTGGGCCAATTCAACGGCGCGAATAGTATCGCTCGTTCTAATCGCCCCTTCAGGTTCTGTACGGTCGGAGAGAGTCGCAGGCATGTTGTCGAGCAATTGCCGAGCTTCTTCCGTCCGTCCCAAACCCAATAAACCTTTGACTTGTAAACTGATCGCCGCAGAACGGGTCGATAGCGATTCTTGATTGAACTCCGCAGTGATCGTATCCAGGCACTCTTGATACATGCCCGCACGCCAATAGGCAGCGGCTCGTTCTTCAAAATCCGCAGGGCGTACGGCGGGAGACGCCAGGGACCGACTCAGTCGCATGAGTAAAAAGTCAGGATCGGTTGCCGCATCGCTACTGCCGCGTAATCGCAAATCGGTAATCACGAGATCAGGTCGTCGGTCTCCAAATTCGCCAATGCACGAAGCGTGAGAAATCTGCTGTTCCAAGTCGGTGCTAAGGAGGGAGACGATGGCATTAGAGGCTGCTGAGTTCACCCCTGTGACAAGCAATGCGGTTCCCGGGAATCGCAAATTTCTATGAGCAAACCCAGGAAGTAGGTTGAAATCGAGCGGTACAAAACGTTGGAGTGCAAGGCTTGTATCTTTAACCCAAAGGACGCTCCAGAGATTGGGTGACGACGCCCAAACATCGAGATCTATGAGTCTCCATCCTTGTTTCTGTCTTTCATCCATGGAATCCACCACTTCTGCCGCTTCGATTCTTGGATCCCATTGCCAAGCCATTGCATCGCGCGTCCAACTCGCCGTCACCTTAGGCTGTTCGTTGCCAGAATTTGCAGTGGCAGAGATGGAATCAAGTGGGGGGCTGAATCGCAGGCTGGTGAGACGAAAGCCCTGTTCTTTGATCGTCTGATGGAGCGACTGCCAATTGTCAAAAGGGACAGCGACCGCGTAACCTCCGGCTCCGGTCGCCAATCCCGCGTGGGAACTCACCTGCTGTGACAATGAAATCCAAGCATCTTTTTCGATATTGCTTGGTGGAATTAATGGACGCAAACGATCGATGTCCGATTGATGGAACATCGAAAGTACCTGTTCGCCGAACTTACTTGCCAAGGAGGTTGGAATGGGCAATATCTCTCTCGCCAACTCCTCGCCGTCGCAACACGCAGCTAACCTAGCCGACCGCGAGGGTGAACTGCGACACAACGTTGCGGCCGTTCCCACCCATGATGCACGCATGGGATTAACATCGATCAATGAGGACGATTCCAGCCGCAGCAAGAGCTCTTCGGCTAATAACGGCTCGATGGGCACCATGGCATCCAACCAGGCATTTCTTTGCGACGACGGCGCTTTGCAGATGGCATCGACCGCTACCGATACAAATTCGCTCCAGTGCGGCCAACTCGCCTCGAGTTGTGACAGGACGGCCAAATAGGCAAGGTGCCTCGGTGTAGGATTTCCATCACTTTTGTCCGCAGATGAGTCAGTGGCAAGGAGTCGTTGCTGGAGAGCGAGTATAGCTTTTGATCTTTGCGGTTCGAGTAGTCGTGCAATGATCGGCAAATCTTGCGGAAGATCGAGTGGAATAGATTGGATCGTTTGTTCTAGTTTGTCTGGATCGCTGTCCAGCAATGCGAGTGCGCGGTGCAGGGGAGAGGTGACCAATTTGGGTTCTTGAACGAGGTGCTTCAGCACATCCGTCCGGGCACGCGCAGCGAGAATTCCATCCACGGCGTCTACAGTGCGACTGGATGACAGTGATGCAATAATGCGCCGCGCCGATTGTTGTTTTTCCAGCCACCAAAACAGGAGTAACAAAATGGCCAAAAATCCAATGGCGGTCGAAATCCGCAGCGAAGTCTTACGTTTCGCACGCTGCATGATTTCCGTTTCTGTCGCATCCCAATCGGCTTTTCGAGTCAATGCGCGCAGCCAGAGATACTCGATCGACTGAGGAGTGAATCTGCTTTCCGGTGAGGTCCGGTAGAGTCTCGCCAATTCCCGCAATCGAAAATGGGCACGACCACGAACGGTTTGCATTTCGCTTCGATGCAACCAACGATTGAGCGGTGGCACCAAATAGTCGTGAGTCAATTGGTAGTGAACTTGTCGCAACCCCTCGCTCCCAAGGGAATCTTCGACCGATCCCGATTGCAGAGTGGCGGATTCTGATGAGCGATCAAGTCGAGCAGTTCCGGTAGTTGCCAACTTGAGATCGACATCAAATGCTTCCAATAATTGCTCGGCCGTGTGAGGCGAAACGAGGTTGGCAACCGCGTCGACCAATTCTGATTTGGGAATCGCACGTCTTCGCAACGGGGAGTCGTCATCGGGCAACAGAAGCTGCAACAATCGCCGTGTTGCTTCAGGATGGGCTTTGGCGATGGGATGTGCAGCGTCCCCTTCCAATCGCTCCGCGAGAAATGCCTCAGCAAGCCCTCCCATGCCGCCATGACGCTGGAGGGTAGCGGGAACCCAGCGCCGGTCCTTCAACATTTCCGCTAACAAGGCAAGTCGCACAGGAATGATTTTTCCTTCGACTACCAACCCTTCGACTGCCGCCTCAATAAATCGTTTTTGCTCTTTACCCAGTGCACCTTTGGGTAGGGCGCCAAGTGCACGACCGTAGGCGATGAGAACCTTGCTTGCATGAGTGCGGGAAAAAAGGTCCAAGACTGCTAAATTGTTTTCTTGAGAGAGTGGCTCGTCCAACAATTCCATGAACTGAGAAGCTTGGCTAATAAAATCGTCTCGGACTAGGAGGATGGCTTGCAAGCGATGTCCGTCGCATTGCCGCAGCGCTTCCGATAATTCACTCTGTGCGACATCTTCGGCGCGACAAAGAAATTGTTCAAACTGATCGATCACAATGACGACTTTGTTTCCTGGTGGAAGCGCGTCGCCGCGACGAATAGCCGACAGGGCTGCGACCAAGCTTTCCGCGGGCGTATCGATTTGCGATTTGATTTCTGCCAGCAACCGCCCTTCGAGTCGCGTCGCGCGGGCCGTCACAATCATGGAAATAACAGCGGGGCCAAGATGTGGCAACAATCCCGCACGAATGAATGAAGACTTGCCGATACCGCTTGGGCCAATCAGCATGCCTACACGAAAGGGATCGAATCGGTCACTGGTTTCGATTCGCTGTTTCCAAAAACGAACCGAATCAGGAAGCCCATCTCTGTCTTTGATTCCGGGGAGCAAGTCGAGGAAAAAGCCTGCGTCCGAACGGTCAAAGGCACGCAATCCGCGAGGTGTGATGGGATTCGAATCGGACGAATCGGCATCAAGCGATGGTGACGTGTTTCGCCGCTGCACACCTCCGAATTGGGAATCAACGCTACTTAGCCATGCGTTGAGTTCTTCCGCAAATTCTGCTGCTGTTTGATATCGATCACTGGGACGCAATTGCAGTGACTTAATACAAATTCGTTCAACTTCTGCTGGCACATCGATGCGGGCCGCGCGTGGACTGGGTGCATCCATCGAACGAACTTGAGCAAGTAGTTCGCTTACCGTCGCAGCACTGAAAGGACGTTTGCCAGTGAGCAATTCATAGAGCACCACACCGAGACTATAGACATCCGATCGACGATCGACCCGGTGACTCTCTCCCCGAGCTTGTTCAGGGCTCATGTAGGCAGGACTTCCCACCATGGGAGATCCAGTGCCCAGTTCCAGATCCTGTATGGCTAATCCAAAATCGGAGAGAACGGGAACACCTTGTTCGTCGAGCAATATGTTTGCAGGTTTGATGTCGCGATGAATCACTCCCGCATCATGGGCATGATGCAAACCGGCTGCTACTTGCGCGATTAGCGAAATGCCGTCATTGACATGGATTTGACCCGATTTGGCAATTTTCTTCGCAAGAGTCCCGCCCGAGTAAAATTCGCTGACGACGTAGATGCCGCCGCCGGCTAGCTCTCCGCAATCAAAGACTTGCACAATGTTGGCATGACGTAATTTGGCTTGCAGGCGAGCCTCTTTTAAATAAGCACTTGATCCAGTGCGTCCGAGCCTCTCAGGACGAGCCACCTTGATAGCCACATTGCGCTGCAATGATGGGTCCCAGGCACGCAGCACAATACCAAACGCACCTTTGCCTACTTGGGAATCAATGCGATAGCGACCCAATGTTTCCGGCCAACGCTGCGATACATCCGTAGTCATACTTTGCAACGCGGTGGACAGTGCGTTGGCAAGTTCGCCGGAATCAAACGCATTCGTTTCAACGGAATCGCTATTCATCGCATCCCCAATGTCCATCGCACAAGAATTGACGAACGGTTTGGTGGTAGGGAGCTGGGTCGAGTTTTTCGCTATCGATCCATTCAGGGTTGTAATAGGTGTCTAAGTAGCGTTCTCCTGCATCACAAATGATGCTCACGACACTACCCGATTCCCCCTTCAAACGCATCTCATTGATCAATTGAAAAGAGGCCCAGAGATTGGTCCCTGTCGAAGGGCCGCATTTGCGATCAAGAAACGGCTCAATCGCCGTGATCGCGCCGCAGGATGCCGCATCTGGCACTCGAATCATGTGATCGACAACTGAAGGGAGAAAGGAAGGCACCACGCAGGGTCTCCCAATCCCTTCGATTCGCGATGGTAGGTCGCTGCGCAATTGAGAATTACGAGAATGATAATAGTCAAAAAAAACAGATCGCTCTGGGTCGGCAACACACAATTTGGTTGATAATCGTTGATAGCGAATATATCGACCAATGGTCGCAGAGGTACCGCCCGTTCCCGCTCCGACTACCACCCAAGTCGGCTCGGGAAATCGTTCCAACTGCATCTGTCGAAATAGACTTTCCGCAATGTTGTTGTTGCCTCGCCAATCGGTCGCCCGCTCGGCGAAAGTAAATTGATCCATGTAGTGACCATTCAATTCTTCCGCTAGTTGTCGTGCTGCGACATCCATATCGCCACTAGGGACCAAATGGCAACAGCCACCTAGGAATTGAATCTTGTGGATTTTTTCTTTGGAAGTTGTCGATGGTATGACGGTGTGAAACGGCAGCTCCAGGAGCTTTGCAAAGTAGGCTTCGCTGATTGCCGTGCTACCCGAAGAGGCTTCGATAACAGGCGTGCCTTCCGTTACCCAACCATTGCATATGGCATACAAAAACAACGATCGTGCCAATCGATGCTTCAAGCTCCCCGATGGGTGAATCGACTCGTCCTTCAAATAGAAATCGATATCCCGACACGCCGGGAGTGGGACGCGAATGAGGTGTGTATCGGCTGAACGGTTAAAATCCGATTCGATGCGCAAAATCGCATCGTGTACCCAAGCATTGGTCATATTGATTCGATTGCTTTCGATTCCTGTGTGTTGGTCATCCCCTGCCGGAGCGTTTCAGAAAGGGCTTTTATCTTAGCCAATCAGGAGGGTCGACGTCAGCGACCGCCTAAATGCCATAAATGGAGGGAGCGAGTGATTTATTTCCTCTTCATTTTTGGGGAATTCTCTGACTAGTGACCTAAGGTGTCCATCTTGCCAGCGATAATATTCTGCTGAAGAAAATTGGAAGAGGCCAAGTAGCTTGGGCAACCATAGGACAATTCATCGTAGCAGTCGCGGATTCACTGAAAAAATCAAGGGGACAGAAACATGGTAAAAGCAACAGGAAGACTGCGGAAGTTTGATGTTGAATTGCGTGAAAAGGGTCAGAATCCACGGGTGGTGGCGACGGATGTTTCGATGGATGTCGCCCGCACCATGTGTCGTGAATTGGTTGGTCCCTGCATTCACGCGGTGGTTCGACCCAGCCAGGGCGCATGTCTCGTCCCTACTGTGGAATCGAAGCAGCGCTACACGATTTGGCTTTGGAACGATAGTCAGCTCAAATGGGAACGCATTCAAGGACGCCAAGGGATGCGATTGGAACAGGCGATTTCATGGTTACAGTCCAGCCAAGCAGAACTGCGAGAACGAATGACCTTGGTCGCTCCGGCGCATCTAACCAATCCGGCAGAAATGTTGCGTGTGCCAAAATAGCGAGCGTAACTCCAACCGGGCATAGATCGCCATGCGTAACTACTGCGCCATTTCAGAGATCATCTCCAGTGCGTTATCCATTAAAATTTCTCCCGTCATCTCGCCCAAGGAGACGCGAGAAACGTAGTCATAACGCGGAAAACTATGGTAGTCCACTTTTGTCAGAATATAGCCAAATGCATCGTTGGTTAGCCCAAACAATAGATTGGTTTTTCCGTTCATTTTTCGTTTCAAGTAGAAACCGATGTTTGGCAACGCTTCACCAGGAATCGTGAGTACTTGCGAATCACCCAATTCCAACAGATTGATTCGAGCCGTGATCGATTGATCGTCATTGTGTGGATACTGCAAAGGAGACAAGGTAACAACGCTCCACAGTTGCTCGGATTCGACGGGAAACTTCACCATTCGTGTCAGGCAGCGTACCTTCGGATTGGCTTGGATTGCTGCGTCCGCAAGCACGCGTAACGCTTCATCGCCGAGCGTATTACCAATGCGAACACATTCTTCCCATGCACGAGTGTCATTCCAGTAGCCACGTTTGGCATCCGACGGATCATTCAAATCGCGATTATCGGCCGTGACCATGCCTCCTTGCGCGCTGTTAAAAAACATTGCCATTCCGCCCACCTTTGATTCAATTCGATCTCTCAATGGTCCGATCAAATCGGGACTGAGGATACCGACCCCCGCGCCGAGAACCTCGGGGTGAATGGCATAGTTCACTAACGTGGCAAGGACTTTGTCATCTAGGGAAACGGCTTGGATGACTGCCACACGGCGATCGTACAAATCGGGCGCGTAATAGTTGTAGGCAATCTTGCCAACAGCATCCCCGGAGGCAATCCGCAATGATGCAACTTGCATATCTTTCCATGCGTCATGGATGGCTTCGCTAGCTAATACGCAAATGCGGTCCAAGTATTCGAGGTCCGCAGTCGAACCTCCTTTGCCATCCGGAAACGCATAGCAATCGGGAGCGCTGTGGGTGTGGCTGGCTCCGACGATCAACTGGCCAGAAGGAATCTCGGGCACAAGCGTGGCAATGCGATTTACGAGCACGCTCGGAAAACCAAGAAGATCAATGGCGACCAATGCTACTCGCGTCCCATCGTTTTCGATGACCAACGCTTGTACCATCAGTTCGCCACGCTTTTCCTTTGCGGGTGAAGTAGGGCCCATGCCGCCAGAGACGGGCAGCAAAGGTTCGGGAGTGATGATCCGTTGCCCTGCACCCGCGCGAAATTCTGCACTGGCAACATCTGAAAAGAGGCAGCCTACGATGACGAAAAGGCAAATAGCGATTTTGTCGACCCTCAGTCTCCCATCATGGATGAAATGTGGGATGGAAAAGAAGTTATCGCAGGCTAGGAAGCGGAAGCATGGCATCGGCGGAAACTCGTGTTGACAGTGTGAATTGACTTGTCTCGTTACGGAGCGACAAAGAAATACTCGTAAGCCATCCACTTCGGAGTGATATCGAAACGCATCATCATTTGAGCGAGCGAACCATTCTGTAGATTCTCTGCCGGCAGTGCTCCCAAGGGTGTGAGAATTGCCGCCGCACTGGGAAGACTGCCAAAGCGAGAGACTACGGCCTCAAGATAGGTGCCCGTAATGTCGCCTCCTACTGCAAGCCAATCTCCTCGTTCCGCCGAAACAACCGCTTGCATGGCAGCGAGCGTCAAAGGGGGCGACTGATCAGTGACCATCAGTTCCTTCTTCAGTGCTGCGATAGCCGCGATAGGTGGCGATCCGGCGGGGATGTTCGCATAGGTACGATCCGCATATCGCGCTATGGATACAGGGCTTGAATCCGAAATACGAATCACATCCCGAACAAGCGCAGGTTGCCCCATAAGTTGCTGCACAGCAACAGGCATGACCTCCGTCGAAGCGGCCATCAACTGTGCCGTTGACGCAAAGGAAGTATCTTCGGGGAACAGTCCCACATAGGGAACTTTACTTGTGGTCCCTTTTTTGAAGACTGCCGGAAGGTCGGGGTATTGGGACTGTTGTGCCAATGTACGCGCCGTCGCCACCTTGGCACGCCAGCGCAATAAATCGGTCGTGGCTAAAGCGTACAAACCCACATTGCGTCCGCCGGCAGGTAACTTACTGCCGAATGCGCCGAGAGCGTGTGTCATTTGGGGCGTAAATTCACGATTGACATGCTGGCGGGCGAGAGGGGCAAGTGCGCGAAGATATTCGATGTACAGGTCCGGGGCATCTTCGTTGGTCGTGCGAGCCACATCGACTTGAATGAGACGAGTTAGTTGACCGAATACGGCATCGCTAAATTGCAAGTGTGCTTTGGCAAACGGGTCCTCTGTGTCACTGCTGCCCTGCGTCGGGTAGAACGAGCCGGCGTAGGCAGGGCGACCATCGAGTGCCCATTGCTTTGCTCGCGCTTGCAGAATGGCGTTCTGTGATTCACGCCATGTATCGGCAATCTTTGTGACAAGTTCAGGGCCGTTGACTTCCGCATCTCGATAGGTCGCCTTACCCGATTCACCAATGGCAGCGACGGCGATCAACATTTCACTGATGAGCGTTGGATAATCGGGCATGATTGCCGCAATGGCTTGCTGCAGTTGCTCGGCACCACGTTGCTTGCGCAGTTCACGCATTGCATTCATGATGGCACCCTGAACGCCATTGAAGGGAAGATAAATGTCTTTCTTTTCTTCCGACTCAAAGAAGACCGTACCAGGTTCCATGGAGTCAAATAGTTCATTCAATTCGTCGTCGGCGCTGTCCCATTTGGCTTCGTTACACAGTTTTGTGATTTGCTCCAATGACTTCGCACGTGCCGCCGTAGTCCTTTGTATTTGGACGCGCCACTGACTGATATATTTCTGTGTTGCGGGTACGGACTTTGATTTCTGAGTAATGCGAGCGATGTGAACCCGCATTTGTTCTACTCGCTTTTGAAAATCAAGTCCCGATGGCTCGCCAAGATACAGCAGTTGTTCGGCGGCACGAAGTAGCTGAGTCGTCGCGAGATGTGTTTGGCCGATGTCCTTCGCACTGATTTGCTCGATGCGATTCGCATTCTCTTGTTTGAGAAATGCGATTACTTTTTCTCTCGCCTTGCTATCCAGTCCCGATGCTGTTGCATGGAGCGCCTTGGTGAGCTCTCTCCCATGTATCGAGATCGCCAGATTGGTATCTTTGTGACTTGGATTCGCCAGACAGATCGGAGCGATAAAGACCAGACCCAGAAGCAAGGAAGCACTCGCCATGATGCCTTGGTATGAAGGAAATGCGATTCTCATTGCAACGCTCCTTCTAACATTCCGGAGATGGACTGGGATGTTGCGTCGGCCGAGTTCAATAGCTTGCCGGAAACTAGTTCGACTTTGACGAGCCCGTCCGCGACACTATTCACTTTGATCTGAATAGGGTTGTCTGGGTCTGTGTACCAAATGGCTCCTTGCGCTTGCTGCTGTACAAAAGCTTGAGCCGATACACTGACGCCGTTCAAGTCCGTGGGCTGCGATGCGGTCACTTGCGCGTGAACGTAAACGGACGGGAAAGACTCTTCCGCAATATCGCGATAGGATTGCAGTTGTAAAACACTGGGACGTCCATCATCAAAGGTGATGAGTCGCGCATAACAAGCAGGCGTGGCAATGGGACCGCCGCATTGAAGTTCGCATTTGCCCGCTAATTGCAATTTCTCTTTCGCGACAGCTGTTGCATCGCTAATCTTGTCGTTGACCGTTTCGGTGGTCTTGGCAGCGGTATCGCTGACCGTTTGTTTTGTTTTTTCAACGAGTGAATTGACATCTTCCTTGCTGCATGCCAATAAGAGCGGCAGCAAGGTGGCCGCACCAATCAGGTGCCGGCTAGGGTAGGTGAGGCTGGGCATGAGGACTTCTCGCAAAAATGATTAGGATTAAGAAGGGGTCGCGAGCCCCTCCGATTCTAACGTTCGGCGAGCAGACTCACCACCCATGCCGTCACCAATGAGCGGCAACGCGCTAGCGTCCGGCCTCCCTGAACGGCAACACGCAATCGCCCCGGCCTCCCTGAACGGCAGCTCGCCATCGTCCGGCCTCCCTGAGCGGCAACGCGCTAGCGTCCGGCCTCTTAACGGCCGATCGCGAGCGTCTGGCCCGACATACCGCGATATGCAAATCGACACCTCAAGCGATATTAATGAATCGTATTCTGGTCGTACTTCAGCCGCAAAGTCCAGTCGCCGATGATGCTCCAGAAATAGGTCCGATTACGACTGGCCACGCTGCTTGCGAGCCGAGCGTCCTGGCTTTCCACATGGAAGTACTCAGTGAGAATATCTCCGAAGCGACCATGATTCGTACCAAACGCATCGTCGAATCCACGCGGAATATCGTAAAAGACTTTCGCCCGACCTATCAGTGCTAGCCCATTTCCATAGAACAGCAAGCTCTCCGCAATTTGATTCTGACCGCCGTAGTCAAGCGAATTGTAGGGATGCTTTGCTGCGCCCACGGGACTAATTGCCTCGCAACCACCATGAATGTAAAAGCTCCCGCTGTGGGCAGGTAGTTGATTATTCTCCCACAAAGTGCGTAGCAACGAGAAGTGTGCCAAGTCACGAATGGAAGAGTGATCATAAGATGGTACATACTCTTCAGCGTGTTTTTTCCAATACCAGTATGAACCGCCTGTTTCCTGCGCGAGTTCCTCTGGCTTATAACCCCTCAGCAACATGGAGCATGTCGAATTGGAGTGCGCACTTACTCCCTTAATTATGGCTGGTGTTTTCATAAAGCGAACGAAGTCAACGGCGTTAGCTCTTGGAAAAGTCGATATCTTTCCCAGTTCCTCAGTGACCGAAGCAAAGTACTTTTTCGAAGGGGTTTGTAAGTCCGTCCAGAGCGACGCGACTCGTTGTGATGCCATTGAGTCCATGCCACGGCGATGATCGAGATTGCGATGGAAATACTCCACGAGTAATTGCAATTCCAGAGTTTCACTTCGCGTAAACTGGCGATTCGGTGAGCCGGTCGCGGCGGGTACAGCTTTGGGTTTACCTGCCGCGTCGAGATTAGATTTTGGCTGAACCACGGCAACATGACGTGGATTGATTCGCGAGACCATGATGTCCGGTCGAGCCAGTGGATTCGGTGTTTCACGATCCTCCGGTCCGACTTCGGGAATTCGCATTTCGTAGTCACACCGCATCGAAATCTGTTGATCGGTCAACTCCAGAATTTCTATTCGACAATCGTCGATGAAAAAACAATCCTCGAAAGACTTTTTTCGTATCGAGAACTTGTCGGTTGTGATGATCTGGTCATAAAGGGGCCACGATCGCTGGCTTGTAATGACTTCGTCTGGCAAAACACGAATGGAGTCAATCTCGATTTTTGGTTGTTGATAAAGCTCTTCCCAAAGACCATCCAAGTCGCACAATACAACATCGCTGCGAGGCGAAATAAGTTCTGGGTCCATGGCCAGAAAAGTTGCTTCGGGGCCTTTGTCATCGTTGTAGGTGACGCCATTGAAGGTCGCCGTACGATCGTCGCGTTTCCAAACCCAGCGACGAACTAGCATGCTCTCCGGAAACGAACCGACCAAAACCGCCCCTGCAAAATTGGCGTAGCTCTGCTTCACGGATTGAAAAAAACGTCGTAGTGCCAGCACCGTCTGGCCATCCTGGTGTCGATCACCAGCATAAAGATCGGCATCGATAAAGACGGGCTTCCAATCATCGCTTGCCAATGCGGTTCCATACTCCTGCAGAACCGCTAATAACGATTTTTCACTCGCAGCAGCATCCAACTCTAAGAGTCGCGTTTCGACTAAAACTATAAGAAGTTTGTCACTTACGGCCAATTCGCTTTGGTTGAGACCGTGGACTACGCGGAGGCTCTTGATCTCAGGGACTCCATCTTCATCCAAGTCGTAGTTATCAAACGAAGCAATCACGTCATTTATCGAGGGCGTGTCCGACTGGGCAGAGGCGAAGTGAACGTCAAGGAATAAACAAACTAGCAACAGTGCTCTTGCGAAGTTCAATATCATTGCATTACCGGGTGATTCGGATTTCAAACGTTGTCGAGCCGTGATAGTCGATTTGACTCCATGCTAACCTAAATGAAGTCACCGTGCGGTAATCGCCGTTCCATTCGTTTGAGCGGACTGCAAGCGAATTGTTAAATGGGGCCGCGGCTGCAAATTCTTCGGCTAACAATCGCTTTAACAAAGGGGTCAGGCCTCTTTGAATTCTTGGATTGGCCCTGGTCCCCGTGGTTCCATCCGGGGAAGCGTTGCTTAGGGAAAGGGGTGATAACTTAGAAAAAATATTTTTGTTAGTCTCGCTATAAGTGTGAATGCTGGTGAGACCGTTGCTGGCTGAGATTGCGGGCGAGATTTCAAGCAACTGAAGCGTGGAAATAGGGATGTCGTTGTCGTATGCTGTTGCGTTCAGCGTAACGCGTTTACTGCACGCCTAGCCGCAACCGCGGAAGATAAGCTCTGTCTGCAAAGTTAAACTCGCAAGACATCAAGACATGCCATGCATACATCTACGAAAGAGAACTTGCATTTCGCAAAGGGAGTGATTATTTGCTGCTCGCTCGTATTTGCGTTTCTGGCAGTAGCCTTCTTGGTCGATGCATGTCGTCCTAGCAACTGCTTTGGAAACGGTGAAGCGCGCGCTGATTGTCACGTTCTTGCTTCAAATCTGCAAATGATCAATCGAATCAATTGCGAAAAATTTGGGCGGTCGTTTAAGCTCAAGGAAGTACTGGCGGTTTGGGCAAAAGATGAGAGACTTTTCGACCGCCATTCAATGGAAAGTTACAGTCGCTATTCCTTCGTCGGACTGCAGAAGGAGTTTCACGGATCAGCGAGTGAACCCGTGGTGGCCGAAAGGACGTATTTTGAACAGTCAACTCACCTGCCTCAAGGTTAAAGCCACCGTTCGTGACAAGTTACGGAGTTCTAGATAATGTTCAAAGTAAGCTCACAATCTCTTGCCTTTTGTGCAGTACTTTGGACCGCAGGTTCTGCTGTGTTACAAGTCGCAGCTCAACAGAAGTCTGGAGAGTCGACTGAATCCGAGGCCTCTAACGACCAGTCTCTACGTGTGCGCGAACAGATGCGAAGTGTGCAGGCATGGTTTGATGAGAGTAACGACGATATTTGTTATCGCCTGGCATTTGTGGCAAAAGTTTCTGAGATCCGAACGCTGCGGACCTCTGACAATCTCATGGGTGAACTTGAAGATGGCGAAACGGACGTGGTCGTTCTGCAAGTCCGAGAAATCGGACGATTGAACGAGGTTAATTTGAAAGCGTCGACTGTGATCGTTTGCCCCGTCGGCGCATCGCAAGATCTTTGGAAACACTGGCGAGCGCAGAAGACTGAGATGGTATTCGAGTACTGTCGCATTGGTAAACGCGCTCATGTCCATAAGTTCGGGTGTTAGTGCTGTAAGGTGCAACGAATCGAGCGACGGACCGAGCGACGAATCGAGCGACGAATCGAGCAACAAGTCGAGCGACGGACCGTCTTCCCCGAGAATTGCTGCTTGTCTCGGACCGAATCTTGGACGCTCTCTATTTTAGTGTGAAGCAATTATCGCCATGCCGCCGAAGCGTCGGAGGCCATTAGTGTCTGTGTGGTGTCGTGCGGGCTATTTGTCTTGTTTTTATGGGCTCTCGAATTGTTGTTTATTTCTTGGGACGCGCAATTGACTTCATAGCGGGATTCGAACGGTTCTCGATATTGGTGAAACTGATTGTGAAAATAGCCGTAGCATTTTAGGCTTGGTTTGCCAGGATTTAATTGTCGCCTGAGCGCATAGAAAGAAGGGTGGTGGTTTTCCCTGCCAAGCGTTTGCCGAGAAGAAGCGATGGGTGAAGTTAAGGTAGATTGAGGTGTGGGCTGGCTCAGAGGAGCCCCTCCCCGGGCTTTAGCGCCCGACCCTCCCGCTCGCCGCAGACGGCGACTCGGGAGGGTGCATTGCGATTGTTGAGCATGCGCTCTTGAGGCCGCTGTGTCGCTCGGCATTTGAGTATAATGCCCTTGAGTAGGACTCGAACCCGCGGCCTAAGGGCTAGGACGCGACTGAGGGCAAATCGAAAGTTGAAGAGATGGGGCGTTTGGCAGTCTCATCGGCAACGCAACAATTCCGTGCAAGCGAAGATATCGCCACCTCTACTGACCTAACCAACATGCAAAAAGAGACAATGCAAACCAGAGGAAAGTTTTCGGCTTGGTACTGGCGGGGGTGGGTTCACATTACGCTTGTCGGGGCGGTCAGCCTATACTCGCTTCGAGTATTCGCCGCTGAGTCACCTGTGCGAGTAGATCAAATTTTGATCCCGATCGAAACAGCGCTGCTTGTTACTGAAAGCGAAACGAAACGGCTGTGTGTCGTCATGATTTACCCAGATGCTGTACCGTACGATTCGATCGCGTATATTAGTGTTTGGCAATTCCCAACATCAGAATCTTTTTATTCTTTGCGTAAGCAAGAGAGACTTCCCGGTTTATCTCCGATGGGGAACTTCAAGGATGTAACGCATGAACTTCACACTGCCAAGCTTGGTGATACGATCACCATTTTAGGAAGTCAGTTTAGCTGGCTGCCGAATACACGAAGATCGAGCTGGTTAAAGACGATGAGTGATGGCAGGGGTCTACAATTCGGTATCTGGCGAGTCTCAATGTCACCTCCAGATCCCGATAGTATGTCAACTTTCGAGAAACTGACAGAACGGTTCAACGAAGAGTCGCTGGAGCTTGGCTCGGTTCCAGTAAACTAAGGAAACCGAATTCGTCCTTGATTAATCGATGCTGTGTTTTACTGCGTGCTGAGCAATGGCCCAGCGGTGGAGTTCTCCGAAGAGTTGGGCAAGTGTGGCGGGCTGGTAGTGGGCGTTGAGGCCGCTCGGGTTGGGAAGGACCCAGGTGTGGCTGCCGCCGAAGGTGACCTCTTGCAGGCCAACGCGAGCGCCTTTGTTGCCTGAGACAATGCGGAAGGGACCAATGCCGACGAAGGCGACGACAGTGGGTCGCCAGCGTTTGACTTTGGCTTCAAGTAGGCGACCGCCAGCACGAAGTTCGTCGACCGAAAGTTCTTCGGCGCGAGCAGTGGCGCGTTTGACAATGTTAGTGATGCCGTATTTGAGGTCTAGCAGAAGAGAACTCTCAAAGGGAGAAAAGAGCCGCGGGGTGAAACCGCCGCTATGCAGAGCAGGCCAAAACCGATTGCCGGGGCGGCCGAAGTGACGGCCGATGGCTGCCGTGTAAAGACCAGGGTTGATGCCAGCGAAGAGCACAATGAGGTCTTTGGCAATCAGATCTGGGACGCGCTTACTGTGAGCGGCGAGAAGCTGGGCTTTGGTAGGTTTCCAAGGAATGGGCGATTTCCGATTCATTGGTCGGGATCAACCTCGCTTAACTCTCGGAACGAACTCGGGAAAGTAGCTTCTTCCACCGGCTTTATCCTCGCCTAGTCAGGGGCGGCTAATTTTGTATGGCGAAGGTCGTCGGGATTCAACATAGCTTCGCTCAGATCCTGCATTTCTGCAACTCGCGAAGCCGAGGCAAAAACTTCCGCGCCTCAGCCATTTCCACCACTCCTCATCCATTTAACGACGACGAACTGCTCTGTGTGCACTGCAAGGCGATGCTTAATGCCCTGAGCGGGACTCGAACCCGCGACCTACGGTTTAGGAAACCGTCGCTCTATCCAACTGAGCTACCAGGACTATTGGTGTTTTAGCCTGCAATTTGCGGGCTTTCTTGTGGTTCTGACCAAGCGTGTTAAACGGCTACGTGAGACCGATTGTGACACCCGCTATTGGTTTTTGATACGCTAGAACAACGGTATACACCCCCCCCGATGATAAAGAAACCCAGCCCTCCCAGCAAGCCGTATCCAGAGTCCCCTCTCTTTCCTTATGCTACCTGCAGATGGGCAAAAAAAATCCGCGGATAGTTTTATTGCTTCGATTGTGCGGATCACGCCTAGGGCGTGCCTGTAATACGATCTTGACGTAAAAGCCACCGAACCATTGGGCGATAACTGCTCCGACTGAACAAGCAGTGAATATGCCAAACCGCATTGCATTTCATTCCGTTTGTTGATCGTTGCGTCAAGCGACCGCGACAACCGATGCTGCCGACGATTGACTTGTTAAGTAGGAATTAATGAACGGCAAGTCCGGCTCGCCGCTTGGTTCGCAATTCTATCACGAGCCGATACTCCTAATATCATTAAGAAAATCGTCGGTCGTGACAAGCAAAGCAATTCGATAGTCATCGGATGGAAAATGATGACATTGTCGGGACAGGAATTGTGCCCATTCGTTGCCACCCTCTCCTGCATAGCCGTACAATCGCAGTATTTCGGCAAGAGACGTTTTCATAGCTTTCCTCTGAAGCCGCGTTCGCAGGCATGTTGCATCATGAAGCATCAATGAAGTCACGGCGCGAAAACCCAAAAGTCTATCTGACGGATTCGGGCTTGGAAGATTAATTCTACATTCTGATGAAAGGTAGTCTTCAACGATCGCGATCTGACCTTCATTGAGATTTGGTAGATGGTCGATCCAACATGTAGATGATCGTCTAGCGTCGTCGAGTGAACTGCATTCGCGAATCAAAATAGAGTGAAGCCCCGGTATCATGTGACTCACAGCCTGTGGCGAACGAAAGGAATTGCAATCATTTCCAAATGCAATTCCGACAACGACGAGGGTATCGTTCTATTCTCTTTCTGAAACTGATTCACACGATCGACCAGTGTCAAAAGGTATGTGCACGTAGTTGAGTTCCTTACGTCGCGAGCGATCAGCGATATGATAAAGACAATTGTTGCTACAGCGACGAACGAGGCGAAGATTTTAACCAGTGAATCTCGATATCTTTCTGAGTTAACTGGGAACGAAAATGAGCCAAGCTCCATGAACAAAAGGAATATCCGCACCAACTGCAGTACCAACTCTAGTCAATAGGCGGACCGTTGCCTCGTCACCCTTTTTCATTGTGTCAGTATGCATAATCACCAAGGATGGCAAGAATCACTTTAAATTGCAATTAACGGCGGCCGACACCTAGCGGCCGCGACTAAGTTAGCTTCGGCAGCGTTTCTTCCCTGATGGCTTTAATTCTATTGTGATGAGACGACTTCGGCAATTCAGTTTGATGGAGCACTGTCAATAGAATTTACGCGGTCACTAGTGACTGGTGTGCGTACGACAGTGTTCACGGATTTTTGAACCGGAGAATACGATGGCGACAAATAGTGGCACAGTCAGAGTCGCGCCAATGGAGAATCGTGCTATCTCCGATTTTGATTTGATATTGACGTTCATTGCACTGTCCGACGATTGGCCGCGATCATCAACCTAAGTACATTTGTCTCGTTTGTCCTTGGAATGAACATAGTCGACGATTTTCCATTCAGCCTCAATTCTTGGTTTGGTGTCCGTATTGTACCGAAACACGGCAGTAGCTGCGATTCGCTCTCGTTGGTCGACCACGAGTTGTTTAGTCAGAATCGTTGCAAGTAACATGTGGCGCTCTCGATCCGCCGGTAATGCAGGATGTGCATCATTCGTTGTACTACCAATCTTGTACGCGAAATCCCAGCGCGTCCAGATTTCCCAATCTTCGATGGCTGCAGAGAAGGCCTCATCTGAAATTGGCGACAGCAAGAACATGTCGTCGTCATCAGAGTCGATGTTGCTCCAACAAGACTGGTAGACATGAGGACGGCCATTCACCGTCGCGACTCCTCGTCGCGGTCCATCATGCCAGTCAGTCATCGTGTGCACCGGTTCAAAGGTCATTTTTTTCGACGATGCATTTTGACCGGAAAGCGGTAATGATTAGCCCACGGCGAGCAAGAAGCATATCACTACATCAGGTTTAGCGATGGAGAGGAGTACAATGCGTCTAGCAAGGATGTTGGAGTCGATTCCCGAGGCGGACCGTATGTAAACCGATTATTAAACGCTAAGGTGAATCGAATGGATCTCGCGCGTCTCGCCCACGCAACTTTTTATGAGAAGGCCCGCTCATCGATTGATCAGCACAAATCTACTGCCTATCAGCTTCAATTTCAACCAAAATCATTAGTGTCATGGACGCGCGCAATTTGCCAAGTACACAATATGTGGAACGCCTAGAGGCAATCGGTTCCCCATTAGTCGCATTAATGGAGTCATGAAAATCGGTGGAACACATGTCAAAAACAAAGGAGAGCAATGTCGATAAAACATCCTCAACCTATTGACGCGATGACTCAGATATCTCCGGTTCACGCGATGGTTACCCGATCGTCTGCCACTAAGGCATGATGATCACGATAATTCGGTCGCAAAATCGAACGACAACTTCCATTGGCCAGCTGGCGTCCCTAGATCAAACAATCCATCAAAGTCCGATGGGTGAGCGCCGTCATCTGCGCGTGTCAATCCAAGGCGGTTTAGTTCTTCGATAGCGAGCCCAACGTCTTCGCTGGTACGGATATTCATCTCACGAAGATACTCGATCGCTTCGTTTCCGGAAGTATCATAGGGAGTCATGCGGCAAGCCAGCGCGAGCACCATTTGGCAAATTTCGGACGCACTGATGTGAACTTCTTCATTGTCATGACTTTGCCGTTCGGTGATTGCATAGTTGACAGCAGATATCACGTGCTGCAAATCAATCGCGAGGTCTGCTGGGATTAAAGGTTGATTGCCTTGCGGCGATTCTTCGTCGCTGTGAAACGATGTGACAGGCGGAGAATAGGGATTGATTCGCGGTTCGTCTGCCATGGGTGCAACGGATCTTTTTCAGTAGGGGAACGCCTAAGGCAACCCGGCGGCGGCCAAGAACCTTTGATTTCAAAAAACCGCCTCATCCGTCGCTCGGGTTGACCGGATTGTTAGCTGGTATTTGCATGGCTCACGTGCCCGTAATAGAGCATCGCGAGTATGAGTGCGTAAAACACACCTTCACTTGACGCGTCGCCAAGATGTCCATGCATTGCCGAAGGTCGAATATGCGACAATCTGTCGGCGATTGACAAGTCATTGTCGAGTTGCGTTAGTGCGGCTGACAGATTGTCCGAATGCGAGTTCAAATATAACTGCAAGGCCAAATGAATCTGATTTACACGTTGCCCGACCTTCTTACCCTTGAGTCCCGGCACATTGGACAACGCGGGTGGTAGTGTGTTTGTAATCGTGCCGTCGGCGTTGAGATACGAGCTGTTTATGCGAAACAAGTATTCGAGCTGCGAAAGAATGTAAAGGGATGCGAGGCCGCTGCCACCCATGCCGAAGATGAGGTTGAGGTCGCCATTGGCCTCTCGTTCTTCTGGCGTGGCAAACAGATTGAAATGCGCGTACGCCAAAAGCATGAGCGCAGCTCGCATAACTGTGACACGTCGTCCATCAAATGGCGGATCACTTACCGAAAGATCGTGTCCAAAATTGTGGATAAACCACCGAGCATCGCCGGTTTCGGAGATTGCGCCACAATGAGGTGTGCTTTCGCGGAGGATGGTCTCAGCGAGGTGCATCTTCAATTCGGCCGTCGAGCTTGAGAATTCGACCCAGTCCCGAATCTGTGCGATGTCGTGCTCGAATAGTTGCGAGTGCGTACGTCGAACGTCACCCCATTCGTGTTGAGCGCGCGAGTTAAACTCTTGAATCGATGCGACAACGCTCACTCATGTCTCCTTTCAGCTAACAGCACCGTTCACCTTGCCTGAGGAGACAAGATGGACCGCACGTGAACCGATTATCGAGGGCTAAGGTGAATCGAATGGATCCCATGTGCTTTTGCCCACGCGCAACTTTCTACGAGAAGGTCCGCTCGTTCAATTGGATCAGCACAAATCTATCGCAGGGCAGCTTCGATTTCAACCAAATTCATCGGTTCGAACTATTCAGTGCGAAACATCTTTCCAATGGAAAATGGGATTTGCCCAAGGATCGAAAGAGTGATCGAGGAGTAAACCACGAATGACACGAATAACACGAATGGGAGAGAACCTGAGTTAACGCGAAGCTTGCATGCGGGTATCGCACGCATTCAGAAGAACGTGTCGGATTGCAGGCGAGCATTTAAATTCGTGTGATTCGTGGTTCCTTCTCCTCCGATTGTTTGGAACCATAGCCAAGTGGCCAACGATTTGGCGTGTCCAACACGATTTTTGTTGGGGCCCAAGTGTGACTCGGCTTCGCCATTTTCCTGGGCTTAATGAACCTCAGCAAAGCGAGAACCGGGACTGACCCAGCGAAGCACTCCAGAGTTCAGTGCAGTTGAGATGACTAGGTGGAGAAGAACAGACGTAGCGCAAACATCGCATGATACTTCCGCAATGGGATCATTACGGATAACGCGGCCGGGTAAAGACCACACAGAGCGAAGCGAACAGGAAAAGCCATACCGGCTCGCGTTAATCCGATGGTTCCCGTACCGCCGCTGAGCACGGACCGCTTTAGCGTACCGCAGCGTGGACTTCATTGCAAGCTTCTCAATACGGGGGCGACACACGCCCGGCAGCATCAATCGATGTGTGTTCTCGCGACGCGGTCTTGCCTCATTGAATGAACCAAGTTGATTAGCATCATCAGCCTTGCAGAGTGATGCCGATTACGGAATCCGAAATGCGAGCGAAACTGACGTGAGATAGACGAACCACAGAGGTCACAAAGGTCCAAAGAGAAAAGACAATGCGTTAAATTCGTACTCGTACTCAGCAACGCGGTACTCGTACTCGTACTCGCTCGTACCCTCCAAATAGCTTATGGTCGAAATCTCAATTTTGGCACCACGCTTATTTCGAGTACGAGTACCGTTTCACTGAGTACGAGTACGAGTACGATTTTCCACTGGATCTATTAATTAACCCTGGCTCACCTAAATGGTAATGCGGGTTCGATCACGTTGCCCCGTGCATCGGTTCGACCGCACTCCTACAAGATTCTCCGGTCGGAAACAGTACTGAATAGCTCTGTTGCATGATCTTTGGGTTCGTTGCGAGCGTGATGCGATTGACGACTGTTTCGCTTAAATTACAAGTTTGCTCATGAGACTACTTTTAATCGAATTGGAGTGCTTTCAAATCGTTTGCAAACGGGGGTCCGTTCCTCTATTCTGGGGTAGGGGGCACTGACTCTATTAGGCGGACAACGCTAGCTCCCTCACTGGAACTCGCTTTATGACTCAATGGACGCCAAACTTTATCTGCAAACTGACCCGCGCAACGCAGTTGCTATTTCTTGGCAAGGCCTCTGGCTGGTTTCTCAGGGGGACAGGCTGTGGGCTTCTGATCGCAATGGCTCTGGGTTGCTGCGTTTCATCGTACGCTGCCGAAGGGCCTCCAATGCGATCGCTTGTTGACCAATTCTTATTTGCACCAGCAAAATATCCAGTGGGTGAGTGGACGCCAACGGAACTCGATTTCCAAGATATTGACTTTGTCGCCGCAGATAAAACTCGCTTGCATGGTTGGTATTGCCCCTGCGATCAACCTCGCGCCGTGGTCCTGTTGGCGCACGGGAATGCAGGTAACATTGCAACACGCGTTGCTTGGATGCGCTATTTGCAACGTACGCTGCGGGTGAGTGTGTTTGCTTTCGATTATCGCGGCTATGGGCGAAGCGAAGGGAAACCGACCATCGACGGTACCTTAATGGATGCACAAGCCGCGCGAGCCAAATTGTGTGAACTCACCGCCGTCAAGGAATCCGACATAGTTTTAATGGGCGAGTCACTCGGTGGCGCGATTGTTGTGCAATTGGCTGCGACTTCGGCACCCAGAGCGTTGGTCTTGCAGAGTACTTTTTCTTCCTTGCGAGATATTGCCCAAGTCCATTTTCGCTTGCTCGCGGGAATCGTTTCAAAAACGAAATTGAACTCGACTGAGGCGATAGCAATGTACCATGGCCCGCTGCTGCAAAGCCACGGAAACAAAGATCGCACGATTCCTTACTCGCTGGGAGAAAAGTTGTTTCAAAACGCCAATCAACCGAAGGAGTGGATCGAAATCGCTAATGCCGATCACAACGATTGGTTGACGCAATCGTATGTAAATCAATTGGATCGTTTTATTGAGCGATTAAATAGTCGTTCCAAATAAAATCTATTGCATGCGAAGATCAATCCTTAGCACTTAATCGTCTTCCGCTTTTTGCCCGCACTTCCGGCCTTAGCGGACTTTTCGATGTATTCTGTGGCGAGTGGTACTTTGCATGCCGTATTGCCCATGTTGACGTTCACGGGGCCGATGGCTTTCGCGGCGGCAATCGCGTGTTTGCGTAGCGGGGTGACGTAAACACCAACCGAGATGACGAACGAGTTCATGGTGTAACGTACGCGGTTTGGTGAGTCGTGTATTGTTTTTTGTACGTGGTCGATTAACTCCATGATTGCACCAAGGTCGAGCGATTCATCGGGCTGGATGGCGACACATCCTGAGAGTGTGTTCCATCCGCATGCGGCGACCCCTTCTTTTTTTGCAGCGATCCATTTGAGGCCCAAATCCCAGGCATTGGGATTTTCGCACGCGACCCCTGGGACCGTGTACTCACCAATCATGTACCAGGAGGCTTTGGTTGCCCACTGCTGCAACTGTTTGCGATTCATCTTGGCACCATCCGCGATCATTCCAGCCAGATACATTGCATCGGAGTTGCCAGTATCGTAAAGCTCCATGGCTAGTTCTTGTTGACCTTTGATTTGCTTGGCGACGATCTTCAAGTCGGCCACTTTGACACCAAACATATCAGTGGGAGCACCATGGTTCGCGAACGTTTTACGAGTCTGTGCGGTACCTAACGCTTCGAGTCGCTGCATGACTTCATGAACATTCATCTGTTGAATCTCCGGGGCTGGGTTGATCGGTTGTGGAGATGCTAATACCGCCTAATTGGCGAACATCTTGTTCGAGAGTGGTAGCAATTTCTTCCCAGCCCGCGCGGCGATTCTTCAAATGGTCAAAGGTGCGAGGCAGGCCGATATGAATACGAAGTTTTGTAGGGCGGGGAAATCGAGCTTTTGCTGGAAGGGCATGGAATGCACCTTCGATGTAGCAAGGAATAATAGGGTAGGGGGTCGCGGCCACGAGCATCCCAATACCTGGTTTGAAGGAGGCCATCGAACCATCGCGTGTACGGGTGCCCTCGGGGAAAAGCACGAAAATCGTTGGTTCGTCTAAGAGTCGTTGCCGGAGATCTTTGATTGCTCTACCGCAGCCTTCGCTTTTGCGCCAGATGGGGAGTGCATTGACGACGCCTGCAGAAAAGGCTGCCACCATGGGAACATCGAAAAAGACATCTCCCGCCGCCAGTGGAAATAGATAGTTGCGCAGATTCAACCTGAGCGATGAACCCAATACCAACGTATCGAGGTGGCTGGAATGATTGGCAACGAGAACAAAATTGGGTGTCTGCGGTAGGTGCTCTGCACCATGGATTTCCAAACGATGCCAGAGTCGCAACCACAGCTTAATAAACGACCACCAACACCAGCGGGCCAGCGATGAGGCAAGTCCACTCTCACGTTGATACGCGCGCCAACGATCTACCGGACTGAGGTGCTGATCTTTGGCAGGTTGATATTCCCAAGGGTCCATTGTTGAATACTGACTTCAGCCTCCCGTAAGTAGTCGCATGGGTTGATCGATACCTAGCGGTTCGAAAAACAGCGAGATGAAGTGATAGACGACAGGTGGAACCAGCACCAAACTATCAAAACGATCAAGCCATCCACCGTGCCCTGGAATCACCTTGCCGAAGTCCTTGATCCCCAAATCTCGTTTGATTGATGAGAGCGTGAGGTCGCCTAGTTGCCCGACCACACTGACAAGAATGCCAAGCGTCAATAGTAGCCACCAATCGTCCAGCGGTGTATCAGCATAGAGGAAGTGAAACAACGAGGCGACCATGAGGCTCGTTAGGATCACGGCACCGACGGCGCCAGATAGAGTTTTTCCCGGGCTTGTGTTAGGTAGTAGCTTGCGACCACCGATCGCTTTACCACAACAATAAGCGAAAATGTCATTGGCTTCGACTGCCAGAATAATCGTCAGTAGAAGCGGTCGAAAATGAGGCGTGTTGGTTAGTAGGCCTAAGTAACCAAGAGAATATCCAAACAACAAAAAACCGAAGATGCCCAGTGCGACGCGTTGAATGAAACCTTTTGGTTGATCTTCTAGTACCGAACCAATTACCAGGACCCCGATCCCCAATGAGCTGATGGAAAAATAGAGTCGATCGAAATGGTCGATTGATGCAAAGGCAAGTGCTGAGATGCAAATGACCACAATGATGCTGACCACGGGCTTGCGAAAGATACCTACAGTGCGAGCATATTCGCGATAACAAAGCAAGCTCAGTACCCAAACCGCACCAACAGTATATGCCGCGCCCAGAAGAATGGGAGTGACAATGACAATAACTAGGATCAACCAGGATCGAAGCCGTGCAGCAAGTTCTATTTGTGTGGCTGCGGAGAAACGTTGCGAGCGGGTTCCCCAGACAATGAGTATTTTTGCCAGCAAGAGCGCCGCAAAGATACCGACGACAACAACTAGGGTAACCCAGCTATCAAAGGCGCCACGTGGATCGAACAGTCGCTCGACGGCAGGACTTTCAAAGAGCTTCATCGTGTTGCTTCCAGATTGCAGTTTGAATCCTGTTGAGACGTCGGAAAACGGTAGCAATTTCGCCAACAAGAATGATTGATAATGCCAATGTCATCCAACTGCATTTCCCAAGTGCTGGAAGGTGAAGCCAGAGAGATGGAGGCAGAATAGCCGAAACTAAGGCAGCCATGGTGATCACAAACATGCGATGTTGTTTGGCCATGGGTCCGCAATAGATCTGCGGCGCGCCGGCGACCCGTCCCGAGGCGCGAATATAGGCCACAAAGATTGCCAGGATGGTGGTCCAATATCCAAGCAACGGAAAGCCACCGAGTGCGTATCCACAGCCCACCAGCGTTGCAGTATCAGAAACTCTATCGGGAATTTCGTTGTATAACTCGCCAACCGGCGATACGGTTCCTCCTTCGATGGCAACCATTCCATCGAACATATTCGCCATCAATCGCAATTGCACAAATAGCGCACCGGCAATGAAGCCGATGATGCGGTAGCCCTCGATCGCGGTACATGCAAAGCAACCGCCTGCGGCAAGGCCGGCCATCATGCCCAGGATAGAGATGCCGTTGGGGGTAATACCCCAGCGAATAAAGAGGTTTGTGAGCCAGCGAGCCCAGGCTGCGTCTCGTGTTTTGATAGGGCGGCGATCGGGAGGGGATGCAGCTGTCATCGTGGAAAATTAATCACTTTCGCCATAGAAGCGGCTTAGGCTGCGGACGCGTCGAATCATTGCAGAAACACAGAGCCCCAGGACAATTAAAGCCGTCAAGTAAATTCCGAGGAAATCGAGTCGTGCACCGATGGCATCATCGACACCGAACGCAAGCAGCAAGGTGCCGATGCAGCAAACGGTTGTCGTATAAGTTACGAATCGTACTCGATAAAAGAGTCCGCTGGCGGCAATCATCAGCGGATATCCCACCAACAACAATCCTCGCGGTGGATCGGCAACAGTGATCAGGCTGGTATAAAGGATCACATCATAAGTCGCCCAAAGCAAGTGAACCCATTCACGATGATGATTGAGTCTGACGAGTCTTTGCAGTACAAAGCATCCAACCGCCCAAGCGATGAGCAGACCGAACTTCGTGGCAAATTGGCTTGCTGCAGCGTCGGAATAATGGCTGAGGTAAGAAATCAAAATGATCAGTGTCGTCGCGAATAAGGCGCATAAGTGACTGATGAGAATCGGTTCACGCTGCCACCACATTTGCAACCGCTGGTTCCAGTTGGGCTTGTCGATGACGATCGCTTCCCCGCGAAGAAATAACCGCAGGTCATTCGCTAAATCAGCGGCCGATCGATAGCGATCAGTCGGCTCTTTTGCCATCGCTTTGATGCAAATGGCCTCCAGAGTTGCCGGTACATTCTTGTTGATTTTGGAAGGCGCCGGAGGTTGGCGATCAAGAACTTGTAGCAAAACATCAAAAGGAGTGGGGCCAGTGAAGGGTGGCTGACCTGTCATCAATGCGTAAAGGACCGCGCCCAGTGCATAAATATCGACCGTGTGCGAAGCGCGATCTGCGGTCATGCGAGCTTGTTCGGGCGCCATGTAAGCGGGTGTACCAAGCACCTGCCCAGTCATCGTCATGCAATCGTCGGTGGCCTGTAGTCTCGCCAGTCCAAAATCAGCCAAATAGGGTTCTCCCTGCTGATCGATCAGTACGTTGGAAGGTTTGATGTCGCGATGCAGCACCTGTTTTTGATGAGCATACGCGACGGCTTCGGTTATTTTGAGCAAGATGTGGGCGGCGTAGCGAGGTTCGATCGATTCCTGCCGCAACTTGGCTTCAAGGTCCACACCATCGATGAGCCGCATGGTGAAATAGATGAGCCCATTCCACTGGCTCGCTTCATAAGTAGGAATGATGTTGGGGTGATCGAGCGCTGAAGAAGCCACCGCTTCGATGTGGAATCGTCTTACTTCCTCCTCTGTCGCCATGTCTCCAGCACGCAAGATTTTCAGCGCCACAATACGCTGTAATTGGCGATGGTTTGCTTTGTAGACAATTCCCATGCCACCCCGATTGATCTCTTCGAGTAAATCGTAAGCCCCAAAGGAAAATGGAAATTGGGAGTTTGCGATTTGGCTCCAGTTCCAAACGGACAGTGGATTTGTTGTCGTGCTACTGGGGTCATTGAAGACCGCATGCGCTTGCCGATGCAGCTGCAAAAAGGAACGCAAATCGTCTTCAAAGCGTGGATGATCGCTCACCCATTGGTCCTCGTCGATCGCTTCACCGGCTTCGGTACGCAATAAATAATGTTCGATAATCAGGTCAAGCGATTCGTCAGACATCGATTAATCCTGATTCGAAGATTTCCGCACAAAGGATTCCATTAGCTTGAGCGTTTCGTGACTAACGTGATGCTCAATACCTTCGGTGTCACTAGCGGCTGTCGCTTCGCTTACACCGAGTGCTAACAAAAATTCATAAACGATGTGGTGTTTGCGCTTACTTTCTCTGGCTAGCCGTATTCCTTGTTCTGTCAATTCGACTGGCGCGTGGGGCTCTGTGGTAGCGAGCCCTGCTTTCTGAAGTCGCGCCACTGTGCGGCTGGCGGTAACGTGACTGACACGGAACCGGCTGGCCAAATCTTTAATCCGACACACTCCAGCCGACTCAATGATCTCTGCGACCGCCTCAACATAATCTTCGGCAAGTTCTGTGGCATGATCAGCGCGAGTTCGCTCGTGCCGATTAGCGGCTGCCTGTTTTCTACTCACTCCACTCTCCGGCATCACTGTCCTCGATTGAATTCGTAAACCAATTATGCTGCTTGACACGCATGTAGCCGATGCTACAATCGCCCGGTTGAATGTAGCATCGGCTACATTTGAAGTTTTGGTCGGTTCTCGTAGGGAGTTTTAGGGATGCTCAAGCAACGAAAGTTTAGCGAGCCCCATTTTAGGATGCATGGATCCGGTGGGCGCATTGCTTTTACGCTCATCGAGCTGCTCATTGTGATTGCCATTATTGGGGTGTTGGTTGGGTTGCTATTGCCGGCAGTGCAGGCCGCGCGGGAGGCATCGCGACGGATATCGTGTACGAATCAACTAAAGCAATTGGGTTTGGCGTTGCACAATTACGAATCGTCTCAGCGCCAATTGCCAGCAGGATATCTTAGTTACGATCGATACGCTGCAATTGGGAGCTTACCGGGAGAGGATTTTGATCCTGTGACATGGGATGCAGCACCGGGATGGGGATGGGGAGGAGCATTATTGCCGTTTTTGGAGCACCAGTCGGTTTATGAATGGATCCATTCGAAGCGGACCTGTTGGGAAGCTGCACAGTCGATGACGAGTCCCATTCAGGTGAGTTCTTTTTTTTGTCCATCGGTATCTGGCGGAGTCGAGCCCTTTTTGGTGGTGGATGGATCCGAGCAGCCGCTCTGGAAGTCTGGGCGAGAAATCTGGCTACCGCGCAGTCATTATGTTGCCAGCCATGGGCAGGAAGAGTGTTGGGGAGCCTTGTCAGGCCCAGCGGGAGACTGGGGCGGGCAAGTCTCGAAGTTAGCCGACGGGCCGTTCTATCGAAATTCGAAAACGCGTTTTGCTGACATTCGTGATGGTTTGTCGTCCACGATTATGTTGGGCGAACATACTTCGTTGCTCAGTGATAAGACGTGGCTGGGAGTGGTGCCAAGTGCGGTGGTGCATCCGAAAGCGAGCTCACCGGAGAATGGACCGGAGTCAGCGGCAACCTTGATGTTGGTTCATAGTGGACCGGCTATTGGTGAAGTGGATTTGTTAGGGCAACCCATCATTCACCCGCCCAACTATCCCACCTTGCATGTCGGGCAGATGCAATCGGAGCACCCTAGTGGTGCGAATGTTGTATTGGGGGATGGATCCGTCCGTTTTATTGCGAACACCATTGATCGTACAGCGTTCGCTTCGGCAACTAGCATTTGCGAAGGCGAGGTGCTCCATGAATGGTAAAAGATCGGGTGGCTTGTGGTTGATCATGTTCGTCGTGGGGTTCGTCGTGGGAGGCACATCGGGATGTGGATATCCGGAAGTTGGTCGTCGCGGTTACGAAATGACTATGGCTCTGGAGTCAGCGTTTGCGAGCCGGCAGGATGAATCGTTAGTCAGCGCGCGAAAGTTGCTTGACGAGTTTCTAGCAGCCGAGGAGATATCGCCGCGCGAACATGCTGTTCTGATCGACATGATCGACATTGCAGAGGGGGGTGATTGGGATCGTGCTGCGACGAGTGCGCGGCGGCTATTGGAAGCTCAAGTGGAATGGAAATAAGAAGTGAATTGTAAATGTTTGTAATAATTGCAGAGTGTGAGTAGCGATCCAATTTGCAGTCGTCGCGTAAATTACCCGCTTTTTGAACTAAATTCACGTGAGTCAGGTGATTGGCACGCGGATCGCTTTAAGTAGTTTTTTTGTCAGGGACAAAGGAACAAAACGATGGCCAGGGTCGGGTGGTTACCCGATGCATAAACCCCTGTGACCGTCAGGATTCCAAGCGACGAAAAGAGCCCGGTCGGGAGCCCTCCCTCCGACCGGGCTTTTTGTATTGATAGTGACCGGTAATTAGATGAGGTCTTGTTTCCGTTTGGTGCGTCGCTGTCGTGCGCAATTGCGGCAGACGCCATGGATAATCAAGCGATGGCTGGAAACACGAAAGCTGTGTTCTGCTGCAACGGTATCGCGAAGTTGGATGAGTTCATCGCTTTGGAACTCGCTCAAGCTGCGGCATTTGGTACAGTAAAAATGATCATGTTGTGGATAGCCATAATCGTGTTCATACACCGTCCGGCCGTCGAGTTGAAAAGACCTCAACAGTCCCGCGTCGACAAACTCTTTTAGGGTTCTGTAGACGGTTGGTCGGCTGACGTAGTTATCTTCTCCCTTGCGAGGGAGTTGATCGATGAGAGCATCAGCATCAAAGTGTTCATGGTTGCTAAAGACTAGCTCTACCAAGAAACGACGCTGGGGAGTTTGTCGCAAGCCACGACTTTGCAGGTATTCCTCGAATCGCTTTTCCGGCGACAGTGCCACCGGAAGTCGTTCGAGCGAAGCATCGGCAACATCCACGGGTATTATTCGCTCTGAGACAACAGTGAAAAGAAAAGACGCCCGAGATTATAACCGGGCGTCTACCTTTGTGCTTATTGGAATTCCCAGGAATGCCTGTTAGGGACACCTGGGAATAAGCGATTTCTTCAATATTCGCTACGCGAAATCATCGAGCATGCGGCTAAATGCTTGCTCGAATTTTTCGGGCGTGTCGTAAGTACCACTGGCAATTTGACGGCGGAGATCGGCGATTTTGTCTAAGCGCATGTCACCGCCAACGGTTGCGGGGCCGCTTGTATCGCTGGTGCTGGACGCACGAGCAGCGGGCGACAAATCCAGTTGATCAATGGGGCTGGCGCTTGCTTTGGCAGCAGAAATTTCAGGTGAACGAGCAGGCGAGATCCGGTTATTGGCCTGGAGTCCCTGCGAAGCGTTCAGACGGTACGGACCATAAATTTGCATCGACGGATTGCTCCAATGCATTCGGGAAAAGCAGCCTTGCACCTCCGTGGCGCGACTACTGGCAGCGCGGTTAAGCAAAACCCGGACGAGTGTTTCCTGTCCTTACCCATACCCATGAGGGATGAGATCGGCTAACTCGCCAGCTTCGGCAAATTCGGGCGCTGCATTCCGTGTCCCGGGAATTGCAATCCGTAGCAGAATAGAGACTTAGCAAGCGCAAGCTTAGAGTCCGAAGCTGATTCTGTTATCGGCACGGCAACTCTAATGACTTGATTCCAATCTATCTGCTACCGGAGAACAGTTTGTCCCGGGAGGAGCCACCGTAACAAAACCGTCGGTCGCGGCGGTAGAGGAGTTTAGGAAATTCCTACAATTTTTCTAACTTCGTGAGTGTGGCTGCAAAACAATCTGCGTTGGCAATGCAAATTTCGCCGCAGGTCGGCATACTCGTTACAAGCGTCAGGGTCGAAAGGGAATCGGCCTGCATAAATTGCCTAGTCGTTCTATTTTTAATCATCGTCACACTTTGCGTGCTACGTTTTGGTGGCAAATACTGTCCCAGTCGTAGCTCTAGCCACCCGCACGGGGAGACTTTGATCGTGACCAAGACCAAATCAGTCGTCAGCGCTTCAGACCAGATCGTCACTTTAGACCGTCGAGGCAATGAGCGGCGAAACGGGACGGAGTCCACTGCAACCCTTGAAGCTGCCCCTGTAGCGGGCGAGCCTCGTCGCAAGAAACAGCGTCGGCGGCAAATTGATCCGACCACGTGTGAGCGTGACTATTCGGGTGATGAGATTGAGTTCATGCAAGCCATGGACGCCTACAAGCGAGCAGCGGGTCGGATGTTTCCTACCTGCAGCGAGATTCTTGAAGTCATTCGATCGTTGGGATATGTTCGTTTGAGCGTTGAGCAATTGGCATTGGTGCAGGTCACCGATTTGCAAGACGAATTGAATTCGTACGACTTTGATCCCAATGCGGAAGAGTTATGCGAAGAAGACGACGAAGACGAAGATCAATAATGGATCGAGTTGATTTGCCGTGAAGCGATTCTTGCGAATAGCCGCTTATGCATGGGCAAGTCCCTATACATTGATGGGTCTGGTCATTGGACTGGCGCTGGGCGGACGTCCATGCTGGGTCGCGGGAGTGATCGAAATTGAGGGCAAACGGGTAGCATGGTTATTGAATCATTTACCCGTGCGAGCTGCTGCGATCACGATGGGGCATACCGTTCTGGGTCAAAGTCTTGATGAACTCGAGCGAACTCGCCGGCATGAGCGCGTGCATGTAAGGCAATTTGAGCGATGGGGTTTTGCCATGGGCCCTGCGTATGTGCTGACCTCCGTTTTTCTCTATTTTCGCGGCAAAGATTTCTACCGCGACAATCCTTTTGAGATTGAAGCGTATAAAGAAGGATAAGGGATAAGCCCCACCGCTTACCCCTTATCCCTGACGCTTTACACCGCTTGCACGACGTCCATTTCTTTGGCCAATCGTTTTCGCGCGACGTGCAATCGTCGTTTGATCGTGCCGACTGGCGCTTCGAAGGAGTTGCTCATCTCGATGAGCGTTTGACCACGCAGGTAGAATGCTTCCAGCGTGGTGCGATCGAGCTGACCCAACTTTCTCAAGCTGGCTCGCAAGTTGGCTGCTTCTTCGTTCGTCACGGCATCGCTTTCCGGCGATTCGTCTGCCAAGCAGGTTGCCTCAAGGGTGACTGGATCGCAGGCAACCGAGTGGCCATTTCGCGAGTTGCGATTGATCGCCATGCGGTGCACGATGCGGCGCAACCAACCCCCGAATGCTTCGGGAACTCGTAACTGGCCGAGTTTTTCCATCGCTTTGATGAACACGTCCTGGGCCAGTTCTTCTGCTTCGTCAGCATCGCTAACACGGCGCCGCGCCAAAGCGACGATTTGAACGCGGTACCGTTCAAACAATTCGCCGAAGGCATCGCGATCCCCGTCCTGGGCTGCCAGAACAAGATCGACGATGGTTCGCTCTTGGATTTCCAATTCACATGCGATAGTCATTCGCGTTTCTCCGTGCACTCAGGGGCGTGCATATTCCTAGGGTGTCGCAATCCATAGCGAAGGTCCGCAGTGAGCTTGAAATTGAGATTTCCCGAGCGGTGCAGGCACGCAAAGGTGCAGCAAGCTAGCGAGCAATTTCCAAACTGGGGCCAAGCCATGGACGAGTGATCAAAAACCTCAAGGGACGATCAGGAGACGTGCGATTGCATTACGAGCAGCACAAACCTGAGCGGACCCACGTAGAGGCCGTCCGATTTCACAACGTTGTTTGGTGGTTTTTTTTGCTGGATGGGTACGATTAGTTGCCGGAGCAACCTCGACCTATCCTGCCACCAAAGCCCTGTTGCTCCGTCGAACAGCCCGGTAACGTCTCCCGCCACGTATAGGTGGAGGGGTACATCGGTTTCAGGTTGCTCGACATACTCGGAATGAGTTGTCCTAGATGCTGATTAATAAAATGCCGGCGGAGTGCATGCGCGAACACGACGGCAGCGACCATTGCACGATCAACAATTTGATCGACGATGCGGGCTACGACGGCAGTGATCATTACATTACGCATGGCTTGCTCCCCGGCGCCGTTAATCAGGCGCGGACAGTGCGACAAAGAAAAAAAGAGAAACGCGCGGTTGGCCAAAAAACTCTAGCCAACCTCCGACCGACAAAGTTTAACGTACTTACCCTATCAGGGCCAACAGATTTTTCTTGCGACTTATTCAAGACCGCTTGATCAAACCATCGGCATTGGGGGTGAGCGACTGCAACGATTTCTCGGTTGTCCCAGAGTAGACGCGTAGGAAACCAAGTGGTTCGCGCGGGTGATGAGATTTTTCCAATTTTTGGACTGCCGAATTTTTACGGCAATCGCTACGACCGCAACCTCCTCGACACTTAGCCAGCAAAAAGGTGCGGTCGATTGACCCTTGAGTCGACATTGCGAACTATGGTGGGCATCCATTGGGTTGCGTTGGGTATCCACTGGGTATCCGCTGGGTATCACAGAGCAGCACAATCGTTACCCGCTGCCGTCTGTCGCACCTTTTAAAACTCAGGGTCCTATGCCCCTTTATTGGTTTATACTGGTTATCAGTGCACTAGCGAGCGACTCGGTTCCTGTTCGCGAGGTTCCTGCTGTGCAAGCCTTGGTGGCGGCCGTGGGGCTGATGTGTGGCTGGGGTCTATTGGTCCGAATTGCGACACGAACGGCGATTCAGCAGGTCTTGACCGGAGACGTGTCGTTTATCGCAGCGGCGAGTGCTTTGGAGCGGCAGATGGAGTATTTTCGGTGGTTTGCACTGCTGCTGAGCCAGATGGCATTGGTTGGTTTTGGGGTAGCCGGATTGTTGGAGGGGTTGCCATGGGGAAGTGAATCCATGGCTTTGCGTGGAGTGTTGTTGTTGATTCCTGCAATGAGCGCCACGTTCTGGAGCTGGTGGTGTGAGCTCCGTTTTGACAATGCGACGCATACCGCGAATACACAGCGCTGGTGGGGTTACGCATTGTCGATGTTTCGGATGCAGGGGGCTTGGCTCGTCGTCCCTGTGCTGATGTTGTTGGTGGCTATTGATGCGGCCCAATTCTTATTTGGACTGGATCGGTCATACGGCGCTTATGTGGGTGGTGGATTAGCGCTGTTGTCATTGCCGATTGCCCTTCCTTGGATAATGTCGCGGATCTGGAAGCTTCAGCCAATCGAGAACGCAGAACAATATGCATGGTGTGAGCGATTGTTAGTCAGCACGCGCACGCGTGGCACTTGCTTGCTGCAATGGGATACGAACTGCAGTATGTGCACAGCGATGATTGCAGGTTTTGTTCCTGGCTTTCGGCGTTTATTGTTGTCGGACGCGTTGCTGGTGAGGCTCAATTCGCCACAACTGGCCATGGTGATTTTTCATGAACTGGCCCATGTGCATCGCTTTCATTTGCCTCTGCGTCTCGCCTCATTGGTGCCCGTCTGGTGTGTTGCCGTCGCGACGACAACTTTGTTGGGTGAATTGCCCTATGCGGATGTTATGGGGATCGGTGTCGGCCTAATTAGCTCGCTGATTGCCTTGCGCTGGATTGCATATCGAACGGAATTTGATGCTGACCAGTATGCAGTCAAGCTGGCTGTTCGCTTGAACGGTCAGGTGCCTGGAGTCCCCGTAACTGCTGAAGCTGCCGGGAGTGCTTTGGCCAATGCCTTGCTGTTGGTGACGATGGATCATCCCTCCAGCCGTCGTGCGACATGGATGCATCCTGCTATCGACGAACGTGTGCGGAGGTTAAAGGCCTGTGGCAAAGATGCTCGCGTCGAAGCGATTGTGGAAGCGTGCGTCGATACAAACCGGATAGGAGATGCAACGCGATCCTTCTCGAGTTCGAATCACGAATATTGTTGAAGCCCTGTAACGAGGAACTGTTTGATGGCCGATTCCTAATGTTGGCCAAAACCTCCCTCCCTCCACTACAGGCCTCTCTCGATGGTCAACGATGACGACGTTTTACGGCGTGTCGATTCTGCGCTGCGCCAGCACCCCCACCTGCGATCAGCTTTGATCGAATCCCGCCGCATGGGCGATCGTGTCGAATTGCACGGTGCCGTGGAAAGTTTTTTCATTAAGCAAATGGCGCAGGAAGCGATTCGTTCTCTGGCGGATGCGCCCCGAATCGACAATCAACTGGTTGTTCGGGTTCCCCACCCTGCCATAAGTCTTGGCAGCGCGGCATACTGACGCAGGTCAGTATTTCTCTCTTTCCGTGCTACTTGGAGTATTCATCTTATGTCACGAACTGGTGCAATTACGTTTAAGGGTAACCCAATGACTCTCGTGGGAGAGGCAGTAACCGTTGGGCAAGCGGCTCCCGATTTTGCTTTGATTTATGCCGACAATGGCCTGAAGAAATTGACTTTGGCCGATCTGAAGGGCAAGCCCAGCATTTTGTCTGTGGTCCCTAGTCTCGATACGCCAACGTGTGCCATCCAAACCAAGAAGTTCAATGAGCAGCTTGGCGCATTGGGTGATAAGGTCAATGCGGTTACAGTAAGCCGCGATCTGCCATTCGCTCAAGCTAGATTTTGTGGTGCGGAAGATGTCAAGAATATGCGAACCGCCAGTGATTACCAGGATCACAAATTCGGGACAGACTACGGTCTCACCATTGATGAGTTGAAGTTGCTTTCACGAGCCGTCATCGTGTTGGATAGTAGTGGCTCTGTGGCCTATTTTCAACAGGTTCCCGAAGTAGCTTCGGAACCCAATTACGACGAAGCCATGGCAGCGCTTCAAAAACTTTTGTAATAGTTTTTTGCCGCGATTCCAATTACTCACAAAGCCATCGAAGTCCTAGACGCCTTCGATGGCTTTGTTGTTTGGATGCCTCCATTAAATCCTGGCAGTCGGACTCGGTTACAGCGCTCTACGCGCCGAGTTGTTTGCGCATGCTGACCGAAGCGGCCAGTAATGCTTGCGGAAGCTTAGCAGGCTCTTTGCCTCCTGCTTGAGCCAAATCGGGACGTCCACCGCCACCACCACCGACGTCCTTGGCTGTATCACCGACCCAAGTTCCCGCTTTGAGACCGCGTTCGACGAGCGCCTTGCTCAAGCCAGCAACCAGAGTCACCGTATCGGTACCAGAGGTTGAAGCCAACAGCACGGCGACAGGCTTCGCGCTCTTCTTGCGAAGCTGATCGATCCATTGACGCATCAAATTCGCATTAGCGCCCGGGATATCTCGCACGATTAGCAATGCATCTCCAGCGGCTTCTGCATCGGCCAGCATTTCATCGGCGGTGAGCTCACCACCTGCCGTCAATTGCGATAGTTGCTGTTTGAGCGATTCGCAGTCGCGTTGCAGGGTTTCGAGTCGGGCAACCATGTCGGAGGGAGCAACATTGAGTAGTCGAGAGACTTCGCGAAGCATCTTCCGCATGTCGACGTAGCTGAGCGCGGCGTCAGAGGTGACATGTGTTGCTGCGGAAGGTTCCTCCGCCGCTTGTTTGCCACCTGCAGTAACAGCTTTCTTGAGTCGGCGAACGAGTTCCAGCAGTGCTCGAGTCCCATCGACGACGCGAGGAAGTTTAACGCCGAGTTGCTTGGCAGCAGCGGCGAGCACTTCAGCGGTTTCCAGGCGATGTCGTTCGGCGCGAGGGCCAGTGAACGCCACGATACGGCGCGTGTTGCTGGACACACTTTCTTCACTGACGACTTCAAAAGCGCCGATTTGACCTGTGGCCGTGAGGTGAGTTCCGCCGCAAAGTTCTTTGCTGAATTCACCCATGGAGACCATGCGAACCGGGTCTGGGTATTTTTCACCGAACAGCATCATGGCGCCAGCGGTGCGAGCGTCGGCCAGCGTAACGGTCTGCCAAGAAATGGGTTCATTGGCTTGGACTTGTTGCAATACATCTTCGGTAATTGCGGCAACGGTTGCCTCATCCAACGCATCTTGATTGGTAAAGTCAAAGCGGAACGAATCGGCTTCTACTTTACTCCCTTGTTGTTGCGCGTGTCGTCCCAGGTTTTTTTGCAGGGCATAATGCAGCACATGGGTTGCCGAGTGGGCTCGACGGATGGCATCGCGTCGTTCGGTATCGACAACAGCCGTGACGGTTTCCCCTTCGTTCAGTGTGCCACGAATCATGTGACCAAAATGGACAATCAGACCCGCATGCTTTTGCACATCGATAACAGCAAACTCGCAATTCTCATTCTGGATTTTACCGTGATCGCCTACCTGGCCACCACTTTCGCCGTAGAACGGAGTTTGATCGAGCACAATACGTAGCAATTGATCGGAGCCACCGCTTTCAATGCTGCCGATCAGTCGTTCATCGTCTTCGCTTTGACCGGTAATAATGCCTCGCACGATTGCGGTAGCGGTGACTTGTTCGTAACCAACAAAGGGTGTTTCGCGGAGTGATTCTTTGAGCGTTTCTAGGGGGCCTGTTTGGAACAGTTTGCGTTGATCGCCCCCGCTGTCTTCAGCGTGTCGCGCCATGGCATCGCGGAATCCATCCCAACCGAAGGTGAGGTTCCGTTCGGCCGACATGGTTTGCAGGAGTTCCGGGGGCACGCCGTAGGTTTGGTAGAGTTCTGCGGCCTCGTGACCATCGACCATCGTGCGATTATCCGAATGCATGCGATGGAACATTTGGTCGATGCGCGAAAGGGCCGCATCGATGGTACCAAAGAAGGCTTCCTCTTCTTTTCGAATGACCGCAGCGACTCGCTCCGTTGTTTCGCTCAGCTCTGGATAGGGAGTCCTCATAGCAGCTGCAACGGCGGGCACGATCGAATGCAGGAAGGGCTCACGCAGCCCCATTTGATGGCCATCTAGGACCGCCCGACGAATGAGTCGACGGATAACATACTTGGCTTTGTCAGGGCCCGGATAGACATTCTCGTGAACTGCAAACGAGCAAGCGCGGACGTGATCGGTGATGCGACGCAAGCGGCGTCCATTTTCACTGAGATACTCATACGGAGTGGAGGTTACTTCGGATGCCGCTTGGAGAATGGGCATCAGATTATCGATGTGGAAATTGGTTGGAACCCCTTGCAGCACACTGGCGGTGCGTTCAAGCCCCATGCCGGTATCGATATTTTTGCTGGGCAAAGGGCGGAGATTGTCTGGTGGATCGCCTACGCGGTTGAATTGAGTGAAGACGAGGTTCCAAATCTCAACGCTCTTACCACCCTCCAGTTGATAGTAGATTTCGCTGCAAGGTCCGCAAACGCCATCCGGGCCTTGGCTGGGTGCACTAGCGGGCCAGAAGTTTTCATCTTCATCCATGCGTGAAATCCTGCTGGTGGGCAGCTTGATTTCTTCATGCCAGATGTCAAACGCTTCGTCGTCATCTTTATAGACAGTGACATTGAGGCGGTCGGGAGCAATGCCCAGCCACTTTTTATCCGTGAGAAATTCCCATGCCCAATGGATCGCTTCGCGTTTGAAATAATCGCCGAAGCTGAAGTTACCCAGCATTTCGAAAAATGTGTGGTGATAAGCCGTGCGGCCCACATTATCGATGTCGCCAGTACGCAGACATTTCTGGCAAGTGGTCGCTGCGGTGAATTCCAGCTTGACCTTGCCCAGGAAATGGTCCTTGAACTGGTTCATTCCGGCAGGGGTAAAGAGGACCGATGGATCCCATGTAGGAACCAAGACATCGCTGGCTTGGCGCGTACACCCTTTGGATTGGAAAAATTGTAAGTACTTTTCGCGAAGCTCGTCCGTCTTCATGGCAATCGCACTACCGCTCCTGGGCGGTCGTTAGGAAAGAAATCGCACCATCAAACTCTTTAGTCGAGTGCTGATAATAACGATTTTCAGACGAATTCAGTAGGGCCGGCCCGGTTAGGGGAGAGGGGTTTCTTTTGCGACGTTAACCAGTTGACGCGTTCCCGCTCGATTTTCTAAGCCGATTTCCACGATTCCGGACAATCCGTCCACTGCTGCATAGAAATCATCGGGGTGAGCAATAGTTTTGCCTGCGACTTGGAAGATCATCTGTCCTGGTCGAATTCCCGCGTTCCAAGCGGCCGAATCGGGATCGACTCGTAAAATGGCCGCTTCGCTTGTCGCATTGGCAATACCGCGCAGCCAGCGATCCGGAGGGAGTGCACTGGCGAAGTCCACCACCATTCCTCGCCAAGTTGGTTCGGGGGTTTGGCTAAATGCGGGGCGACTGAGGGCGAGCCTTTTTTTGCCCAGTTTAGCGGTCAAATCTCGTGGCTGTCCCCAGCCGGGCGTAATGACCGTCATGGCAATTTCGGTATCGGCTGGTCGACGGCTCATTTCGCGAAACAGAGTTTGTGCATCTTTGATCGGCTGCCCTTCGACTTTGACAATCACATCGCCTGTGCGGATGCCGGCTAGGTCCGCTGCCATTCCCGGGACAACTCGAAGAATCAATGCTCCTCGACCCGCGTCGACATCCGTGGGTTCAACACCCAAAAAACCAAACGAAGGTGACTTCCCTTCGCGCAGGTCAGCGATCGCAGCAAGGGCCGGCGCATCAATGGGAATCGCATAGCCGGCTGCCTGATCGAAACCGGCAACGGCGGCCAGGGAAGTTGTCAGGCCCACCATCTCACCTCGCAGGTTGATCAACGCACCACCACTCGTCCCCAGATTGAGTTTCGCATCGGTCTGAATCAATGTGCCAAATTCTTGCAGTGATTCCGGCGGATGGAATTCTTCTGTGTTCGTTCGCCGTGCAGGCGCGCGGCGTTGTAAGTTGGAGACAATGCCCCAGCTTGCGCTCGCCTGTCCATCACGCGCTGTGGCATAGGGATTTCCCAGTGAAACGACGATACTACCGCGACGAAGTGCCTTGGAATCGCCCATGGGGATGACCGGCAAGTCGGCAGCATTGATTTTGAGTACGGCAAGATCGGTCCATGGGTCGCCCGCTTGAACGATGGCTGGCAAGCGTTCCGCGCGTGCGGGTATTGCTTTACCCATTCCTGCAAATCCTGCTCCCTCAGTGCTGCCTAGCCATACGAAATAGTCGTGCTCGCGAGGATCATCGAGGAGGTGGTAGCAGGTCAAAATAGCGCCATCGGAGCTAATAATAACGCCCGACCCAAAATCGGTTGGCACGAAATCTTTGCCAAACAGTTCTGAGGCGGGCTGACCGAGACCAGGAATGCCGAGCCCTATTTCTGAGCCTATATCGCGAGACAAGCCTCGCCGAACTCTGGCGATTGCAACAACACTAGGCGCGGCTCGCTCGATGGCCTTTTGGATTGTCGCCTCGGCGGAGATCATCAGCGCGAGACCATCGGGGGCCGTTTCTTGTGCGTGCAGTGAGCGGCACAAAAAAAGATTGTCGCTCGACAATAGAGAGCAGGTTACTAGCGAAATCGCCAGGACGTTCGCCTGCCAACGCGGTGAGTGCCAACCAATATTGAGTCTCGTTAACTGATTGAGCATAGACATGGGAGTCTCTCTCCGAGTTGTGGCGATAGCCATTCGAGATTGGGATGCAGGCCATTCAGGCTAATGGGAGTTGAACGTACTGGCTAGGCATCACTGACGAGACAAACGATTATCCGGACTCGAACGGATGTTTTTATTGGACCGATTATTCTCTTCGCGCCGATAACTCCGGGTATCGCGGAAGAAGCGTCGATCCAAAGTTTGGGTACGAGGCTCACGCGCATATGAGAAAAATCACTGAACGGGGGATCCGCACATGTTTCGTCGACTGATGGGCGTTGCATTGCTCGCAGCTCTGGCTGTTAGTTTTGCAAGTAACGCAAGCGCCGACCAAAGAGCTTATGGTCAATCGTGGGGTGGAGCCGATAATCGCGACTGGAATCGCTTTTATCACTATCCGTATGTTTATTACCCACAGAATTTTTACAGCCAGAATTATTATCAGAGCAGCGATAGCATGTATCACCGCTATCCGGCCGAGATGCGAATTCCGGTTTACAACAAGAAATGGCACAACTACTACCCAGAGAATCGCCGTTATCACTACGGCCACCATTTCATCCTTGACGTGTTTTAGTTTGATATAAGGATGGAGAGGAAATCGGTAGAGCGCGGAGGATAATGATCATCCGCGCCAGCCACCTCTCCTTCTTGGTATCCACTGACACATGTCCGATTCGCTGAAGTCGAGTTCGAATGACGGGTCGCTCAGCGACAGCGCTCGCTCGACGAGCGTGCGCCCGCTGGCCAAGTTACTTGCGCTCAGCGCGCCCGTCTGGGTCACGGGGGGGGACGGACGCATTGCTTATGTGTCTTCGTCCTGCGGACAATGGTTGAGGACATCGCCGGAGTCACTGTTGGGACGAGGGGGTCCCCTGGTGCATGGCGAGTCCGAATCACAGCGGACTGGCGAATTGCATCGCATCGATCAGTTGGCGCGATCTCTGATGCCTCCGGTGGGCTTTTCGGGTCGCTCGCCCGCATCGCGACGCGTCCAACCGATTGCTGCCGATGACAGCGGCCTGCTCATTGCGCCTCGCGAGTGTCTCTTTGTGCCACTTCCTGGCGAAGATGGGGTCGGTGTTTTGGCGATAGCCGACATGACGATCGGCAAGGTAGGCACTCAGTTTCAGTCCTACTTGCAGCTTGTCGAGACTCTTGACCGACAGCTTGCCCAATCACCCCGTCGATCGGTCTCCGCAGTGACCTTAGGGACATCGGTATGGGCACAACGACTCGTTCGTCAAATGGATATCGCATCCACTTCAACGATGCATGTGACATTCTCTGGGCCCTCGGGTTCTGGATATGAATCCATTGCGCGAGTGATTCATTCAACGTTTGGATCTCGCCACAGCGGTAAGTTTGCTCCCTTGGTCTGTGTAGATGGGCCGCTCATGGATGCCGAGTTGTTTGATGTGGCAACGGGGCAAGCTGTTGCACAGATATTGGAGCAGGAAACATCCATAGCCGCAGTGCTGCTGCGAGATATTGATCAGATGCCGCATGACGCGCAAGCGAGATTGGAATTGTTGGTAAGCAATTATCCGAAGCGATTTCGATTATTTGCGACCACTGCGTTACCGTCCGTCGCATTGGCTCCGACATTACTTCCATCGCTGGCCGCGAAAATTGGCGATTTAGAAATGTATGTCGCACCGCTAAGTGAGAGAGTCGAAGATATTCCGATCATTGCAGCTGCAATGCTGCAACGTCGTCGCTTAGCCAACGAGGGGCGAGCCGAACAGTTGGGGCGAGATGCCTTGGACCGATTAGTGATGTACCCATGGCCGGGAAATTTTGACGAATTGGATGCGGCGATACGCAATGCCGCGAAACAATGTCGAGGAGACACCATTCATGTCGAGCATTTGCCATTGGCCATCCGCACCTATGGATCGGTGATACGACCTATGGAAGTCGTTTCGGTTACGGAGCGAGTGGTCATGTTGGATGAGTTGCTGGAACAGACAGAACGAGCGAGCATTGTTCGCGCTCTGGATGCCGTTCAGGGTAACAAAGCCGCCGCAGCGCGCAGCCTTGGTGTCAGCCGTCCCAGACTGTTACGGCGTATCGAACAGCTTAGTATCTCGTGGCCGGCGGAATGATCGATATGCCCACCGTGTGTCCCTGGATCATCTGTGAGCATCGTGATCGATGGCAGAGGGCGATGCAGCACTTTGCCAGTGGCCGGGACCTAGCGGTGAATTTTTGTGTGCGTTTGGCGACGCTCCACGAGACGCTATACGAGTCGCGACAAGCGTCCGTGAGTGGCAGTCCGATCGTTGTGTTGTGGGAAATTCCTGCTCAAGAATCCCCAGAGATGCTGGCCACCATTCAGTCGCTATCCCGATTGCATTATCGGCCGTTACAAATCGTAACCTTTGCCACCGAGATGGGGATTCCAGCCTGGAATTCGAGTCGCTTGGAGCTGCAGTTGCGCTTTGTAGGTGCCGACGTGGTCATTCGCAACCCAGAAGACTTGCGCATTGCTCTGCGAATGGCAGTTCGCTATGCGTTGCTGCGTACCGCTTCGGTAGAGGACGACTTGGAGAACTGAGCCAACTCGCCTAACGTGTTGGGCGTCGGTTTTCTCTTCGTTAAGTCACCTGCAACCCGCAGCATCAATCATGTCCATTGCCACAGTTGAATCGCTTCGCATACTTTTGTCGTCCTTTTTGGATCCGGAGACGGGCCGACCGTTAAAGGATGCTGATCAAGTTGGCACTATATCGTTGAATGGAACGCACGCGGAGGCGGAAATTCGACTATCGACTCATTCGTTGCCAATAAGCGAAGCGGTCCAAGAGCAAATGGGGGCAAAGATTGCGGCCACTTTCCCAGGGACCACATGTTCGGTAACCATCGTGCCCTTTGAGCGGTCAGTGCCTCGTTTAGGTCAGTTCGGGATGCGGGTGCGAAGCGTGATTGTGGTTGGATCGGGGAAAGGGGGGGTGGGAAAGAGCACAGTTGCCGCCTCGATTGCGTTGGTTTTGCGTCGTTTTGGAGCGAGGGTTGGCCTCATGGATGCCGACGTGTATGGCCCCAGTATCCCGCATCTATTGGGATTGGAGGGTCGACCGTCAGTGACCGGAAACAAGCGAATTGAGCCAATTCGTTTGGGGAATATGCCCGTGATGTCGATGGGATTCTTGGTCGATCCTGAGCAGGCAGTGATTTGGCGTGGGCCGATGCTGCATGGTTCCATCACACAGTTTCTCCGAGATACAGAATGGGGCGAGCTGGACTATTTGATCATCGATATGCCACCGGGGACGGGGGACGTTGCATTGACCTTAGCGCAAGCGGTGCCGCTGGCCGGTGCGGTCGTGGTATGTACGCCTCAGGAAGTGGCGTTATTGGACGCGGTGAAAGCGATCAGCATGTTCCGGAAGGTCGAAATTCCAATAGCCGGAATGGTGGAGAATATGAGTGGCTTTGTGTGTCCTGATTGCCACAAGCGATACGATATTTTTGGTGCCGGCGGAGCACGCGACAAGGCAGAGCAGATGCAAGTTCCCTTCCTTGGCGGATTACCAATCAACATTCGCTTGCGCGAAGCGGGAGATGCGGGGCAATTGGCTGAGGCGATGGAAGTGGATGTCGATCGCGCGCCGATGGAAGCGATAACTCGCAATTTGGTCAGTTTTCTCGCCCAGCGAGCCGCGAGTGCTAAGAGTCTTCCGCAGCTACCTACGTTGTAGGATGGTTTCGAAAGCAAACACGTTATCCACTGGGGGAATTTCCCCAAGTACACAAAAAAACACCGCGGTGAAGAAGGCTCTTCATCGCGGTGTCATCGTGATTCAAAGGACTTAGAGTGCAGTAATCCACTGCACTATTTCCGCCAGACAACACTAGGTTGCTGGGGTAGCAGTCTTTCTTGCAGCTTTCTTCTTCTTCGGGGCTGCTTTCTTCACTGCTGTTTTCTTAACGGCGGTTTTTTTAACGGCTGTTTTCTTTACTGCTGCTTTCTTTTTGACAGCAGCCTTCTTTTTCTTAGGAGCGGCTTTCTTTACCGCAGCCTTTTTCGTTGCCGCCTTCTTCTTCTTTGGAGCTGCTTTCACAGCTTTCTTCTTGGCGGTCTTGGTTGCAGCTTTCTTAGGAGCAGCAGTTTTCGGAGCAGCTTTCTTCTTGGCCACGTTGTCCTCCGCGGTGGAGAGTGTTCGACGGTTCGTTGTATTGTGGGTCCCGCGAGACTTGCACAACACCGGCCACGCCCATCGGAATCAGTCCCGATTACTAAAACAGTCGAGCATTCATCGTGACTGCATCGCTTGCTTTCGTAATCCTTCTAGTAACTGGTTCGTAACTGTACGAAATGCTGTCAATTTCGCAACATGTTTTCCACCATTTATTTCACTTCTGAGCAAATTTTTTTTGATTTAGGTCCATAATCACATCCTCCAGCCTCCTGAACCACTCAATAACTGGTAATTACTCCCCGCCATCGATGCAAAAAACATTGCTGCGAAGAGTTGTTCTTCTTTTAAGAACCACAGTGCAACGATGATTGCGACGATCAAACTCAACTTCAGCGCATGCATCATTGTGCCACCTCCAATCGCGATGATGTCGCTGGCGATATGACCTCCATCGAGCGGCCAAACAGGAATAAGATTGAACAGCGCCCAATAGACATTGATATGCAGCAGGAACATTACCGTTGCAAACACTCCAGCTTCCTGAATGAACTCGCCTTGATCGAGCAAAGGCCACCTTGCAATGAAGGGTGGCAAACCGATCGGCAAGTAATCAAAGTAGCGAACGACTGCCACAATGATGGCAGCGAGTATTAATTGTGTTCCGGGACCTGCTGCAGAAATAACGATGTTCTGCCAAGGCGACAGTCGCGTTACTCGGCCTCTGCCAAAATGTGATTCAGGTCTTGCCAGTCCGCCAAAATGATAAAGCGTGATGCTGGCTTGAAAGCCATACCAGCGGAAAGCGAGCGCATGTCCCATCTCGTGCAACACGATTGAAACGAACATTACGGCGCACCACACTACCAACCAGGGTGCAATCGAAGGGCTAGTTTTGGCAAACAGTGCGTCAATCATCCTCGCATTGTCGTAACCAAAGATGACAGCCACCAACCAAAACGTCCAAGAGATCCGCACCGGGATGCCGAACAGGGAGAAATGTAGGTCGTAGGGAGATGGTGGTGGTTCGCTGAGCAACATTTAGTCACCGAAAGGGATCCGCGTGTAGGAAAGGTTGGTCCAAAAAAAGCGGCGGCGACTTTGAAGTCAAAGCCGCCGCCTATTAAAACGCTTTCTTTGCGATTACCCAATGACTAGGGTTTTACTTCCTCTTCTTCTTTGACAATTTCGAAGGCTTTTTCAAACGACTTCGCATTGAAGACTAGTTCTGCTTGCTCGTCACCTTTCGCTTCAGCAACTTTCGCCAGACAGTTGCCACAGCAAAATCCAACTTCGATTTCGCCCACTTTGGTTGTCTTTTCGGGATCGACATCACCACCACTAAGTGGGCATGCTTTTTGTTTGTATTGCTTCGTGGCGACTAGCTGTAGATTGGCCTTTGTGGCGTACTTTTCTTTGTCTTTTTCGAAGTTGCCTTTACAGCCATCGCAGCAAAAGAAGACCTTTCCCTCTTTGTATTCGACATATTTTTCTGCGTTGGCATCCTTCGTCGGGGCCATTATGCATTTGACCCCTTCGAGTTTTATCTCGGCTTTTTCAACAGCCCATGCTGAGACGCCAAAAATCAAACCACAGGCCACAAATCCGCTCAATAATTGCTTCAGCATTCGTCATCGCTCCGTTGAAAACTAGGGGATCTTTAGGAATTCTGTTGTTGCTCCAGGACCATCCGCAGGTAGCTTCGCGGTTCTGACTCGCCCAAGTATAGTCGCTTGGCGACCTCGGCAACTGCGTGAAGCGCATTTGCTTGCTCGCTGATATCATTGGCCATGCATTCCACTTCGGCGAAGGTCCCAAGGGATTCGACGGTGTCTATCGTTGCCGTCACACGCCGTTTTCCCAGTAACACTTCGAAAGGCTCGCGCCGTTTAACAACATCCGCGACAAGTGTGAACCCCAATTGAACCAGCAACTCAGTCATGTTGTCCCCTTGATTGTCCCCCGGTGAGAGTGCCCACTCGAGTTCGCTACGGACTTTGATGCCGACCGTGGAACCGCTGTCCAATCGTTCCTTAGGGCCTTTGTAGGTAATGAAGGGACGACCGTTAATGCGTCGAATTCTTAAGGCTTCACCTGAGGCGGCAAAGTCGCGACAGGGATGGCGATAGTAGCTGTCGACATGTCGTTCGATAGGCGCTGCTACAGCTTGTAAGCCAGTTAGTCTTCGTCGCAATTCGAGGTCGTCTTGAACTGCATACTTCAATTCGATTTCAATCATCGGCATTCTCTTGAGGTTCATCCAATTTGACAAAAGCCATTGGGGATCCTTCGCTGGTTATCCATAAACTTCCCGAACTGTCAAAACAAACAGCCTCAATTTGTGCATATCTTGGCAGTTGATGGTGGCTTGGTGTTTTTTGCAGTGCGGATTCCCAAGATTCATTCTCGTTCCTGGTGAACAGGTAGTAGTCAAAGTAGCCGCACACCACCATGCGCATTCCATCGGCAGCAATATCCATGGATGTGATACCTGGAATTGCCAAAGTACCGATTCTTTTCGCTGTCGATTGTCGAACGTTCGCTGTGCTCGCCAACGAAGAAGTGATTGTGGAAGGTTCGTTCAGTTCGACCGCATAAATGGGAGCAATGGGGAGGCGAGTTTTGCCGATTAAAATGACACGACGGTTCTGACTATCGATCGCCAAAGCTTCGCAGTCCATCGGACCATCGGCGTATTTAAAGTCAATTTGCTCTCTCAATGCAACACTAGTGTTCACATCTTGGGGCTCGTCGATTACATAGAGCGTTACCGACGCGCGCCTTGAACCGTTGTCTCCCACGTCGCCGATGACCAAAGTGGGTCGATCAGCGACAATGCCGCTCGCCATGTCTTCCCAATCAACGGCTTTGGCGCCTGTGATTTGCATTTCACTGACGACATGTTGAGGACCGTCAATGCGAAACAATCGTGGTGTATCGCCCGAATCGTTATGCGTCCAGAATCGGGACTTATCAACGTGGGAATTGGCTAACCCGCTACTCTCATCGATCTGATCATTTTCGACAACTTTTCCACCAAGTCCATCGCTGGCCAACCGATTCGCACCAAAAGTAAAGTGCAAAGCAACAGCAACCGACGCACTAATGATCACTAACCCGATCTTGCGAATCATTGATTCCACCCTTTGTATGACTGGTTCTGTGTATCATAGTGACGTATCGCAGCGTTTTTATCAGCCCGATTGGATTGCGGCGGTTTTTTTGTGCTGGTAACCATTCTCTCAATAGCCACGATCGAACCTTCCTACTTTTGAGCGTGCTTGTTGCCATCGCATCGACGCACCGCCCTCTGAAATACGACCTTACCGTTCTATGTCGCTCGATTCCGTTGCCACTCCACTCGCTCCATCCTGCTGCAAAGCTGGCCGACATCGGCGGCTGGCAGGATTACTGGTGGCGGCTACGGTGATGGTGGGGCTGGCCTATTGGATTGAACCAAGAGACGCCATTTCCGGTCAAAGTCCTGCAGTTGGCTTGCCGATGCCCTCGCTGAAATTAGTAACGCTAACCACGAATGTCTCGCGAGATACCCTTGCTAGTCTGAGGTCCAAGCCGAGTCAATCTCGCGTACTTACTGGCAGTAATTTTTCTGGGCGAGTCACACTAATTCATTTCTGGGGGACCTGGTGTGGCCCCTGCCGCCGAGAGCTTCCCGACTTGGCAAAATTACATCTGCACTTTTCAGCAGACCCGGCCTTCCAATTTTTTTCGGTTTCATGCGAATCGTATGACGATCCATCCTTGGAGACATTGGTTCACCGAACGACTCAATATTACGAGACTGAAAAGATCCAGTTGCCGACATTCGCCGATCTATCAACCAATGCCAGGCGCGAACTGCTTTGCCTCATGGAACGCGATTCAATGGCTTATCCTACGACGGTATTGGTTGACCGCGAGGGGATCATTCAGGCAACGTGGATCGGCATTCCACCTGGCGGAGTTGCCACAATAGCTACGTATGTCGAGAAATTATTGGAAGATCAACTGGCTCTGGAGTAAATAATCCAGCCCTGAGCAGTTCATGCAGCCCTGAGCAGTTCATGCAGCGTCTGGCATGCCAAGCCGCAGTCGACCGCTTGCCAGACATCGCTGCTCACGGCGACACGGGTTATTCCTGTCTCGAGCACTTGCGTCACATTGGTTGCCGAAATGCCACCAATCGCGTAGGCGGGTAGAGAGATCTCTTTCGCTACAGTTTGAAGAAATTCCAAACCTGCAAACTGAGAAAATTGTTTGGTGCGACTGGGAAAGGTAGGGCCGCAACCAATATAGTTTGCCCCCAGGCGAGCGGCTTCTCGAGCCTGCTCAATCGAATGGGTGGAGAGGCCAATGAGTTTATGGGGGCCGAGGATTTTTCGTACTACGGGAGTTGGTAATTCGTCCTGCCCCACATGGACTCCATCCGCGTCGACGGCCGCGGCGATATCAGCGCGATCATTGATGATCAATTGGCAATTTCCCGGGCCACGGTTCGCGCGAATGAGCTCCGCGGCCAACTGGCAGCGTTCCCACAACAGGCGATCGCTGGCATCCTTATCACGAATCTGAATCAGATTCACTCCATTGTCGATGAGGGCTTGCAAGCGGTTCAGCCAACGCTGTGTGGCATTCCCGCGCTGCGGCGTGTCGAGCATCTGGCTAGTACCGCTGACAGAAACAGCTTTGTCGGTGAGATCGACGAGCACATAAAGACGCGCGTCGTGCAGTCGGATTTGGTGTTGCGAAGCACATTCGAGCTCTTGCCCCAATGTATAGGTCTCATACCGCAGTTGTTCCAATCGCTGTGCCATCTCCACGGAGACGATCTTTCCGTATTCTTCTAAGCTGCGTAGGGACTGTTGGATGCGGGAAATAGCCGCAATGGCCACGCTCGCAGCATCTATGCGTTCCATTTCCGATGTTGTTCCGATGGTTGTTCCCACATCCTGTTGCACATCGCGCGCACCGATCAATGAGCTACGTGGGATCGCTGCCAACGCCGACGCAAACCGATGTCGCAATCGCTTGGTTCGCTCCGTTAGTGACGCATCATTCAGAACGAACCGAGTGAAATCCTCAATGGTACGTAAGCCCTCGGAGACTCGGTTGGCCGATGCGTCGAGGAGGCGAAAAATCGCTTGTTCAGTCATAATGCCAGAAGAGCCGCGAGGGTAGTGAAAAGAGTGTCTGAGAACGACGCTACTTTCGCGGATAGGCTGTGAATTTACTAATCGAAGGCAATAATAGTCGCCTTTCGCTCCGCGAAAGTTTTAAAAAGCAGCGAATACCAACGCTACTTTCGCGGAGCGAAAGGCAACTATCATAAATTCACAGCCTAAGCGCGAAAGGCGACTATTGGTTGTAAGACGAATCGTTAGAAACAACAAGCGACGGAGCTTGTGGAGCGTCATTGGTTTTGGGGCTAGGACCCACTAGCCAATCAAAAATCGGAGAGGCCATCAATGTCGTGACGATTGCCATGATGACAAGCATCGCAAAGAGCTGGGGCGAAATGATGCCTCGTTGCAAACCAATATTAATAATAATCAGCTCCATAAGTCCGCGCGCATTCATCAGAACACCGATTCCTAACGCTTCGCGATTCGGTATTCCTGTGCTACGCGCGGCCAGCCAACATGCGATCCCTTTGCCCAGGATCGCTGCAAGCAGCACCGATAGACTGATCAGCCACAGCCCGAGTGAATCGAGCAATCCAATACGGGTATTGAGGCCGCTGTAGGTAAAGAATAGTGGCAGTAATAGCACGACTGTCAATGGTTGAATACGGGCAATCGAATCTCGAGTCACAATGCCCCGAGGAATGATCGCGCCGGCAACGAACGCTCCGAACACAGCGTGTAAGCCAATGGCATCGGTAATGAACGCGCCCAGCGCCATCCAGCCCAGGCAAATCGCTAGCCCTGTCTCCGATAACGTCTCGTTAACCAACATTCGATGGGATAGTCGAGCAAACACTGGTCGGATGATAAAACAGGCAATTGTGACAAAAGCAGCCCCGCCGAGTATGTTAGTAATCGCGGTTGCCGGAGCGCCATCAAAGCTGGCCAACACCAGTGCCAGCAGACACCACGCCGTTGCATCGTCAATCGCCCCAGCGCCAATGGCCACCGTTCCCATCGTTGTCCCTGCCAGCCCCTTGAAGTGAATGATGCGGGCTAGCATTGGGAACGCGGTAATGCACAGCGAGGCTCCTAAAAATAACGTCGCCTCGGTCAATGTCGTTTGCTTTGGGAATAATTCGGTGTAATAAAAGAACGCCCATCCCAAAAGGGCACCCAATACAAACGGGGCAATCATCCCGGCCAGTGACACCGCGACGGAGCTGCGCCAATGCTCACGCACAATGTCGATGCGAAACTCCATTCCTACAATAAACATGTAGAGCGCCAGACCTAATTGCGAGGCCGGGAAAAGATAGCTCTGGGTGTCTCTGGTTTGCTGAGTGGGATCCCAGGGAAATAGCGCATGTTGCCATTCCATTAACCACGGGATTGCGCCAAACACCGAGGGCCCCAAGCAGACCCCAGCAATCATTTCCGCAACCACTTGAGGTTGCCCCAATCGCCGCGCGGCTATCCCCACGCCACGACAGACCAGCAAAATGACTGCGATCTGCACAAAGAACAACACGGCCAAATGAGCGTTCGACATAGGGGCTGCGGCAACACAATATTGGATAGGTGGATCAGCTTGCCAGCAGATTAGAACGAAAGAAAGGTTGTTTCAACAAGTGTGCCGGATTGGGATTAATGATAGTCGCCTTTCGCTCCGCGCATAGTCGCCTTTCGCTCCGCGAAAGTAGCGTCAGTTTCTTTTGTTTTTCTCGCTACTTTCGGCGGAGCGAAAGGAGACTATCTGCCTTAGCGAACTCGTGTCATTTGAAAGATTCCCGAGTCCTTGCGGCTGCCGAAGGTGGCTTGGAAATGGCTCGGGGTGACGGTCGCTGTCATGCGATAGGCACCAAGCAAAGGGAGCTGTTGAGTGCTGGAGTAGTGGTTGGGCGATCCAGGGACGGGGCTGAGCGTGGCCGGATAGACGAAGGGAATAATGCCGGCAAATCGACCCGCGAAGAGGGCTCGGTAGTCGCCGTTGGGGAGCTGCCGGATGTTAGCGCGTAGGGCTCCCTGATGGCCGGTGGACTGGCTGGTCCACGATCCCCTCCATCGACCGTTTGGCGAAGCGGCCTGCAGGGACTGGCTGCAGAGGGCAACAAAGAGCAGGCAACTCAAGGCGAAGTGAATCGTACGCATTTTCGAAATAACCAGCGAAGTAGGAATCAAGTTGGTCGGGGATTAGTTATCTTAGTCCACTGGTGAACGGGTTCTAGGACCCAACTGAACAGAACATGATGTGTTGGACTGATGACGATGCAATTGAAATGCGTTTGTACTTTGCTGTGGGGTGTCTTGGCGGTGAGCCTTGGGGGCGTAGTTTGTCGCGCAGACGAACAGGCTAAGGTGAAAACGGATCCTGCACCGGTCAGGGCGCTGCTCATTTGCGGTGGATGTTGCCACGACTATGACAGTCAGAAAGAGATCATTAAGCGAGGCATGGAATCGCTGGCGCACATTGAAGTAACCGTGGTGCATCAGGGTGGAGCCGGGACGAGCGCCGAGATTGAACTGTATAAGGATCCTCAGTGGGCAGACGCCTACGACGTGATTCTGCACGACGAGTGTTTCTCGGATGACAAAGATCCAGCTTGGTTGGCCAGGATTTTATCGCCTCACCGAGCGGGCAAACCAGGCGTGGTGATTCACTGTGCAATGCATTGCTATCGGGTTGGCAATGACGACTGGTTTCAGTTTTGTGGTGTAACCAGTCATGGTCATGGGCCTCACTATCCCCACGAAGTTCGCAATGTCTTGGCAACACATGAGGTGATGGAGGGTTTTGGTGCGGCTTGGGCGAACCCAGCGGGAGAACTCTATCGCATTGCCAAGCTCTGGGACACAGCGACACCTCTGGCCACGGCGAAAGATCGAGAGAATGGCGAAGATCAAGTTTGTGTTTGGACGAACGACTATCACGGTACCCGAGTTTTCGGTACCACGTTGGGTCACCATAACGAGACGGTGGAAGATCCGACTTTTATGATGATGTTGACGCGAGGCACTCTGTGGGCGGCGGGCAAAAGTGGACCGGAGTATTTCAAGCCAGTGACGCCACGTTTGGAACCGGTCAACCTCGCACTTCAAAAAACGGTAACTGCTTCGAGCGAGCAGCGGGACCAAAACAACCTGGCGTCCATGGCCACTGATGGCAAACGAGCCACTCGCTGGTGTGCGAGTGACGGAAGTTTCCCACAGTGGGTGCAAGTGGATTTGGGTGTTGAGCAACTGATCCAGGGAGTACGTATTGAATGGGAGTCCGACGATGCGAGTTATGTTTACACACTCAAGGGCTCGACTGACGGAGTGAAGTACAACGAACTGTTTACTACGGGTGATAAGGGATTGATGGGGCGCGCGGCCGATCACCCATTGGAGGATGCCAAAGTTCGTTATATCCGCGTGGAGTGCGAGCGAGCATCTCCCGGTTCATGGGCCAGTATTCGCGAACTGAAAGTCCATGGTGATGAGTTTCAGCAAATTTCAGAAGTCAAGGATGGAGCCAATCACGAGGCTGCATTACTCGGCGAGTGCCGGTTGCCAGAGGGCTTTGATGCGACTGTCTTCGCTGCCCCACCGGCGGTAAATTATCCCGTCTTTGTGGCCGCTGCACCGGATGGGACATTGTTTGTTTCCAGCGATAAAAATGGGTCGCTCGATCGAGAGCCTCGACGTGGTGCGGTGATTCGTCTGAAGGACTTGGACGGAGACGGTCGCGCGGATCAATCCAATTTGTTTGTGGACAACGTTGACTCGCCGCGTGGATTGGTTTGGGATCAAGATCGTTTGTATCTACTTCATCCGCCCCATTTGAGCGCTTTCATTGACGACAACGGTGATGGTGTGAGCGATCGTCAAGAGGTATTGGTTCGCGATATTGCCTTTGGATTCAAAGATCGACCTGCCGATCACACTAGCAATGGCGTGACGATGGGAATCGATGGATGGTTGTACTTGGCGATCGGTGATTTCGGATTTGTGAATGCGACGGGCAGTGATGGTCGAACATTGCAGTTTCGCGGCGGAGGTGTTGTGCGGGTCCGACCCGACGGTACAGGGTTAGAAATCTACAGTCGCGGGACACGCAATATACTTGAGGTTGCCGTAGATCCATTGCTGAGGGGATATGCTCGTGACAACACAAATGATGGTGGTGGATGGGATGTTCGGATGCATCACTTCACAGGCCTCGAAGACCACGGGTACCCACGTCGTTACGTAAACTTTGCCAACGAAGTGATCGCGCCTCGCGCTGACTATGGAGGAGGCTCTGGGTGCGGAGCATTGTTTCTAGACGAACCAGGATTTCCTGAGGGTTTTAGCAATTGCATCTACACTGCTGATTGGGGACGCCAACAGATCTATCGTCATTCGCTCAACCCTGTAGGTGCTACCGTCGATGTGGATCAGAGCGAATTCCTGGGGATGGAGCGAGTGACCGATTTGGATGTGGATGCGAACTCGCAGATCTACGCATCGAGTTGGAAAGGAGCGACGTTTACTTATGCAGGTGAGGATGTCGGTTACATTGTGCGTTTGGTTCCCAAAGGGTTTCAGCAACGCCCGCTACCGGATTCCGTCAATGGAAGCGATGCAGAATGGCTGGACTTGATAAGGGATGAGAGCCATCGTCGTAGATTAGAGGCTCAACGCCTTCTGGTCCGCCGCAGTCAAGCAGAGCCGTCACGCGGAATCAAAATTGCTGACGACTTGTTGTCGATCGCGCAAGACAGCCGCGAATCGTTGAAGTCCCGCATCGCAGCGATGTATGGATACAGTCAAGTCAAGCAAGGCGATAGCGTGGCTGGACTCGTTGCCCTCGCGAAAGATTCCACCATAGCCGCGTGGTCGGTAAGGGCCCTAACCGACTCCATTTCACAATGGAACGATGCAGCGCTTGCGACGGTGGAGGCTGGATTACAGAGCACGGATAGCCGATTGAAACTGGAATCGCTGGTTGCTGCGGCGAGATACGGTGATTACGCGCGAGGAACGACCGCTGGCACCGCTGGTTTCCACGGATCGCCAAAGCGAGTTGAAGCATTGAAGTCTAACGTTGTCGACTGTCTTGTTGATTCGGATTCAACCATTCAGCATACAGCCGTGGTGGCGCTCGCATCCTTGCGCGGTTGGCAGTCCGCTCTCAATATGTTGGACGACCCGAACGCTTCGGAAGAGGTCCTAACCCAAGCGGTCTTTGTGTTGCAATCGCTGCATGACGCGGAGTTGATTGATTCGCTAATCGAACGACTTCACAGGGCCGAGCGGGGAGCGAATTCCTACCAGCATCGTCTGGAACTCTTGCAAGTACTATGCCGATTGCATTTTCGCGAAGGGGAATGGAACGGTAGTAGCTGGGGAACCAGGCCCGATACGCGTGGTCCCTATTACCAACCAGAGCCTTGGGGTGAATCGAACCGCATCGCCAGCGTGCTGGATGCGGAGGTAGAGCGAGCGGATGCGGCGATGGCAACAATAATCCTCAATTTGATGGTTAAGAACAGGATGGATGTGAAGGGTCTGCTCGAATCATGGATGGAGAAAGACGATTGGACGCAGGTTAGTCTCGAGGATCGAAAGAATGTGCTAATGAAAGCTGGTGCACTTCCCTCTGCCGCGATAGTTCGATTAGTCGACTCGATCGAGAGCGGACTTTTTAATGACCAGCAATTAGTAACGATCAACGAAATATTATTGCGGCAAGACGACGCGCAGGCGGTGCATGGAATAGTGGCAATTTTGAGAGAACTTTGCACCACGAAGAGTAGTGAATTGGGTTCGGTTTGGAAGCAGTGTTTCGAAAGCGATAATTTTCCTAAGGCAATCGCTAATTTGTCTGACGCATCGACTCAGTCTGCTCGGGATCGCTTGGCGGTGGGATTGGCAATTGCGGCGATAGCGAGCCGTCAAGATCAAGCAAATCGCACGGCAGTGATAGATGGCATGAATGGACTTTGGACCGACGAATCACTCGTTAAGACAGTGCTTGAACAGCTTCAAAATATCGATGCACGGTCTGCCGAGTCGCTAGTGCGTCGCGCACTCATTGATGGTCGACCAACTGTCCAGGCAACGGGACAAGCAATCGCCAAGGCATGGGATTTGGCCGACTTGGACCAGTGGGCTGGACCGAAAATAGCTGGCCTGGACAAGGAAGATTTATTGCGAGAAGTCGTCGCCATGGAAGGAAACCAAGATCGGGGTGCGCAAGTATTTTCCTTGCTGGGATGTGCGAAGTGTCACGATGTAACACCGACGGAATCGTTGAGAGGACCCTACCTACCTAATGTTGCCAAGACCTATCGACGCGACCAGTTGGTTGAAGCCATTCTTATGCCGAGCAAGTCCATCGCGCAAGGTTTCGTGCAAAATATCTTTTTAATGGACGATGGTCGGACGCTCGCAGGTTTTGTCACTAGTGAGGGTGCCACAAAAATCACCATCCGTAATGCGGAAGGGCAGAGTGTAGAGATTGATGTGGAAGGGATCGAACAGCGGAAAGAAAGTACCGTGTCGGTAATGCCTGAGGGTTTGGCCGATCCCATTCCGGTCGCAGCGCTGTCAGATTTGGTGAGTTATCTGCAATCACTGGGTAGCAAATAACTCGGTCCTTTCACGTTGATGGTCTGTGGGCAACGAGCTCGAGAATCGATTCTCGGATTTTCTTGCTGCGGCAATAGGATGCTTTGAGGTAGGAATGCCCATCGCGACCGGAAGCATTCATAATCGTAAAATCAGCTCCGTGCTCGGCAAGTAGTTTTACTACATCCCAATGCTTGTTTTCGCAAGCTAACGTAAGTGCTGTAAAACTATCGCCGTCGCTGAAATTGATGTTGGCTCCCTTCTCCAAAAGAAGTCGAGCAATATCTAAATGGCCTTTACTGGCGGCGCGCATGAGGGGCGAGGCTTCACGTGGCATACCGGGATGCTCATTTTGATCGACTCCATTCTCCAAGCATCGGCGTACGGTTTCGATATCACCTTCACGCGATGCTTGCTGAAGTTCTTTGAATGTTAGTTGCTGATTCATTGTCGATTCATTATCGAATTTTGTTGTTGATAGCGGTTCGCTTAAAACGCTGGTAAAATGTGACGTAATAGCAACTGGTCAACTTGAGTTGAATTGCAGAGTTCCATCGATCCGAGGCATTTAGGGGTACCAAGTATGCGAGGATTTCGAAGGCTTGAACTATGGATATGTGCATTCTTAGTCTTGACCCTACACCCAGCAAGTTTAGTTTTAGCTGTTGATTCACTGCAGGAAAGTTCCAAAATTAAAGTATCGGCTGTACAGTATCGCATCGAAGGCAATCAGAGTATCGAACAACTCATTGCGAAAATTGAATCGCATGTTGAGAAGGCTGTTGCGAATGATGTCGATTGCATCGTATTTCCAGAATTGGTGACGTTCGATACATGGCGAGTGTCTGAAGTTGAAAGTCACTTGATTCCGAGTCCGCATGAAATTGCGGAAACACGTCGGATCGCGAGTGAAGTTACGCCTCGATATCTACAGGACGTCGCGCAACTGGCCAGACGTTATGGGATTGATATTGTGGCGGGAAGCACGCCTAGAATAGAGGGCGACAGTATCTTTAACACTGCGGTCATATTTTTTCGTGATGGTTCGATTTTTCAGCAGGACAAACTGTATCCGACTGATTGGGAGATCAAAGCTGGCATTAAGCCTGGAAAATTCTTGTGTCCTCTCGATTGCAAATGGGGAAAGATCGTAGTGTTGACTTGCTACGATATCGAATTCCCGGATCTCTCAGCGCTGTTAGTGGATGTTAAGCCAGAATTGATATTTGTTCCATCTATGACGGAGTCTGAATTAGGATTGCAGCGCGTGCAGTGGTGTGCGCAAGCAAGGGCCGTCGAGCATCATGCCTATGTGGTGGTGGCTAATACGATTGGGAAGCCGAGTAGTAGTTGGCAACACTTTGGTCAAGCGACATTTGTGGCGCCACGGGCTTCGAAGTTCGGTGAGTATCCATTGCTTGGCGAGAAAAACGAACCATCGCAGCTGTTACAGGTTTTAGATATGGAAACGCTTCGTGCGAGTCGCAGCAGCAGCACTTTCTATCCAGGCGCTGACGTGTTATCTCGGGGCGTCCTGAAGCCGACCTTGAAATCCGATGGTCAATGATAGTCGCCTTTCGCTCCGCGAAAGTAGCGTCCTGATTCACTATTCTTTTTGCTACTTTCGCGGAATCGAAGGCATTAATAGTTGCCTTTCGCTCCGCGAAAGTTCTGAAAAA
>JBGTBJ010000033.1:0-10307 GCA_041749395.1 Pirellulaceae bacterium
ATCACTACACATCAGTCCGTAAGCACACTTCGCTTGACCGTCAAACGCCAGCAGAAGTGTACCGTAGTGGCCGGCTAAAACGCGACGTTCCCTCTATCTAAGAAACGCGCGGCCGTGGTCCTAAAATTGGGGTCCACTTCATGGGTAATTGCGGATGCCCTGCGTAAGAACTGGATCGAGGATGGTCGACCGGACGAGAAACCGACCGTCGTTTCCTTGGAGGATAGCCCGGATTGGTACTCTCGAGCCCGTTCAGCGCTGCCAAAGCCGCTTGCAGAATTCGTTGATCTTCGGCAGGCCAATCGAGTCTATGACCACTACTGTTTCATTTTTGGCGTGCGATATGAAAATATACCCGACTTCCCATATGAATTAATGTGGGTTGATGGTCCGGTGGCGCGATACACAGAAAAAGATTTTGACTGGTCTGACACTGAGTATGAGCACACCAGTATCCTTGATCTGATTCGAGTACTACAGCGGCGTGATCTGCGTCTTACCGTTTTGATAGACAACCTCAAGCGTACTCAGATCGCCTACGCGTGCCTTTTCGGGCCTCAGAAAATCACAACATTCCCCTATTGGAGTGATATTGGTGTGATGGAAAATGTAAGCAAAGAGGACCTCATTGCGAACACAACGAGCTACATTCCGATTTTTTCCCGCTTGGTCCCGCGCGCTAAGGGCTGGCATTCACCAACCTTTTTCAATTCGAAGTGAAGTTCACTGCTAGGATTCAGATATGCAGGATACGGAATCACATTCTGAACCAGTGATGTTTCGCGGATCAGTCCGGGCAGGTTCCTATACTGCTCAGCTGTTTGTTGAACTATCGGTCACGCCAACGACGCTTGCCATAAAAACGATGGACCGTTCATTCCAGATTGAGCGCAAACACTTTTTGGGGCTCGAAGAAACGTCGATCCTTGGGATTTTCAAGCGTGGAATTCGCTTCCACCACAGTCAACCCAATCAGCCGAATACCATCATTTTCTACTCGTCAATTAACAGAGAGGTCTTTCGCCAGAGAATCCATGAACTTGGATGGTCGTGAAGACACGTGGTTGCAGTCCCTTTCGCGCAGTAAATCGGTTGGTACGTCTCTACGTCATTTGCTTCAATGTTCCTGAAATGAAAATCTCCCACGCATACGAAAGTGGAACAATACAGATTTTCGACAACGCATCGATGAATGTGCCGCGTTCGACCGTTCGCTGGATTTTGACTGGCTGCCTGATCTGATCTATCTTAAAGATGCCAAGGATGGTGTGTTCGGAAATCCGTTGCGTACAGGCTGTTTTAAAAAGCAGTCAAACTTTCCAAGTCGGCCGACCAGTGGTGACTTTTAGCTTTTAAGGAGTGCTATTTGATGCGATTGATTTTTCTTTTGTCCGTGTTGATGGCGTGGGGGGTTAATGCGAAAGCACAAGACGATCGCCCTCCGCCCAATGAGCCGCCGCAGTTGTGGCGAGCGTCCGCCTGGGAGCAAGAAGGGGAGATCGTAGTCCAGATCGCGCGCCCAGAATACGAGACCTCGCGCAAAGTCCAATCTGGCGAGACTATGAAGTGGCGCAATCTAAAGAAGGTAAAGCTCGGCGAGTCCGTTCGTGCATTCGGCGTAGATGGAAAGCAAGTTGAATCCAAGGTGCTAATGAAAACGCTACAGCAACCGACGGGCGTGGTGGTTTTCGTGCGTTTCTTTGAACCTCTGCTCGATCCCGACCCATTCTATCTGGCGATGATACGCGAAGGGACTATCATCTTTGTAGTAGCAGCGGATGCCATTTCGGAACCCATACCTTAAAGTGATCATGGTTGGTTGACGAGGAAGTAGCGATAGTCGCCTTTCGCTCCGCGAAAGTAGCGTCGCTGTATGTTACTATCTGCGCTACTTTCGCGGAGCGAAAGGCGACTATCTGCGCTACTTTCGCGGAGCGAAAGGCGACTATCAATTCCAAATTGCTTTCCGTTTTTGCTTCACTATGAATATCGCAGAACTTGAGCTTCGGTTGCACGAAGAAGGCTGCAGCGGGTTTTCGCTGCTCGGTTCATCAACCGGATATGACGCTTACTGCCTTGATTTCGCCGACGGCGAATGGAAGGTCTTTTATACCGAACGGGGCAGTGATTCACCTCCGATTTTTTCGTCCCTCTCGGAGTCCAATGCATGTGAGTATTTTCTCGAGCATATGAAAAAGGAGCAAAATTGGCACTGCGTAGGTTTCTTTGAAGACGAAGCAAAGGCGACAACCCTTGAGTCGCAATTGCGGGCCCTAGCGGTTGATCCCATTCGCAACGACATCCCCTCCTACAATCGAGTCAATGATCCTAGATATCGCGTCTTTGTTGCTGGAAAGCAAATTCACACAGTGCGCAAACATCTTGGGCCCCTACCATTGAAGGGTTAATTAAAGTCGCCGTTCGCTCCCAGGGGGTGAAATTATGGTGGCTTTTGAAGCGAATCAATAATTTCACAGCCTATCTGCGAAAGTTCTAAAAAAGCAACGAATTCCAACGCTACTTTCGCGGAGCGAAAGGCGACTATCACAAATACACTTCTCTCTTTGCTTATTTCGGGTAGGATTTGGTCGGGAGCATTGTGAAGTCGGCTCCCTAAGCAATTCAAACTCGTGACTATGCGGCGTTCAGCGTAACGTCCCAAAACGAATGCATGCTACGAAAGTGCGCCGCCAGATTGCCTGGGAAGCGGCTCGACTAATGTACTGGCGTGAAGAATCCGAGTACCAACGAGCCAAATGGAAAGCGGCTAAGAAGGTCCAGATCGGTTGGGTTCGCCCTGCTGACCTTCCCAGCAACGCGGAAATACGAGACCAAGTCTTAATCTTGGCTCGATTGCATGAGGGAAGTCTCACTCATTCCGATCGTTTACACCAAATGCGATTGCGGGCGTTGTGGTGGATGGAGCATCTGGCGGAATTCCACCCCCGTCTGATTGGCAGCGTGCTTACGGGCCATATCCGCGAAGGGAGCGATATCGATATCCATGTTTTCTCCGGCTCACCCTCGGTTGTCGCCAGTCGCGCAGAAGAGACAGGAGCGGCGGTGGAAGTAGAACGCAAACGAGTTCTGAAGGACAATGAATCGCGAGTCTTCACCCACGTTCATGTTCGCGATGTCTTTCCAATTGAAATCACGATCTACGAAGCCAATCTCTTAGGTCATCGCTTTAAGAGCTCGATTACTGGCAAACCTATAGAGCGTGCCACGGCTGACCAATTAGGTAAACTGATCGAAATTGAACATGGGCAGTCCAGCGTCCAACAACAGGCTGCACTGGAGGATATGGAACATGCAGCGGATCGCTGGCAAGTTTACGAGGCGCTCCTTTGGCCCTTAGAGAAGGTCACTCAAAGCCCCAAATATCATCCGGAAGGTGACGCACTTTATCACAGCTTACAGGTCTATCATCTGGCACTCGACGCACAGCCCTACGACGAGGAGCTACTGCTCGCTGCACTGTTGCATGATATCGGCAAAGCAATCGATCCCGATGATCATGTGGCTGCAGGGCTTGAGGCGCTGGATGGATTCATCACTCCACGAACCCATTGGCTAATAGCACATCACATGGAAGGGCACCAATTGATTGCGAACGAGCTCGGGGTTCGACGACGGCGGCGTCTGAGAGAAAGCCCCTGGTACGAAGACCTCCGCATACTTGCCGAATGCGATGCAGCTGGGAGAGTGCCGGGGGTTCAAGTTGACGATGTACCACAAGTTCTTGATTACATTCGAGGCATCGAAGACATGTTCGGATAACCGCAGACGGACGGCACGGCGGCGCGTGCCTGCTACTTTGATTCTCACTATCGTTGCGAAATGAGTGAGCGTTAGGTGCCTATTTCGCGCGCAGCACTGTATGAATTGCTTGGGCAATAGTGCACCTGATTTGGGCAATGCTCGCGAGTTAAGTTATCAGCCCTAGGAAATAGGCGGGAAAATACCCGTTATTTCAGCTGCGGTCATTGACTCACTATGGCACCGCTCCGTCGTTTACGAATTGCAGTGATTTGCATGGTTTTACGACAAAACAGAATCCATTAGCGGCTACACGTTAAAGAGGAACGGTGCACCATGTCGCCGCGCAAGGCGGCCTCGAATGGCACACCTTTCGCTTAGAGGTGTTTGATCGGGAAGGCAGTAGGTGCCATAGGGAAGGATTTCCATTCTCGTTTGCCGGAGCTCGCTCACCAAATGGACATGCTCTTTTTGTTCCTGTTCGTAGGACTTGTTTCATCATCGTCAGCTTCTTCTAGTCATTCGGTTCGAGATGATGTCGATCTCGTGGAATTGAATCACTACCACGATGAATCAGGTCGACATGTGTTTGACCAATTAATCTTTTATGACTGGAGCGAGCAGAAACGCCGCTTTGATGTGAGAGCATGGCGGCTTGTGAAAGTGCCAGGTCAACTCCCACTTCATGACCATAAAACCAATGTATGGCGAATGATCTGGCATGATGGCGGTATGTTACGCACAGTTGAAGCGGCCGCCTATCGCGAGACCTGGACTCAGTACGATCCCGAATTGATTAATCGCGAATATCTCTCGCAAGAAAACCGGCGGGAACTTACTAAATTACCGCCACAGCGTCTAAGTCCGCGATGAAAGGAGTGTCCGACACATCGCTGGATTTACTGCAACCAAACAGGTAGCTGTCCGGCGGGTGGGAGTTGTGCTACTACCACGCGCTGGATTGGTTCAATTTGCAGCACTTGATCCAGGGCTTGTTGCGGAGGAAAGCTATCAAGATTTAAGACTCCAATGGCATGGCCACCGGGCTGATTTCCGCCTCGACCAACGGCCATTTGAGCAATATTGACTTGGTGCCTACCAAAGACCGTGCCCACTCGCCCGATAATTCCTGGCACGTCGGTGTGAGTGAAGATCAGCAGATGACCATCGAGAAAAGCTTCGAGGCGATAATCGTCGACCATTACCAGGCGCGGCATATTGTGCCCGAGCAGTGTCCCGCTCGCTGCAACCGTGCAACCATCACCGGAGACTTCAGCGGTAATGCTGGAAGCGAATGCACTACGCTCGCTGTGTTTTTCTTCACTTAGCTCAATGCCTCGCTCTCGCAGCAATAGCTCACTGTTGATGATATTGACTTCTCCTGCCAGCGCGCGTTGCAGCAAGCCAGCACAAAAAGCATTCGTCAACAGGCGCGTGTCTTTGTCGCAAACATCGCCACGGTAAGTCAGGCGAAGCCCACTGATACCACCACCATGATATTGTGCCAGGAAGACTCCTAAGCGATGGGCCACATCCAAGAACCCTCTCATATCGGCTAGCGTCTTCGGATCGAGTGACGCCACATTGACTGCGTGCCGAATTTCACCATGCAACAAGAAGTTGATTAGCAAGTGAATTCCCTCGACCGCCACTTGGGTCTGAGCTTCTTCGGTGCTGGCACCCAAGTGCGGCGTACAAACAACACCTGACATCTTGAAGAGAGGACTGTCTGTGCAGGGTTCTTCCTTGAATACATCCAAGGCAACTCCACCAATGCGACCACTCTTGAGCCCTTCGATCAGCGCAGCTTCATCGTAGATTCCCCCGCGTGCCGCATTAATCAAACGGACTCCTGGCTTTAGCTCATGCAAGTTTTTGAGATTTACGATCCCTTCGGTCTCGGGTGTCAGCGGAGTATGAACCGTAATGTAATCACACTTGGGAAGCATGTCGGAAATCGTTGCGGCCCGCACAATTCCCATCTTCAATGCTTGTTCTTCGGTGAGAAACGGATCGTATCCGATCACGCGCATCTGAAAGGCCAGGGCACGCATGGCGACTTCCCGACCGATTCGCCCCATACCCACAACACCCAAAGTCTTTTCAGCCAGTTGGGTTCCCATGTAGGACTTACGATCCCAACGCCCTTCAACGAGACTTTGATGCGCCGGGGCAATATTGCGAGAGAGGGCCATCATTAGCGCGAACGCATGCTCGGCAGTGCTGACGGTATTGCCGGTGGGCGTATTCATCACAACGATGCCCAGCCGAGTCGCTGCTACTTTGTCAATGTTATCCGTTCCCACGCCGGCCCGCACAATTGCCTTCAGACGGTGATTACCCGCCAGCGACTCACCCGTGATTTTCACACCACTGCGGACGATCGCACCATCGTATTCGGCCAGTGCTTGGCGCAGCTCTTCACCTTTTAGACCCGTTCGTACGTCGTACTGAATGCTGGGCTCGGTGTTAAGAAGATCAATACCTTCTTGTGCGATCGTATCGAGAACAATAATGCGTGGCATGGGAATCAGTAATCGACTATTTGGAGGAGTTGTAGATTGAGAGCGGCATTCCCGATCAGGGTTACCAATGCGGTATCATTCGGGTTATCAACCTTGACTTGCAAAACGACGCATGCAATCTGCCAAGCAGGCAACGCCTTCACGCGGCATCGCGTTATAGATACTAGCGCGAATTCCACCAACGCTGCGGTGGCCTTTGAGGTTGCCTAATTGCAATGCCTCCGCTTCCTTTAAAAATCTTTTTTCCGTTGCCTCATCCGGCAAACGGAACGTCACATTCATCAACGATCGATAATCGGGTTGAGCATGACCTTGATAAAATTCGGGGTACTGATCGATCACGTCATATAGCAAATTGGCCTTTTCACGATTGCGTTTTTCCATGGCGGCCAAACCGCCCACTTCATGACGCAACCATTTGGCGACCAGCCCCATTACATAAATCGCGAATGTCGGCGGAGTATTCCATTCCGAGTCATTCTCGGCGTGATTTCTAAACAAAAAGTAACCGGGTAAATCATCTGCCGCGATGGAGAGTAAATCTCGCCGCACAATCGCCACCGTTACACCTGCGGGACCAGCATTTTTCTGGGCACATGCATAGAGAATGCCGTAGCGGTCGACATCCAGGGGCCGACACAGAAAGTCGCTCGAGCAATCACAAACCAAGGGCACATCATCGGGACATGCGGGCTCCGTTTGAAACTGCACCCCTTGGATTGTTTCATTGCTGCAGTAGTAAAGATAGGCCGACTGAGGATCGACTTGGAATTGTTCGGCTGTTGGTAGCGTATTGTAGTTTGCCGAGGCACCATCCCAGGCTGTCACTATTTTGCCTTCCTTCTTGGCCTCGCTAATGGCACTCTTGCTCCATGACCCCGTGATCAGGTAATCCGCCTGCTTGCCCGTGCCTCGCAACAAGTTGGCTGGAATCATGGAAAACTGTAGCCGTGCACCACCCTGAAGAAAGAGGACGGCATAGTCATCCGAAATCCCCAACAAGGCGCGCAAATCAGCTTCCGTACCATGCAGGATATCAATGAACTGCTTGTCGCGGTGACTCATTTCCAGCAAGGAACAACCGGCTCCCGGCAAACAGAGCATCTCGTCGCGAATCTGCTCCAGTACTGACACTGGCAGCACTGCGGGTCCAGCGGAGAAATTGAAAATACGTTGGTCTAAGGCTGATGCGGTCATTGGAACACCGGTAGCGTAGGATTGACGCGCACGTTGCACACATGCGATGTCTTTGCGTGAGGGTGCCACCGATTCTAGGAAGATTCCCCGGTGTCGAGTAGGCCGCTAACTGTTTAGTAGCGACCGCGACTCAGATTACCCGTGTTGGGTGGTTGAGCTAAACGAGTCCCTCCCCCGCTCAGCGTTGAGTCATAGGCGCTGGAGAGCTGCTGATTGAGTGCGGCAATACGTTCTTGAACCATGGGCTGGAAATTGTTCAAGCTGTAACTCCGCTGATAATTTGCTAATGCTTGTACAAAATCTCCCGACGATTCTCGCATCCGCGCCAGCGCCAACCACGCTCGTGCACTGTTAGGATCTTGTTGAACGGCGTCTTCCAAGTACTTTTTCGCCGTTTGCGGCTCGCCCGCTTCTTCATAGAGTCTGGCAAGTTCGATCCGCGCATCGGCCACTTGAGGGTTCGTTGCTGACCAATTTTTCAACAAGGCAAAGGCCTTGTCGGGGCGACCTGTTTCGTTCAGTAAAACGGCCAACGATCGGTAGCAATCCACGTGCTGTGGATTGTGATCTAAGCATTGGTTGTAAAGTGATTCGGCCTGCTCAGTTAACGCTGCGTCCTTTCGCTGCACCCCCATTTGGTGCGTAACGCGAGCTAAATTATAGTAACCGTCAGCATTGGTAGGATCCGAAGCAATCGCTTTCTGAAATTCTTGCATCGCTGCACTGTATTGGCCCGTTTCAAAAAAACGTGCACCTTGTGCATTTTGGCCGCTGGCCGCCAAATGACATCCACAGGCAGAAGCCGCAACCATTCCTGCAAGCAAACTAGCGATCACCATTCCCAATGGATGGCGAGGTTGGGTTGCGATTTCCATAACACAAAGTTCCCGACCGATTGAAACATGCTTCGACAGATGAACCCTCGATTGCCGAAATCCCGATTGCCGAAATTTCGATGAGTGATGGGGACCCTATCAAGGGTCGATCGTAGGGGGCAAGATCGAATTTTCTTTTTTCCAACAATTGACTCAAGTTTCAATCCAATTCGTCCGCAGAGGCCTCAGCTTCGACCACCTGATCTGCGCGCGTCCCGAGCATCATGACTCCTAGCCACAACACAACAATTCCCAGTGCCAATGAGAGCGGCGCGGGAAAACCCAAGCCCGAGGGAATCGTCCCCAAAAAGACCGCGACCCCACCACCTAGCAACGCGTAGGGCATTTGAGTTCGCACATGCAGAATGTGGTCACAGCCACTAGCACGACTGGAAAGAACTGTGGTATCCGATATGGGAGAACAATGGTCTCCAAAAATGGAACCGGCAAGCACTGCCCCCACGACAGCAACCAGCAATGGCCCACCATCGGCCAGCGCTGCTGCCTCACCAACGCTGGTGGCTCCTGCTGTAACGGCTAACTTAATCGACAGCGGAGTCAGCAAGGCCATCGTTCCCCAACTGGTTCCGGTCGCCAAAGCAACCAGACCTGAAATGGCAAAGACAGCGGATGGCAAGGTCCATCCTGGCATGCCGCTTGCCGCCAGTAGATCCGACAAATAACCACCAGTGTTCAAGTGCTCTTCATCGGTCATGCCACTTAGCGCCCATGCTAACCATAGAATCACCATGGCTGGAAGGATATGCAGTGCGCCTTTGAACAACCCTAGGAAGATGCGTTGTGCTGGGACGCGAGAAACAGTGAAACCAAGCAGAAGTGCGGTGAGCAACCCTACGCCGCTTCCCCAAACCAGCGCGTTATACGAATCAGAACTGCCGAAGACCTCACCCCAATATTGAATACCGGTCAGTTCGGGCGTGAGCCGACCTTCTTCGACGAGGGTCTCTTTGCCCGACTTCACCAGCATGCCCAACACAACCAGCACGCAAAGCGAAACAGGCAGGACTGCGGTTAACCAATAAAAGGGAGGATAATGAAGCTGCTTGCCTTCTACATTCCCCATATCCCCTTCTCTGTTGCCATTGCGTATCGAGTCCTGTTCAGCAGCCAACATGGGACCAAAATCTCGATTGGTCCAAGCGATAATGAAAACGAGTGCCAAAGCGAATACTGCGTAAAAACGAAAGGCGATTGATTCCATGAAGACGGAAAAGGCCGTCACTTGGCTGGCAACGCCGGCCGCCCGCAAGCCGCCATCGATGTAGCTGATTTCCGTAGCGACCCAAGTACTGACAATAGCTAACCCTGCGACAGGTGCGGCAGTGGAATCGACCAGATACGCGAGCTTGGCTCGCGAAAAACGGAGACGGTCAGCAGTGCTGCGCATGGTGGTACCCAGCAACAACGAATTGGCATAGTCGTCAAAGAAAACGCCAAGCCCTAAGATCCATACCAACACTTGTCCCCCGCGCCGCGTCTTGACTCGTCGAATCAAGGTCTGGACCAAGGCCTCCATTCCTCCTACGGATTCAATGACGCCCACCATGGCTCCCAGCGTGAGACTGAAGATGAAGACCCGCTGCTTGTCCCAATTCATCAAATGTCCATAAAGTTGCTCGCGGAAGAGGATATCGAGCCCAAGCACGAACTTATTTTGATCGACCGGGCTGTATATAGCCAGCAAGTATGCAGCAACCACGATGGCTGCTCCTAATGCTGGAATTACACGTCGGAAGGATATTGCCAAGAAGATGGCAATCAATGGGGGCAATAGACTCTTCCAACCAAAATCCATGGCGTTCGTCTCTACGCATCAGTGGTTTGACGGCAAAAAATTTAAGACCAAGCTTTCGTGATAGTCGATAGTCGATAGTCGCCTTTCGCTCCGCGAAAGTAGCGAAAAAGTAGCGAATACCAACGCTACTTTCGC
>JBGTBJ010000034.1:0-35568 GCA_041749395.1 Pirellulaceae bacterium
GCTTCGCTGCCTTCTGCTGAGTGGAATCTGGGATGCGGTTTATGAGACTTGGCTTGCGACAAAATCGACTGTCAGCAACCTTATCAACTTGGACGCAGCGTCATGAGTGTCACCGCAGACGCATCAGGCAGATCGCACCCAGTGAAACCCGTTAGGCCATAAAAAATCCCCATTGCAGTGCCTCGCAATTCGGCTGGCGCGTGGTCGACAATGAGCGCCTTACCCACTCCCTCAGTAAGCGCCATATAGACGCCGTACAAACCCATGAGCGGCCACATGCCCCAGGCGTGCGAGGGAGCGAGCAATGCAAAACCCACATAAACGAATGCATAAATAATCCACCCGACTGCCAGAATACGCCATCGGCCCATCCGATCGCTTAACGCACCAGCAGGGTAGGACAATACTGAATAGAAGAGATTATAAAATGCGTAGACCATCACCACCGCCCAAGGCGTATAACCAAGGTCCCGTGCTCGAATCAAGAGAAAGGTGTCGCTGCTGTTGGCGAATGAGAATAACGCAAGAACCGCTAGTACATACCAATAGGAAGTGGGCAAACTCGCCCAGCTCCGCTCTTTCTGCCCCTGTAACACATCAGTCTCCGAAACATCCTTTGCGGGCAAGTCCGTGGCAACTTTCGCTATCGCTTGCTCCGATTCGCGCACCAGCAACGTGAGGATGAGCGACGCAAACCCCAACACAGCACCAACACCAAAAATCACTCGATAGACCCAGGCAGGCGTTTCCAAAGCAACCCCTATGTCTTCTCCAGAAACTTGGGCTTGCGGCGTTCCAACAAGCCACCACAGTAGAAATGCAGACAACAAAACTCCGATCATCGCTCCGGCAGTATCAAATGCTCGATGCAAACCAAATGCTCGGCCTCGCTGGTTCGCAGTGACAGCATCCGCAATAAGCGCATCACGTGGTGCACCGCGAAGTCCTTTGCCAAATCGATCTAACAACCGTCCACCCACTACCCAAGGCCATGCCACGGCGAGGGCAATGATCGCCTTGCCAGCGACAGGTAGTCCGTAACCCCAGCGAATCCACCATATTCGACCACCTTTCGTTCCTTTACGGTCACTTCGAATACCCGCCACAGCCGACATTAATGCAACCAACAGGACAGCTCCTCCCTCCATCATGCCCAATTGCGTTTTGGACGTTCCCAGTACGCTGATCATAAATAGGGGCAGCAATGGATAGACCATCTCACTGGAAATGTCTGCAAAGAAAGAGACCCAGCTAAGTATCCACACCGGACGAGGCAACGGGCTCGAAGGTTGTTCGTTCAATGATTCAGAACTAACCTTCATGATGGATAACCTGCGGATTCCTACTGATCTTCGCTCAGTACTATGAACAGGACTAGTTTTCTCGCTGGCAGTCTATCATGAAAGGAATTTGGCGAGACCAGCCAAGGTTCCGTTCGCCTTTCCTAGACTCCTTGCATTTGCCAAGCTCGAATGAACTCCACGGGATGGATCAGCATGATCACATTGACGGCCAGGCTGTCCCGAATCCAAACCAGCATTAACAACTCAATGGCGATGAATATCGCTACCGACTTCCAAAGACCCAGTCGGCTCGCTAACCAAAATCCGAGGGCGCAACTGACAATGTCGCCCATTGAATTGGTGATGGAGTCTCCCTCATATCCCAAGGAAGCGGTAGCGGCCCGATAGCGAGCGATGACAAACGCAGAATTCTCGACTAACTCCCATAAACATTCCACAACAACCGACAGAACAAAACGCCATTGCAAGGAAATCCGAGATAGCATTAGTGCCCCCACACCGCAGAGGAGCACACCATGGAGCAAGTGGGACAAACTATAGGGGTCAAGAAAGTGCTGCGAGTTATGAGAACCCCAGGCATCACTCGACCAAGGATTCCACTGACCACATTCGCACCACCAACGCCGGCCCTGCCAACGCAATTGAATCCCAGTCAAACAGACCGCTGAGACTAAGAGAAGTTGTCGAACGAAACTATTATCATTTTTGAGTACGGGCTCAGTTGAATTCGTGGCCTCAGTCATTGTCTGCTCGAAGTACTGAAACAAACGCTTTTTGTGGAATATTGACACTGCCAAACTGCTTCATTTTGGCCTTACCCTTTTTCTGTTTCTCCAGCAGCTTGTTTTTCCGAGTCACGTCACCACCATAAAGCTTCGCTGTCACATCCTTGCGATAAGGTTGAATAGTAGCGCGGGCAATTACCGTGCCTCCGATGGCACCCTGAATGGGAATCTTAAATTGGTGTCGTGGAATGGCTTCGGCAAGCTGTTCGCAATAATGAAGTGCACGCGCTCGCGATTTGTCTCGATGAACTAGATAGGAAAGTGCGTCGACTGGTTCCTTATTGACGAGGATGTCGACTTTTACAATATCCGTCTTGCGATATTCAATCGGCTCGTAATCAAACGAACCATAGCCGCGAGTGATCATCTTGAGCTTTCCATAGAAATCAAAGAGGACTTCACCAAGTGGCATCTCGCTGATGACTTCTACTCGTCCTGCCGAGAGGTAATTCATCGTTTGACTCTCGGAACGATGCTCTCGACATAACTCCATCACAGGCCCGACATACTCTTCGGGGATCAGAATGGATGCCTTAATGTAGGGCTCAGTTGTGGAATCAATTATCGACGGATCGGGCCAATAGCTGGGGTTGTCAACATCGATCGTCGTGCCGTCTTTCAGTGCTAGCTGGTATTTGACTGACGGTGCAGAAATCACCAAGCCGAGATCAAATTCGCGCTGTAAACGTTCCTGAATAACGTCGAGATGGAGCAACCCCAAGAACCCACATCGGAAACCAAAACCAAGTGCGGCAGAACTGTCTTTTTCAAAAGTTAACGCAGCATCGTTGATCGATAATTTATCAAGCGCCTTCGTCAAATCGGGATACTCGTCGGTGCTCATCGGATAGATCGACGAAAACACAACTTGCTTGGCCTTTTTATATCCGGGTATGGGAGAATCCGCTTGGTTATTCAGCAGAGTTATCGTGTCTCCAATCTCAATGTCTTTAACGCTCTTCACTCCGGCCACAATGTATCCCACTTCACCAACGCTCAACTGTTCTTTAGGGATCAGCTTTAATTGGTTGTAGCCGAGTTCATCAATCTTATAGTCGCGGCCGGAGTGCATAAAGTGAATCATCTGGCCAGGCTTCACAGTTCCTTCCATCACGCGAATCTGCAAGATAACTCCGCGGTAGGTATCAAAATGCGCGTCAAAAACCAGCGCCTTCAAGGGTGATGTTGGCTCGCCCTTGGGAGCAGGCAGCTTATGCACTATGCCTTCCAATACGTCACCAATGCCTAAACCCGTTTTAGCCGAAACCGGTATCGCTGCGAACGGATCAAGCCCCAGATCAGCATCTATTTCCTCACGCGCGCGATCTACGTTAGCTGCCGGTAAATCTATTTTGTTGATGACCGGCAAAAGCGCCAGGTCGTACTCCAACGCAAGATAAAGATTGGCAACCGTCTGCGCTTCCACTCCTTGCGATGCATCCACCACAATGAGCGCACCATCACAGGCCATCAGTGATCGACGAACTTCATGAGAAAAATCAACGTGCCCTGGAGTATCAATCAGGTTTAACAAATATTCCTGGCCATCCAATGCCTTATACGAAAGCGTCACCGAATTGCTCTTAATGGTGATGCCTCGCTCTCGCTCAATGTCCATCGAATCAAGAATCTGATCATGGAACTCGCGTTGTGTCACTCCGCCGCATGCCTGGATCAAACGATCCGCCAAAGTCGACTTGCCATGGTCGATATGAGCAATGATGCAAAAATTGCGAATGTTCTTCACGCGAAAGTGTCTCGTTCGAGATAATGGGGCAGAGTGCCTGAAACACAAGATCGTAGTGAAAATCTCTCGTTCAGGACAGGGTTACAGGCAACCTATATGGGCTGGACCCCAGAAAGAAACGTGACCCCTTGTCTCAATTCGGCTCGAGTTCGTCGTTCGAATCCCTTCCCTCGACAGCAACCGCACTTCCCGAGGGGGGGAAGCGGGATTTATACCGAAGTGAACTCAAATAGAGTCGCTCTACTTTTTTTCGAGCCCATTCTGTCTTGCGAAGAAACGTCAGACTCGATTTGAGGCTGGGATTGTCTTGGAAACAACGAATGTTGATACGCGCACCCAGCTCGTCCCATCCATAAACATTCACCAAGTGCTCAAGCAATGCGGCAAGCGTGACGCCATGCAAGGGATCTCTCGATTGGTGCGGTTCACTCGTCGTCATGATGGGTGGAAATCCTATGGGTAGGAACGGGTCGACCCGGCCTGAAACATTGCAGTGCTCGAATGTCGACTATAGCGTCTTTGGCTGCGGCCACATCAACGAGCTTCTCCCGTACGAGCGTTTCGAGCTCCTCTGGCGCCACAGCAACCCGCGCATTGACGACTAAATCGGCGTCCACTCCCTTCCAATTGGAAGGTAGTGACAGCACAGGTTGATCGGCATTGCTAACCAAATTGGCAACGGCATACACGCCGTCCGCCATCCCAATGACTTTCAAATGGGCAACTTCCGCGTCCATGGCGATCAATTCTTGATGCAAATCGCCAAGCAATTGCATCAGGAAACCGTCGAGGTCGATTGGCTCTTTCGTTGTCAGCCGCGCTTGGCAATTAAGCCAACCGAGTTCTGCCTCGCCCTCAGCATAGATGTCGTAGTCAACATCCATGACACGTTGACCGAATGCACCCTGCTGATCTAAAAATTCGCAAAGTGAATCAAAACCAACTCCTGTCTTCGCCGACATCCGAATAACAGGAATATTAGAATATTGCTCGCTTAAGTAAGTTGTTAGTTGATCAACTTCTTGGCCAGAAAGTTCGTCGACGCGATTCAAAATGACAAAGTCGGCCTCTTCGATCTGCTTCCGGAAAATATATTCCGCTTTCGGCGAAAACCCTCGCTGACCTTCACCACCCAGAATCTTCGCTCCATGGCTCGGCTTGATAATCACACCGTAGGGCGCAATTTCAAAAGACTGATCGTAAATCTGTTCCAACGGTCGAATGACGGTTGCGACTAGATCCGTGCAACTTCCTACAGGCTCGGCCAATACAATATCCGGACGCTGCTCTGCGCTCAGCGATTCGACCGTTCCCGTTAACGCATCGAAATTACAACAAAAACAAGAACCCGCCACTTCGCCAACCTGAAATCCCTGTGACCGCAATAACAGGGTGTCAACCAAGTCGGCGGCCTGATCGTTGGTCACAATGGCTACGTTTTTGCCTGCAGCGCGAAAGTGGGATGCTAAACGGGCAATTGTCGTGGTTTTTCCAGCGCCGAGAAAACCACCAATCATGATGAAGCGAGGCGAAGTTGACATGGGGAGAGCCGGCCTAAAATGCGTAACCAATTCACAAAAACAAGCGTAGACATTCTCGCGACTGTTTGAACGACATTCAAGCGGTCACACGATTTAATCTCTCAAATCGATCTTGCAGCAACCAAAATCAAGCGATTTCGCCGCCGACCGACTCCTGAGAAACTCTTTGTTCAACGCGTAGTAGATAAACTTCCCCTCCCGTTGAGTAGTAACGATGTCGGCATGAAACAGCACTCGCAGATGGTGCGATACATTGGCCATCTCTAACTCTAGTAACAACACCAAGTCAGACACGCTCATCGCTCCAGATTGCAATGCACGTACGATCTGCAACCGTATCGGATCACCCAATGCCTTCAGGTAAGTAGCGCATTGAGTTGGATCTGAGGAGAAATTGTCTTCCGTGGACATGCTGAATGGCGCTCATTGAGAAAATAGCCTACGACAAATACGCTCGAAGTTCATTATCCGACTTTAAGCCATAACACGCAACGCGGCGTAGGATATCAGCTTGCATCCACGGCTGCGTCGATCAGGGGCTCAACCACACATTGAATCATTTTAATCAATTCAGGGTTCATGAGTTGGTAATCATCGGGAATGTCCAGCACGCGAATCGCCCTAGATCGGGACAGTGCCGGAAAATCGGCCGCTATGCGATCTCGATGCTTGTCCTCCATCACAAGAATCAGAGTGGCCCACACAATGTCTTGGGCGGTGATCCTCTGCGCAGCTTGCTTCGTCGTTCCGCGTGATCGAACGTTGACCCGAGGATCATCTTGGTAAATTCTCTCTGCGGTAGGACTGCGCCATTGATTGCGACTGCAAACAAACAAAAGGTTGATGCGATTTTTCATTGCTGCATCGATGCTCCCAAACGACTCCTCTCACCCCACAGCGTAACTTATCAAGCACACCCGCTCGACTTTCCATCGTTTACAATTTCCCTGCCCGAGCAAAAATCACCGATCCACGCGACGTAAGGTGATGTACGATACTCATTGCAGCCACGAATGACTACCTTGAACGCTGACCAAACACGACTGCTTATTTACTCTGTCGGCACCCAGGTGGTTACCTGTAAGGAAGTCATGGCGGCCAACGATCAGATGGCTCATCCCGCAGGTGCCGTTGGTGTTATTGTACGTTCGCCCAGCGACCGTAGTCATGCATACCGCGTCAAATTTTCCGATGGATTCGAAGCACCCATTCACCATGATCAATTAGTCCGGCTGTCGGAATTTAAAGAAACGCAGAGCAGGAATCGCGATGCGGCCCTAATGAGTAGTGGCCTGTACGACCGAGTGATCTATCGCTGCGTCATTGGATCGCGCGCGTACGGGCTCGACGACGACAGTTCAGACATTGATCGCCGCGGCATCTATCTGCCAACCGCTGACTTGCACTGGTCACTCTATGGCGTACCCGAGCAACTGGAGAACGATGCGACTCAGGAAGTTTATTGGGAATTGCAGAAATTCATTGTGCTGGCGTTAAAGGCGAACCCCAATGTGTTGGAATGCCTCTATTCCCCTATTGTCGAACACTCCACGATACTGGCGGAAGAACTTCTCTCGATCAAGAACGCGTTTCTTTCCAAGTTACTTTTTCAAACCTACTCGGGCTACGTTGCTTCTCAATTTAAGAAGATGCAGACGGACATCCGCAATCAAGGACGCGTAAAATGGAAACACGTCATGCATCTCATACGGCTGCTTGTTTCTGGAACCCAAGCCCTAACTGAGCGTAAAATCATTGTAGATGTCGGCGACTACCGCGAGCGGCTGTTGACGATCAAGCGAGGTGAGATGCCCTTCAATGATGCGGACAATTGGCGAAAGACGCTGCAAAAAGAGTTTGAATCAGCTTATAGAATTACCGAATTACCCGAGCGACCCGACTACGAAATCGTAAATGATTTTCTTATTCGCGCACGTCGCGCGGCGATGAAAGATGAATTGCCATGATCGATCAAGAAAAAATGATGCAGCACGTTCGCTCGCATCCGTATCCCCTCCTGTTTGCAACCATTAGCGGAGCGCATCTCTACGGCTTTCCCTCACCGGACTCTGATTTCGATTTGCGAGGCGTCCATCTGCTACCGCTTGAGGATGTCGTAGGCCTGGGAGAACCCAAGGAAACCGTGGAGAAAGAGGGCATTTATGACGGCCTGGAAATAGATCTCGTAACACACGATGCGGCAAAGTTTTTTTGCCTCATGTTGCGCCGTAACGGCTATGTGCTCGAACAAGTTTTCTCGCCTCTGATCGTCTTCGCGACCCCCGCACATGACGAACTTAAATCCATTGCGTCGCAGTGCATCACGAAGCATCATGCTCACCACTATCTCGGATTCGCATCCACTCAGTGGAAACTGTTTCGCAATGAATCATCGCCTCGCGTGAAACCATTACTGTATGTCTATCGCGTCCTCCTAACTGGCATTCACCTAATGAAGACCGGTATTGTAGAGGCAAATTTGCTCAACCTGAACGAACGTGCCAAGCTCTCTTACATCGACGATCTCGTTGCACAAAAAACAACTGGCCCTGAAACGGGTACGCTCCAATCCGCCAACATAGAATTTTTCGAATCGGAGTATTCACGTTTAACAGCTGCACTCGAGCAAGCCTATAACGACTCCACGCTACCGGAAATGCCAGCTGGCCGTGAAGCCCTCAATGAGCTGTTAGTACGTTTAAGACTTGCCAATAAATAAGACGATGCGAGTCGCGTTTGCATTGCTTTGTGCTCTATGCCAGCTTTGCTCCATCCGGGACAGAACTTTCGGGGACAGCCAGGACGACCGAGCCATCTTCTCGGTAAAATCCGACAATTAGGAATTCTGACATGAACGAACCAATCTGCTTGGGCGGAAAGTTCACCACACCAATGATCTGCCGTCCAATCAGATCTTCTTTGGAGTAGTTCAAGGTAATCTGAGCGCTCGAACGCTTCATACCCATTACCGGTCCGAAATCGACGGTCACTTTATACGCCGGATTGCGAGCCTTGGGCAAATCTTCAACGGCGGTGATTGTGCCAGCGCGTAGGTCAACATTTTCAAACTCTTGCCAGTTAATCACACCCCTACCTCTTTACATCTTCTTTGAGTACACGAAACGCTTGGCAGAGATAGTCGCCTTTCGCTCCGCGAAAGTAGCGTTGGTATCCGTTGCGTTTATTAGAACTTTCGCGGAGCGAAAGGAGACTATATTGACCACTTTCGCGGAGCGAAAGGAGACTATCTGCGCCACTTTCGCGGAGCGAAAGGAGACTATCATCCATTATAATGAGTACCAACTCAACCAATGTCGGTTCCTTCTCGATAGAAACTTCGCCAATGAACTTCGCAACCGCTCGTGAATTGTTTTTTCCGTTAGCGCTCTTAACAATTCAGATTTGTTCGTTTTGCTGCACAACGCGTGCCGACGACGGGCGTGCCGACAACAACTCGTCCGTCGCTCACTACGAATCCATTCAAGCTGCCCTCGATGCCAATCAGGGAAAGATGGTTTATGTACCAGCCGGCGACTATGAAATTGCCAGTAAATTGCGTATTCACGGAGCAGGATCGGGATTGTTTGGCCCGGGGCGAATCATCCAGACTCAATCAAACGAACCAGTGATTGAAATCGAAAATACTGATGGCGTGGAAATCCGCGATCTGACTCTGACGCGCAACAATAATAATTTTGAAACCAACAACGAGGGGATTCTGGCAATCCATTGCCGGGACCTCGTCATCGATAACGTACGGGTGATCGACAATCGCACCCGTTCGAGTGCCATAGCCTTACGCGAATGCACCGGTAGCCGTGTGTCTCGATGCCTAGTTAAGAACTACATGCGCGTCGCAATCGACGATCGCACTGCGTCCGCCGATTGGGGTTATGCTTTTAACTGCACGGATGGCACAGGTATTAGCATTTCACATTCAGTCGGAACACTTGTCGAATCCAACCGCATCATCGAAGAAAACCTCGTGCCCACGGTCGAGATGAAAACACTGCATAAGCTTGGTGATTTTGTCAAAAAAAACGAACGCAAAGGTCTGATCACTAACCAAACGATGTGGGATGCCGATTACACCGATGCCTGGCAACAAGGATCGGCAGTCATTGTCACCTCACCGGAAATCAGCGATCTCACGCGGATCGTGAATAACCACATCGAGAACGCGGCCCAAGGGATCGACTTGCATTGCGATCATGTTGTCGTTGCCAATAATGTTGTAGTGAATTCATTCATAGGCATGAAAGCGATGCACGGGTCTCGCAATGTCCTCATCATCGGCAACCAGTTCACAAAGAACAGCCTCTGGGCAATTGGCCTTATGCCGGGCGCGGCATCTCATCCTGCCAACTCCGATGGTGGCTCGATCATTGCTAACAATATTATTTCGGACTTTGGTGACGGCGACGCGTCGTGGATTTGGGGAAATGACCGCTCGCCATTGCGATTCGACACGGGTCAACAAGCAGACGATCCACCCCTCACGGACGTCATCATTCAAGGCAACATTATCCACTGCGGCGGAGAACCCCGTTACCAATATGCCGTCCTGATTCCAGCTGGCGAAAACGCGCCGCAGGGGCTCCGATTTTCTAACAATCTATTCCACCCTGGGAATAATGGCGTCGCCAATTTAGAGCTGGCTCCCTGATTCTCGAATTCTTGACCAGCATTTTATCGCGTTAATCCCGGTCATTCGGGCGGCGGCAAGCGAACAAAACAAACAAAACCTGGAATACCATTCATTGACATATCGCGAGGTGTCGATATATTTACATATCGAACCTTGGAGAAACCATGGCAGCCAACATCAAAGCACAGCAACAAACCAAACCACCCGGAACCGTTCGGGACTTTGTCGACGCGGCAGAGTGCTTGAAAACGCTGGCACATCCCGTCCGCTTGCGGATGGTGCAGCTATTGCTGCACGGAAAATACACGGTTGGCGAAATCGCAGAGGACTGCGAAATTCAAGACAATGTGGCATCGGAAAATCTCCGCTTGATGCAACGATGTGGATTTTTAGCCAGTGAGCGAGTTGGCCGCAAAGTCTTCTACCAAATCGCAGAACCGCATTTGGCAGGGCTGATGAACTGTATTGAAGGACGCTTCTTAACTTCGGCTGCCAAGAGCCGTTAACAAAAAATTTCTCGCACATACTTAAACACCTTTTTTTAAACCAACATATCGCCACCTAGCGACATTTCGACACCGCGACATTTCGTCACCGCGACATTTCGTCACCTCCTTCCAGGAAAGCAATATGCAAACGATTGATGTAAAGCAATTGGCCGACGAGCAAACCCGCAGAGATATCGACGTCATTGACGTCCGTATGCCGTCGGAGTATCGAGAGATTCACGCGGAGTGCGCACGCAACATTCCTTTGGACACCCTCGATCCCAAGAGTGTCATGGCTGCACGTAACGGAACGGCCGACCAACCGTTGTATGTGATCTGTCGCAGCGGAAATCGATCCACACAAGCCTGTAAGAAATTCATCGATGCTGGCTTCGAAAACGTAGTCAATGTAGAAGGGGGTACAATGGCGTGGGACAAAGCAGGCCTACCTGTTGTACGTGGCAAGAAGTCGTTGCCGTTAATGCAGCAAGTGCAAATCACCGCTGGTTTTCTCACAGTACTGGGGGTCGTACTAAGCTACTTCCATCCATACTTTGTCGGACTATCCGCCTTTGTTGGTGCTGGATTGATGTTCGCGGGGGCGACCGGGTTGTGCCCGATGGCAACTCTAATCGCCAAGATGCCGTGGAATCAATGTCGGGACGGAAGCTGTGGCGGCTCATGTTCGGCCTAGCCATCCTTTTCGGAAGCATCGTCGGTTTTGCATTGGGGCTGACTGGCGGTGGCGGCGGTATCTTCGCGGTGCCGCTGCTGGTCTACGGTTTAGCGATCGCTCCTCGCGAAGCAATAGGTATCTCTCTCGCCTCGGTCGGTAGTACAGCGCTATTTGGTGCGGTACCTCGATTCGTTCGCGGAGAAATTGAAGTGCGAACGGGTTTGCTGTTTGCGATAGCAGGCATGCTCGGTGCTCCCATTGGCACTTATCTGTCAAAACTGGTACCCGACAACATCCTGCTAGTCTTGTTCGCAATATTAATGCTCATAGTCGCACAGCGCATGTGGTCAAAAGCTGACAGCCCTGCACGGTCCAGGGATGCTTGCCAGCCTGCTAATACCCAGCCTGCTAATACCCGGACTGCCAATACAGCGGACAGCGATCGAAATGCATGCCAGCGAGATGCAGACGGCAAGCTTCGCTTGACCTCACGATGTGCCCGACTATTGGCAATTGTCGGGCTATTGATGGGAATATTGTCGGGAATGTTTGGGGTAGGAGGCGGTTTTGTCATCGTACCGGCCCTCGTGTTATTTAGCGGAATGGCAATTCATCAAGCCGTTGGAACATCACTATTCGTCATTGTTCTGGTGAGTATCAGCGGCGTGGCTTCCCATATTGCTCGCGGAAACGATCTGTCGATCGACATCACGTTGCTATTCATGCTGGGAGGATTCGGCGGGATGTGGCTCGGTGGCATTGTCGCCAAACGCATGCAAGGTACCACGCTGCAAAGAACTTTCTCCGTAGCAGTCGTACTTGTAGCGATATTCGTAATCTTCAAATCTGTAGTTTTGTGATCGCAGCTCAGAAAGCTGTAAACACCTATAAGGGATCCAATCATGTTACTCAAATATTTCTATGACGAAAAACTAGCTCACGCTTCTTACTTGGTCGGATGCCAGCGCGCGAAAGAAGCAATCATCGTTGATCCAGGTCGCGATATCGAGCAGTACATCGCAATGGCCGAAAAAGAGGGCATCCAAATCGTCGCCGTAGCGGAAACGCATATTCACGCTGACTATGTATCGGGCGCGCGTGAACTTGCAGACCGGGTCAATGCCAAGCTTTACGTTTCCGACGAAGGTCCCGCCGAATGGAAGTATCAGTATTTGGCTGACTACAACAGCGTACTTGTTCATGAAGGAGATCACTTCATGGTGGGCAATCTCCGCTTTGACGTCATGCACACCCCTGGTCATACACCTGAGAGCATATCGTTTCTGCTTACCGATCAGGGAGGTGGAGCTAACGAGCCCATGGGAATCTTTACGGGCGATTTCGTCTTTGTAGGCTCGATCGGTAGACCCGACCTATTGGAAGAAGCTGCAGGCCTAATCGGCACCGCTGAACCAGGTGCTCGTGATCTATTCCGATCAGCCGAACGATTCAAAACCCTACCAGACTATCTACAAATCTGGCCGGCACATGGTGCCGGCAGTGCATGCGGAAAAGGACTAGGAGCGATTCCGTCCTCCACCGTTGGCTATGAGAAACGCTTTAACCCTGCACTCCAATTCTCCAACGAAGAGAAATTCGTCCGTTATATCCTTGCCGACCAACCAGAAGCACCAAAGTATTTCGCGGTGATGAAAAGAGTCAATAAGGAAGGACCACGGATTCTTGGTGCGGGACATCATCACGAGATGTTGGACGTGGCGGGATTGCAAAATGCATTGGCGTCCGGAACAGTAGTCGACCTGACACCTGCGCCCGATTATGCCAAGGGTCACGTCCCAGGAACGATCAATATTCCGTTGGGAATGCTCTCCGCATGGGCAGGCTGGCTAATTGACTACGATCGTCCTACCCACTTAATCTGCAAACCGGAACAGTTGGAAGAAGCGGCTCGATTGCTACACAAGATTGGCGTAGAAACAATCAAAGGAGCGTTTGATTCTTCCACGGTGCACTCTCTCGGGCTGGCAAATGAAATCTCCTCTGCTGGTACGCCGGCCGACCTTTCCTACAGTATCAAAATGGGCGGCGCAAAATTGCTTGACGTTCGCTCCGACGAGGAATGGAATGCAGGGCACATCGAACAAGCCGAGCACCACTTCCTCGGTCGTCTGCCAAGCTCGCTCGATACATTATCGCGAGAGGAAAAAATTATCGTTCATTGCCGCAGTGGTGCCCGATCCGCAATTGCCGTAAGCGTACTTCAAGCTGCCGGATTCACTGACGTCGTCAACCTGACAGGCGGCTACACTGCCTGGCAAGCCGCAGGACTAGCAAGCGTAAAATCTCAGCCTGTGATGAGCAGCTAGGATCTAGCTCTCGTTTTAGGTGCTGTAAAATCTCCATCTCGCTTTTACTTGTCATTACTCTTTCACTCTCCTCACTTCCGAGCATGCCATGGACAACACTCTTCCAGTACCACTTGCCATCAAGGAACCTGTGAACATCCGGCGAACTACAGCCACGCAAAGTGATTTAATGGTACAACATGATGATCAACCGGCAGCTTCACGACCGCAAAAGTAGTCGCAAAATGAAGTGCGCTGCAGCGGAACTCAATGGCGACAAATTAAAACAAGAATTGAACTCGAATGGATGTTGAAATACTCAGCCGATTGCAGTTTGCTGGAACAATCATGTTCCACTACCTGTTCCCGCCGCTGTCCATTGGGCTCGGCTTACAGCTCTTCTTAAACGAACTTGCCTACTTCCGAACCCGCAACCCCATCTGGGAAGCAGCCGCACGATTTTGGACGCGTATCTTCGCAGTCAACTTTGCCATGGGTGTTGCGACTGGAATCGTTATGGAATTCGAGTTCGGAACTAATTGGGCAGCGTATTCGAGATTTGTGGGTGACGTATTTGGCTCTGCGCTCGCGGCTGAAGGAATATTTGCATTCTTTTTGGAAAGTGGTTTCTTGGCAATCTTGGTATTTGGATGGGACCGTGTTGGCCCAAAAATGCACCTTTTCAGCACACTGATGGTTTTCTTAGGTTCCATGTTTAGCGCCGTTTGGATTGTCGTGGCGAACAGTTGGCAGCAGACTCCTGCGGGATACCATATCGTCTGGCAGGATGTCCAGGGTCAACAGATGCCGCGTGCTGAAGTGACTGACTTCTGGGCAATGGTGTTCAACCCATCTTCTGTGGATCGGCTAACGCACACACTCTTAGGTGCGTTTGTTCTAGGTGCATTTTTCGTATCATCGGTATGCTCCTACTACCTTCTCAAGAATCGCCATCAAGAAGTTGCCAAACGTTGCCTCTCGATCGCCTTGCCAACCGCGTTGTTATTCACACTATTGGCAGCCGCTACTGGACATGATTCCGCACAAAAACTTGTCACAACACAGCCCGCCAAATTGGCTGCTATGGAAGCTCATTTTCACTCGAGCAACGAACCAACCGGATTAAATCTGTTCGGCTGGCCAGACACCGAGAACGAGACTGTTCATTTCAGTGTGAAAATCCCTTATTTACTGAGCTTAATGGTTTACAACGATCCCACTAAACCCGTTCCCGGTATGGATAAAATTCCGCTGGACCAGCGGCCTCCAGTCTGGCTGCCGTTCCAGACGTTTCATTTGATGGTAGGATTAGGCACAATGATGATCGTCATTGCGAGCCTGGCCTGCTTCTCCTGGTATCGAGGCACATTCGGTCATCGCCGCTGGTTGTTGTGGATCATCGTACTGATGCCTATCGCAGCCATGGCGGCCAACCAAGCAGGTTGGATCACCGCGGAAGTAGGACGGCAACCCTGGATTGTTCATCCTTCGATTCAAGATGGCGTTCCGATGATGGGTCTTCGAACGTCCGAAGGACTCAGTGAGTCGGTGACAGCCGAACAAGTACTCAGTTCCATCATCCTGTTTGGAATTATCTATTCGTTGTTGTTCGCAGTTTGGGTGTTTGTACTGAATAACAAGATTCAACACGGCCCAGACAGTGGAGATGAAATTAGCGAATACAAACGCAAATTAAAAGCCGATTCGATGTCTGATAAATTTAGTCGCAGCGGAAAATCTCTGGGCGGCGACATGCTAGAGGAGGGCGTACGATGAGCTACGACTCACTCACTTTTATTTGGTACTTGCTTTTGGGCCTGCTATTGGTTGGCTACTCTATTCTTGACGGATTCGATCTCGGAGTGGGAATACTGCATCCGTTTATTGCGAGAAGCGATCTCGAACGCCGCTTGGTGATGAACTCCATCGGTCCGCTCTGGGACGGGAATGAAGTTTGGTTGGTCACTTTCGGGGGCGCATTGTTCGCCGCATTTCCAGTCGCCTATGCGACGGTGTTTAGCAGCTTTTATACTGCGTTCTTTCTGTTGCTCACTTGCTTGATCGGTCGCGCTGTCAGTTTGGAGTTTCGTTCAAAAGTTCACTCAACTGCATGGCGCAAACTATGGGACCTGAGCTTCTTCCTCTCATCACTCACTGCCGCCTTTCTGCTAGGTGTGGCAGGTGGAAACGTGATGGCAGGAATGGAACTCGGACCGAAATACCACTACGAAGGAAGCCTGCTAAGCCAACTTTATTGGTATCCTCTTATTGTGGGCTGCCTTACCGTGGCCCTGTTCGCATTACACGGAGCCATTTTTCTGTATTTAAAAACAGAAAATGAATTGCAAGACCGGTTGCGAAAGACCATTCGGCCCTTGTTTTATGTCTTTGCAAGCGTGTACTGCATCGTCACTCTGGCAACATGGTGGCACGTTCCGCACGCGACCGCAAACATCTCATCCTATCCAGTTCTTTGGATCGTTCCAGTCCTTAACGCACTGGCGGTATTGAACATTCCGCGCGCAATGTATTTGGGCAAACCCGGATACGCATTCTTTAGTTCGTCGATGGTCATTCTAGCTTTGGCTTCGCTATTCAGCGTGGCCATTTTTCCCAATTTCGTACTATCGACGATCGACCCAGCTTACAGCGTGACGCTGGAAAATGCACGCAGTAGCCATCAGACTCTTGGCACGATGTTGATCATTGCCGCAATCGGCATTCCATGCGTACTGAGTTACACCGTAATAATCTATTGGATTTTTCGCGGCAAGGTAAAACTCGATCCCAACAGCTACTAAAAACAACACAGCTAACGGCAGTTTTACCAGCATACAATCCAGCGACCTGCCGCACTACCAAATTAAGAAGTCGATGATGAAAAACCTGCACGGCATTTCCTGGAATATAATCTCACAATGGAGCCTCGCATTGCTAGGGAGCGCCGCCGTCGTTGTACTATTGATGGTCTTCGCGGGAGTGTTCACGGATAAAGTTACCGAAGCAACATCACCGACGTTGCGGAAACTCGACGACAACGTGCAAGTCGTCACGGTACGACAGATTCAGCGTCCTCGGTTTGAGACTGCCGTTGGTTCCATCGAACCGATCCACCAGACGCTGCTTGCATCAAAGATTCTTGCCAAGGTAATCGAGGTCAATGTTTCTGCAGGGCAGAATGTCGATGTCGGTGATGTGTTGGTGCGGCTGTCCGATGAGGATCTAAAATCTCGTGTGCAACAGGCCTTAGCCGCCCTGGATTCTGCTACTGCCAGCTCGGAGCAAGCTCAAACAAACCTGCGTCGCGCCGAACAACTCAAACGAAGTAGCGCTATCTCTCAATCGGAATACGAAATTGCGGAAACCTCTGTACGCACCTCGCAAGCGAATCTCAACCAAGCAGCAAGTGCAGTGGATGAGGCAAATGTAGCGCTGGGATACGCGACTATCGATGCTCCCTACGCAGGGGTGGTCATCGATAAACAGGTGCAGGCCGGCGACACAGTTAAACCAGGGCAGATTCTATTAACGTTGTACGATCCGAATCAAATGCAATTGGTCGCCAACGTGCGAGAATCGTTCGCCAATCGGCTCAAAGTCGGTCAACAACTCACTGCGAAGCTCGAATCAATGGATTACGAATGCCTAGCCACCGTGCGCGAAGTAGTACCACAAGCCGAAGCGGGCAGTCGGAGTTTCCGGGTGAAGGTGACTGGTCCTTGTCCGCCGGGTATTTACAGCGGCATGTTCGGCCGCATCGCTTTACCCATGGAAGCGGAAACGCTGATTGTCATTCCCCGCTCAGCCGTAAAATACGTCGGACAATTGACTCTAGTGGATGTAGTCGAGAATGGCATGCTGATTCGACGTAGCTTGCAGCTAGGACGAAAAATCGATGATGACGTCGAAATCTTAGCGGGACTAACTCCGGGTGAATTGGTTGCAATTCCAACTGACGATGCAATCAATAGCAGCGAAGGAGCCACGAAATGACTCACCACAAAGACCCGAACGACGGCCACACCGATATCCTTTCTGGTATCGTCCGCATCTTCTTGAATTCGAATCTTTCGATCATCTTGATTCTGTTTTCACTGATTATTGGCATCGCTGCACTCTACATCACGCCGCGTGAAGAAGACCCACAAATCGTCGTACCATTGGCGGACATTTTCGTTGACTTTCCCGGCCATAGTGCCGCCGAAGTCGAACAATTAGTCGCCACTCCGCTCGAGCGAATGCTCTACCAAATTGACGGTGTAGAATACGTCTACAGCATGTCAATGGACGACCACGCTATTGTCACAGTTCGCTTTTACGTCGGCCAAGATCGGGAGCGAAGCCTAGTAAAACTGTTCAAAAAACTCAATGAGAATGGTGATGCTATTGCGCCTGGCGTCGCTGGCTGGGTAATGAAGCCTGTCGAAATCGACGACGTACCGATCGTGACGTTTGCTCTTAAAGGAGCCGAAGGCGATGGGTACGCGCTGCGACGAATCGGTGAAGAGTTGGTCGAGCGACTGGCTGTAGTCGATCAAGTTAACCGGGCCTACGTCGTTGGGGGCCAATCGAGAACGGTAACGATCTCCCTCGATCCCGAAGGACTGCGATCACACCGCATGTCAGCTATAGAAGTCCTGCAATCAGTGAAAGGTGCAAACCGATCCCTGCCAGCGGGTTCCATAACTCGGGACGACCAAGTGATCGCTGTGCGAACTCAAGGACAACTCGGGAGCGCCGCGGAACTGGAGGATATCGTCGTAGGCGTTTTTGATGCTCGCCCCATCTTCTTGAAAGACGTGGCAAGGGTGAAAGATGGAGCTGAGGAAGTCACTCAATACGTTCGCCACGGTTGGGGTCCCGCACGCGGATTTGAAACGCATCAAGGGAGCCCCAGCACTGTTGTGGGAGATCGCAGCGTCGCAACTAAGGATTCTCCGGAACTCAGCAGCACGGCCGTCACGATTGCAATATCAAAGCAGAAAGGGGCCAATGCGGTCCACGTAGCGCAGGCAGTGATCGAAAGAGCAGAGCTTTTGCAAACGGAATTGATTCCCGATAATGTTGAATTGGTGGTCACGCGAAACAGTGGACAAACCGCAAATCACAAAGTTAATGAGTTGGTCGAAGCGCTTGGCGTAGCGATCGTGATCGTCGTGTTGTTGCTGACCATTGGATTGGGATTCCGTGAAGCCATGATTGTGGCAGTCGCAGTTCCGGTGGTATTTGGTTTGACGTTGGCAGTCAATTTGATGTTTGGCTATACGATCAACCGCGTGACGCTTTTTGCGTTGATACTGTCGCTCGGTCTGTTAGTCGACGATCCAATTGTCGATGTGGAGAACATCGCTAGGCACTTTCACGAACGCAAAAAAGCGACTCGCCGTATCGTCTTGGATGCTGTCGCCGAAATCAGACCACCACTAATTAGCGCAACCTTGGCAGTGATCGTCAGTTTTTTGCCAATGTTTTTTATCACCGGGATGATGGGGCCCTATATGTCCCCGATGGCTTTAAACGTACCCGTTGCAATGCTCATGTCGATGGTCGTCGCGTTCACGATTACCCCCTGGCTGACCTATCAAGTATTGAAGAAGCGGTTTCCAAACGAGGAGTCAGGCTTAACAAACGAGGAGTTGCTTACAGATGAAGCCAAGTCAATCTCGCACGCATCCTATGATCCGGAAGCAATTAAGAAAACTCTACTGTACCGCTTCTTCCGACCACTCATGGTACCACTGCTAAAGTCTCGTTTTCGGGCAGTCATGTTTTTGATTTCTATGGCGGCCTTGACAGTCGCAGCCTCTGGTTTGGGTGCTCTGAGAATGGTGCCTCTCAAGATGTTGCCATTTGATAACAAAAATGAATTTCTGTTGGTTGTGGATATGCCAGAGGGTACGTCCTTGGAGCGAACGGATGCCGTGATTGGACAACTCGAACGAGTTGTAGCGGGCGAACCGGAAGTGACTGATTACACCAGCTATGTTGGCGTTTCAGGACCAATCGATTTCAATGGAATGGTTCGGCACTACTATTTGCGTGGCCAGACTCACCAAGCAGAAATGAGAGTTAATTTTGTAGGTAAGAAGAATCGGCAACTGCAGAGCCACGCTATCGGCTTGAGGATGCACAATCAACTATCTGAAATCGCTGAGGCTGCGGGCGGCAAACTACAAATTGTTGAAATCCCGCCAGGTCCTCCAGTATTGGCTTCATTGGTTGCAGAAATCACAGGCAGACCGGAAAACAGTTACGAAGAGATTTTGACCGGCGCCGACATTGTTGCTCAACGTATGCGTCAAGAGCCCGGCGTATTCGAAGTTGACACTATGCGCGAGGCGGTATGCGATCAATTGACCTTCGTGCCAGACCAAGAAAAAGCAGCTATTGCGGGGGTTTCCGTCGACGCCATCGCCCAAACCATCGCCATCGCACTCAATGGCAATCGCGATCAAACGATTCGCGTAGAGGGAGAACGATTGCCACTACGTCTGACGTTTCAAATGCCCAAGCCACTTCGCAGTAGTCGTCACGACCTATTGCAATTACCAATACAAGGCGCCACGGGGAACACTGTGCTGTTGGCGGAACTTGGATCGTGGGCTGAAAGCAATGTCAGCCAAACTGTTTATCACAAAAATTTGCAGCGCATCGCCTACGTGATGGCGGAATGTGCCGGTCGTCCGCCGGCCGAATGCGTGATTGACCTATTGGCCGATCAAGAAAAAGGGATTAGTCAAGGATTTGTCGCTACATCAACACCTCGTCCCATCTCAGAACGTAGCTACTTTGCCAACGGCAGCGGCATTGCTTGGTGCATTCCAAGTGATTTGACTGTCAACTTCGCCGGCGAAGGCGAATGGAAGATCACCTTAGATGTATTTCGCGATTTGGGACTCGCGTTTGCTGCCGCCATGGTGATGATCTATATCATCTTGGTAGCGCAAACAGGCTCGTTTATTATTCCATCCATCGTGATGCTGGCCATCCCTCTAACAATTCTTGGCGTTATGCCTGGATTCTATGCGCTCAATCTGTTCGCCAACACAAACGTCGGTGGCTATCCAGATCCGATATTCTTCACCGCAACTGCGATGATCGGTATGATTGCTTTAGCTGGCATAGTAACCCGCGATTCCATCATTCTGGTCGATTTTATGGAACAAGCAGTCGCGTCGGGGCGCCCCTTGTTTGATGCGATCTTGGAAAGTCGAGTCATCCGCTTGCGCCCCATTTTACTGACTGCCAGCGCAGCACTACTCTCCGCCATACCGATCACGCTCGATCCCATTTTCTCGGGACTAGGCTGGTCTTTGATCTTTGGCCTGATCGCGTCAACGCTCTTCACGCTATTCGTCATTCCGGCGACATATTGGTTGATCTATCAAAAGCCATCAACTGATTTACCCAATGGACTCAAAACTCAAGTTACACTGTGAAACGCGAGGGGGGGGTTGAGCAAACGAGTTCGCTAAGATACGAAAGTCGTATAGCGCGGGATAATTTCTCATCAATGTCGACAGTTGTTCGGTAGGAATTGCGATCTAAGAGTATTTCATGGCTATCGGCACTTTAGTTAGTCCTTCACAGCCCACCGGCTTGCTGGTTCATCTCGTTGCAACACTCAGCGACACTAAACGAACTCGCGTCAAAGAGTTATTACGTAGCGGTCTTGTTCACGTAAACGGCGCATCCGTCACTAAGCACGACATCCAAGTCGGGCCAACCGATACGATTGACATTCGTGACGAACGGGCCGCAGAAGCACGTGAATTTCCCTTTGATGTCCTTTTTGAAGACGCATCCATTCTCGTGTTGAACAAGCCGAATGGACTATTAACGGTCGGCAATAAGCACGAAAAAATTCAGACAGTCGAATCGATTGTAAATCGAGCACTCGCGATGCAACGGCAACGATGTTATATCGTCCAGCGACTTGATCTCTACACCTCAGGCGTTCTGTTGCTCGCCAAAACCGAAATCGCTCAAAAACTAATTCAAGACAATTGGGGTGATTCAGACAAGTACTACCATGCGCTCGTAGAAGGTGAGCCTGATCCACCCCAAGCAACTCTCACGCACTATTTGAGAGAAGACGATCGACTCGTCGTTCACGCCTTCGACGCTCCGGCCCGCGACGCCATCAAAGCAACTCTGTCGTACGAGACGGTAAAAATTCGCGGCAATCATACCCTTGTCCGGGTCAAACTCAAGACGGGCAAGAAGAACCAAATACGCTCGCAAATGTCAGCAATTGGCCACCCTGTTGCAGGCGATGCAAAATACGGAGCCACCACGAATCCCATTGGCCGACTATGCCTGCACGCATCCAGCTTGTCGTTCCAACACCCAAAGACCAAACAAAGACTCTCCTTTGTAGCACCACTTCCCGATGGAATGAATTTCTAGATTACAAATCTCCGCAGACAGTCGCCTTTCGCGGATAGGCTGTGAATTTATAAATCGAAGGCAATAATAGTTGCCTTTCGCTCCGCGAAAGTTCTGAAAAAGCAGCGAATACCAACGCTACTTTCGCGGAGCGAAAGGCGACTATCTGCGGAGCGAAAGGCGACTATAACTCCTTGAACATTATGAACTACCGCAAGCTGGCAACACATATACCCTTTTTTCCAATACTGATCCTGGCTAGCCCAACCGTGGGTTGGTTCATTCCTGCCTTTTATGAATGGACGAATTCCGATCAAAGCCGTCCATCTCCATTGTTGTGGAAAGTGCCGCTGTCGTCCGCAATTGCGTCCTTAGTTTTGTGCACTTTACTCCCCTGGTTGACCATCAACCGTAAAGAAGTTGAGCATCAACCGGGACCGTCAATGCGATTTTCGCTCCGTACTTTGATGATACTCGCCACAGCAATTGCCGTCGCAATTCCGCTACTCAAGAGATTTCCTCTAGCAACCAGCGGGAGCCTATGTGCCGGAACCTACTTGTACTTGGTTGTCTTCAGCGTACGACATCCTCAGCATCGCATTGCATCAGGCGCTTTGTTTTCATGCATGGTGCTACCGTTCTCATGGATTCTTGGTTACGGTGAACTTGAGCGAATTCTCCCGGCCATCGTCGTAATGATTGGCGGTCTGCCCGCATTTATCCCCGCCGCTTTACTAGGCCATTCCCTTGGGCAACATTTCCAAGATTCTCGATGGTTGGCCCTGCTATTGAGCTCATTCGAACTCTTGCTTGGAATCTGGCTAATACAGCTCGGTCCGAAACGCTCCATCGCCTATTTGCTGCTGGTCATGCACTTATCCTATTTTGGTTCGCTAGCGTTTTACCAGCTTTGTATCGCCTAACGTCGAAGGCAATAATAGTCGCCTTTCGGTCCGCGAAAGTTCTAAAAAAAGCAACGAATACCGACGCAACTTCTGATGCTCCAAGCACTCCGACAGTTAGCTCCTTTACCAGAGCTCCGTCTCAATGTACGCTCATTCAAGCTTTAATCGACTGTCGCTCTAACTTAATGCGGATCGACATAAGCGTAATTAGAGGTGAGGTAAACAAGTTGGTGACGACACCCAATGCGCAATGGCAGGTCGAAGTATTCTTCGATGGCCAGTGTCCTCTATGCATGCGTGAGATTAAGCTTCTGATGTGGCTCGATCGCAGGCATCGCATCCGCTTTACCGATATTGCCGACGCTCACTTCCAAGCAGGTGACTTTCACAAAACGCCGTCAGAGTTCATGGATGAGATACACGGTCGCTTGCCCGATGAAAATGGCAATCCCAACCAGTGGATCACAGGAGTCGAAGTATTTCGCAGACTATACTCGGCTGTTGGATTCGGCATCGTCGTCTGGCCAACACGCCTGCCCGTTATTTCTCAAATGCTCGAATTTTGCTATAGAATTTTTGCCAAAAATCGGCTTCGCTTAACTGGTCGCTGCACATCCGATTCGTGCAAAATCGAGTGAATCGAGACCGCGACAATCCTACGCCTTTTTGACGAATTCCGATTTAAGCGACATCGCGCCGATTCCGTCGATCTTACAATCGATATCGTGGTCGCCATCGACGATGCGGATATTTTTCACTTTCGTCCCACCTTTAACAACACCGCCGTTGAATTTCAGATCCTTGATAACGATCACGGAGTCTCCGTTCTCAAGTACATTTCCATTCGCGTCACGCGTTATGTTGTCCTCGCTCGGCTCAGCTTCGCCAATAGTCCATTCATGTGCACACGTTGGACAAACCAGCAGCGGCCCATCTTCGTATGTGAACTCCGAATTGCAGGCAGGGCAGTTGGGTAAACGAGTCATAGTTCGATCGCCACGTGGTTTTTAGTAAGTTGTTAGCGATTATTCCTGATCAATCTCCCTTTGTGAAGGCCATGGCCTCGCTCCTAAGCTGGGAGTTTAAGATAGTCGCCTTTCGCTCCGCGAAAGTAGCGTTGGTATTCGCTGCTTTTTTATGAACTTTCGCGGAGCGAAAGGCAACTATTATTGCCTTCGATTAGTAAATTCACAGCCAATCCGCGAAAGTAGCGTTGGTATTCGCTGCTTCTTTTGAACTTTCGCGGAGCGAAAGGCAACTATTTCACTTTATTGCAGTAATATGGCCAAAAAGAAACCGCAGCCAGTTAGCGTTACTACCACACTTTCCTCCCCAGACGGCAAGTTAGTAGTCGCTTTTAAAACACCAGCGAGCTTTGATCTCTGGCTCTCCAAACATCACCTGGAACACGTAGGTGTGTGGATTCAATTCTTCAAAGCCGCCAGTGGCCATGCTAGCGTCACGTATGCGGAGGCTCTCGATGTTGCGCTTTGCTATGGATGGATTGACGGACCCATTCGGAAAGGCGATGACGTTTCTTGGCTGCATAAATTTACTCCACGCGGCAAACGTAGCGTCTGGTCCCAGGTAAACAAAGCGCATATCGAAAGACTCACTCAAGAGGGATTGATGAAGCCTGCAGGACAAGCAGCGGTGGAACTTGCTAAGACCGATGGACGATGGGAGGCCGCCTACGCATCGAGTTCAACATTTGAAGAGTCCGCTGAGTTTCTTGCTGCCCTTAAAAAATCTAAACAGGCCAGTGAATTCTATGCGACCCTCAAAAAAGCCCATCGTTATGCAATCTATTACCGACTTCACAACGCCAAAAAACCAGAGACAAAATCAAGGAAAATCGTCGAGTTCATAGCGATGTTGGAGCGAGGCGAGACATTTCAGTAAACAAAGTTTGTCTTTGTTGCCGTCGAAAACTGACACAACTTGGCCAATGAGCCAGAAATACCTGAAGAAGCTCCCTTGACATATCGATAGTTTACACATAAACTATTTCAGCAATGGCAAATTGACTCAAGGAATTCAGACATGGTCGGTGGCATACAGAAAGAGCTCAAGAAGCGGAGAGCGTTTGATTCGCTCCAGCAGGAAGCGATTCTCAACATCCTCCGAACCAGCGACCAATTTGATAACCGCTTGGGGCGATTGTTTCGCGAGCATGGCCTGACTTCTTCCCAGTACAACGTCCTGCGAATTTTGCGCGGCGAAGGCAAGCCGTTGCCGTCACTGGAGATTGCCGATCGGATGATCCAGGTGGTTCCCGCCATTACCGGACTGATCGATCGACTCGAGAATCAGAGCTTAGTGACGCGCCGGCGTTGCGATGCAGATCGGCGAGTCGTCTATATCGAAATCACGGCCAAAGCGACCAAGATCCTCTCCGAACTTGACCAACCGCTCGAGGAACTGCACAAGCAATTGATGACAAACTTAAACAAAAGCGAACTATCCGATCTCATCCGCCTGCTGGAAAAGGCTCGAGCGGCACACTGATTGCAACTATCTTGCTCCCCTTTTTTTAACACATTACATCACATATCAACTGTCTACATGACGTGCATTAGGTACGAAAGCATGATAAACATCCGAAAAGCCAACGACCGAGGACACGCTGATCACGGCTGGCTGAATTCCTACCACACGTTCTCGTTTGCAGGATATCGAGACCCCCGACACATGGGGTTTCGCTCGCTGCGGGTAATGAATGAAGACCGAGTTGCACCTGGACAGGGCTTCGGAACACACGGCCACAGCGACATGGAAATCGTATCCTACGTCCTTGATGGAGCACTCGAGCACAAGGACTCAATGGGTAATGGTGAGGTGTTATCGCCCGGGGAATTCCAGCGCATCACGGCTGGGACCGGGATCACCCACAGCGAATTCAATGGATCCAAATCCCAATCCACTCATTTCTATCAAATCTGGTTACTTCCAGAACGCAACGGTATTGAGCCTAGCTACGAACAGAAATCTTTTGATCCAGAGGGGCGCCGTAACCGATTGCAATTGGTTGCATCACGCGACGCGGTCGATCGTTCACTGCTAATTCATCAGGACGTGAGGATATACCTGCTGGACCTCGAAAAGGGAAAAAAGATTGAACACACTTTGAACGACGGCCGCCATGCATGGATTCAAATACTACGTGGCTCGGCAGTGCTGAACGAACAGACCATGACTGCTGGCGACGGTGCAGCTGTGAGCGACGAGGCCCTGCTTCGTTTCGAATCATTAGACAATGCGGAAATCATGTTTATGGATTTGGCCTGACGCGAGCCGTCAGCAAGATAGACCAATCGACTGCCTCAATTCATGCTTTATGAAGCTGCGAGTTTTCAGTGTTTCGTCACTGTACCTGAAAAATGCGGATTCGTTCACAACCCGAAGCGTCAGCGAAGGGCTATACGTATTCGGCGCAGCATCGCCGTAAGTCGGTCCCTTACTTACACTTCGGGTTATGAAAAGACAAACAGCGCAACTTCGAAATTCACGTTTTTCCTCTACACTATCAACATCGAAATGGACTAACTTATGACCAACTCATTAAAAGGCATCGCCACCGCGGCTGCGAGAACACTCATTGCTCTCATTTTTTTCATGAGTGCTGTTGGAAACAAGATCCCAAAGTTCAATGAGGTTGCGGGCTACATGGAATCCGAAGGGGTCCCCATGGCCCAGGTCATGTTGGCGGGTGCCATCGCATTTCTTTTGGCGGGGAGCATTTCAGTTGTGCTCGGATATAAGACTCGGATTGGTGCCACATTGCTGTTGATTTTTCTGGTTCTCGCAACCTACTACTTCCATGACTTCTGGACATTCGAAGGGCAAGAGCAACAGCAACAGATGATTCAGTTCATGAAGAATCTGTCACTCATGGGCACCATGGTGTTCCTGATCGCCAATGGTGCTGGACCAATGAGCCTCGATACGAAACAATCGGCAAGCCCAACCTCCTAGTCAAAGACTATTTGACAACCGAAAAATGAGTTTCCCAGTTCTTACACATTTGGCTTTTCAGATTTAAAATTCTCCAAGGATATAACTATGAGTTTTGAAATTAGTGGTAAAATTGCATTGGTTACAGGCGCGAATCGCGGCATCGGCAAAACCATTGTCGAGACTCTCCTTGCTAATGGAGTTTCAAAGGTTTACGGCGCGGTTCGCAATCCAGCCAGCCTTGCGGAGTTGGTCAAAGTGCATGGTGACAGACTTGTGCCAGTCAAGCTCGACCTTACAAATCCCGCAACCATTGAGGCTGCAGCCGTTCAGGCGCACGATGTTGAGCTCGTTATCAATAACGCGGGGGTGCTCCAAAGCAGCGACTTATTGTCTGCGCAAGCGATCAAAGACCTCGAGTTTGAATTGAATGCAAATGTCTTTGGGCTGTTGCGAATGGCGCAAGCCTTTGCGCCAGTGCTCAAGTCGAATGGTGGAGGAGCGCTGGTTCAACTCAATTCAGTCGTCTCCATGAAAACTTTTCCAGAATTTACCACCTATTCGGCATCCAAAGCTGCCTCATACAGCATCACTCAAGGGCTGCGAGCCGCATTGGCGGAGCAGGGCACTTTGGTCGTAAGCGTGCACCCCGGCCCCATTGCTACGGATATGGGAGATGCTGCCGGACTGACCGATATCGCTGAGTCGCCACAATTGGTTGCTGACGCGATTCTGGAGGCGCTAGCACATGAGAAATTTCATGTTTTTCCAGACACCCTGGCGAAGCAAATTGGAAGCGCCTATCAGAGCTTTGGTACCAATGTCGTCGAGGCAAATGTGAGCGAGGGCTGAGCGACGAACTCTTGGGTTCTACAGTAAACGCAACCACCAGCACGGATCTGTTTTCCAGTAGCCCAGTTCGCGACAGCCGACTATGATCTTCCCGACTATGATCTTCCCCGTTTCAGGGAGCAATTCGAAGCGAAGTTGTTTAGAGATTAATACATCTTTTTTACCATCCATTCTGAAAAGTCTATTATGTCAAAGTTACTCTACATCGAATCGTCGCCTCGCAAAGAGCGTTCGCATTCTATCGCTGTCGCCGATGCTTTCCTCGCTGCCTACCGCAGCGCGAACCCAGAAGATGAAGTTGTCACTTTGGATCTTTGGGAAACGGCTCTGCCTGAGTTTGATGGGTACACGATCGACGCCAAGTACCAAGTTCTACATGGCCAAGACTTTGATGAACAACAGCAAGCAGCGTGGAACGCAGTGGTAGCGGCCTGCGATCAATTTAAATCTGCAGACAAATACGTCATCAGTTTGCCTATGTGGAATTTCGGAATTCCCTACAAACTGAAACATTACATCGACGTGCTCGCTCAGCCAGGTCAGACATTTAGCTTCTCGCCCGACACAGGTTACTCGGGACTTGTCACGGGTAAGCCCGTTACTGTCATCTATGCGAGGGGCGGAGCGTACGGGTCAGGAGGAACCGGTTCGATGGACTTCCAAAAGCCCTATCTGGAAATGCTTCTTGGCTTCATTGGATTTACGGACATTCAGCCAATCTTAGTCGAACCCACCTTGGCCGCACCAGACGAGGTCAGTAAGTCGGTAGCGAGCGCAATCGCTACTGCAAAGGATCTCGCAAGCAAATTTTAGTTCGAATGGCCAACCTATTCGCTGCTGGTATCATGCGTGTCGCTAGCAGATATCAGCATTAAATAAATCGAGTTGGAGCATGATCGATCCCAAGTTCCAGTGCCGCGTAATTTTCGAAGAAGACTGGGCCGCAATCCTCCAAATCCAGAGTGAGGTCTATTACGAGTTCGCTCCTGAGTCTGAAACCGTAATGCGGTCCAAGGTGACTCGTGGTCCCACTACATCCTTTGTCGCGGTCGATCAATATTCCGCAATCATTGCATACTGCCTGGCCCACCCTTATCAAGCGAATCGAACTCCGGTCCTCGGCACGCTGGACAATTCCGTGTCAATGCCAACCGACAATCTCTTCCTTCACGACCTCGCAGTCAAACAGACATCTTCCGGTCGCGGTGTGGCGAAGTCGTTATTTAACCACCTCCTCATCGTGGCCAAGTCAGAAGGTTACCGCAGCATGTCGCTGGTTGCTGTTCAACAAGCAGCAAGCTTTTGGACAAAAATTGGCTTTCTTCCCTCCACGCGGGTTACGATCAATAACTCTTATACTGGTGACGCGACCTTCATGACTCGAAGTCTTTGATTGAACGTCTTTCGCTCGTAACCATGGAAGCAAATTCGCCGTTAAGTGAACTGATACCACGTGCGTCTAGTTCGACTACTTGCCGAGTATCTATAATGTACCGTGCGATGATTCGACGGATGATTTGTGTCCACAAGTACTCAATGGGCGAATTGATGATGCGAAAGCGAATGATCTACTTCTCAAGTATCGCGATGTTGGTTGTGATCGGTGTGTTCGCGTGGAACAAGACCACCCGGGCTGGCTACGAATCCGCTGAATACGAGGTCATCGAAACTGACGGAAAGTTTGAAGTCCGCGAATATCCCGATTTGATGTTGGTTGCTACTACTACGCAAATCAACGCTGAAGGTCGCGATGGTAGTTTCATGAAGCTGTTTCGCTATATCAGCGGCGCGAACCAGTCTGACCAGAAGATTTCGATGACAACACCAGTATTCATGGAAAATGACAAAGCCGATTCCAAAGTTCAAATGGGATTTGTGATGCCGAAAGAAGTCGCTGTCGAAGGGGTCCCTGCTCCTACAGGTCCCGATCTGGACGTTCGCAAACGGGAAGGTGGGCGGTTTGCCGTGTTGCGATTCTCTGGGCGACTAGACGCCAAATTGGCAAAAGAAAATGAGAGCCGACTGCGCACTTGGATGCAAACTAAGGGGCTCGTTGCAGACGATTCTATCGAATCGAGCGGCGTTGAAGCAGCTGCATATGATCCGCCCTTCACACCCGGTCCACTCCGTCGCAACGAAGTTCTTATTCGCTTGAAATAGCCAAATTCGGCTAACAGATCATTGCAATTCGTTTACTTGTCCTACTCTTCAGCATCGATAGACAAGATAAGGCTATCAATCTCGGACAGATCCAATTGCATTTGCTCCACCCTCATGTCCTCATCGATCATGGCGGTTGTCAATTGTCGAGATCGCGCGAATGCATCGCGTGCTTTCGAAGTTTCACCGGCAGAAAGCTGGGTTCGCCCCAGCATGGTTGTGGCGTTGGCGAGACGGCGTCTTGTTGTCGCATCTTGCCGATTGGATTCGGGAATGGATTCGATCAGCAGGATGGCTGTTTCGCACTCCTTTAACGCTGATAGTGCGTTTCCTGATTCCAAATATGCTTCGGCACGTTTCAATAAGACAAAACTGTAGTCCCTAACTGATTGCAATGACTCCGGTTGTCGCTCGTATACGGATTGGACAATATTGAGAGCAAGATCTAAGTGCATCACGCAGTCTTTGAAGTTCTTCTGTTCAAGTAGTACTTTCGCGACCTTGGAATAACAGATGTAAAGATCACGCTGCATTTGACCATCCGTAGGGTCCTTTGAAACGAGTTCCATACTGATCGCCAACGATTTTTTCGCATACACGAGCGCATCGTCCAGCTGCGCCTGAGCGATCGACACATCCGCGAGCACTTCTGCCGACATCGATTGCAATCGTCTTGCAGTAGCATTTTGCGGATCGAACTGAGCCAATTCATCGGCCAACCGGAGGGCTTTTTCATAATCAGATATAGCACTGCTCACCTCCTTCAACAACATTCGTGTGTCGCCCCCTTTCATATAGGAAACATACAACTCGTGGCTCGATTTAAAGTCGGTCGGTTCGGCAGCGTGCAATTCCTCCCGCAAATGACGGGATTCAAGATAAAACACCATGGCCCCGTCCAACTGTCCCCTTTGAGCGGACATGTTTCCAATCCGATCTAGTGATATGCAAAGATCACGCTTGGCTGTCAAACTATTAGGATCACCGCGGTACAATTCGGTCGCTATACCCAGGTCTTGTTCGTAAAGTTGGGTTGCTCGATCTAGGTCGCCATTGTGAACAGCGATATCGGCGATCCGCGAATAAACAATGCCGAGTCGTCGCTTGATCTCAACGTCGAGCGGGAATTTTTTTGACAGGCGTTGCAGGATCGATTGCGTCTCATTAAACGCAGTGAGCGCCTGGACAAAGTCTCCATCTTGAAGGTGGATCTGGCCTCGGTAGTCGAGGACCGTCACGACATCGATTGCTGCTTCGACGGACTCTGGTGATTCCGCGTACAAGATTCTACTCGTAGCCTGCGATTCATCTAACAAAAGCAACGCTTCGGGCGTGCGAGCCATTTTTCGCAGAACTTCAGCTTGCTTTAGTTGAATCAATGCAATGAAGCGGCGGGCATCGTCGTCGCCATGAGATGACGAATGCAGTGCGATTTTCATCGCCTCTGCATACATTCCACCCGCCGCTTCGAGTGGCGAACGAGTGGTTTGATTCCAAAGTGGCGAGTTGAGCTGTATGTCTTTGGTTCCGACGCGTGAAAAGAGATCCCCCATGTCGACCAACGCCATTGCGTTACTTAAGTTTGCTTGGTCGTCAGCAAATTCATTCGATATTTCGCCCAACTTGTTCAGAACTGTTGTCAGGACGTTTCGTTGCACTGCCGCACTTCCCGGGACGTTAGTCAAGCCGCGTTGGACATCGACTAGAAACGTATTTAGGATTCCGAGCACACGTTGGCGTTGGCGAACCGCTTCTTCGCCATTCATTTTTGCGACTGCCGCGTTCTGGGATGACTCTTGTGCGGAAGCTTGTTCGCGGAGGTTGGAGAGTCGAAGAGTTTCGTTTTTCACGGACAACATGCTCAGGGTAGCTCCCATTGCAAGCAACGTAATGAGAAGACTTGCTAGCCCACCCGCTACGACGGCAGGGTGTGTTTTCGCCCATCGTCGCACCTTCTGCAAGCCTTTATCAGGATGTACTGAAACGGGCTCGTCCAACAACCATGCCTCTAAGTCTGTGGCCAGCAGTTCGGCACTAATGTATCTCGCTTGCGGATCAAACTGCATCGCCTTGCGACAAATGGCCTCGAGTGGCGCAGGAAATGAGCCTAACTTATTCAACCCATGTCGGTTTCCAAACTTGATGCTGCTTTCAACACACACATTGGTATCTGACTGCGGAATCTGAACCACTGCGGAGTCTTTGCGATTGATTCGAATCGGTGCCTGAGAGCCTGTGTGCGCGTAGGGAATAGTATTCGTCAGAATTTGAAACAACGTAGCTCCTAGGGAGTAGATATCACTCGCGATGGTGATATCCTCGTGGCGGCCGATCGCTTGCTCGGGGCTCATGTATCCGGGTGTTCCGACGATCGTTCCATGCAACGTCATGTCTGACGCTGACCGTTTTCTTATGTCGAGTTGATTCAACTGATTTTGGCTTTGATCGGTCGAACGAAGGCTTCTCGCTAGCCCCCAGTCCACCACGAGCGTTTCACCAAAGTCACCGACCATGATATTGCTGGGCTTTAGATCACGATGCAGGACTCCGCGGCTGTGTGCGAATCCGACAGCTCTACATACCGTAACGAATCTAAGCATGAGGCTACGTGCCTCTGCATTATTTCGAAAATCTAAATTGGGGCCCTGAAGGCTATGTAGATCGGATATCACGACTTGCATGGACCGGCCATGAATCATCCGCATCGCGTAGTAAGGGCGGCCATCAGATCGTCTACCTGTAGCGTAAATCGGCACAATGTTTGGATGCTCGAGATTGCCCGTAACAGAAGCCTCTGCTTCAAATCGTTCCACAATCGCTCGCACATTTGCAAACTTTGTCTTGAGCTCCTTGATGGCGACTTCACGTTGCAGATCACGATCAAAAGCGACGAAAACGGTACCAATTCCACCTTGGGCTAAGTTTCTGATAATGCGAAAGCGAGGGGATGGATCCTCAAGTATCGGAACCTCACCTCCGGACTGATCATTTGGTGGCCCCGTATAAGCATCGCCATACGTACTGGTACCCGCGGTTGCAATTCCTAGTGTCTCATTGCTCTGAGAGTTCGCATGTAGAGGTCCCGTTCGAGTCTTGAGCGCTTCCCACTGCGCGCGAATAAACTGTTCCAGATCGGGAAATCTTTGAAGCATCGCGTCCGGAGAATTCAATTGGTCCCAAGCATCCAAGATCTCCATCTCAATTTGAATTAACTCCAAGCGGAGCGGCGACCGGATCTCGGCTGCGGAGTCCAATAAAAACTCCTCGACGGAGACAGCGACACCATGAGTTCGCTTGGATTCGTATTCACTGCAAAGGGAATCGATTTCCGCAAGCTGCTCGTTGGAAACATCTGAAAAATCAGGGTCGAAGGATTGCATGCGGAAAATCGTGGGGCTGCGAGCCTGGAAACGTTGTATAGCAGCAAACGATGAGTTTGGTTTGGATTAACCTACAATTTGCGTGTCCCACTTGTGTTCCCTATAGGGTCCATTGAACACAGTGTAGGTTGTCCGCCACACTCTCAATCACCGTTTGGTGCAAATTGGTGACATGGCGCAGATCAGCATTCTTTCGGTTTAGGCAAGTCCGTGGACTCAAGCCAAATGCGACGGATCCGTTCCAGTTTTCGCTGAACGGTGCGGCGAGTGATCTTCATCAATTCCGCGATATCCTCGTTCGTGTGACCTTCAAGTTTGAGGAGTACGAGTTTCTTGAGGTCCGTTTCGGGAAGTTGCGCCATCAGGTGTTCCGACATGTCCGCGACTTCAGCTGCAAACGCCGGGGTCGGCTCGTGCGAAGGCAGTGACTGCATAATGCTCAGGCTGGAACCGTCACGCTGTTGTAACATCGTTTCGCTGAGCGTTTTATTTGCGTTACGCCGCTGCTGGTGTTCATACCGAAATTGATTGGAAATCTTGCGACTTGTTATGACTACCAGTAATGCCCAAAGATTGCCGCGATCACCAACGTCAGGAAACCGCTGCGACTCAATACCGCGGCAGAGGCTCCGAAATGCGCTAACGGCTGCATCTTCTTCGTCATAAATACGCCGCGTTGTAGGACTCATTCGGCCGCGGGCAAAGACCAAGAGACGCTGACAAAAATGGGCCCACAACCGACTAGCGGCATCGGGGTCGGCGGAAGCAAGCTGTTCAATCCAGAGTGAAACAGGCTCGTGAGTGAATGTGCCCAAATTTTCAGAAGATGATGTCACAGAAATTTTGCAGACCGTGATTCAGGTACTAGGTCGACATGTTGAAGTCGAATCGCACTCATTGTAAACAGAAAGAATAGCTATGATAGATATTTCTAGGGCATCCTTCTTCGCAGTTTTTATGGCTAACTGCACTTTTATAGCCGGCATCGCCCATGGACAAGCCAACTCGGGCACATTTCCACGATCGGCGACCTCCTCACGCGATTCCCAAACGGTGCAACCCGTTCCCGCCCGGATGATTAACGGCAAACCGGAAGGACTCTATTACATGCAGAAGATGTGGATCGCAACACGTTATCTCGAAAAATCCTGCTGGTACTTCGCTCCAGACGGAAAGTTCTACCAAAACCTCACATCAGGATTTTCACCCGCCGACTTGGATGCACATAAGGGCCCCAAAGGAACATACAAAGCCAGCGGGCGTATTTTAGAAGTCACTTGGTCCGATGGCCAGTCATCCAAAGGGGAACTGGAAATCGTGGACGGGGGCTTCAATTGGGACACTGGGATGTTTATGCCGGTTGAAGCGTTTGCGCCTGAAAAATCAGTTGGGGGAACATTCGAAGGTGGAACTTCGTTGGGTGGCGACGGTAATTCGATCATCGTCTCAAAAACACTCCTTCTCAACACTGACGGTACATACTCGATGTCCGGAGTCTCCTCGCTGTCTTCCACTAGCGATGGAACGCAAGCAACAGTGGCGGGACAGAGTGATGAAAACGGTCGTTGGGAATTGGATGGCTTCGTACTCCACATGACGAGCTCCGCTGGAGTTTCTGTACTGCATATCGCGTTTCCTTTCGATGATAAAGAAACATCCGCCTATCCCGATCGACTATTCGTGGGCGGCACTATGTACAAGCGACAATAGAAAACGGATGCAAAACTCTACAGCCCTAAAATATTACATGACGGTACTCCAATGACTACTCGAAAATCTCCCTTGTACTCAGGCATAACTTTGTTGTTCGGCTTGGTCATAATGGCCGGCGGAGCAGCGAAGCTCTATCGTAGCTTCAGCAATCTAAGCAGCGCACAAGCCAACCCAAAAGTCGACAAGTTGTTGGAGGCGAGCGATGCAGCCGTTGCGGAAGCGAACCAAAAATTGCTTGAAGTCTCTCCCGCATTTCAGGAGCTCCTCAATGACTTCGATCAAATGGGTGTTGATGCATTCCGATCAGAAAAACGGGAGACCTGCGCAAAAATAGCAGAGCAGTTTGCTGCGGCAAACGAACACCTCCAAGTCGCCTCGAATTCAATTGCTGAGGCGGTCAAAGAGGGCACAACAGAGAAAGTGACTGCGTTCCTTATGGCCCGCTCCAAGTCTTATCAACTGTTGGTCAAAGCAAACACACAGAACATCAATATCATTCAAGTGATCATAGATGAATCTATGGTCGACATGGACTCGATTGTCGAAAAGGTTTTGTCCATTGCGGAGAGCCGAGATGCCGACCAAAAAGCAGCAAATGACGCGACAGCAACTGCGGATGCATTACTAAAACAATTGTAAGCAGAAAGGCCCATTCTGATAGTCGCCTTTCGCTCCGCGAAAGTAGCGTAAATAGTCGCCTTTCGCTCCGCGAAAGTAGCGT
>JBGTBJ010000035.1:0-11410 GCA_041749395.1 Pirellulaceae bacterium
GCTTCGCTGCCTTCTGCTGAGTGGAATCTGGGATGCGGTTTATGAGACTTGGCTTGCGACAAAATCGACTGTCAGCAACCTTATCAACTTGGACGCAGCGTCATGAGTGTCACCGCAGACGCATCAGGCAGATCGCACCCACACACTACGCGATTAACCATCTTGCACGCATGCAGTTTGGCGAAAAGATCTTGATCCACGCCGGAACGGGCGGCGTAGGCCAAGCGGCGATTCAAATTTCGCAGCATCTCGGTTTGGAGATTTTTGCAACTGCGGGCACCCCGGACAAACGCCAGATGCTGGTCGATGCGGGCGTCCCGCACGTAATGGATTCGCGAAGGCTTGATTTTGCCGACCAAATAATGGAGATCACCCAAGGCAAGGGTGTTGATGCAGTGCTGAACTCACTTGCCGGTGAATTCATACCGAAGAGTTTCTCAGTGCTTGCCCCGTTTGGACGATTCCTCGAAATAGGCAAGATTGACATCTACAACAATACACGGATTGGTTTAGAGGCACTTCGCAATAACATTTCCTACTTCGTGATTGACCTTGCACAACATCTAGAACACAAACCAGACTTTATTGGATCGATGTTTGCAGAGTTGTCGGAAAGATTTGAGAGTGGTGACTATCAGCCGCTCACACACAAAACGTTTCCGATTACTGGCATTGTCGAAGCGTTTCGCTTCATGGCTCAAGGAAAGCACGTTGGCAAAAATGTGCTCTCCTTCGATGTTGATGAGATCCCCATCGGCCCCTGTAGCGAAGAGGATCTTTTGCTGCGTGCTGATGCGACTTACCTGATCGTTGGGGGGGCCAGTGGCTTTGGATTGGAGCTGGCCAAATGGATGACTGAGCATGGTGCCCAGAATATCGTTTTATTGAGTCGAAGTGGCCCTCGTGACGAAGCGTCCTCGGAGAAAATCCGTGGACTACAGAAAGCAGGATTCAACATTGTCGACGCGCGTGGCGATGTGACACGACAAGCCGACGTGCAGCGCGTTATTAATGACATCCAGGCTGAAATGCCTCCGCTACGAGGTGTCATTCATGGCGCGATGGTGCTTGACGACGAGTTTATGGCAGAACTGGATGATGATCGCTTCAACAACGTTCTATACCCCAAGATATTGGGTGCCTGGAATCTGCATGAAGCAACGAAAGATCTTCCCCTCGAACACTTCATTTGCTTCTCATCGTTCTCGTCGCTGGTAGGAGCCGCGAAACAGTCCAACTACAATGCGGGAAATTACTTCCTGGACTCGCTTGCTCACCATCGGCATTCCCTTGGCCTACCAGCGTTGACGATCAATTGGAGTGCGCTTAGTGGTGCGGGTTTCGTCCAAAGAAACGAAAAGACCGCTCAGTACCTCGACAAATTGGGTATGAAGTCACTCTCTATGGACGAAGCGTTTGCGGTGTTTCAACGCATGATTGCCCGCGATCCGGTTCAGATTGCCGCCTGTCGTGCGGATTGGCAGTCGTTCGCACGCCTAAGTCCGTTGGTTGCTAATTCGAGAACTTTCGCGTCTTTAATAGAAACTCAACATGGCGTGGACGCGGGCGGTTCGATCAAGCCAAAGCTCTTAGCAGCACCACCAGCACAGCGTCTTGCATTGCTGCAGAATTTTGTCGCAGATCAGGTCGGAGGTGTTTTCGGCGTCGAACCTGGGCAAGTCGATCGAGCAACGTCGTTAACAAGTCTTGGACTCGATTCGTTGATGGCGATCGACTTGATTAATCGCATGGAGAGTGAACTTGGTGTTAGCGTTCCAATGGGCAATGTCCTGCGTGGCCCTAGCCTAGACGAGTTAGCAGAAATGTTACTGGGATTAATTGGCAATTCCTCTGCTAGTGAATCGAATGAGACATCGGAAGTTCACGCCGCATCCACGGTCCTTGCACCGCTTAAGAAAACTAATCTTTATGGCGATGCTTTCCCTTTAACAGAGGGCCAGCAAGCGCTTTGGTTCTTATATCGACTTGCCCCGCATAGTTCAGCATATAACTTAACCTTTAGCGCCAAGTTTACTCCGCAAGTCGACATCACGGCGATGGAAATGGCGTTTAAACTGTTATTCAAACGCCACCCATTGCTCGATGTAACCTTCTCTGACATCGACGGGCAACCGAAACAGAGATATCGCCGCGATGGCAGTGTCGATTTCCGGGAACACGATACGGTCGCTCTTACCAAGGAGCAGTTGGATACGCTGCTAGTGGAGCACGCGAACCGGCCCTTCGATTTAGAAAACGGTCCTGTAATTCGGCTTGAACTCTTTCGAACCGCTGATGGACACGTTGGCCTGATGTCGATGCATCACATCATTTCGGATGCTTGGTCGGTTACCGTGCTCGTGCGAGATTTGATTGAATCCTACTTTTCCATTCGCTCCGGACGCGATCCACAACTCGCCCCGATCTCGATGGGATTTGAAGATTTCGTATCATGGGAACAAGAGCATTTGGCCAGCGATGTGGGCGGGCAGATGCGAACCTATTGGCAGCAGCACATTGACGGGGCGCCGCACCATATTGAACTACCTACTGACCATCCACGCCCAGCGATTCAATCATTCCGGGGTGGAACACTTGGTTTCAAACTTGATGACGACCTTACCAACCAAGTCTTACAAACGGCTGCCCAGCAGAATGTGACGTTGTTCACTTTATTGCTTTCCACCTACAACATTTTGCTTCATCGTTACACGGGTCAAAGCGATTTCCTGGTCGGATCGCCGATGGCCGGGCGGCAGCATGCGGAACTTCGACAATCGGTCGGTTATTTCGTCAATCCTGTGCCACTTCGTAGTCGTGTCGAAGACGATCCAACCTTCGCTAACTACCTTCGCCAGATAAAAGAAACGGTCTCCAACGGTCTAGAGAATCAGCAATACCCATTTAAACGAATGGTGCAAGAGGCCGGTGGCGCTCGCGACACCTCTCGCTCACCACTGTTTCAAGTCGCGTTTTCGATGGAACGTATTCCCGGATTTGACGATCAGGGAATTGCCGTCTTCCTGATTGGTGAAGGCGGATACAAGTTCCATCTTGGTGACATGCAAATGGAGTCGATCGATTTAATCACGCGACAAGCGCAATTCGAAATCATGTTGGTGGTAGAAGAGGCCGGTGGCAACATTTACGGTTGCTGGCAGTACAATCGCGATTTGTTCGAGGCAGAGACAATCGAACGATTGAATGACATGTACTGCGACCTACTTATGCAGTTGACTCGAGGGCCTACAAAGCGAATTTCACAGTACACGGTTGGTGCGGTCCCTGCACTGCGCCAGAATGACGAGACGCCGATAGATCGTCGTGTTCAACAATGGAATCAAACCGAGACAGTGTTGCTTGACGATCGTTTAGTCCACGAGCAAATCGAACAACAAGCGGCAAAGACCCCCTACGATATTGCGGTTGTCTGCGGCGACGATTCCCTGACCTATCATGAACTCAATGCAAAGGCGAACCAACTTGCCTGGCATTTGCGTTTCCTCGGAGTGGGGCCAGATGTTCGCGTAGGGCTTTCCATTAAGCGAGAATTGCAGTTAATCGTCGCAATCCAGGCGGTTCTAAAGGCAGGTGGCGCCTATGTTCCGCTTGATCAGAGTTATCCTCAAAAACGTCTACATCAAATTACTAGTACCGCAGAACTAGCAGTCATTGTCACCGATGAGGCGCACCGCGAAAAATTCTCCGGGGTTTGTGATCAGATTGTCTGTTTTGATACGGATCAGGCCACTATTGCTAAACAGCGCGATGACAATCCACCGTCGTTGGCAGGGCCTGACAACTTGATGTATGTGATCTATACATCGGGGTCAACGGGCGACCCCAAGGGCGCAGGAGTTTATCATCGCGGCTTCGTGAACTTAATCGATTGGTTTTGCCGTGAATTTGAAATCAATTCAAACGACCGTTCTTTGGTGGTTACGTCGCACGGCTTTGACCTTACTCAAAAGAACCTTTTTGCAGCACTCACACTCGGTGGGCAAGTCCACCTGACTGCTTGCCAGACTTATGATCCTGACACGATTCTGGACGAAATCTCACGCCATCGCATTTCACTGCTGAACTGCACACCGAGCAACTTTTATCTGTTGCTTAGTTTGCGAGAAAGAGTTTCACATTTGGACTCGTTGCGTACGTTATTCCTTGGTGGCGAGCCAATTGACATGGCAAAACTCGCTTCTTGGCGTAACCAGACGGGGTTCGACGCGGAATTCGTCAACACCTACGGTCCAACCGAATGCACCGACATATGTTCGTTCTATCGAGTGGGCCCTGATAGCACCGAGCGAGCCATTCCGGTTGGTTTTCCGATCCAAAACGTCCAGACGTATGTCCTGGGGGAAAAACTTCAGCAGCTGCCAGTTGGAGTGACCGGCGAACTTTGCATTGGTGGCGCAGGTGTAGGAGCTGGATATCTGGGTGATCCACAATTGACCGCAAACAAGTTTGTTGACAACCCCTTCGCAACCACAAAGGGCGAGCGTCTCTATCGAACGGGAGATTTGTGTCGCTACCGTGAGGATGGAGCGATTGAATTTATCGGACGCATGGACGATCAGATCAAGATTCGTGGTAACCGCGTCGAGCTGGGCGAAATCGAGTCCGTCCTGCGATCCCATTCGCGGGTCAGGGACTGTGCCGTGATCGCCGTCGACGATGCTCTTGGAAACAAACGACTTGCGGCCTTCTTCGTTCCCAACAAGGACCGAGCGGATGCAAATGGGTTCGAGTTTGATGAGTCGCTCACATCGCCTGATGAAATGAGACGTTTTTTGGGCGACCAACTCCCATCGTATATGGTGCCGTCAATATTTGATTCGTTAGAGCATATTCCGCTCAACTCACACGGTAAGGTTGATCGCCAGACATTGGCATCCATTGGCAACCGTTCTATGCGACGCGACTATGTCGCCCCTCGAAGTGAATGTGAATCCACGCTGGTCCAGCTCTGGGAGATGGTTCTGGGAGTAGACAAGATCGGTATTAAGGACAGTTTCTTTGATCTCGGTGGCGACTCAATGATGAGCATTGAACTCGTGATCAAAATCCGTCAGGCGACAGGCATCGATGTACCTCTGGCTGTGCTTTTGCAACGTGATACGGTTGCTGAGCTGGCTAGTTATCTCGGACAGAAGCAAGATGCAGAGTGGTCTCCAATAGTAACGATTCAATCGCATGGCCAGCGGCCGCCATTGTTTTGCATTCACCCTGTCGGTGGCAACGTGCTGTGCTACGCTCCACTTGCGGCCGCGCTCGGCGACGACCATCCGGTCTACGGTGTGCAAGCGCGTGGGGTAGATGGAACCGAGGAGCCTTTGGCAACCATGGAAGCGATGGCGGACGAGTACATCGTCGCGATTCGCGAGATTCAGCCAACGGGCCCCTACCACTTTGCCGCTTGGTCGTCGGGAGGGATCATCGCCTACGAAATCGCGAGGCGGCTGATCGAAGATGGCGAACAAGTGGCAACCGTTGCACTATTTGACTCGTTTGCTCCGGCGTTGATGCGAATTGATGTTGAGGACGACGCAATGATCCTTGCTGAACTAGTGAAATTCTTGAATCGGTTCTATCACTTGAACATCAAGTTGAGTTATGAGACGCTGGCTTCGATTGGTCCGGACGAGCGGATTGCGATGACACTTGCCTGTGCCAAACAGACTGGTTTTGTTCCCGAGGAATTTGACGAGACCTATATGCGCCGATTTCTGGCAGTTTGCACAGCGAACCTTCAGGCTATCAGCCAATATGTCGAAGTTCAGCAGCCAGAGGTTCCAGCAGTCCTGTACCGTGCATTGGATCCCAATGGACGCAGCTATGCGGTTGATATCGATGCCTCGTCCGATTTAGGCTGGGGGAAACTCATTGGTCGACCCATTGAGGTAATCGACATGGACGCCGACCACGTCTCCATGATCACCGGCGACGATGTCATTCAAGTTGCACGAGACCTTGGTAGACGCATCTGTCAAGAACGCGTTTCTATCGAGGCCACCGAATCCAACTGACTTGGGGACTGTTCAACAAGTTCGTTCATTCGTCCCACACACGCCAATTTAGGTGTCTGGTTTCGCCGAAACGCCTTTTGTTAAGAATGGGTTAACGCCATAAGGCTTTTGGCCATAAAGTGTTAAACTTTAACGCGTTTGCTTGTCATGACGGATGTAACGAATATAGTTTTTGCGGTATTGCAAACCCCATCAATCTTCAATTTGTTACGTCGGCAGGCGAGCCAATGAGCCGGAGGATGCCTGAACTTTGTCATTGACAGAGATTCTACAGGTAACCGGCCAGGCATTCTTTTCGATATAGATCCACAATGAGTAATCTGAACATGCATTCATTCTTTCAGCGTTTTGTCTTGGCCTCGAATGTCCGCACAACGAGGTCCAGTCAACTGAAAAGCCGGCGAAGTGTTACTTTGAAGCGTCGTCAATTGGTAGAACGTCTAGAAAACCGACAGATGATGGCCGCTGACCTGTTATCTACGGGCTACACGCAGAACTTCGACAACCTTTTTGAGGCCGTTCCAGGTAACAACGTTACTGCCGCCGCGACGGTACTGCCGACCGGATGGGGATTTGCTGAGGCCGGCACAAATGCCGACACGCTCTTGCGAATTCACAATGGCGGAGGGAGCTCCGGCGATACCTATTTGTTCGGTGCGACAAATAGTAACGAGCGGGCATTTGGTGGAATACAGAGTGGGTCGCTGGTGCCAACGATTGGGGTTGAATTCGTCAATCAGGATTCATCCGCCATTGCGAGTGTAGACATCTCTTATATCGGCGAGCAATGGCGATTGGGGACGGTAGATCGAAACGATAGGCTTGAGTTTCAATACAGCTTGGATGCGACTTCACTGACCACTGGGACTTGGACTTCGGTCAGTGCACTGGACTTCGTGGGACCTATCTCGACCGGTGCTACTGGCGCACTGGACGGTAATGATCCAGCAAATCAAGTTAGCATCTCGGGTGAGATTACTTCGCTAACGATTCTACCAAGCGCAAGCTTCTGGCTCCGTTGGAATGACATTGGTGTAGCTGGGAGCGACGATGGGCTAGCGATAGATGAGTTCAGCATCACCCCCGTCTACTCCACCGGTCCAGTTGAATCCCCTTTTGTGCTGATCAACGAGATCTTGACGGATATCGCCGGTACGGATTCGCCGAGTGAATATATCGAGCTTCGTGGGGCACCCAACACGGTTGTCCCTGTGGATACCTACTTGGTTAACCTTGAGGGCGATTCTGATTCTGGATTTGGGCGGGGCAAGATTTCACAAATTTTTGATTTGTCCGGACTAGAGTTTGGTAGTAACGGGTTCTTGGTCTTAGCTCAAAACGGTAGCGGGTACTCTTTCGATCCGGATGCCAACGTCTTAGTTAGCAGCACAAGTAACTTTGGTGGATTGAGCTTTTTTCAGTCTGACAATTTCGCCAATGAACTTGAGAATGCGACCAACACGTACGTCTTGTTCACGTCTGCGGTGGCGCCCTTGCTGACGGACAATGTTGACGGCGGTGGCGGACTAGGGTTGCCCGGACAAGGTGGAACTTTGGGTGGAGTCGCCACGAACTGGACGATTCGTGACAGCGTCGCGATTTCTGATGGTGGGTTCTCCGATGTCACGTACAGCCCTGTAGTTTTCAATTACTTCGATCAGGTTTCACCACCGCTGGGATATGTTGCTCGGCTCGGCAGCTCAACCGGCTTCACACAAGCAGATTGGTTGGGAGCGGAGCTTACCGGAACCGCGCCAAACTTCGTGATTGCTTCGAACGTTAACCCATCGAGCTACGCGGGCCGAGCTGTTGATCACATTGGTTCGACAAATCGAACGATCCCTCCGACCATTGACATCAATCGCACTTTAACGCTGAATCCCGGACAGAGCGTGGTGGTTGGTGCGGCGATTCTTTCTGCCAGTGATATGGATCCGGGTGATACGCTTACATTCACAATCACACAATCGCCAGCATTCGGGACATTTTCACGCGAGGGTGTGACCTTGGGTGTTGGCGACACTTTTACCCAAGCAGATTTGGCGGACATTAGCGGACCCGGGGTGTTGTCGTACACCAGCACCGGCAGTGATCCAGCAGCGGACCAAATCAAGTTTATTTTAAGTGATGGCTCGAACAGTTTGGCCGAGACCACGCTTTCCATTTCCATCGTCAGTGCTTCGGCGCCGATCAGTTATAGCGGTGGGACCTATAGTCAGACTTTTGATGACAGGTTGCCTATCGATCCAATTCCCGGAGATCGACAGACATTGCCAGCACAGATGGTTTTGCCATCCGGATGGCTGATGACTGAAGCTGGGGCTAATTCGAACTCTAGTGTCCGTATTGCCAACGATGGATTGCTCACCTCTGGCGATACAGCGCTGCTTGGTAATGCAGGAAGCAACGAGCGATCGTTGGGTAGCTTGGCTTCAGGGTCATTGAGTTCACAATTTGGAGCTCGCATCGTCAATGACTCTGGCGACACGCTGAATAATCTCACGATACGCTACATCGGCGAGCAATGGAAGGATGGTCGCAGTGCTGCAGCGGTTACCAACGCTTTGACATTTAGTTATGCGATTGATGCCGCCTCGCTGACCGATGGAGATTACACAAATGTGCCGGACTTGGACTTTGTTGCCCCCGTTGGAGGAGCCGACCCACAAACCGGTACGGATGAAGTGCTCGATGGAAATCAGGTAGAGAACCAAGTCGAAGTTGGTGGTGAAAGTGGATTCGTCGTCTCGGGGCTAAATTGGCTTCCAGGGCAAGTCTTGTGGATTCGTTGGACCGACCTGAACGATCCCGGGAACGATGATGCATTGGGCATTGATAACTTTGCATTCTCCGCTGAAGCAAGTTCGGTTCCTGGCCTAACAGTCATTGAATCGGAAGGAAGCACCTTTGTTGTTGAAGGTGGTGCAACCGATTCGTTGGACTTGGTGCTAACGGGCAGCCCCACTGCCAACGTGATTGTCACAGTTACTCCTTCCAATGCCCAGGTTGATTTAGGTGGTGGAGCCGGCGTTGCAGTCACGCGTACCTTCACCCCTGCTAACGCTGGCATCGCCCAAACGGTTACCGTCACAGCTGTTGATGACTCAGTGATCGAGGGAATCGACTCGTCCATCCTGACATTTACTTCCTCCAGCGTGGATACCGCCTTCGATAGCTTGCTGACCAGTCCTGCGACTGTGGCCATCGGTGACAATGATGCACCGTCATTATTGCTGAACGAAATTTTTGTGAATCCACCCGGTTCAGACGACAACCGCGAATACGTCGAATTAAGTTCACCGACCGGCGGCAATGTTGCCTTGACCGGACTATGGTTACTGGAAATTGAGGGTGACGGCACCGGCGCCGGGGTCATCGATATGGCGACCGATTTGGGCAGTTATTCAACCGGAGCAAATGGTCTGGCATTGATCGGAGCTGGGTATGAATCAGCACAGCCTTGGCTTGACCTAGTTGATCCTGAAACGACTCTGATAAATCTCGTTCGCACCCCGGCGCAGATGGAAAATGGAACCATCACTTTCTTACTAGTCTCGGGTTTCACCGGTGCGACTGGACTGGATGTCGATACAGATAACGACGGGGTCTTCGATGTAATTCCATGGGTGGGCATCGCTGATAGCGTTGGCTGGACCGATAGTGGCGCTGGAGACAAAGTTTATACAGCTGCTTCACTAGTTCGTTCATCCGGTACACCTGACGCGGCGACTCGCATTCTCAATAACACTGTCGAATCAAGTTTCGCTGCCTGGTACACCGGCGGGATCCTCGCAGGTCCTCCAGATATTGTTTACAACCAGGATTCTGGAAGCGAAAATCTGCCCGCGGGAGCCGAGCTGACTCCTGGCGCCGCAAATTATGCAGCCTCTAATTCGGCACCCACTGATATCTTCCTCGCACCGGGCCAAGTTGAGGAAAATACCAGTACTGCTGGCGGTCTAGTGGTTGGGCAATTGACCACAGAAGACACAGACGCAGGGGACACGCATACCTATGAATTGTTTGCTGGTGTTGGTGTGAACGATAATGCTCTGTTCACGATCAGCGGCGATCAATTGCAGATTAATGACGGTGTGGTTTTGGATCACGAAATTCGACCCACCTATGTTGTTCGCGTACGTTCGACCGACAGTGGTGGATTGACCTTCGACCGCGAACTGACCGTGTCAGTAAACAATCGTGGTGAAGTCGAATTAATCGCTGTCGGCAACGGTGCGCAGCGGAGTCGAGTACAGCAACTGTCGGTGACCTTTGATCAAGAAGTTACCATCAACGCAGGTGCCTTTGAGGTAACGAAGCGGGGTGCGGGCGGAGGCGCAGTGCCATACACTCTTAGCACTGAAGTGGTTGGTGGCAAAACGGTCGCCACACTGAGCTTTGTCTCTGGAGCCTTTATTAATGGTGGATCGCTGGTAGATGGAAATTATCAATTGCTCATCGTCAGTGCCAACATCATCGATCTACTGGGCAACGCGATTGACGGCGACAAGAATGGAACGGCTGGAGGGGACCTGCTGTTCGGTAACGCACCAACAGATGAGTTCTTCCGAATGTTCGGCGATGCTGATGGAAGCCGCAGTGTGACGTTAGCTGAGTTCAATCAGTTCCGCTCAAGCTTTGGCCGTGCGGAAGGAGATGGACAATACCGTGACGAGTTTGACGCAGATGACAACGGCGCCATTGGGCTGGCTGACTTTAACCAGTTCCGCTCGCGTTTTGGTGGCACGCTCGGATTCGAGTAATAAAGTGAGCCTCACACGCTAGCGTTGGGTCTTTAACACATGAGCCTTGCGCGCTGGACTGGGTATTGCAAATGGTATTGCTGTGCCCTGATAGCGCGAAAGGCTCTGATCCTTTATATGTTGACGTCGCGGCCTTCATTTTGCCGCAAACCTCGCAGTGCGCAAACCTCTTCGTAACACGAATCTTTGTGCTCGTGATGAATTCTGGCCTCAGTTATACTTGCTAAGGAGTCATTTATGCCAAGGCTGAAGGTATTTGCATGCTGTATAGCTCTGTTGTTCGCCGGAGATGCTTGCGTTGCGGATGATGGATTGAAGGAGGATGTGCAGAATCGGTTCAGCGAGATGATTGCAAAATTGTCTGGCCGTGCCGAGCGATACAGCGTAGAGTTCGCCGCAACTTATATGTCCAATAAGGAAGGTGCCGCGGATATTTATGCGCTAGAATTTATCGGAATTAAAAAAAACATCCCATCGAAACTGCACTTTAGGGAAATGGATCAAAGGCTCCTCGCAATCAGACCGCGAGGGCGAGGAGCCTCTCGAATCGGTCTTGGATTATTGATTGATCGGTGGCGGTTTGCAGATCGTTCAAAAATACTTCGCTCAGCATTTTAC
>JBGTBJ010000036.1:0-14164 GCA_041749395.1 Pirellulaceae bacterium
ATCACTACACATCAGTCCGTAAGCACACTTCGCTTGACCGTCAAACGCCAGCAGAAGTGTACCGTAGTGGCCGGCTAAAACGCGACGTTCCCTCTATCTAAGAAACGCGCGGCCGTGGTCCTAAAATTGGGGTCCACTTCAGTAGCTCGGCTGAGTCATTGCGGCCCGTAGAACCAGAATTGAATTCCAAATGATTCTACAAAGCGTCTTTCGTTGAATTGCCTGTGCAACCTCAAGAACTTGAAATGAGCCACCAGTAAATTTGCGACAGGTGGGACGGCTTGATTTCTAGCTCGACTTAATAGAAAGCACTTGCTGATTCATTCGCACTCGATTCGTCCGAATCAGCCAGCTCTACCAAGCCCCTTGGATCGACTCGATTCGACAAACCACGTTGGGTGGGCTTGTGCTGGGATTCGGATTTTTGTGGTCGGAGAAAGCAAAGGGGTCAGGCCTCTTTGATGTCGGATTTGGGGAAGTAACAGTTTAGTCCCTGGTGTGCGGGATCGGCAAAATTGAGCTTGGTAGGATTCTGCGGTTGCGGGTAGATTGCGGAAATCACGGATGGAATTCGCATGAGCTATACCTTTTAAAGAGCAAAATGAGATTGGCCGAATGACGTACCTTATCCACGGTCTTCCCGCGAGCTTGGGATGCGATGGCAACAACTCGGCTGCGAAGCCCAACAGAAAACCTATCGTCGCTGCGCATAACGCTACCACTAGGATCGAATCGTACTCGTTGTCGCTGCCACCTGCATCGAGTACATAAAGACCAAACGCGGCGACTGCGAGTCCGATGGAAACACCCAATACAACGCCGATTGTAAGAGGTCCGAAGTGTCGATTAGAAAAGCTTGCGTCTAAAAGGCTAAACACAGCTTCCGCTAGATTCTGACACAAAAATGGGATGTCAGACTGTTTATCACGCGAAAGTTGCGTAGCCCACGAGTTGTTTTTCTGCAAAACACACTGGTGTCGACATTGATCCAAGCTTGTAGAAACCTTAAATCAGACTCCAACGGAAGTGACATTCACAAACATGTTAAGTAAAGGAGGGAATGTCGAAACGCCAGTACGTCTGTCGGGATACTCATTCTTTGGCAAGTTCCGAAGGAATATTGGTTCCACAAATTCCTGAATGTCTTTTTCGTCCTTAATGATCCACGAGCCTTGGTCACGTGTCCAATATTCGTAGAGCTTTGATCGCAACTTCGGATCTGTGATCTTGAACTTGCCAGCGGCCTCCAGGGATTCGAGCCACTTAAGGGTCGCGTCGAAAGCCTCCACTCCGGCCTGCTGGAAGAGCAGGCGGCCACCGCCATATTTTTTGTAAAGGTGTTGCTGGATCTTCCAGTTCTTCATAGCGAAGACCGCGAAGGATTGACCTGGTGGAAGTCGCATTCTCTCGACCGACTGCTTTTCGTTCTGTAGCTTCTTTCTTTCGTCCTCATTCAGATCCGCTTGGGCGAGTTTCGCGTCAATCGCTTTCAGCATATCGAGCAGTTCAGGTTCCTGCTCTTTCATGCGCTCAGCGTGCTTCGCATCGTAAAATTTCCTCGCCGCAGAAATCTCTGTCGGCGTTGGCGTGATTTCCTTTACGTGATGACTGCGATATTCTTCGCCGGCAGCAACGGTGAAGAGTCGATGCAGTTCGCCGGAGTTAGCGAGCAATGATTTATAAGAATGATTGAATTAGTCGGCATGGGTCTTTTCTTTATTGAGATGTTGAAGAGAGTATCCAAGGCAAGTGCGAACGAACGTCTCGTTGGTCATCCGCCAATCCGCGCAGGATCTAGAACTGCGCTTCTCCGATTGACATTCGTTAACGGAAGCGCGCCCATTCCACGCGAACAAGATGGTGTCTGGCAAGACTGATTGCAATGAACGAAATCGCTGCAATCGCGCATCCCGAGAGGACAATTGCGATCGCCGGGAGTAGTGGTGAAGCGAAGCGGTCGAGCACTACAATCTCCATCATCATCAGTGAGCACGGCAGATAGCAGATGAAGAGAACGATCGCGATTCCGATCACGCTCCGAATCATTAAGATCCAAAGGAGCGCGGCATATACCGCTAGAGTGACGCTCGCAACCGCGACGAAGCTATGAAATAGACGAATTCCGATTCCCTCGACCTGCAACGTACCGAGCAGCCCAATAGCAATGACACATGCCAACCACAACGGCATGAAACCATTAATATCTGAACGGACTCCATGCATCAGCCGATTAGCGTGCCCCATGCGATCTGGGGGTCTTATCGTCGTGGCTGCAAAGTACGGCATTTCTTGCCACCATTTTATGCCCGTTAAGTATACACAAACGAATGTCGCTCCAAGGCAAGTCATCAACGCCATTCGCCCCAGGTCGTCGTAGCCAATTGCTCGCAGCGGTATTGATAACAGTGTTACAGTCAGCGCTGCTTTGGCAACAATCGGCAACTTCATACCCATTGGCATTTGAAGGTTGCCAGGCACAACCGATGAAGGAATATTCGCCCAATCGACGCTCTGAGCCTGAAGGTCATGGAACGTCAACACGACGGGCAATCCAAGTTCGGCTCGCGTTCTTAATCGCGAGTCGAGATTGCGATAGCCGAGCCAGCCCGACCACGTCGCGATCACAAGACATGAAACCGGAATCGCGACTTGCCCAGACATTAGGTAGTTCTCCACCCACAGTGGACGAAAAAAACCGGATGCGAGTACAAGAAACGGTGCTGCACCGATTGGCAAAGCAATCAATAATTTGACTAATCCAGCCTGCTTGGCGATATCGCCTCTGCTCGGATTGCGCGTTGCCGACCAAAAACTCAGACTACCAACGCAGAGTATCAACGACGATGCTGCGAGCGCATTGGCGCCGACGTTGATTAGCCCCACGATCCCGCCCAAAATCAGTGCTGCGATCATCAGAGCGGCGACAAGATAGTGAGGCGTACGATACAGAGGTGCCAGGTAGGATGATGGTAGGGAGAGTTGCCCAGCGAGCTGCATAGTTGGGAATCCTACAGCCGCGACTGTGAGCAATGCGAAGAACAAAAAGACGTGCCGTGCGCCGCGAACCTTCGACGGCGCAACTTGAATACTCTCGACTTGCGATCGCACATCGGCCAGCACGTCGGCATCATCCCAGGAAACACCGTAGTTTATTCGCTGCAGAGTTTTGGATTGCTTCAACTTGACGACGGTGTTTTGAAGTCCCGGAAAGCCACGCAAGTCGGGCAGCGAGAGAACTTGCAATCGCGGTATCTTGGCAAGCTCGTCGAGCCCATGCTTGTGCAAGATCATCGCCTGCCTAATTCTAAGCGTTCGCAAGATCGGCAAGTCTGTTACCGGCTGGAGCGACTCGACTCGACTGACCACTCCGAGTTGCAGTTCTTCAAGTTCGGTAAGGTTACTCAGCGGTCGCAAATCCAACGATTCATAACCAAGGTCTGCAAAGATCGACAATCGCTTCAGCGTCTTAAGCTTGCCGATGCGATTGATGGTCGCCTGATCAACAGCATAGCCTGCATCCATAGCCACAACATTTTGCAGGCCTTCGACCGGCTCCAGAGATGCATGGATCAACGCCTGCTCTTCCGGACCGATATGCCATGTCGAACCTCGAGGAACTGGGATTACCTTCTGTGTCGCAAGGCTGAATAGCTGACGATAGTCCAGCTCAACAGGCTGTGCTGGATCGCGAGCCAGCACCGCTACCAATTGCTCAAACGTGCGAATCGCATCGCCAGAGATTACGTCATTTTCGACGCTCCGAACTTTGTCGTCGACCAAATAAGATGGAACAATCATGCAAAGCATTATGGCTGCCGCAAACAGCCACGACAGTGGACGCTTCACGTAAGTAATCAGCACCCAATAGCTACGCGTCCACATGATGCAGCTCCAGAAAAATCTCTTCCAAATTCAGCTCTTCGACCTCAACCGTTGCGTCGTAGCGCGCACACACAGCATGGATGTCAGCCTCTGAAGTTGCCGCGACAGAAGCAATTACTAGCGAGCCGTCGACCTGAACGTGCAGAGCACCCGGGATCGAAAATGAAGCTGGGAACACTTGCTTCGAACGGAATCGCAACCGACGGATGCATTCCTTGGTGACATCCAATTCGTCGAACCACTGAATTTGGCCTTCATGTAAGAATGCCACATGAGTGGCGACACGTTCGACGTCCGAGGTAATGTGTGTTGAAATTAGAATCGTGCGATTTTCATCGCGTGCAATTTCGAGTAACGATCGCAAAAACGCACGCCGAGCGAGCGGATCGAGGCTGCTCACCGGTTCGTCGAGAATCAACAAGTCTGGTTCATTCCCCATCGCCGTCAGTATGGCGATCTTCTGTTGTTCTCCCGGCGATAGTTTTCCAAATGGTTTGGATAACGGAACATCCCATTGCTTGGCATATTCGACACACAAAGCGGCATTCCAATGCGGATACATGGCCCCCACATACTTCAGCAGGTCCGCACCGTTCATCCAAGGATAAAATCTTGGTCGCTGATCGACATAACCGATGCGAGCCTTCACGCTTGCCGAAAGATCCCACGCGTCTTCGCCATCGATCATGACGCTTCCCGAGTCCGCTTTTAGCAGTCCGAGCAAGCATTGAATCAACGTCGTCTTGCCAGATCCATTAGTTCCCAGCAGGCCGACAATAGTACCGGCAGCAATTGACCAGTCCACATCGCTAAGTACTTTATGCTTTGCAAATGACTTGCAGAGTTTGGATATTTTGATTCGGTCATTCAGTTTATTCATGGCGGTTCTCTCTTAAGATCGATTCCACGACGGCGATAATCTGTGGATTCGAAAGGTTCAATTGCAAGCCGCGTAGCACCGCCTGCTCGATCAGCGGCCGAAGTTCTGCTTGTCGCTCCTTGACGGACGCAGAAGCTGGAATGGCTGGCTCGGCGATCACCATCCCCACGCCCCGCTTGCGGACCAGGACGCCATCCACTTCCAGCCTCGCATAGGCTTTACTGATGGTCATCATGTTGACCTCCAGCGACTCAGCCAGTTTTCGAATACTCGGCAGAGAGTCCCCCGGCTTTAGTCGCCCGCTGAGCACGAGCGCATTCACCTGGTCAATGATCTGCCGATAAATTGGCACACCAGAGGATGGCGAAACGGAAAATGAAAGTTCACTCGACTGCATATGTGCATTAATGTAGTGATGCACTGCGTCGTTGTCAAGCGCTTTGCCATCAGACGGCCTGAAAGGCCAACACACGTCATTCATGGACCCGTTCGTGTCACCCCTTCGGGGTTTTCGGTTCTCTTTGCTTCAGCAACCGGTGCTTACCACCACCGGCAGAGGATGTATCAGCCCTTCGGGCTTGCAGCAAACTTAGTTGTTGGAGTCACTTAGTTGCCGTACTCATCGGGACAGACTTTGCGATTGCGGTGGAAGACCGATTGAATTGGGATTGGCTTGAATGAATTTTTTTAGTTCCTTTGCTGCACCTGATTCCGTTTCAAAGTCGATATCGATCACGAACCATTTGTCATCGTTCTGCTCAAGCCTGAACACCATGAAGCCTTCGCGCTGGCCATCGGGTTGCTTGTGTTCTTCGTCGAGCTTCACTGCTGCCGGAGAGTTCTTCGCCAGCGCCGCCGCCTTCGAGACATCACCTGCAAGTGCCAACGCGACATAGGCCTCGACAACTGAGCGGGCGTTGCAAAGATCGATCGCGGACGCTTTACTTTCGGTGACTATTCTCGGGGTTTGTGTTGCCACGTTTTTAGGTGAGGATTCTGCAAATGCAAACGTTACAGATTCTGTAGGTAGACGCTCGACCTTCGGTTTCAAAGGGACGATCGTCTCACCGGGCTTCACTCGCGTTAGTTCCATTTAGAAAGCACCGGCGACCCACTGAAGCTTCTCGGGTCGACTGCTTGGTTCTGGTGTCTTCGTACGTTACCCTTACAGAAGATGGTTTTGTCGCCGTCGACGCTCATCAAGCCCAGTCCGGACTCCTCATCGCAATCGATTGTTACTTCTTTCGCTCGCTTCTATCTGTGCCATCGCGGTCATTCTGTACATTGACTTTCAATCTTGGAAGCTTGTCGGCATCATTTTATGCACCTTGCCACTTGCTTTATTGGGAGGCGTCCTCGGTGTTCATGCGTCGGGTGGAATTCTATCTCTTGGATCACTGGTCGGCTTTGTGACTGTGTTAGGGACTTCGGAAAGTCGAAATCACTGGGGACAGGTATGGCAGTGAAATTGACAACGTCAGCAAAATCGAGCCCTGGCCGTACGTGATGGTTCACAGATTTATTCAGCTACATGCCTCGCTGAATATGGTACGGTATGGGCGTTCTCCCTGCCCAATGTTCTAGTCGACTCGCCTTGCGTTTCTTGAATCAACGTAACGAACGGATCTCCGTTGTTGCACACCTCATTGAAGAAGATGAAAACAGATGAGTTATGCGTGACAAACATAGGAGCTAATTTTCCTGCAGTTGTGGTATAGCTGAAACCGCCTAGTATCTCACTTTCACCTCGATTACGAGATTCAAGCAGCGTACCTCCGCGTTCGGTTTTGTAGCCAAGGACCCAAAGTTGACCAGCATCATTGACTATATGGGTTCCTTCATTCTCTACATTCAACTGTCGAGCCCAAACTCGCTGATTCGTTAGAACCAAATGGTGAGTCACCACATCTTCCAGGAACAGTTCTCCGTTGCTCGCGTTGGAACCAAATGTCAGATCGCAGTCGGCAACGCTGCGAAAGTAAATGGTACGATTGGTATCAATATCGATTCCTCCATGGATGTAAGAAAGATGCTCAAACACGACCGTTGGCGAGTCCCCTTCGACGATACGAAAATCTGGCTTGGCATTGCCTTGATAGTCAATCCAACCTCCGACTCCGACTACACGACGGACTCTAGCACCAAGTGTCACCGTCGAGTTCATTGCATAGAATCCCGGCAAGAAGATCGTTGAGGCGCCGGAATTCATCGCTTTTTGAATGGCGGCAGCGGAGTCTCTTTCGCCTGTGGGATCTGCACCAAAGTCGTCGACGTTGGCCCATTGTGCGACGGGATCGTTGCGAACTTGCGGTGGTTCTTTGGCGGGCAATCTCAATGAGGATTCTTTGGCAGGGAATGCGGTGGTTACCGGATGCGAGCAGTATTCGCTGATGTTTGGTCCGAGGCTGCCTGGTTTATCTTCGCCAATGATACGTGTGACTGCAAACCAGTCCGGCGTAACGACATCTCCGACCGCACGCGCATAGTGCGATGTGACAACGTCCCGCAGAAAGATTCCACCGCCGTTGTAATTGATGACAGCTGGCCAACGATTCGATTGTGCGGTTCCCTCGAGTTTCGCATCAATCAAACATAACACTCCATAACTACGAACCACTGGTATCGCATTCACGCTGAGCAGTCCTCGAATTGCGACCGACTGACCTTCGTTGTCGAATCCAAAGCGACGTTGCCCTCGGAGAGTGATGTACTCAAAAGTTTGACCATTGACTGCGCTCGCTGTGCTGATGCCTCGATCAAAACCAATCACTTCGCAGTTGCGCACTAGAAGTGGCCCATTCATATCGCGGTGCCCTAGATCAAGTCCTACGACACCGTTATCGTCGCCAGCAATGAAACGGCAATTGCGAACCGCACCGGAGTTGTTCGAATAAAATTGTAGCCCAATTGCACCTGCATTATTCCGTCCAATGTCAAACGTGATGTTCTCGACATAGTTGTGGAACCAATCTGCAGAGCCAAAGCCACCGCACCACATCATGCTTTGCGGCTTTTGTGTGTCTGTAAACGTGCCATCCCTGAGGCGGATCGTGGTCTTGTTCACATTTTGACCACACAAGAAGTTCTTTCCCCAAGCGTTTCGGCCAGTCGAGTTCTTATTCGACCACTGCAGAGTCTTCGAGATCAGATAGGTGCCTTCCGGAAAGTAGAGCACTTTGTGAAGCCCCATGCTGTCAGTGAGGGCTCGTTGAATGGCATCCGTGTCATCATGCAATCCATCCCCTTTTGCGTTATATGGAGGATTCGTGATATCAACGACTACGCTGGCGACCGGATACCTCACATCCTTCATTTCATTGAGAAAAGCGCCGATTTGTGGCTGAATAGAATCAACTTGCTGTGAGAGGACGAAGCGAGTGCAGCTCATGAACAGCAGCACTGAGAACGAAGCCAGCTTTGTCTTATAGAACATATACGCAGTCCAATCGAGTTCTGGTCTTGATCTGAATGGCGAGCTTCTTCACTTTTCCGGCCACGACCAACAAATCATCGCAAGCGCCATAACTCGCAAACGCCCCGGAGCAGTTAGTCGACGTGAGCCCTTTAGCGGACGCTTCAGTTTCTGATAGAAACCTCGTTAGGTTCTTGCCGCAGAACTTTTAGAGATACCCGGCAGCTTAAGTGATATCCACGTCCGCTTCCAGCAAACGCAGTCAAAAATGGCGGCGACAATAATCGAACCAAACATCTCGTTATTTTCGGCCAATTGTAATCAATGTCAGTGCCATGCACGCTCTGGTGGCCGACACTGGAACATCTTACTTACCGATTGACGGTCCCGACAGCCTCCCCGTACCAAACCTGAAATCGAACTTTTTCTGAGTACTCGGTTTCAGAAATGCGGCAAATTATGGGACTTTTGATTTCGAGTCCGGTCCTAAGATCGAGACCCGTGCGGGGGCATGCTCAAATACGCCCCAAGAAAACCAGCCGGGGGGAATAACTGCGAGAGGGCACCCCTGTGAGCCAGATACGCACGCCTTGCTGTGTCGTCCACGGGATTCGTAGGCGACCTCGGGGCTTCCGAGTGACACTCTCGCAAGCAAACGTTCAGACTTGCCGCATCGCAGACTAGGCGACGTCAAGGAACGCAGAAGATCGAGAATGTGACAGTAGCCATCAGATGGCGCTGATTCAAACTACGGTTTTAAATCTTGTACCACTTGGCTCACCGCGTAATCTCATCGGCTGAGCGGGGTACAAAAAACTCGCCACTCCGATTTTTGCAAGGTCTTTGCAGTTCAGATGGTAGCTATCATTCATCCCGCGCGGGCAAAATCCCTACAGTTCTAATTCGGCCAAAAATGCGCCTGTAATTCGGCGGGCAACATCTTGCCCGTCCACACGAACACCAACCACCCGAGCGTCCGTGAATCTCGGCGAGTCTAAACGACCGCGCCGAGGTCGAAGAAACGACCGAAAACGACCTAATTATTAAATATCAAATTCGTGTCGAGCCGTCATTTGTCACTCGACGGTGCGCGTTCGCGATGCAAGATAGCCACTCGCTCACCCAGTGACGGCTCAGTTCGAGAACTCGAACCGAATTTCCAGAATGTCTTGGTGTTTAGCAGTGTAGAGTACCGCTGCCAGCCTACATTTCAACTAGGAATCTGCCGATGCATTCGTGTCGCAGAATTGTTGTACCGCGCGGGCACCTCTCGACAGTCGGGTTTTAAGGGCGACCTAATGCGTCTGGATGACAATAGCAACTGGCAATCGGTTTCGTATCGGCCCGCGCCCACGCCCGGCGTACCGACTCGTTCAGGTTTTCTGCCGCCTTGGACTTGCCCTGGAGACCCAGTGATTGCTGGAGGCCCAGGAGTGACCAGGCATTGTTCGGATGTCGGTCCAAATCATCACGGTAGACTTTTTCCGCCTCGGCGTGGCGTCCGTCAGCCAGCAGCAACGCCCCAAGGGCATGACGAACCGGTTGCATCCAACCCGGCGGCTCGTCGTAACGGAGTCTTAATTCCAACTCGACCGCTTGGCGTAGCAGTTCGAACGCCTGATCGGTCTTGCCCTCCCGGAACGCCAACTCTCCGGCGGCCATAGTTCTGGCGACGACCAGCACATCGCGCGCTGGGTTGTTTCCCATCAACCAGTCGTCGGTGAGCTGATCGGTCACCGCATCCATCAGCTTAAGCTCGCGCCGCGCCTCTTCGGTTTTGGATAGAGCAGAGTACGCCACGCTACGAGCAAAGTGCCATTCCGCCCTGCTGAATAGCTGCCATTGCTCTGGCTCCGTTTCGACCAGGATTTCTTCCCATTTACCAAAGCGGAGCAGCACATGCAACGCTGTGGGCATGAAACCGTCGGCAATCTTGACATACTCCCGAAGAAAATCACGCGGTACTTGCTGTTCGATCTTTCGGGCGGCGGCGATCGCCGTTTGGTAGCGTCCTTCCATCATTGCCGAATAGGCGAGAAAATGGACATTGTGCAGGAAGTAGACGCTATAGAATTCCGGCGCCGGCGAGTCCTTAAAATACTCTTCGTCGGCCAGAATGGCGAGTTCGTTTGCGTCTGTGGCTTCTGCATAACGTCCTATACGTATGAAAATATGAGACGGCATGTGAACCAGGTGACCGGCCCCTGGTACCAGCGTTTTGAGACGCATAGCGGCCTCCTTGCCTTTTTGGGGCCAGGGCGACGCCTCGATGGCGTGAATATAAAAATGATTGGCTCCAGGGTGGTCTGGCGATTGCGCCAGCGTTCGCTCGAGAACAGCCAGGATTTCGAGCACCCGCCCCTTGGGAGTTGAGTCCGCGGTCCACAGGTCCCACGGCTGCAAATTCATGAGTGACTCGGCGTATAAGGCACCTATGTCGGGATCATTAGGAAACTCGTGCCAGGCTTTCTCCATCGCCTCGGCATAGGCTTGGTCAAGTGACGAGCGGTCTTCCGGAGCAGGCCACTCATATCGCTTCGCGACTGCCCGAACGAGTGCCTGTTCGATCGGCGACTCTCCGTCCAGAGCTTCAATCGCATTCTGAGCTGCTTCATGGGCCAATTGACTCTGTTCTTCAGTCATTTGCGGATTGTTGATGTGCAATCCTCGAGCGTAAGCTGATCCCCACCAGCCCATAGCGCAGTCGGGATCGACCTTGGCCGCCATATCGAAAGAGCGAATTGCCTCGTCATGATTGTAGCCGTACAAGAGAAGAATCCCTTGATCGAACCAGCGCTGTGCGTCCATCGACTTAGTTGTAATCTTGCGGCTGTATCCGGAAAACCCTCGATAGAGATTGGCTGGCTGCGCGCGGGCTTCACGCGAGTCGTTTTTTTCGGACTGTAATTCCTTCACAGGCGGTTCGTCCGCTCGAATCGCCGGACGACCATATAAATTCACGCACAAGATGGCAACGACGAATATCGGTCTGTTCGAAAGCAATTTGAACATGGGAGTTTCCGTTATTGGGTCATAGCGAGCAAATCCTCTTTAGATTTGGAGTTGGCACGCCGCTGTCGATAGTCCTCTCATTTAGAATAACTTGGAGATGCGTTCCGTTAAACCCGTTGGGCCTGCGAGTATTTGCCAACCTCAATCACATCTTATGGGACCACTTGCCGCAGCGATACGCGACAACCTCTAAAGACGGTCGATTTGCCGCGAAGAAGGAGATGTGATTTACAGTCCGATCCCTCCCGTTCTCGCTGCTTATGTTAAGGGTGCATGTTGCATTGACCACCTCAAGCCCAAGACAACTCGCTTCGGTAAAAAAAACGCTGAACGGAACGCGGTTTGCGGCTTGCTGTTTGCGTCGGGACCCCCATCCATGTGATTCATTGCTGATGCAAACGGCGATCTCGTCGCGAAAGTACCAGAAACGCCCGGCGGTCCAATTTGCGACGTCACGCTACTCATAGAGTCTGAGCTTTTACCGAACAATTGTCGCAAGTTCATTGACAGCAGTGGTTACGTCTGCCTGCATTCCATGGCGTACGTTCGTTAGCCGGAGTATTGACCCGAATTATCCCCAAAACAGCTCGTCTCACTCGAATACGGAAGGGAGTTTATCGTTGGATTAGCAGGATACAGCATTTTACAACATTAACACTAATACTACAGTTCAAAAAGGTGGCAGAAGTTTTACGAGATTGTCCGTCTCTTTCTTCAAGCCGATGCCCGACAATGGCTTGGCGATTTCAAATCTTGTCACCACGTTCACCGGAGATTGGTCGCTGATGCGACAGTGGCTCGGCCGACCCGTATCTCATAAGCCGGATAGTCTCGTTGCGGGCGGACGAAAACGAAACGCGGCGAATTTAATGACGAGTTCGGTCCGCTGAGCGCAGTCCGCTGCAAGCATCGGTTCGGCGGGCTGCTTAAGAGTTTCAGCCGCAAGTTAGAGTGACAAATATAGCAAGCAAAACGCACGATGGACGTAGCCGCGACCGGTTCGCACCGAGATTCGAAATCGTGCTTCATCGCGACCTCGAGATCTTTCTTTGGCGCTGGGTGGTTACCAAGGTTGAATATACCAACTGGTTGTTATAGGATCTGGACGTGACAAAATCGACTCGCAAAAAACATTGGCGCAGTTGGTCAAAGCCAGTCGGCAAAAGAACGTCCCAGCGCCGCAGCAACAGATGTTGATTGTCATCGAAGAAGGCTTAGTGCCTGCTAAAGCTCATGGCGACATGAAGTATCTGTCTCAGCGACTACGACTATTTCGGCATTATTATGAAGCGCTACGGCGGAGAGGATTGATCGGTAAGCTCGTCCCGCAAAAAAGTGTTCGCACGAATCCAAAATCTAAGGAGGAAGTTTATGACTAGCCCCAGCCCCATGCGCAACGATTCACTGGAACCGCACGACGTTGCAAGGCCAATCCCTCTCTCTGATCGAATTCTGCGGCTGGCGAAGTTCTTGTTGTTATTTGGAGGACTGGTGCTGGTGTTCGGCGGATGGTCGGTGGGGAGCCAAACCATCACAAATCAGAGCATTGCCATATCCCGGGGTTTAACCGCTTGTGGCCTGCTTCTCGCTGGCGGTCTGGCATTTGTGGCTGCGGCCATTATGTATCACCGAGACGGAGCGTTTACCGACACCCAAGCTATTCGAAACCATCGTTAATGCCCCTCGTTCTTCACCACAAAGCATGCGCATTTGGGCTGCCCCAACGCGTTGAGGCGTGCCGACTTTCAATCTCGTTGCGTTTACAGTTCAGCTAGAGGTTGGAAAGGAGTGACTCTATGCAAGCCATGGCAAACGAACTTCAAGAAATCCTCGGCAAGGTGATTTCTGATCTTAGTGGAACGGCCAACGCTGCCCTGGAAATCGTGGGCGATCGGCTCGGCCTGTACCGACCACTGGCAGAGATTGGTCCCGCTACGCCCTGGGAACTGGCATTTCCGAATTTGCAGTTCACCGGTTTCGACTACCACGGCCCATCAATTGACCGCGCTCGTGAGCTCGCAGCCGAGCATGGCTTGTGCAATGCTCGATTTGAAGTCGCTATTGCTCAGCCCCCCCTCCCTTCTCTGTCTCCTCCTCATCAATTTGAGGGCCGCACCTATGATTTCGTAGCCATCTTCGACGTCTTGCATGATATGGGAGATCCACGTGCTACCGCGCGTCAGGTTCACCGCAATCTGCAGCACGACAGGCTGAGGAAGTGTTCGAGCAACTTAGCGAAGGTGAAGTCAACGTCTCGCACGTGGCCAACAAGATTGCGCTGCTGTCGGTGGCGGAATCTCTCTTTGGTGCACATGTCCATGAGCAGAGCGGCGAGTTTCTTGATGTCGCGACACGACTTCAGGGGGCGGTAACGCGTCAAGTACTTAGCACATTTTTTTTGCCGCTCTGGATGCCGACCAGTTACAACCGGACGGTGCGGGCCTCACTAGATTTTTTTCATGGCATGATCTCAGCGCTCATTGCGGATCATCCTCAGTCGTCAAACGAACAGTCAACCCTACTCGCAGCGTTGCTATCGGTAACCGATGCATTGGACGGCACGCGTCTGAATGATCGGGAAGCGATGGACGAGGCGCTCACCATGCTGCTTGCCGGCAGCGATACCACGGCGGTTGCGCTGAGTTAGTCGGCATTTCTCTTGGCAAAACATACTGACATTCATTATCAATCGCGGTTAGAAGTGAATCGCATCACTGCTGGGGGACCGCTAAGTGCGGAGCATGCCGGCGACTGGCTGTTGGCAGAACAGATCTACAAAGAGTCCTTGCGGCTGTCCAGCTGCAGTGTCTGCAGATTCTCTGTCTCGGTCTGCCATGCAGATTCTCACGACCTTCCAGACTTTCGTGCGCGTGTACTCGTTTTACCCGTCCTGTCTTTCTCTTGCAGTTATGCCTGCCGTACTCTTGCAATTATGATTGTTCGATCATGATTGCTACTCCTCGAATTCAACGTAAATA
>JBGTBJ010000037.1:0-25345 GCA_041749395.1 Pirellulaceae bacterium
TAGCGCAAAAAGCAACACAAACCAACGCTACTTTCGCGGAGCGAAAGGCGACTTTCTAAGTGCAACGTTGCCACATGCGTGGACATTTCACAACATCGGGTGAGCGACTACCACACAGGATTGACTATAACAACAAGTCAATCAGTTTTTGCTTATAATGAGACGGCGACTCTTTTGAACCCTCCCTCACCCTTCCCTGTTCGTCGCCCCCCTCTCATCCTATTCAATCTGAATGTTCTCCTTCAAAAAATGCTGTTCGACGTTTTTACTGACGTTCATTGCCTTTACTGGAAATGCAGCGCCACGCTCATCCATCGCTTCAGAACATCACTTCGATTGCATTATCTATGGTGGAACAAGCGCTGCAGTCGTCGCTGCTGTTCAATCAGCAAAAATGGGGAAGTCGGTCGTGCTCGTCTCGCCTGACAAACATCTTGGCGGGCTTAGCAGCGGTGGATTGGGATGGACCGATACTGGCAACAAGTCCGTCATTGGTGGACTAACGCGTGAATTCTATCACCGGGTATGGCAGGAGTACCAAGCGCCAGAAACTTGGCGCTGGCAATCTCAAGCCAGCTATGGAAATCAAGGACAAGGCACACCCGCGATCGACGGAGTGCAACGGACGATGTGGATTTTCGAGCCCCATGTTGCCGAAACGGTTTTCGAAAAATTCGTACAAGAGCATGGTATACCAGTACATCGTGATCAGTGGCTTGATCGCGAATCGGGGGTCGTACTCAGCAACGGTCGAATCAAGTCGATTCGGACACTCGATGGATCGGTTTATCACGGCAAGGTATTTATAGATGCAACTTACGAAGGTGATCTCCTCGCAGCAGCAGGCATTCAATACGCGGTCGGAAGAGAATCGAGAGAGCAATACAGTGAAGATTGGAATGGCATTCAAACCGGCGTACTACATCATCGTCATCATTTCGGTGTCCTACCACCAATTAGCCCCTACCGAATTCCCAACGATCCGCAAAGCGGCCTACTACCACTCATCAGTGCAGATCCACCCGGTACCTTCGGAGCTGCCGATCATCGTGTACAAGCATATTGCTTCCGGATGTGCCTTACCTCTCATCCGGAGAATCGTGTTTCGTTCCCTAGGCCAGAGAACTATGACCCCGGAACTTATGAGCTGCTGCTAAGAGTTTTCTCTGAGGGTTGGCGGGAAACATTTGACAAATTTGATCCCATTCCTAATCACAAAACAGACACCAATAACCATGGTCCTCTGAGTACCGATTTTATTGGCATGAATTACGACTACCCTGAGGCCAATTACGCTCGACGGCGGGAAATAATTGCCAGCCATCGCGAATACCAACAGGGCTGGCTCTACTTTATTGCCAATGATCCACGCGTTCCTGAGGAAGTGCAACAGGCAATGAGAAAATGGGGTTTGCCAAAGGACGAATTCCTCGACAATGATCATTGGCCCCATCAAATTTATGTGCGCGAAGCCCGGCGTATGATCGGAAAATACGTGATGACCGAAAACGACTTGCTGGAAAAGATTGAAACGCCGCAGAGCGTTGGCATGGGGTCCTATACCATTGATTCCCACAACGTTCAACGTTACGTCACAGCCGATGGTTTCGTCCAAAACGAGGGCGACATCGGAGTTCCTACGGCTGGCCCGTATGAAATCGCGCTGGGAAGCCTTTTGCCAGCTCGTAGCGAATGTCAAAATTTAGTCGTCCCGGTTTGCATCTCTAGTTCTCATATTGCCTTCGGTTCCATCCGCATGGAACCGGTCTTCATGATTCTCGGTCAAAGCGCAGCCACCGTGGCAGCAATGGCCATTGATCAAGACAGTGCGGTCCAAGATGTCAGCTATGACACGCTAATGGAGAAGCTGACAAAAGACGGGCAAATTTTACATGCTCCGCAACAAGTCACTTCATCGACCCAAACCGGCACAAGCATTTCTTCGTTAGAAGGAACCGTCATCGACGACGAGCGTGCAATGAAAACTGGCGATTGGAATTCCAGCCATGCGACAAATCCCTATGTTGGAATTGGATACCGCCATGATGCTCACCAGCCCTCCTCAATAACCACTGCCACATTCGCGACCGATCTTCCGCATTCGGGTCGATACGAAGTGCGTATCAGCTATTCGTCCAATGCCAATCGAGCTACCAATGTCCCGGTTCAATTGTTCCATGCCAATGGAGTTAGCAATATGACCGTCAATCAGCAGCAGGCACCAGAACATAACGGTCTCTTTCATACGCTGGGCCAATTCGATTTCAGTGCAGAGGCCGAAGCGAAGGTGATCGTATCTAATCAATTCACCGATGGTCATGTCATCATCGATGCGGTTCAGTGGATTCCGCTCTAGCGATCAACGAGCAAACACTCACAATCGAATACCAATGAGGCGCCGAATGAGATCCAATAAAACCATCACGCGTTTGCTTGCTTGCATGATGTTATGCTGGGGAATTGCATGCACTGCGAATGAATCACACGGGACTGCTCCGCCTTGGCCAGAATCGCCTAATCCAAACAACATTCTGAGCCAATATTTTGCGTCGCAGGTCTCAACACTAACACGCCAATCTGATGTCCGCAGATTTAGGTCACGTCAGGACTGGGAATCAGCGCGACCACAACTCCGCGATGAGCTGGCCGACATGCTGGGTTTGCTTCCCGAACCAGAACGTAGCGACTTGCTGGTAACAACTGTTGGTACGATCGAGCGAGACGATATCATTGTCGATCGACTGCACTACCAACCCTTCCCAGGTTTGTACGTTGCCGCGAATCTTTATCGACCTGCGAACATTTCCGAACCGCTCCCAGCGATCCTCTACGTGTGTGGACATTCTTCCCAGGTAGAAACTAATGCTGACGGGCAAAAATTGAGCTATGGAAACAAAACGGGATATCAGCGACATGGTGCTTGGTTTGCGCGTCATGGATACGTCTGCTTAACCATAGACACGGTGCAATGGGGTGAGTTCTTGGGTTCACACTGGGGCACCTATCGCGATGGCAGATGGGATTGGGTGTCCAAGGGATATACACCGGCAGGGGTCGAAGCGTGGTCAGGCATTCGCGCACTAGACTATTTAGCATCGCGGCCCGATGTCGACAGCGAACGCTTGGGGCTGACGGGAAGAAGTGGTGGCGGAGCCTATTCGTGGTTTATTGCCGCGTTAGACTCTCGCGTTAAAGCTGTGGTGCCGGTTGCAGGCATTACCGATCTGGAAAACCATGTTATCGATGGGTGTGTCACAGGGCATTGTGACTGCATGTACTTCGTCAACTATTACGGCTGGGACTATCCTCAGCTAGCTGCCCTCATTTCACCTCGTCCGCTGCTCATTGCTAATTCCGATAACGACACCATCTTTCCATTGGATGGAGTTCTCAGAACCGCACAGCAAGTGCAACACATTTATGATCTTTACGAAAAACACGATTCATTGGGTTTGCTTATCACTCCAGGTCCTCATGAGGACACTCCTGAACTTCAAGTAGGAGCTTTCCGTTGGTTCGACCGTCATCTGCAAGGGAAAAATGGCACCATCGATGAACCCGCCCTTCCACGTTTCACTCGTGAAGAACTGAAGGTCTTCGCTGAGCTCCCCTCGGACCAGCGAGTGACTACGATTGAGGACCATTTTGTCGAACGACTACAGTCAGAAGAATTCACGCATTCAACATCGGCCAGCCCGATTGTTGGTAACAACAATGGCATTGCCCGCAATGTCCTGCGACGCTCTTTGCATGGTTGGCCCCAAGCACGTGAGCCCCTTGATGCCAAGGTGATATGGGAGCGAGTTGAAGATGCCGGTACTTGGCAAGTCCTTGAGTATTGCAGTCAGGTGCCCTGGCGTTTACAGGCTATCTATTTCAAGGCACATAGGGCAGCTGGTAAAATGACATTGCGTGTTGTCGATTCGCAAGGCTGGAATACGATGCAGAGTCTAGCCATGGGGCAAGCCGTCAATGCAGGCCCTTTGACGCAATCGATGCTCTATGTCGCGGCCCGCGGCGTGGGTCCACATGCTTGGTTGGGTACCGATACTGAGCTGAATCACCAACTGCGACGTTTCTATTTAATTGGACAGACTCTGCCAGCAATGCAAGCTTACGACGTCGAACGTGCACTCGAGCTTGCGAATCAGCTGACTAACCATTCGAAGGATGCTGAAATTTGTCTTGAGGCAGACAATGACATGTCGGGCGTCGCCTCGCTGATCGCCGCCCTACATGCAGGAACGATTAAGTCAAATGATCTACGGCTACCCGACGACCCCGCTGTATCCATGCCCCTTTTGGGCTTTGGTCGACTCAAGGGGGCGAAAGAATGGCTTCAATCATCCAGTAGTCGCGTGGACGAATCAAAGTGATTTAACTAGCGTCGATTCCAAATGGCAAGACTGAGTGAATGGCAAAACGTGCCCCATGTCGAGCGGTGATTTACTTTCCTCCCCATAACATTGTTGCGTTTCGCACGTTCTTCATCGACAATAGCCAATCGGCAAGGCTACCCTTGTCAGTCCCCGCTAGCCCCCACCTACGAATTCTCCCTCCCTTCGAATTGCTTCGAAACTGATGAAACCCATGAGACACCTCGACTTCACTCTCTGCTATTTCCGAGCACTCACGATCGCGATAAGTATCTTAGGCTCCATTACTTATGATCAAAATTCCGCATGGTCACAGCAGTCTGAATTGCCCAAGTGGATCTGGACCGACAACAACCCCACCGACGAGCGAATTTATTTGCGATACGAGTTCCCAGTCGATGATGCAGTTAAATCGGCTCAGCTGGCTGCTACTGCGGACAATGGATTTGTCCTATATCTCAACGGCGTGAAGGTCACTAGCGGCGACGATTGGTCTGACCTTGCGGTGGCCGATATTAAAGCTCAGTTGCATCAAGGCAGGAATGTCATCGCCGTTGAAGCAACTAACGAGGGAAACGTAGCGTCGTTTATTTGCCAGATCCGTATGACATCCGATTCCGGAAAACAGACAGACCTATCTAGCGACTCCAGTTGGCTGGTGAACAACGCGGCTTCTGAAGGATGGCAACAACTGGACTTCGATGCGTCTCAATGGAAACCAGCCAAAGTACTAGGTACTCTCGGCGATAGTTCACTGGCTTGGACGGGCTCTATCAATTCAAGTGCATTGGATGAGGCGATGTCGGGGGAAGCAGAAACGGACTATCTTCCACGAGTAGCAGAGGATGTAAAAGCGATCGATGGATTCGTGGTCGAGAAAATTTTCAATGTCCCACGTTCGATGGGTTCTTGGGTGTCGTTGACAACCGACGCGTCGGGTCGGCTGATCGCTTCCGATCAAGGGGGTGAAGGTCTCTTTCTGATTACGCCCGGCAAAGATCAAACACCCACAAACGTTGCACGTCTACCCGTAAAACTGTCCGGCGCTCAGGGCCTGCTGTGGGCCTTCGATGCGCTCTACGTTGTTGTCAATGGAGGTGAACAGTCTGGCCTGCACCGGGTAACGGATACTGACAGTGATGGACTTGTCGACCACGACGAACATTTGGTGCCCATTCCTGGTGGGGGTGAACATGGTCCTCACGCAGTTATTCTCAGCGAGGACGGCAAGTCTCTCTATATCGCAGCTGGCAACCATACCAGTCTTCCCAAAAACGTTTCCTCCAGCCGTATTCCCATGAATTGGAATGAAGATCTTCTGCTTCCGCGCCGGTGGGATGCCAATGGACACGCAGCGGGGATACTAGCTCCGGGTGGATGGATCGCAAATGTCAATCCCGATGGTTCCAATCTCCAAGTCGTAAGCATGGGGTACCGAAATCAATATGACATAGCGATCAACGGTGATGGCGAACTCTTTACTTACGATGCCGATATGGAATGGGACTTGGGTTCACCCTGGTATCGTCCCACACGTGTTTCTCACGCGACCAGTGGCAGCGAATTCGGATGGCGAAGCGGCACAGGCAAGTGGCCCACGTATTACGAAGATTCATTGCCGCCTGTACTGAATATCGGTCCCGGTTCGCCGACGGGAATCGCTTTCGGCTACGGAGCCAAGTTTCCGGAAAAGTATCAACGCGCTCTCTACATTTTGGATTGGACCTACGGAACGATTCATGCCGTACATCTTGATGCTGATGGCTCAAGTTACAGTGGAGTGAATGAAGATTTTGTTTATGGAAATCCGCTACCTGTGACCGACGCCGTTATTGGTGCAGACGGAGCGTTCTATTTTACTGCCGGTGGTCGAGGTACCCGTTCGTCAATCTATCGTGTGACCTACGCGGGAAGTGAATCCACAGCACCAGTAGATGCCAAGACGAGTGACCCCGGTGGACTGCGCGCCGTACGTCATCAACTGGAGCAATGGCACGGCGATAATGAGGGTAATTTGGCAATCATTTTTGCACATCTCGGTCATGAAGATCGGTTCGTTCGCTATGCGGCTCGAGTGGCATTGGAATTTCAGGACGTGAATTCTTGGCGTCAACGTGCGCTCGCCAGCACGGATCCACGTACTGCGATTCAGGCCATGATTGCCCTAGCGCGTCAAGGCTCTCAAAGCGATTCCTCTGCCCTGCTGGAAACATTGCTGCGAATCGATCTCAAGGATCTTCCAGAGCAAGAGCGTCTCGCTTACTATCGCGCCTTGGAGCTAGCGTTCATCCGCTTGGGCGCACCTGAAGAATCGCTACGTCAACAATTTGTGGACAAGCTGGACGCGGTTTACCCGGCTGCGTCGAATGAGCAGAATGCCGAATTGGCAGAGTTGCTAATCTATCTCCAGTCGCCGTCCGTCGTCTCCAAGACGCTTGCGGTGATGGCGAGTCTCGGAGAGGAACCTATTCCAAATTGGGGAAAGCTCGCAGCACGAAACGAAGGTTACGGAGGAACCGTCGCAAGAATGCTCGAAAACATGCCCCCATCCCGCGGAATCCATTATGCGTTCGCTCTACGCAATGCAACCACACCGTGGACGATTGCTGAACGGCAACTGTATTTTGCTTTTTTCTTGGAAGCAGCACAACATCCTGGCGGTGCAAGCTTCCCAGGCTTCCTCACGCAGATGCGAGAAGACGCGTTGGCAAACGTTCCTGTCGGAGAACGAGTCTTCCTAGACGATCTTGCAGGCGTGTCGCTGGTGGCAAGTTTTGATAGTACTCCCCCTCAAGGTCCGGGCCGCAAGTGGTCAACGTCAACAGCATTGGAAGTGCTCGGGCAATCTTTATCCGGTCGCAATTACGACGCCGGCCGCAATCTCTTTCATGCAACCTCGTGCGCCAAATGCCATCGATATAATGCTGAAGGGGGCGCGATCGGGCCTGACTTGTCCACTGCAGCCAAAAAATTCTCGCTGCCCGATTTAATGGATGCGATGATCGAACCCAGCAAGGTCATCTCAGACCAATACGGCTCGCACAACATCATCACGGCAGATGGCCAAGCGATCGTTGGACGCGTCGTCGAATATGGGGATAAACTGACGGTCTACACGGCCGATCTTACCAAACCCCCTGTGCATCTGACGCGAGAGGATATTGAGGAGATGACAGTCTCCAAGGTATCGCAAATGCCGACCGAATTGCTGGATGGTTTGAATCCTGAGGAACTGAAGGATCTTGTCGCGTATATCCTCTCCGGAGGAGATCGAAATGCGGCCGTTTTCCGGAAATAGCCAAATCGTCATTGGAAAATTGGTAAGCAACGAACTGTTAGGAGTCATTTGATGGGTCAACCTTTTTCGCGCCGCACGATCCTACGCGCGGCAGCCGGGGCAGGAAGCGTTGCGTTCATGCCAGGATATTGGACGTTACCTCGTTCACTTCAGAGTGCTGAACAGTCTGCATCAAAGTCTCCCAATGAACGTCTGCGAATCGGTGCGATTGGCATGCGGTACCAAGGTTCGGTGATTACAGAGAAGGCAAGGATGTATGGAGACGTTGTTGCCATCTCAGATGTTGACCGACACGTTCGCGAACAAGCCAGGGCTAGCTTTGGCAGTACGCCCGCAATCTTCGAAGATTATCGACAAATGCTGGATCGCAAGGATGTCGACGTCGTCCTGATTGCTACACCGGATCATTGGCATACCAAAATGCTGATGGATTCAGTGCGTGCCGGAAAAGATGTCTACTGCGAAAAACCTCTTACCCTGACGGTCGATGAAGGCAAGGTACTACAAAAATGTGTGCAAGCCACCGATCGAGTCGTCCAAGTTGGAACGTGGCAGAGGAGCGATTCTCGCTTTCGTCTGGCAGTGGAAATGGTGCGTCAAGGACGATTAGGAAAGCTACTGAAGGTTACCTGTGTTACGGATAAAAATCCTACTGGAGGCCCATTCGCCAGCGCCCCAGTCCCCAGCCATTTCAACTGGAATCTCTGGCAAGGCCAAACACCAGACGTTCCCTACATTCCCGAACGTTCGCATTACACATTTCGCTGGTGGTACGAATACTCCGGTGGAAAAATGACGGATTGGGGAGCACACCATATCGATATCGCACAATGGGCTATCGATAGTCTGCCCGTTTCTTTCGATGGTCAGGCGAAACACCTCAGCGTCGTTGATGCTTACAACGTGGCAAGTGATTTCCGATGTTCGGTCGACTACCAAAATGGAGTTCGCCTGGAAATTATCGATGAAGGTCGCCAAGGCATCTTGTTTGAAGGAGACGCGGGACGAATCTTTGTGAATCGCGGCGTCCTTGATGGCACACCAGTCGAAGCTCTCAAATCAAATCCACTTCTACCACAAGATTACACGCTTTACGAATTTGACAACCTGGAACGTCCACAGCGCGAGGGCAAACTCGATGCAATAATCAATCATATGGGAAACTTCTTTGATTGCATCTCGACGCGTCAAAAACCTCTTTCAGATATTCAGGGCGCTCATCGAACTGTGTCTACCTGCCATCTAGCCAACATATCGATGCGACTCGGCAGACGCTTACAGTGGGATCCCGTTGCCGAACTGTTTGTGAATGACTCTGAGGCAAATACATGGCTCAGTCGTGAACAACGCCGCGGTTTTGAAGTCGTCTAAGAAAAGAACATGCAACTTAACTACCAAAGTATCCAACGCCGCCAATTCTTGTCGTCAACCGTTGGCTTCGTTTCCACGGCTTGCGTTGCATCGTGCCTCCTGCATCATGGTGATCCGCTTTACGCACGACCGCAGGCCACGGACGAATCCAAGGTAGCAGAAAGCGACACCCCATTTGCGCTACGATTTATCGTCGGCTCCTGCATGTATGGTTACGCCTCCATCGACGAAATTCTTCCCGAGGTAGCCAAGTCCCATGCCGTGGCCATCGACCTTTGGCCGAAGGTTCATGGAAATCAGCGCGAACAGCTCGATGAAATGGGCGAAGCTACTTTCGCTGAAAAATTGAACAACCTTGGATTACAGTTGGGTTGTATCACTCAATACAAGCTCGGTCCCTTCGCTTTGCAGAATGAAATGGCGTTATGCAAACGACTGGGTTGTCAACTTATCGTGACGGGAGCAGAAGGCCCGCGTGGTCTCACGGGTAGCGAGTTAAAAAGAGGAGTCCAAGACTTCGTAGAAAAGATGAAGCCACATGTGGAAGCGGCTGAAAAACTAGGCGTGACAATTGCTATCGAAAATCATGCCAACAACTTGATCGAATCGGAAGACAGTATGAAGTGGCTTGCGGAGCTAAGTCCTTCCAGGCATTTGGCATTGGCCTTCGCCCCCTATCATTTGCCCCAAGAACCGCTACGACTGGCTGACCTCATCCACGCGCTCGGCGAATCGATCGCAATGTTCTATATGTGGCAGCATGGTAATGGCTGCATGCAGGCACAACCCAAAGAGTCTGAGCTGTTACAAATGCCCGGCCGCGGTCCGCTTGATTTTACCCCGCTTCTAGCAGCTCTGCGAGACATTCGATATCAAGGCTGGACAGAGATTTTCATGCATCCATTCCCTCGCGGCGTACCCATTCTGGATTCCGCTACACAGGTAACGGACGAGATCAATCGAGCTCGCGAGCACCTTCAATCGTTGATGCTAGCTACTTCAAATTCTTGATGCGATTGGCGGCTCACGACTTCGCTATTAGTAAACTCGCCAATATCGATACAAGCTGCGCCATTGACAAAAACAACCGAATCGGCATCATCTCTGCAAAATCCGCAAAATAACTAACCGCCACACTTGAATGCGGTTCGAGACGCACCGATTTGAAATAGGAAGGCATGCACATCCACTAATGCACCTCGCAGAAATGTGGATACCGCTGCATGCGTCTTGCCGAAATATTTTCAAATTCCGTACGGTTCGTGCTCATGTTTTCATTCTTTCCATTCTTCCATCAGAAGAAGTCGTCACAGCAATCGCAAACTCGCGATCGCAAAACAACTGACGAAAGAGATGAACCTACACAAAGTGAGCCGTCGCAACGGCTTTCCATTGTCGATCTCGAACCACGCATCATGATGAGTGCTACGTGGGTCGATGTCGATGCATTGGAAGATGTGTCATCAAACGCCATTCCCGCGGAGCAAACATTCAATCAACTAGCCGATCTGCTCGTTGAACACTCGCTAGCAGATCCGTTCGCGTTTGCTGCCAACAACCAAAACGAACCAGACGCTGAGCCGTTGGAGGACCTTCTCGATAGTCTTGATCGACTTACTTCGGACAAACAATCGGACCAAATGCCCGATCTTTATTCTGCATCGCCCTCGACTACTGAAGGTTTTGTATCCTCCGATCTCAACGTTCTCTTCGTAGAGTCAATGCTTCAAGATTTAGAGCACGCACCATCTGATTTACAACCTGTGCGCGAAGAAGTTGTGTTCGTACAAGGCGGACTATATGACTTGGATTTGCTGATTGACGGCTTTGATGCTCAAGAATCTTCGCACCGTGTTTTGCATTTCGTCGTGCTGGATCAAGGGACGGACGGACTTGAGCAAATCAGTGCGGCGCTGAAAGAGTACAGCCAGTTGGATGCGATTCACATTGTCTCGCATGGTGCTGAGGGTATGATCCAACTCGGCAATTCATGGCTAACGGCGGATAATGTTGGGCAGCACACGGATGACCTACAAAGCTGGGGAATGGCGCTCAGTGATTCGGGTGACATATTGATTTATGGCTGCGATGTGGCGCAAACAGCCGACGGTCAGACTTTTGTAGAGACGATATCGACCTGGACGGGGGCCGACGTGGCCGCCAGCGACGACCTGACCGGCAGCGACGCGCTAGGTGGCGACTGGGATCTCGAGTACAGGGTTGGTCTAGTTGAGAGTCAGGTAGTTTTCTCAACTGAGACACAGCAGCTTTACGCAGGAATTCTGGCAACGGTCAATGGATCGGCAAACGCTGATTTACTGCAAGGTACGTCGACCGCAGATACGGTCACTGGATTGGCTGGCAATGATATCTTGCTCAGCGTGCAGAACATTGCTGCAGATGGACAGTTCCTCAATGGAAATGCGATCGGATCGTTTTCTACCTACAGCACGGGTCAGTCTTTCGGCGGCTGGAACGTTACACAGGGGAGCATCGATCTCTACAACACGATTGGTTACGCCTCTCCGACTGGCGGTCGTGGTGTCGATATGGACGGATCAGCACCGGGCGCAATTTCTCAAAACTTGACCACGGTGGTTGGGAATACCTACGCGATTCGATTCGGACTCTCAACCAATAGCAACGGTGTGGCAGCCACGAAAGCGATTGAACTTTCGGTTGGCGGAGTCGCGTCTGACTATTCGGTGACCACGACTTCGGCGAGTACAAGTGGGGCGCCAGAATGGTTTGAGAAGACATACACGTTTGTGGCGACGTCCACATCGACAACACTTCAATTTCGAAGTCTATCGCCCTCCGGAAATGCGGGAGCTATCTTAGGAGATGTGGTGGTCGCGGACCTGACGGCCAACAACGGGAACGACACGCTATTGGGGGGCGCGAATACCGATACGCTTTTTGGCAGCGGTGGGAATGATACGATCGATGCCGGCAGCGAGAACGACTTGATCTTTGCCAGCGGCGGGACCGACACGATCGATGGCGGAACGGGGACGGATATCGTGGTTTTCACGGGTTCTCGCGCTGACTACTCGGTAACCGCTTCGGGGTCAACTTATACCGTCACCGATGCTCGAATCGGAGCGCCCAACGGAACAGCAGCGATCACCAATGTGGAAACTTTCCGCTTCGCCGACGGTGATTTAGCGACCAGCGATGTAGCACTCAAGACACCTATTTTCGAGAACTTTGATAACGGAGACTTAACTGGATGGACTGGCGGCGCGATCAACACCGGCAACGCGGACTTAAGTCCATTCTTGGTTTCCGCGACGGCATATAACTCGCCTGGAACCTATCAGGCAGCAACCAACGGCATTCAAGACGTCTACAAAACATTTGAACTTTCAGGAAATCAAACGTCCGCGACGATCAGTTTTACATTCGATCGTATTGATAGCTGGGATGGTGAAGCGTTTAGAGTCTGGGTTAATGATACGCTGGTCTCCAATAATGGCTTCAGCCAGAACTCCGTGAACAACTACGCTGACAGTACGCCCGATCTGGCTGCGGGTGCAAATCTTGGTTTTGCAGGCTGGGACGAAGTCACACACACTTATGTAATCACAGTCAACACCACGGCGACGTCATTAAAACTCGGTTTTGGCTCGACTCTCGATCAAATCTGGAACGACGAAGCTTGGGGCGTCGATAACATACTTATCCGCGAGCAACGCTCCGGTACAACTGGGACCTATGCCGAGGGAACAACGAGCAACGATTCCAATACAGGAACTTCCCTTGCCGACAGTTATGCGGGCAACATTGGCAATGACACCATCAATTCCGGTGCAGGCCGTGACTTGGCTGCGGGTGGCGACGGCAGCGATACAATTGACGGCGGAAGCGGTTCAGATTTGATCCTAGGTGGCTGGGGAACAGACACGCTGTCGGGTGGCCTGGGGTCAGATATTGTCAGCGGAGGAGTTGGCAATGATACCTTGTATGGCGACGGAGTGAACTTAATCACTAACGGTAGCTTTGAAAGCGGAAGTCTTTCAAGCTGGACGACGTCCGGAAATGTAGTCTCCGTAAATACAGGCGGCGCCGTTCTCGGTTCCTATTCTGCATCTTTTGGAGCTAGCAATACTGCAAATAACGGCTCCATAAATCAGACCCTAACGACTGTTGCGGGTTCAAATTATACGCTTGGATTCGATTATGCGGTAACCGGAACTGGTACTCAAGACATGCGCGTAGTCGTAACATCTGGTGGTTACACGGTCATCGATCAAACCATCACTGCGTCCAGCGCTACATTCGCGGATTACGAACTAAACTTTGCTGCCTTAGGAACCTCGACAGTTGTAAGCTTCAGTGACGTATCAACGACAACGACTGCAGTGGACGGCGTACTCGACAACGTCCGAATGTATCAGGATAACGGTGGCAACGATACGCTCTATGGAGGCAACGGAGCGGACGTGATCTACGGCGGTTTCGGCAATGACGTGGTCGTCGGTGGTCCAGGTTCAGATGTCATGTTCGGAGGGGCTGGCAGCGATACGTTGTCTTATATTGGCTCGACGGCAGCTGTGAATGTGAACCTGTCGACCAGCGCTGTCTCAGGTGGTGATGCGGCGGGCGATATCTTTTGGGGATTTGAGAATTTGCGAGGCTCTGCATTCAATGACACCCTAACAGGTGACAGTGGCAATAATGTTATCGAGGGTGGCTTAGGCAACGATATTCTTAATGGTGGTCTCGGGACGGACACGGTCAGTTACGCCAGTGCAACGGCGGGTGTCACCGTGAATCTGTCGACGACCACGGCCCAGAACACGGTCGGTGCCGGCACGGACACGATCACCAATTTCGAAAATCTAACTGGTTCAAACTACGCGGACACGCTGACTGGTAACAGCGGTGCCAATACGATTATCGGTGGCGCGGGTAACGATACAATCACCGGCGGTGCAGGCAACGACATCATCGTTGGCGGGAGTGGAAACGGCGACATCGCCATCTATAGCGGCAATTGGTCTGACTACACAATTACATTCAATACCGGAACGTCGACCTACACCATCATTGACAATCGAGGCAGCTCACCAGACGGAACCGATACGGTGACCGGCGTAGAAACCTTCCGATTCAACGGCGTTGATTACTCGGAAGTGACGGTCATCGATGACGCTCCGACGGATGCGACAATTGTAAGCTCAAACGGGGGCGGGTTGAGCATTAACTATGGCAGTGGAAATGACGCGTATCTGCTTGCCGATAATGGTGGAACAATCCTCGGCGGACGAACCTCGTTGACAATGGAAATACAATTGTCATCCACATCGTTTGCATGGGGCAGCACGCTGTTTTCTTACGCAACTGGGTCGCAAGCTAACGAATTCCTGGGGCTCATCGGAGCCAATGGAGATTTGGAAATCCATCTCAAAGGTATCGCATATTCTCTAACTGGATTTGATCTTAGGACTCTCAACGATGGCCAACAGCATTCAGTTTCCGTAAGTTGGAATAGTTCCACAGGGCAGGCAAAACTATACGTCGATGGTGACCTGAAAGTGACGACAGGATCAGTAGCACAAGGTGTAACGCTTAGTTCAGGCGGGACTTTGTTATTTGGTCAAGAACAAGACTCAGTGGAAGGTGGTTTCGCAACAGACCAGACCTTCAAGGGTACACTTCATGATGTGCGGATCTTCAGCGACGTGCGAAGTGCGGGTGAGATTGCCGCCAGCTATTGTAGCGATTTGCCGCATAACGAGTCGGGACTTGTTGCCAATTGGAAGTTTGATAGCCTTTCGTCCGCCGGTGTTGTTACAGAATCTGTTCGCGGCAACAACCTGACCGTGAAACATACTAGTCAATCAGGCTTTACAGCAGGCGAGCCCTCGCTGACGCTGCGGGTTAGCGAGAATACTCTCACTGGCACTGTGATTGGGCAAGTGTCGGGAGTTGACGCCGAACGCGAAGGGAAGATCATTGCCCTGCTGGCCGCCGATCCCAACTTAAGATATAGAGCTGAGTCGGATCAGTTCTACAAAGTGGTTTCCGATTCTGCCACTTGGTCTGCGGCTCAAACCGGCGCTGTAGCGACGACTCTGAATACGGTCGCGGGTCAATTGGCAACTGTCGATTCCGCCGACGAGAACGCATTGATTACCAGTATGTTGACTACTAACAGTTGGATTGGAGGCAGCGATTCCTTAATTGAGGGCACGTGGCGCTGGTCTTCAGGAACTTCTACAGGAAACACATTCTGGCAGGGAACAAGCAATGGGCATGCGGTCAACGGTAGTTATTCAAACTTCAACTCCAACGAACCTAATGATGCGAGTGGAAATGAGGACTATCTGATACTCAATACCAATGGCCAATGGTACGACGGGGGTAGTGGCACTTTGAACTCCTACGTCGTTGAATGGAATGCCGACGATGTGCTCGACGCCACTAATGCATTAACGTACTCGCTAACATCGCAATCCGTCGCTGGCGCCCTCGCGATTGACGCAGACAATGGCACAATCACGGTCGCCGATGGTTCGCTGCTAGATTATGAGACCAACGCGACTCACACACTGACCGTTCGAGTGACCGACAGCGGTGGCCACATCTACGACGAGGCCTTCACAGTTTCGCTCGGCAATTTAGCCGAATCTAACAACGCGCCGACGGATCTTTCCAGTGGTATCGAGCTAAATACCGACGGTGGTAACGATGCGTATCTATACGCGACTAACGCCGGTAGCGTTCTTGGTGGTTTGACGGAGCTCACAATCGAAATCACGTTCTCGAGCGACTCGATTCCCAACGCAGAAACCCCTTTGTTTTCGTATGCAACGAGCAGCATTCCCGACAACATCCTAAGCTGGGTAAATGCTTCAGGTGATCTGTCGGTTCGCACGGACGGAACTATCTTTACTGTCCCGGCAGCCGACATTCCGCAGCTGTTCGATGGGCAAATGCACTCGGTAGCAATCTCTTGGTCTTCAGCAAATGGCAGTATGATAGTCTTCGTTGATGGTGCGCAAGTCGGCAGTATGACAGGATATCTAACTGGCGCAGTTGTAGCGGGTGGTCCCGGCGATGGGACTTTCGCACTAGGCAACGAACAAGATTCACTCAATGGTGGTTACCAAGCTGCCAACGCATTCGACGGCATTTTCTACGACGTGCGCATCTGGAATCAAGTCCGCAGCGAAGCTGAAATCGCGCTGAACTATCAAAGCAAGTTCGACAGCGGCAGCTTGCCCAGCGGACTGATTGCCAATTGGCAGATGAATGGTTTCAATGGATCGAACGAAGTCGTCGATGTCGTCAGCGGCAACAACTTGAGCATCGGTCATGCAACTGGTACCGGATTCATCGCCAGTACACCGGTCCAGGACTTGCACATTATCGAGAATTCCGCCGGCGGAACGAGCGTTGGCTTTGTTGTGCCGAGTGATCCGGATTTTGTCGAAGACGTGGTTGCCGATGGATTGTTCAATACCGGAACCTCCCCAGGCAACTTCGTAGTTTATTCCAGTGGACAATCGTTTGGTGATTGGACCGTTGAAAGCGGTGCGGTGGGCCACGTTGGCACGTACTGGGCTTCATCACCGCTCGGCGGCAATACAGTCGATTTGAATGGTCCGGCGGCAGGCACGATCGCTCAAACACTCGCAACGGAAGTTGGAAAACAGTACCAAATCACGTTCGCAATGACTGGCAACTGGGAAGCAGATACAGAGGCCAAAAGTCTCCGAGTCAGCGCCGATGGGACGACCGCCGACTTTGACGTCAGCCACGAAGCCAATTGGTCGACGGGTAACCTAATTTGGCAACACCGCACGCTGACTTTCACCGCTGATTCAACCTCAACATTCCTGCGGTTCGCATCGCTGGAAGCACCGGGCAATGGAGCGATCATTGGCGACGTCCAAGTTGTCGAAATCCCCGCCTCCATCTCCATGATCCTTAACGGCGATCCAACGCTGTCCTACGACGCTGCGACGAACAAGTTCTACCGTGTGGTCAGCTCCACCGCCTCATGGGCTCAAGCTCAAACATCGGCGAATGCAGCGAGCGTCAACGGGGTCGGCGGCCAACTGGTAACGATAGATTCCCGATACGAGAACGCCATCGTGCAGAATCTGGCGAGTTCCATCAATGCCAATGTTTGGATCGGTGCCACGGACCAGACTGTGGAAGGTACTTGGCGGTGGCAAAATGGAACGGTCGATGGCGACACCTTCTGGATCGGTAGCGGCAATGGCACTCGACAGGTTGGGCAATGGTCGAACTGGGCAGCCGGTGAACCAAACGATTACTTAGGCGCTCAGGACGCAGGCCAATTGTATTTTTCTACGGGACTGTGGGATGATGCTGACGTCGGTGGTTTGAATTCCTACATAATCGAGTGGGACGCCAGAGCTGTACTGTCCAACTACACTTTCGCAATCACCGGGCAAAGCACCGATGGGCCGCTGTTTGCTATCGACCCGAACACCGGAGAGGTTCGCTTGGCCGATCCAACCGCACCGGATCAGTTTAACGATCATGTGCTATGGTTAGATGCGAGTGATTCCACATCTATCACCATGGTCAGCAACGAGGTTAGCAACGTCAATGACCTTTCTGGCACAGGAAATGCCGCGTTTCAAGTAACCGCAGGCGTACGTCCAACGATCGCTACGGGGGCCCTCAATGGAAACGATGCCTTCCAATTCGACGGGGTTGACGACCGACTTACAATCACTGATTCCTATACGATCAACCTGATCGATGTCGAAGAACGAGTCATCACGGCAGCCTTCCAGTTTTCCGCAGATGTTACAACTCGCCAAGTTATCTATGAAGAGGGTGGAAGCGATATTGGCTTTAACTTGTACGTCGAGAATGGCAATCTGTACGCGGGTGCCTGGTCCGAAGGTAATGGCTGGAATGGCGAGTGGCTTTCGACCAGCATCACCGCCAACACTACGTATGTAGCAAGCTCCGTATACTCCTATTCAGCCGGTCGATTCGAGCTCTATGTGAATGGATCGCTGGTAGCCAGCGGAACTCCTGGGGCGATCATCGCAAACCATTCTTCCGATATTGGTATCGGCGGAAAATTAGGTGAAACAAAGTTCCATGATGGTGACTCACTCGGTAATGGCAATTATTTTAACGGCTTGATCGGTGAAATCACCATCAACGACGATCTTATTCCTGGCGACCGAATCATCGACGCGCAAGCCTATCTGATGAACAAGTGGATTGGCACTCCGACGACTCCCGACTACGAAACCGCTACCAGTCACAACGTTACGCTCCGAGTCACCGACGTGACGGGCAACTCCTACAACGAAGTAATGTCGATTGCAGTCGACAACGTATTTGGTGACCTTTTGCTGTCGGTGCCGATTTCGCAGTCCGTTGAAGAGGACTTCGTGCTGACGTTCTCCAGCGCTGACGGGAATTCCATCGTTGTCGAGAACGGCAGCGGAGACGATCCCAACATGATGGTAACTTTGAGTGTTGGCGATGGAACGCTGACCCTGGCGACATTGTCCGGTATCACTTTTCAGAGTGGTACGAGCAACGGCAACGCTACTCTGGTAATTTCCGGTACTGATTCAGCTTTGAACGCGGCGTTGGATGGACTGCAATATTTGGGTGATTCCAATTTCAACGGCAGCGATACGCTGACTGTCACGACAGCGCCACTACCGGCACCAGACCCGAATCTGCACGCCCGCTATGAATTCGTTGGCGGTTTGCTGTCCGATGAAAGCGGCAACGGCTATGACGGAACGGCAATTGGGGATCCAATGCTGACCAACGATGCCGAACGTGGCCATGTACTGACATTCGACGGGAACGATAGGGTTTCGATTGTCGGCGGTACTGCCGGACTTGGTACGGAAGTTACTATCGCTGCATGGGTCAAATTGGACGCTGGTCAAACGAACGCGAAATTTATTTCCATCGGCGACCAATTCTACATAACTCTTGACCCGTCGACGACCAGCTTTGGAATGTCACTTACGGCGAACTCCTTCACTACGAGCAACACGAATGCCGTCAATCGAATCGCCGGCGAAGGTTGGCATCACGTGGCGGCAACATTAAACGACGTCACCAATGAATTGAATTTGTACTTGGATGGGGTGTTAATCGGAAATCGCATCTATGATTTTGGCACTATTAATTGGGACACTGCTCCTTCTCAAAACATTACCATCGGCGGACTTTCCAGCGGTGCCGCATTCGCCGGTAGCCTAGATGATGTGCGCGTGTATGACTCTGAGTTGAGTCTGGCAGATATTGTGTCGATTATGGACAATCACTCGTACGCGACGGACAGCATTGCCATCACGGTCAATGCCATCAACGATCAGGCAGTATTCACGTCACTCAACGGCGCGCCAAACTTCAGCGAAGGTAGTTCACCAGTACTACTTGATAGCAACGTAACGATCTTTGATGCCGAACTGAGTGGCTTAGACAGTTTTGGCGGATCAACGCTGACACTTGTTAGAAACGGTGGCGGGAGCAATGAAGATTCATTTAGTGCAACAGGACTGCTTGGTGCGCTCACTCAGGCTGGCAACCTGACATATAACGGAACGACAGTAGGTACTGTGACGACGAACAGTGGCGGCACTCTGGTGCTGACGTTCAACAATAACGCTACCAACACGCTCGTCAACAATGTGATGCAGTCAATTGCGTACAGCAACAATAGCGATACGCCCCCAGTTAGCGTACAAGTCAATTGGACCTTTGACGACGGTAACACCGGAGCGCAAGGCACTGGCGGAGCGATCACCACTACCGGTAATGTTACAGTCACTATTGCAGAAACAAATGATGCACCGGTTCTGACACCATATGCACCGGTCTATGGCACAACTGAAGACTCCGCTCCATTCACTGCTACGATCGCAATTGTATTAAGTTCGAGTGTTACCGACCCCGATGTTGGAGCCGTCGAAGGTATCGCGATCTATGGGTCAACAGACTCAGCGGGACTTCTCAAGTACAGCACCGATGGTGGCGCAAGCTGGAACAACATCGGTTCGGTGTCTGCTGGCAACGCTTTGCTGCTTCGATCGGCTGATCTGATTCGCTTTTCACCGGACGGTAAAAACGGTGGCGCGTTCAATCTCAACTATCGTGCGTGGGATCAAACATCGGGAACCTTCGGAACCAAAGTGGATGCCAGCGTCACCGGCGGATCGACTGCATTCAGTAATGCCAATGAAGTCGTCGTCATCAATGTGTCTTCGATCAACGACGCGCCGGTTTTGGACAACACGGGAAATATGACCTTTTCCACGATCACGGAAGATCAGACGACAAATAGTGGGCAGACCGTCGCTTCAGTGATCGCATCTGCGGGCGGAGATCGTGTTACAGACGTAGATTCTAGCGCTGTAGAAGGGATTGCGATTACTGCAACAAACAACGGCACGGGGACCTGGCAGTACTCGACCAACTCAGGTACTAGTTGGACGGCAGTGGGAGCCGTTTCCAACACGTCAGCGTTACTCTTGCGATCAACCGATTTGATGCGATTCATTCCTGACGGATTAAACGGCACATCGGGTAATATTACTTTTAGAGCCTGGGATCAAAGTTCCGGAACCTTTGGGGCCAAGGTCTCGACCGCCAGTAACGGCGGCACGACTGCATTCAGCAGTGCAACTGAAGTCGCATCGATGACTGTGACGAGTGTAAACGATGCGCCTATAAGCGTTTCAGATTCCACCACCGCAGTGGAAGCAGGCGGCACCGGTAACGGAACCAGTGGTATCAACCCGACGGGCAATGTTCTCACCAACGACACCGATATCGACTTGGGTGATACCAAGACGGTGAGCGGCGTCGCGGCTGGGATTGTAGGTAGTGCATCGACCAACGTAGGTTCCTCAGTCACAGGAAACTATGGCTCCATCAATATTTCGTCGACAGGTGCTTACACCTATCTCGTCGATAATAGCAACGCAACGGTGCAAGCGTTACGATCATCTGCCAATACGATCACAGACGCTTTTACATATACGATGCGGGACACGGCTGGCTCGACTAGCACAACTCAAATCACTGTTACAATACAAGGTGCAAACGATGCACCAAGTGATATCACAGGCACTTTGACGATCGCTGAAAACAGTGCGAACGCAACCAGCGTTGGCACGCTCAGCCAAGTCGACGTCGATGCTGGCGACGGAGTCACTTATGCACTGACCAACAATGCTGGCGGACGTTTTGCAATCAATAGCTCAACTGGTCAGGTTACCGTAGCCAACGGCAACTTGCTCGATTTCGAAGCGAACACTTCGCATGACATTACCGTTCAAGTCACCGATACAGCTGGGGCGTCCTTCAGCAAAATTATTGCAGTCAGTGTTACCAATGTAAACGAAAGTCCGGTTGCTGTCGCTGATAGTGCAACGGCCGTTGAAGCCGGCGGCATTGCGAATGCAACCGCGGGGACCAACGCAACGGGCAATGTGCTTTCCAATGACGTCGATGTGGATGCTGGTGACACGAAGACCGTGGCGGGAGTGGCCGCGGGCGTGTTAGAAAGCGCGGCAGCCGATGTGGGCTCTGAAGTGGTGGGCCAATATGGTTCGATCATCATCAATAGTGACGGCGCCTACACCTACACGATCGACAATGACAACTCTACGGTTCAAGCTCTTCTCAATAGTAGTGAATCCGTGACGGACGTTTTTACGTATACCCTCGAAGACAATGGTGGACTCACATATTCCACTCAAGTCACAATCACAATTCAAGGCGCAAACGACAACCCCATAGCACTCGCTCTCTCCCCTGCAATTACCCCCCTCAATTTGATCGAAGTCCGCTTGAGACCCGATTTCGGTGGTGACGCTGTCGCAACCACGCCACCTCGTTACCAAATATTTGCCGATGGAAATGTTGTAGCTAGCGGCGTGGCTGATTGGGCAGAAGGAACTTGGAATACCGTTTCACTAACCCTGGCTGGTAGCAAACCGAATTCTGTTTGGGTCGCTTACACCAACGACAATCCCAGCGCAGAGGACGATCGCAATCTAGAAGTCGACTATATCGATTTGAATGGTCAGCGATTCCAAGCAGAGGGACCTAGCAGTTCCTATGTGCGCACTTCCAACTCCACCATTGCTGGTCAAGAATTACTCAATGTTGCGGGTCGACTTGAATTCAATACTACCGCCGCCCCCTTGGCGACAACGGTCTACCATGGTGCATTCCATGAAAACGCAACTTGGGCTCCAGTGGGAACGCTAGCAACGACCGATCTCGATAGCTCCGATTCCTTTACCTACACGGTCAGCGACAACCGATTCGAAATCGTATCGGGTCAACTGCAGCTGAAATTTGACCAATGGCTGGATCATGAAACCGAACCAGTCGTCGAAGTTACCGTGACCACACATGACGCTGCCGGTGCCACGTACGCTGAACTCTTCCGTTTGCTAGTGCTCGATGGTGTCGAAAACCCTAACAACACCGCATTGGCAAACGCATCTGTTGCTGAAAACTCGGCCAATGGCACCGCCGTCGGCGCAGTCTCCGTAACCGACGGAGACGAGATCGACCTCTTTACCTTCGTACTTACTGACGATGCAGGAGGACGATTCACCATCGATTCCGAAGGTGTCATTCGCGTGGCAAACGGCTCACTATTGGATTACGAGACTCAATCGAGTCACGATGTCATCGTAGAAGTGACCGACAGCAATGGCACCACGCACAGCGATAACTTTACAATCCAATTGACGAATGCCAACGAAGGTCCAACGGTCGACGCAGGACTGTCGAATCAAAATGCAACAGAGGATGCAACCTTCGAGTATATCTTCGCTGCCAACGCGTTTGCCGACGTTGATATTGCTCACGGTGATTCGCTCGACTTTGAAGCCACTCTAGCCGACGGCTCGCCATTACCAAACTGGCTGATCTTCGATCCGGTAAATCGCAAATTCTCTGGTACTCCTCGCAATGCCAACGTCGGACGAATTACCGTCAAAGTTACTGCGCGAGACAACTCCGGCTCAGAGGTTTCCGATGAATTTGATCTCGACATCGATAACACAAATGACAATCCCTTTGTCGACCATGTGATTGATGACCAATCGGCTACCGAAGACCAGCCCTTCACCTTGACCATCTCCGGTACGACCTTTGGAGATGACGATCTCATTCATGGCGATACTCTCACCTACACCGCAACCCAAGCTGATGGGTCTCCCTTACCATCATGGCTTGAATTTAACGGTTCGACCCGCACGTTCAGCGGTACTCCTGGCAATTCAGACATTGGACTGATTACCTTACGAGTTACAGCCACCGATACAGTCGGCAGCAGCATCGCTACAGACTTCGCATTGGAAGTGCTCGATGTCAATGACGCGCCAATCGCACAGACCGGAACAAATACTGCGGCTGAAGATGGCGACAGCGTCACTGGTCAACTCGTCGCCACCGACATTGATTTAAATTCAACCTTGTCTTACACACTCATTAGCAACACGAGTGAAGGAACGATCACTGTCAACGCCAGCGGCTCCTATTCGTTCAATCCGGGATCTGCGTTCCAAGATCTTGCCGTGGGTGAAACTCGTGATGTTACCTTCGTTTACGAAGTGGAAGACAACAACGGAGCAACTAGTCAAGCGACGGTTACGATCACCGTCTCGGGTACCAACGATGGACCTATCGCTCAACCGCGCACGGACACCGCAATTGAAGACGGAGCAGTCGTTACAGGTCAACTAGCAGAAACCGATGCTGATACAAGTGACACCCATACTTATTCGCTGATTACCGACACAATTGAAGGTTCGGTCAATGTAAACTCTAATGGTTCCTATTCGTTTAATCCTGGTTCTGCGTTTCAGGATCTCGCAGTGGGTGAAACTAGAGACGTCACTTTCGTTTACGAAGTGGAAGACAACAACGGAGCAACTAGTCAAGCGACGGTAACGATCACCGTCTCGGGCACCAACGATGGACCGGTAGCACAATCTGGCACCAACACCGCAGTTGAAGATGGATCAGTCGTTACTGGTCAACTTGCAGAAACCGACGCTGACACAAGTGACATTCACACTTATACGCTGATTACCGACACGACAGAAGGTTCGGTCACAGTAAACTCTAATGGTTCCTATACGTTTAATCCTGGTTCTGCGTTCCAGGATCTCGCCGTGGGTGAAACTAGAGACGTCACTTTCGTTTACGAAGTAGAAGACAACAATGGGGCAACCAGCCAAGCGACGGTTACTATCACCGTCTCGGGTACGAACGATGGACCGGTGGCGCAATCAGGCACCAACACCGCAGTTGAAGATGGATCAGTCATTACTGGTCAACTTGCAGAAACCGACGCTGATACAACTGACACCCATACCTATTCGTTGATCACCGACACGACCGAAGGTTCCGTTACCGTCAATGCCAACGGTTCCTATTCGTTCAATCCGGGATCTGCTTTCCAAGAACTAGCCGTGGGAGAAACTCGGGACGTCACCTTCGTTTACGAAGTCGAAGACAACAACGGTTCAACTAGTCAAGCGACGGTAACTATCACCGTCTCGGCTACGAACGATGGACCTGTAGCTCAATCGGGAACCAACACTGCCTTTGAAGACGGTTCGGTCGTTACTGGTCAACTAGCCGAGTCCGATGCCGATACAAGTGACACCCATACTTATTCGCTGATTACCAACACGACTGAGGGTTCGGTCACTGTCAACTCTAATGGTTCCTATTCGTTTAATCCTGGCTCTTCGTTCCAGGATCTCGCCGTTGGTGAAACTAGAGACGTCACTTTCGTTTACGAAATAGAAGACAACAACGGGGCGACCAGCCAAGCGACGGTTACTATTACCGTGTCGGGTACGAACGATGGACCGGTGGCGCAATCAGGAACCAACACAGCCGTTGAAGATGGCGCAGTCGTTACAGGACAATTGGCCGAATCCGACGCTGATACAAATGATACCCATACCTATTCGTTGATCACTGACACGACCGAAGGTTCCGTTACCGTCAATGCCAACGGTTCCTATTCGTTCAATCCGGGATCGGCTTTCCAAGACCTAGCCGTGGGCGAATCTCGGGACGTCACCTTCGTTTACGAAGTCGAAGACAACAACGGTTCAACTAGTCAAGCGACGGTAACAATCACCGTCTCGGGTACCAACGATGGACCGCTAGCACAATCTGGAACGAACAATGCCGTTGAAGATGGAACAGTTGTTACTGGTCAACTAGCCGAAACCGATACCGATACAAGTGACACTCACACTTATTCGCTGATTACCGACACGACTGA
>JBGTBJ010000038.1:0-2966 GCA_041749395.1 Pirellulaceae bacterium
CGACGTCTGGGCGCAATCGCACCCGGGTGCAATTCGCACCTATCGCCAGACGGAATCGTTAGCTCGCGCCGCCCAAACCAAAGCTCGCCGCGCCCGCCGTCGAAAATTAGAAAACCGATAGTCGTACCGAACGCTTACGAGCACGTTGCGATTTGAACTCGTTGAAGGTCTCGTCGAACGCAGGGTAGGTGCTCAAATCAGTTTGCGGCTCCGTCCCTGGTCCAAATATCGCGTTCCACTCGTCCAGCGGATTTGGCTCGCCAGTGATCATCGAGCGGAAGAGAGACTCGGTAAAAGCCAAATGGCCAATTATCCATAGTGGGTGGTTGCCGCCTTGCTCAGTCGGCTGTTTAAGAGGAGCATCCCTCATATCTTGAATCAACGCGAGATCCATCTCGTTCATGCGAAGTGCGGCTTGCAGAAGGTAAATTGCATTCATGATATTTAAGCCAAAAAAAAGGTTCAGGAGTTAGCCAGTCGCTGCAGATTGTTCTCCTTGCCTACATCGGCCTTATGCGAAGACTCTGCGTTCTACAGTCTTGTCGAATGTGAGGTTACGAAATCGACGACAAGTACAGAAAAAGAGCATAACTATTGAACTGAGGTTGGTCCGAGAGGGATTACCTAACCCTCTATCACACCATTGATCTTCGTTTGAAGATCGTCATGTAAATGCGAGATGGGCAACTGAATCTCAAGTCGCAATCACTCAATAGGTCGATTTTCGCGTTGAAGGGACTTCGGCTTCGGACTAGCTGCATAGTCCGTCTTCCGTTCTTTTCCCCGAGGACATTGGTATAACGCTTTGCTTGACGGCGAATAGTGACGTCTTAGCTATGTTAGAAGCTCCAAATTTTCGAGCCCACGGTCATGGCAGCAAATGCTCTCTTGGTTACCCTTTTTGGTTTTAAAATCAAAATCCATATTCGTGGCTAGCAGGAATAAAGCTATGTAGATGCAAACAGGCGAAGTAAACCGCAATTTGGGCATCGAAAGGCGACAATCGGAATCATCAAGGTGCTGTCGAGCTTGAGATTCCCGAGAAAGGTTTTGTCGATTCCGGGACCAGGATGCCAATGGCTGCGTACTGTCTGAGCATGGTGGTCAGGAATAAAACCGCTCTCCATCATTTCGTGACAATCTGGGCAGCTGCGTGTCGATTCCATTTGGGTTTCCGGTGTGTTTATGTTGGTAATGGATGGTGCAGAAACGACCTGCAAATTTGATTGAAGTTGTCGTTGCTATTGATGAACGGAGGCAGAGTTCGGCTGGTCTACCGTGTCACTCCAAGCCAGAGTAGCACGTCATTCCCATATGGCATGCCGTCAACATTTCCAGTGAAATTATGATGACTGTCAAATGCAAAACTGTAAAGTGTGAGCGCGTGGTTCGTGTTCTTGGGCGAGCTGGTTTAACGCGAGCAATGTTGCGGACGAGTGGGAACGAACGCAGAATGCCCCAATCAGTAGTGTACCCCCATTGATTAACGCAAACGGGCGTGTACAAACAGCATCCGGATCGATGGCCGACAAGGTCCCAATGGTCTCGGCATTTGCCAAGGGAATGGCTCGTTCCAAAACGAGGGCCGTAAAAGTCCAAGCAGAGATCGCACGCGTCGCCGGCATCAGCCGTGCCCGCGTAACGCAGATCCTCAACCTTAGCAACCTTGCCCCCGACATTGCGAATACCGGAGTGATTAAAGGGAGGTATCTCATCTTTGGCCTCAAACGTCCCGCATCACGGGGCGGCGGGAGTAGCTTGCTTGTTCGAAGTGGGAGCCCGTAGGCAGCTCGAAACGCAGGACAAGCAAATAGCTTAATCCATGAGGGCGGTTTTTTCACCATCCGCTGAATATGCTGTTTTTCTCTGACCGACGGACCGCTGACGAATCGTTCGCGGTTGCCGCTAGGGGGTTCGCCCATTGACGACTAACCGGAGACCTTCGCAGCGGTCCGTTCGGATCACGCTCAACGAATAACCAGATAACGCTCTGGTTAACTACGATGACATTCTCATCTATCCCATCAATCCGGATCATGGCTGCCAAACCGCTAACAGAAGACGAAACGACGTTGCGCATTGAGTCTCGACGCGCGACCGCGCTGTGCGAACTGCTGACCACCTACAATCAGCAGATTGATAAATAGGATGAAGCTCACCAAGCACTGGTGGTTTAACATGCCGATTATGAGATCTAAAAATTGTTACCCGCGGGCTCCTTCGCTACGCGGGGGTGCATGATTTCCGCAATGTGTGACGACCGCTCGCGTTACGCAAACGCCGAGGCGTTGCAAGCCGCTTCGGGTTCTGAATTCGCATCAAGGATCAAGTGAGACAGAGAGAACGAGTATTTCGCCAAGATCGTTCATGCCTTCGAAGCAGCAGCAAAGTTAGACAGGGCTTCATGGTTGAATACTTCTCAAGAGGATGAAAGAATCCATGTAAGTCCGAGGTTTGATGGGCGGGAGTCATTCGTAAAATAACTGGCGACTCGGACCCGTGATCAAGACAGACGCTATCTGTCAGTCACATTCCTCCACCCACCAAACTCTCGGACGGATACCAACATGAAGATTCTCGCTCTTGACCTCGGCAAATTCAACACCATGTGCGGTTTTTTCGACACCACTACCCGTAAGCCCAGGTTTCTCACCGCCTCGACCGATCCCGCACACCTCAATTCCGTCTTCAAAAGCGAAGAGATTGACCTCGTCGTCATGGAGGCCTGTGGCCTGCATCGACTATCCCAAGCGATTCGAGAATGGTCGCCAAGTCTCCGCCTATTTCGGACTAGTGCCCAGGCAGTATCAATCCGGCGAAACCGACCGCAACGGACGCATCACCAAACGAGGCAATCCACTAGCGAGAACGATTCTGGTTGAGTGTGCCTGGGCGATGCTGCGAGATGGCAAAGACTGGGACACTCAGCAAATGATCCGTGTCACGGAGTCTTTTGGCCGAATGCC
>JBGTBJ010000039.1:0-28967 GCA_041749395.1 Pirellulaceae bacterium
TTCGCTCCGCGAAAGTAGCGTTGATATAGTCGCTGCTTTTTCAGAACTTTCGCGGAGCGAAAGGAGACTATGATTGCCTTCGATTAATAAATTCACAGCCTATCCGCGAAAGTAGCGTTGGTATTCGCTGCTTTTTCAGAACTTTCGCGGAGCGAAAGGCGACTATGATTGCCTTCGATTAATAAATTCACAGCCTATCCGTGAAAGACCCATTGAATGTTGGCTCTGTTGCTTGCTCCCTTGCTTGTTTATGCCGTAGCTGATATTCCAAAGTCAGTCGCGGAACGATCCCAATACTCGCGAACGGCAACCGAAGCAGAGCTGGACGAAATCCTGGCCGCCACAGTGGCGGTGGATTCGCGGTGGCAACGATTTGAGCTGGGCATCAGTAACGAAGGGCGTCCCATCCATGCAGTTCGCGTTGGATTTGATAACTCCATTGACCTGTCTCTGAATCCTCAACAACGCGTGACGATCGTCATCATCGGAGGCATTCACGCAGGCGAGTGTGCGGGAAAAGAGGCGATGTGCGACCTGCTGCGAGAAATTGCCGCGGGCCAACATGCCAGCTGGCTAGATCATTTTCGTCTGGTGATCATCCCCAGCCTCAGCCCAGATTCCAATTCTCGTCGCGCCGTCGATAATCGCCCCGGTCAAGTGGGGCCCAGCGAAGGAATGGGGCAACGAGCCAACGCTCAAGGACTCGACCTCAATCGAGACTTTATCAAACTTGAAACGCCCGAAATTCGTGCGCTGGTTGACTTGATTCAACAAACTTCGGCCGATGTGTTGATCGACTTGCATACCACGAACGGATCACAACATCGCTACGATCTCACTTACGACCCGCCCCATCATCCCCAAACGCCCACCGTCATTCGCGATTGGTTGCGAAAAGAACTCTTCCCCGCAGTTACTCAACGTGCAGCCGCCAAAGGGATTGAGCTGTTCTACTACGGCAATTTTGATCGCACCCATTCGCGTTGGCAGACGTTTGGCTATGAAGGTCGGTACAGCACAAACTATATGGGGCTTCGAAATCGCATTGGCATTCTCAGCGAAGCCTACTCCTACGCGACCTATCAACGCCGCATCGAAGCAAGTCATCAATTTGTTGTCGACACCTTGGATTACATCGACACGCACGCAGATGATGTGGCTCAGGTACTTCGCACTGCAAAATTACCTCCTGCAACAGGTGCATCGAGTGCTTTGACTGCCGAGTTGGTACCATTCCCCGAACCATTCCTGGTCAAGGGTTATCTGCCCGATCCGCCAGAAGAAGGCATTGAACGAAAGCCTCACGACTACGAAGTTTCCTTTTTTGGCAACTTCCAGCCAAGACTAACGACAACATTGCCTGACGGTTATTTTGTCCCTGCCGACCAACAAGCAATTATTGACTTGCTAACACGGCATGGAATCGAGCTGCAATCGCGACGATTGGAAACTGGCGAGGTACGACAACGATTTCAAGTCACATCGCAAGAAGTGGCCAAGGAAAAATTCCAAGGCCATGCGTCCATAACAGTTCAAGGCGATTGGCAAACCACGACCATCGACACACCCATCGACGGGTACTGGGTTTCCTGTAACCAACCATTGGCTAGCCTGATTGTCGTTCTACTGGAACCCCAATCACCGGACAGCATGGTTACTTGGGAACTGATCCCCAGTGCAAGCTATCCGGTTTTGCGATAATCGATCGTCGAAAGTCGATCGCTCACATCTGACAAACAATGCGTCGGCTAAGACACATCTGCTTCTTTCTTCGATCGAATCAGGAATGCGCCGACGGCGATGATTGCGAATTGGCTCAGCACGAACAATGTCAACAGTGCGAGTGCACCTTGAGTGAATCCATAGCTGTGCAAACCGATCCCTAGCTGATTGGTACCGAACCAGCTCCAAGCAGTGATCACATTGCCGAAGATTGCCAACAAGGCAAATCCTTTTGCTTTGACCATGCCATCCCAACGGGCATGCAATACGAGCGCGTTCCAGATAACGATCAACAGCGCGCCGTTCTCTTTCGGATCCCAACCCCAGAATCGCCCCCAGCTATCATCGGCCCATAGCCCACCGAGAACCGTCCCCACAAAGCTGAATAGGATTCCAAAACAGGTGGCGCTATACGCCATGCGATATACGTCACGTCGGAGATCTGCATTGCTGGGCTTCGCAGAGAAGGAGACGAAGAGATACACGATCCCCAGGGCTCCCGCCAGGAAGGTAGACGAGTATCCCAACGTTACTGAAATCACGTGAGTTGCCAACCAGAACTGAGTATCTAGCACCGCCTGCAACACTCCCATCGTATCGCCGGTATTCAATGCCCAAGCCACCATCAGCGACAACATACCAACGGTTGCCGCAATTAGATTGCCAATCCCACGGCGATAGATCATTTCCAAAATCAGTCCCGCCATCACAGCGGCCCAGCCAATAAAAACAGCCGACGAGTAGAGGTTAATCACAGGGGCTCGGCCTGTGACATAGATTCGCGCCAATAGCACAAAGGTGTGCACGACGGCGACCACTACCAGACCACTCCACACAGCCCAATTCAATCGCTTCGAATCAATCATCAAGGCAATCAAACCAACAACGATCAACAATCCATACAAAACTCGCGCGGCAAATGTCGGATGAACTCCTTCCAACCAACGTTCAACACCAACTTTGCTGATGTCATAATCCAACGGTGCCATCGTGGCGACCAACGCCAGATGATCGTCGACCGCTTTGTTGAAAGCGGCGGGCTCTTTCGAGCTGTAAGCCTTAACCATTGAGGCGAACGTTTCGACCCCTTGTATTTCCGCCTCTCCGTTGATCGAGCCAATCAGATTAAAAAATCGACCTGCAGAGTATGGAACCCAGGGAGCGAAATCTTGAACCAAGGATGAGTTATTCGTCTTAGGTGGAATTACGGCGGGGACAGATGCTTCCTTCAAGTCGTTCATCTGCTCTGCCAACACCATGAATTGCGCCTGGCGCTTTTGGTCTTCGGAAACATTGGGTCCATTGAACTCCGCAGGTACAGGAGGCAACGAAGGCTCACTGAACGCCATATCTACCATTTGGAAGGCGCTCAATCGGCTCGCGAATTCAATCAACTTTGTCTCTTTAAACGTAAGTATTTCCTCGGCCTTCTCTTTAGCTCTCGCAACTTGCAGTTGACGATCAAATCCTGCCAGACCAGGACCAATCTCCGCTAGCGAATAGAGTTTGCTTGTCCGTCGTTCTAGTTTGAATTCCGACAATAATTCGTCGGCATCAATACGGAACATCTGCAGTTCGCGAATATCCGGATCACCGCTGGCAATTTCCATCAACCACTCAAGTGCCGACAACGATCGACTGCTGCTGGCCCGCGATACCATTTCGCTGGGAGCCGGCGGCAATTCGTCTTTTGCCGCTTTGATGGGGAGCGAAGTTCGATTGCTGACGGCTCGTAATACCTGTTGGGCAAAAGCATCCAGCGGCATCACACGACCGCCATAACGCGTTGGGATTTTCCCCGCTTCGTAGAGATCGTTTTTCTCTTGTTTCAGATTGGGCCGCATCGCCACAATTAGGGTAGACCATGGGACCAGCGATCCAAAAGCTCCAACAGCACACAACCCGATAATCGCGGCCGCGATCCAGGTCATTGGTTTATTTTCCACTTCGACCTCCGAAGGTCGCTTCACTCGCTCGCGTTCTCGCTTTCCCAGAAATCGATCAAGTGTGCCGGTAAAGTGAAACAGCATGCCCACCGCCACGATCATGCATGAGACATAGGGGATCATCCAACCGGCATTGCGTACAACCTGAATCGAAGTGAATTCCTTTCCACCACCAAGTGGTCCATAATCAGATTGATAGAAGGTCTCGCCACGATAACGAAGTGGATTATTCATCCAAACTCGTTCCTCGCGTTGATTTCCCGTTTCGGTATCCACCAAAGTGATGTACGACGAAAAGTCGCGAGGCGTTGTCGTTCCTGTGTAAGTCACTTGCCGAACGTCTTTTAGCTTGACCCAATAAGGTTTGGGGACGCGTGAGAACCGCAGTCCGAGCGCATAGTTTTTTTCACCCACCGTGATTTCGTCTAACAAGTCGGTCTTCGTTCCCACTGTCAAGAAGGCGCGATCATTGAGCAATTGAGACAACATGTACGTCCCCATGGATTCCTTTGTTCCCTTGTCAAAGAACTCCACATAGGCCGCTGCGATATCATTCTCGCTCTTCACGCCACCCGAAACAGGTCGCTCCACTGCGCGGGCCTCAAGACCATTTCCTCGCGTCGCTGGATTTTCATCCGAACCCACCGCTGCGATATCGCTGTTGGGATAAAACGTTTTGATCTTTAGGTCGACCGGCAGCTGATCGTCTTCCAGCAACTCACCGCTGGCTGCGTATCTCTTTAGCTTCGCTTCCGGTATGGCAATGACTTGGTCTTCGTCTGGATTCGAACGATCCAGCAAAGTCAGTTCAATGGAATCCATATTAACGAGCGTGTTGGTCGCATCGTTCTCGGCCAGTGTCAATCGTTGCTCAAGTTGTTGATCTCCAAATGCAAACTGGCCAATCATCAACAGCGCGACACCAAAGTGCAAAAGCAAATTGCCGCCCTGCTTGTCAAACAGTAATACACTGCCTACTAACAATACCGCACCAACGATGGTCCCCTGCATGAGCTGCCAAGTAATCCGCAAGCTCGACGGCGACATCTCAAAGTAGCCTAGCAATGCGGCCACACCCAGGGCGCCGAAAGCGATGGCAACGCCACCCCAAATCAACCGCCATCCCACGCGTGCCGATGTGAACGCCAAATACGCAGTCGTCAGCCAGAGTACGGAAAGCCCGGCTACTAACCCACGCCAGAGTGTTTCATAACTAATCGGCGGCTCACCCTGCACTCCATCGGTCGAATGACCGGCTGTGACAACCCAATAGCAAAGCAGCAATCCAAAACCGAAAAAGGCAAAACCGGCGACTCGCCGGCCTCCCTTGGCGTGCATGTGAAATCGAGTCATCTTGGCGGCGAGTAGATTCACCAGTAGCAGTGCGCCAATCAAGGCACCTCCTGGGAAGGGAATCACACCTGGAATCGGACTGTGACGCACAAATGCTTGCGGAACAAAATCCTCCAATCTCATCCAAGCTAGCCAAGAGGTGAAGTAACGTTCCTTGACCTCCACCATGTTGAGATCCTCTTGCGCGAGCGTTCCCACCAAAACTAATAGCGTTGAGAGCGCAAACAAAACGACCGTCAACTTGAGCGAGCCCAACGCCAAGCAAACTTGCCACGGCAGAGAATGATCGCTCGCCTTTCGCTTCTCTGCGATGCTGTTGGAACCTTGCTTCCATTCGTTGAGATTTGCAGTCGCCATTACAGGTTCACTTTAAGAGATTCGAGAAACTGACCAATGCGTTCCGATTCGCCCGCTACAACTTCAGCATTGCCCGTCATTTTGATAAACAAGCTGGCTCCGTCCTCTTGTGGCACGACCGTACCATCAATTGCCACGGGAACATCGCCGCTCCCCTTCACAAAGAACCGTTTTCCCATTCGCCCATCAACGGTCACATCCTGACCGGCTTGAATGACTCGGTCCAATTCTCCCTCTGGAGCACCTTCGGGATAAACCTGTCCCAACCATCGCTCCACATTCGCCAGCACATCGCCTGTCGCAGGAATGACGGTTAACTCGGCAGTACGATTATTCTCGCCGACTTGGAATGCAGCCAGTCGCATGGAGCTCATCTTCCCCGGCTTCCAACCCTCGGGAACCGTAAACTTCACTAAGTCACTGAGGGTCGTTGCAGCCGCTGGATTGGGAGGCATCGCTCCGCCGGATGGCATCGCTGCGCCGGGAGAAAAAGGCACGTCGAAACCGGCACCGAAACCTCCACTCGTGGCCATTCCCGGAGACATGCTTCCCGCCCCGAACTCGCCCAACAGATCAACCCAGATCGCCGGCTCATCATTCGCCGTATCCGTTTGCGACTCAGCATTCGCTATCAGTGGAACTCCCTCTGCGTAGAGTGCCTCGGACGTAGGCAAACCCATTTGACCGCGCCAACGATTCACATTTGACGCAACAACCACACTCCATGGTCCATTCTTCCGCAGGCGTGTAATCTTCAATTCCAGAGGTGGTTCACCAACGGGCAAGTCCAATTTGGCGACATCAAACTCGTTAGTCCCGCCCATTCGCAACAGCCATCCTTCGGGAGCCTGAAGCTTGGGTTCGCCCGCCTCAAAGGTCACACTCTGGACCCAGGCTCGCACCTCCTCTGCGACTCCGCCTACGAGCGAATTGTCGCCAACGATCTTGAAGTAAAACACTTCGTCACCATGAGGCACAATTGCACCCAGCATTCTCTGCTGGCTGCTCAATTGGCTAGGCATGCGTCGGTCGATTTTGTAGGTCGTTATTGGGGGCTCCTCACTGCAACCCAATATCGCCCCTGTGCACAAACTAAGGAGTGCGACCAGGCATCTATAGCTAGGAAATTGGCAGTCGAAACGGATGATCTTCAGTGACACAGGAAAATATCGACTCAGAGTTATTGTTAGGAAAGAAGGCGACTTGGACCGGCAGGTGGGACTCGACTCGCAGGCAGGGCGTCGCATCAGGAACCCGCCAGTATCGATGAGGCGGATATTTGTGGGTAGGGCAATCGTGGCGACGAATGGAATCAGTCTGGGAAAGTTACTACGCAGTATAAACGAGTTTGGTGCGCCCTCAGTACCCAACCGCTGACTAACTGCGCCACTTTGTCCTACTGCACACAACCACAGAGGTTACGCGCCGAGCATCGCAGACACCCAGCCCTAACGAGGGGAAGACCGCCAAGGATCGGTTGCGGCTGGTGTATTGCCCAGTGGAGATTCACCGACGGCCGTCTCGGGAAGATTCTGGAAAATGGGTTGTGACGCCGGCCGGAAAGTACCCGAGTCAGCCCCAAGATTGCGAGGGCTCGTCGGGTATCCAATTAGTGGATCGCGGACGGCGTCCGAAATAGTAGCGAGCCGATTTTCCAATTCAGCAACACGGCCGACAAGTGCCCGATTCTGCACTTCTAATCGAGCGGCGACATCTCGCTGGCTGCGATATTCGGTCACAAGCCGATCATTCTCGGCTCGATATTGGGCCAGTTTATCCCGTTTCAACCAGCTACAACCGGGAGAGGCAAATAGCAACAGCATGGCCAAAATTCCAGAAGGAAAATTGGCGAAGTCAAACTGTTTTCGTTGATTGGGGCGATCCATCGCCGTTCCCAAAGAAATAATGCCGTGCAACGCTGAAAACTCTGCGTAATTCGAAAAACGAATTCCTGCACAGACTAACTATCAAATCCAATCATTGTGATCAATGCGTCTGTTAGGGAGCTGACGGGTGTCGATGGCTCCGCATAGGCCCAAAGGTTCCGCATCAAGTCAGTCATCAACATGCCGCAGAGGCTCATCAGCAACAAAATGCCTGCTAGCGTGACGACATTCCAAATAGAAAACGGAACTTCATATGCCACCGGCACGCTACCGCGGCCTGCCGCAGACGATGCCAGGCCAGGCTCTTCGGCAGACAATGCGTCTTCTGCGACCAAACCACCCTCTGCGTCCAGGGCACCATCGAGGGCACCGACAGGGACAGCATCTCCATCGTCACCAAAACCGCCCGCTCCAAAGCCCGCATCACCAAAATCGACATCGCCCACAAAGGCTGCTGAATCTTCTACTTCGATGACCTGTGAGCCGCTGTCGTCATCCACATCGAGACCTACGCCCGAGGGTGACAATTGAAACTCTTCGTCGGCTTGGAAGTCGACCAGAGAGCCGCTGCCGCTGCCGCCAGACGAAGGAGATGCTAAAGAATCGCCCCCCAGGTCAAGTGCCGAAATGCTGGACCCGGCCAAATCAAGGGGTTCGCTCTCCAGCGACAAACCGCTGTCAGAGGGACTCATCAGGTTGATGCCGCTGTCACCCGCAATCGAAATATCGCTGCCGCCAGCTAGAACTAAATCGTCGTCATCGTCGGCGATTACCAAATCATCGTCATCGCTAAGCGCATCATCGAGCCCGCTGCCGAGTCCCAGGTTGGGATCACTGTCGCCTCGAATGATATCGCCGGTGCCCCCTTTTTCTTTGCCCACTAAGTCGAGTTCGCCCAATACATCTGCGCCCGAATCATGTTGGCTCATGCCCAGATCGCTCGATGGTCCTGTGCCGCCATCTTCAGCCAACAACAAGTCTTCGGCTCCAACCACCGGGCCGGTCGAACCTTCCTTCACGTCCAGTGACAAGTCGAGGAAGCCTGAGCCGTCGTCATCGCTGAGACGAATTTCATCATCGCTGTCATCCAAATCCAGGGGCTCGCGTTTCGCACCTCCACGGTTGGAAACCACTTGCACATCACTGCCGTCCCCTTGTCGAGCGATCAAAGCAACATCGCTGCCGCCCGCTTCGTCTCCTAAACCAACATCGCTGCCGGGACCGCCAAAACCATCTTCCTTGAGCCTGGCAATTTCATCGGCTGGGAATTTCCAGCTTGAACCGTCGCGAAAACCTCGTAATTCACCCTGCGATCGCATTTCTACCAAACGTTCTGGAGCAACTCCGAGAATTTTTGCGGCTTCGTCGAGCGGGAGGTAATTTGTGGCCATGAAATCGGAGCCTGCTGTGATATTTAACGATTCGTCAGCCGGCTGATCGCAGCCGGCGTCGGGTCTGTAACGTTGTATTGAACGGATAAGTCTTGGCTGATTGGACGGGAACTCAGTAGTTTAATCTGTCCTTTGCCGTCCACAGCGTAGACAGCCATACAGTTTTTACGCGTATCGATCAGAGTGACCATCTGCCCCCCCGAACCATTGGGGCTTGCGACAGCCAACATTCCCTCTGCACCTGACGCCACCACCGAATCGCCGCCCGAGTTTTGTCGTATGGGAGCCGAGGACATGTCCACTCCGTGTGGCAGCGGTTCATCCAACGTCGGGGATTGCCCCGTCGATGCCGACGCCAGCAGAGATACAAGCACTAAACAGCCGATACCAACCAACCCATTAATCCGTGATCCATTCATAACGCATCATCCTTAACGATCCGGGGGAATAACCTATTCTAAAAGCTGTCGGTTCCCATTCAAGCATTTTGCAAAATTGGTTTCATTTGCTTGCTCTAGTGCGACCCCAGCGGACGGCATAACCAGCACATTCCGCAGCCTGAGCCTACCTGGGTGTGCTCGCTGTGGGCAAGAGCGTTTTAATGCGATTGCTCTTGACGGCACAGCGATTTTCTAGGCACCCTGCGGACCCTTCGTCTAGATGCGAAATGTTTCCGGCAAGCGCGAGGCTGAATCAACGTGACTGACATCGACCACCGTCACCAGAAGGGACGCTCGTTCGCTTCCGCCGTCCTGAGTCGCTTTTCGGGACTGGTCCTGTGTGCTGCATTTTATTCATTTGTAGTGTTGGTACCGATTCCAATGGTCCAACGCTATTTCATGGGCCACCCGATTGCGGTAGCCACGATGGTCCTTTTTTGTTTGGCTGTTGCGCAATTGGCCAGTCGTCACTGGGCGATTTCCGTGCAGCGACGCCAACTCACGTGGACGGGCGATGGCGAATTTCTTCCCGACACCTTGCATGGTTTGGCCTCACTCGAACCCCTTTCAAACCCTGCTTCCCAAGACTCCACCGGGCTCATTCCTCTCGGCAAGGCCACCTCGTTTCATCGAGATTCGCCCGTTATCGACCGCATCAATTCGTGGCTCGATCACCTACGGCGATTGCCCGAAACGCTGCGATGTTCGGCGGCGGTGATGCGACTGAGCAGTGTGCTGGATCGCCAACAACGTCGCGGCAATGCGAGCCAGTTGGCGGAAGATATGCGCGATATCGGTGACCGCGACTCGGATGCCGACCATGACAGTTTGCAATTCGTACGGATCATCGTCTGGGCGATCCCCATGTTGGGATTTCTTGGTACGGTTGTCGGCATCACCGAAACTCTTGGTGGTCTCGACTTCAGCGACGGATCGGCAGCCGTGGATCGATTGAAGAGCGGGCTCTACGTAGCGTTCGACACAACTGCGCTTGGTCTCGTCCTCAGCGTCGTGGCCATTTTCCTGCAGTTCCCAGTAGAAAAATCCAGCCGTATTTTTCTTGAGGAAGTGGATGCACGCGTTGGCCGACTATTGCCATTGGTTCTCTCAGAGCCCGATCCCATCGACCGCGATGACCCCTTGCGGGCCCTCCAGCAGATGACTCTGGAAATAACCAGTGGCATGCAAACGTCCATTCAAATGCAAGCGGAAATATGGCGGCATTCCATTGATGCAGCCCATCATCACTGGCAATCCACGGCAGCAGAAGCAAGCGAACAATTGCGCCACGCACTGCAAGAGTCGCTCGGTACCTCGCTCACTCAGACTTTGCGAGATCATGCTGAGGGCTTGCGCAGAGTACAACGAGAAGGAGCTGAATCGATCGACAATCGCTGGCAACAATGGCAGACCGCACTCAGCGACAATGCGCGAATCTTGCTGGCTCATCAAAAAACACTGCTCAGCCAAGGCGAACTACTAGCCGATAGCAATGCGCGTGCTAAAGAACTCGAACGCCTGCAAAGGTCCTTAGACCAGAATATCCATTCGCTCGATTCTTCATTGGAAACGTCCAACCGCAGCCTCCAAACCATAGCCGGTACCGCTTCGATGGCGGAGGCCATGATGACGTTGGCAAAAGCAGTCGACATTCTGGCCAAACGGATGGAAAGCCCGCGTGTTGAATCCCAAGATTCGCGTTCAGACGTGGAATCTCGTATTAAACCTCGGAGAAACGCGGCATGAGCCGTCGCCGTAGGAAAGCGCTGTCTCCCAATCTATTCCCTTTCCTCGCAGTCCTCGTCTGCACATTGGGAACACTGATTCTGTTACTAGCGCTCGTCTCACAAGATGCCAAAGAGACTGCGCAGGAAGCGACCGCCACTCAGACCAAGTCGGCGAGCATTGCCGCAGAGGACCATCGTTGGCAAGCTGAGCAATTGATCGAGTATCGCCAATCTCAGACCAAGGTGTTGGATCAGAAGCGAAGCGAATTGGCCCATCTGGAAGACCACCTGCGACGATTGAGGGACGATTTGGCCAAACTCCAGTTCGAATCGTATGCGGCCGCATACGGTAGCGATAATGAATCGACTAAAAAAACTCAAGCCAAGCTCGTCTCACTCAGCACCCAAATAAGTCGCGAAAAAGAAATGATTCGCGATCTTAAAGAAGAGCGTGCAGGCCGTCCTCCTCGCGTGGTCATCGTGCCCTATAAGGGTTCCAACGGTACCGACCGACGACCCATCTACATCGAATGCACCGATCAAGCGGTAATCATTCAACCGGAGGGTGTTCGCATCATGCCAGAACAACTCGATGGACCGCTGGGCCCCGGCAATCCGCTCGATGCTGCCCTCCGCACCGTTCGAACCTACTGGAAGAACTTAGACCCCGACGCGCCACCTCCTTACCCATTGCTGCTGGTTCGTCCCAATGGAATTTATGCCTATGGTGCATGCCGTATCGCCATGGCCTCGTGGGATGACCAATTCGGCTACGAACTTGTTCCCGCCAACGTCCCGCTTGCTTATCCCAAGCCAGATAAAGCCTTGGAAACGCAATTGGCAATGTCGATCCAAGAAGCCGTCAATCGCCAACACGCGAAAATCGCAAACCACAGTAATTCATCACGACCAGGGTCTCTGGATCCCACCGGTCATCGACAATCCGGCGGCTCCGCGGGTCCAAATCGATCGATTAACTCGAGTATTGCCGGTGACTCAGGCAATGCCGGTAGCTCTAACGGATCCAGCAACGCTTCCAATGCATTTAGTAGCGGTCGTTTTCAAAGCGACGAGGCACTTGGCAACGCCAATGGTTTTTCTACACCTACAGATTCATTAGCAACTGCTGGCAACTCCCTCTCAGGAACTGGCTCGCTAACAAGGAACCAACAGGGAAATAGTCTTCTTGCCGGCCAACAGCGCACGGGAGGGTCACAATTATCCGGCTCGCAGTTCGCAGATAACACAGGCAGTGGTTCGGGCATTGACGCGGCAACGGGTGCGGGTAGGGAAGCCAGTCTCGACCGAGACATGGAGTCGCGATTCGGGCCACTCAATGGCAACGGTGCGGGGAACAACGGCAATGGGGACGGTTCGGCAGACTCGCCCGGCGCGGCCAATTCAAAAACGGGAGGAGACTCGCCGCAAAGTTCCTCTGCTAACGCGACTGCCAGCAATCCGCTTGGCGATGCGGGAGGCACATTGGCCAACGGGCAAATGCAGGGAGGTGGAACAGGCGATTCCATGCAGGCTCCCCCCAACGGTCAAACGTCCGCTTCCGCTATGGCAAATCCAGCCATGGCAAGCAATTTGCAAATGCCATCCAAACCCTTTGATCCACACGAAAAGACCTTTAGCGAGCAGGCTCAGCAGACACCTTCTCCCAACAGTAATTCGGCCAAAAGCAGTTCAGCCAGCAGCAGTCCGCCCGTGCTTCGCTCCGGAAACAACTGGGCAGTACCCGAATCGACCTTCACGGCACGGGGTGCCAATATTGTGCGGCAGATGCGTCTGCAATGTTTTAGCAATCGGTTTGTCTTGATGCCCGATGGAAAAAATTCCTTGCAGCCACAAGCATTTCCGATCGTCAACGGCCAAACAGAAACGGCCGTCTTAGAACTAGCCACCGTGATGCGAGATCGCATTTCGTCTTGGGGTGTTGCCATGCAAAACGGACGTTGGGATCCCGTCTTAATGGTCCGTGTGGAACCCGGAGCAGAAGTCCGCTTTAGTCAGCTTCAGGCGATTTTACGCGACAGCGGTATTCGCTTAGAACAGGAATCCACACCATGACCCGCCGTAAACGTGCCATCTTGGAAATGGGCTTCGATTCCTTCTTGGATATTGTCGCCAACCTCGTAGGCATTCTCATTATTTTCATCGTGGTCGTGGGGACTCAGTCTCGCCAAGCTGCGATGGATTCAGTCGCGAAAGCAACTGAGGATTCCACCGAGGCAAAGGAATATCGCGACGCTGCATCGCACATGCTGGCAGCGCGACAGTCGGTGGACCGCCTGCGCCATGAACTCGCCGATTATGAAATCGAGACGCAAAGCCGCCGTCGAGAACGAAGCGTGCTCATGGACTTGCTGGCTGTTGCAAAAGAAAAATGGGACGAAAAGCGTTCTCATTTGACCGCCGACGAGCAACGCGCTTCGCAATTAGCGGCCGAATTGGCGTCGCAAGAGAGAGAGCTTGAACGACTCACGGGCGAACGTACGCAACTCGCTGCTGCCGAAGATCCGGTAGTAGCAGTTGAACATCTCCCCAGCCCCATGGCGAAAACCGTGTTTGGTGAAGAAATTCATCTGCGTCTCAAAGCGGGTCTTGTTTCTGTTGTGCCTATCGATGGGTTGGTCGATTCCATTCGCGATGAATTTCGCCGAGGTGCAAATGGGACACGACCAGGCGCTGCAAGCTCAATGGTGGGCCCGCTGCGTGGATATGTTGCCAAGTACGACATGGAAAAGAGTCGCGCCACGATCAGCCGCGACGGCGCCATCGGTACTGCCGTTCGTATGGAATTAACGGGAATGACCATCGAGCCGACGAGCGAACCCTATGGAGAACCACTCGAAGCTTGCCTGGCTTCCAACCGCTCCTTGATCGACATCGAACTCGCCGGCCGCGACCCTAGCACCACTACGGTAACCGTCTGGGTCTATCCTGATAGCTTTGCCGAATTCCGCCGCCTCAAGGAATTCCTTTATGGCAGGGGTATTGCTGCCGCAGCGCGACCACTTCCCGCGAACCGTCCCATCAGCGGCGGCCCACAAGGCTCACGTAGCGCGGCTCAATAGTCGTCGCACGCGGGAATCCAACACATTGAGCATCCAGGCGACAGCAAACGCGACGATGCACAATGCCACCAGTTGTATCGGTGGCTGAACTGTGCAAATGGATTCGAACGACAAGAAAAATCTGCTGACTGGGAAATGAGAAATATATAAAGGATAAGAAATTGCCCCCAGCCACGCGCAAATTTGCTCCTTCTCCTTCGACAGCTGCTGATCAGATAGGAAAAAAATCAACAACGGTGCCAGTAACAACCCATTGATCAAACCAACGCGTGCCCAGGGAAGAATCAACAAAATTCCCATCACCACAATAAGAGCAGCGGAAAGCCTGCCGCGATATCTTTGATACAGATACAAGCTCCGCTCTTTGAACCAATCGGCCTTCTTTGCTGGCGCACTAGCGGAGCCTGATCCCTGCCTATGAACCCGCGTGTGAAGTTGGTAGAGACACACGCCTAGCAAAAATTCGTAAATGACCCTTATATAGCCAACAAAAAAAGAGACCGTTCCCCAGCCCGGATTGACGATGCGAAAACCAATCGTAAAGACCATGAATACGAAGAAACTAGCAAAGGTTATCCAACCTAAACGCTTGTGCGAAGAACTCGCCCAATAGAGGAAAAAAAGTACATTGACGACCCATTCAAAATGGAGCGACCACGCAGGATCGTTGATTGGAAATGCGACACCATCAATGAATTCTGTCCCAATCGGCCAATCCAACGAATTGAGGTAGGGTAGCCCGATTGCATTCAGAGCTGTCGCAATAAGAAATTGTCCCCAGTTCACGGTCGCTTTACTGGAACCCAAACGGTAAACCACAAACGACAATACTCCCAAACATATCCCTGCGACGTACAAGGGAGCCAAACGCACCAGACGAAATCTCATGAATGTACCAAGCTTCATGCCGCTGGAAATTCTCTCCCCATAGCTGTGCGCAATTACAAAACCGGACAGGATGAAAAACAAATCCACTGCGACCCACGCACCCGGCAGCCAGTGCAGACCATTGTGCTGGGCGAAGTGGTAAATGGTCACTGCGATCGCAGCGATGCCGCGAAGACCATCAAGGGCATGAAACCTTGGCGAGGGCTTATTGAGTCCGAATGACATACGAGGCGAATAGTCCGTTCAATGTCTGCCCCGCTGGAAACAATGTGTCTTGCGTGAGAGCCATGACTCTAATCAACAGACTCATCCGTTGTTATCGCCCGAGTAGAGGGAATGACGATAGACATTCCAACGAGCGAATTTGGTATCTGGCAACGTGCGAAAACACGTTAACTGCTTACTTGCCCGTTTCCACATAAATGGGAAGGTGACGGTAGTAGACTTCCAAGCTCAGTAAATTCATCGCGGTCACGTACACTCGTCCAGCGTGCGGGCCCCATCGATCGGGAACAGGGGTTGCCGGATCCCAACTTCCCGCATCGGGGCCTTCTCGCAATTGACTACTAACCAGCATCGGGGTGAGGCGACTGTTCCAGTCTTTCCAATGTTCTCCGCCCATATGAAACATGACTTGAGTCGCATAGTACCAGTAGTAGGTATCGCGTCTGGGGCTCGTACGAGTTCCAATCGCGGGCGGAAATTGGGACAAATAGTCAGCTCCTTGCTGCATCTCAGGCTTTGATCTTTCCCATCCAAGGTAGAGGCGTGCCAGCAAGCCCACTGCCGTCATCGTTGGTGTAACACGGCGACCGTGGGCCTGTTTCTCGGTATTGGGCGCAAAGGGATTATATCGATACCTTGCTCCATTCTGAGGCGATTCCTGAGCCTCCTCGATCCACTTTGCAATGCCATCGTAGGTCTTTTTGGATACATCCAATCCAGACAATTCACCACTTTTCAGCGCCATCATCATCCATCCGGTGACACTGGTATCGCTGCTAACTCGTGGTTCATATCTCCAACCACCGTATTTAGGTTCTTGGCTAGAGGCAATAAAATCGATGCACCGTTGGGCGGGTAAACGCAACTCAGGATCCCGCGTCATGCCATACGCTTCACAGAGCGCCAAGGCGGCAATTCCATGACTATAAAGCCATGCATTGGCATTGGACGCCCTGTCCTCTTTGCGATAGAGATCGCCGTTTCGCTGTTGATGAACGAGGAGAAATTGTAAGCCACGCGAAACGGTATCCGCGTATTGGTGCTGTTGATGCGTGTAACCGGCACCTTGAAACGCTAGTAAACAAAGCCCTGTCGCCGCTGTATCGCTGCGCATCGAAACATCTTCCCCATGCCCTTGCAACGACCAGCTTCCATCCGAGTTCTGTCGTTCGGCAAGATAGGCTAAACCTCGTTCGATGGCTTCTTCGGATTCAGGTCCAATTAACCCAGCGGGAGTCGGCGCCGATCCACCGCTGGTGCGCATGGTGCGGCGATCAAAGGGACGCAAGCCACTGATCTCGCTGCCATCTGGAGCAACCGGGCCACCCAAGTCTCGACGCCGTTCGATGGGTTGTCCAAAGTCAATACTCGCCACGTCAGGCATCTCAGTGGCGAGGGCAAACCCAATTCGTTCTGATGGGTCAGCCGACAATCCAGCCGGTCCCGTCCTGGTCATCAAGTCAACTGTAGCCATGCTATCTGGCAAGCCCAAGGCTGTCGGATCCACCCCAGTCGCCGCCCCTTCGCTTTGTCCCTTGCCACGAGCATCCGCCAACAACGCTTCGGCACGATCTATCGCCCGCGCAGGTCCGTTGCCTTGCTGATTCGATCCACCGCGACGATCTCCGGCCATTTGCAAATCACTAACATCGGGCACACCCAAATCGCCTGTCGGTAATTCGAGATTGCGTCGCGTTTTTCCGGGACGTTCCTCAGATGCAACCGATATGCCTCCGGCAGAAACCTGAGGTTGGCCCGCCAAGGCGCTGTCGTTGCGAGCTAGCGGCGCATTGGTAGACACACCTGCATCCGTAATGCCTGCTATTCCGCTGCCCGTCGCGGCCGATTCCAGCCGCGCGCCAGGTTGCACGCTCGGAGTCAGCGGAGTAATGGCCCGATCCCTGAGAACCTTATCTGCCTCCGCCGCTTCTTTGGCAAATTTTAACGAGGGGGTACTTGGCTCGGCACCGGCGGGTTGATTGGACGAAGGGGTCGCGCGCCGCGAGCGCCGTTCCGCATCCATGGCCAATTCGCCGACGCGCGGTAAGCCTACATCGTCGCGTCGCTCCATGCGCTGCGGTTCAGCCCCTAGGTTGTTAGCCGTTTGTGGTTCGGGTATTCCCGCGTTGGGAAAATCTATCGCTGCCTGAGGCGAGGACTCAGCGGGTCGAGTCTCCACCATTCGCTCTCGAGCACCCGCGGCAGCACGATCGGGAATCGTCACATCAGGAATTTCTATCGCTGAAGTATTGCTGGGCGTACGGCGCAAATTTTGTCGCGCAAGTTCACCTGCAGATGTCGCCGGCGTTGGCAAAGCGGCGCTCGGTTGCGGACGAGGCGTCAGAAAGGGTTGAAGATCTGTTTCGGGCTGAGGCTGGTCTTGCGGTTGACGCAACTGCTGATCCACGCGATCCAACGGAGGCAATTTGCGTTCTTCAATGGGAACTTCGCGCGATGACGTACTTGCATCCACCGGCCGAGACCAATCGGGTTGCTTTTGAGGCAAATCGGATCGGGCGAATAGATAATCGGGGACCGTCTTGCGAAGCGGTGCTCGAATGGGATCAACCCCCATCGTTGCACTTGGCCAAAACGGAGTAAAAATGATCACGTTAAAGAAAGCAAGCAATAAAATTAGGTGCACCAGCGCGCTGAGCAAAAAACCCAATTGCAAGCTTCGACGGACAAATCGGGATGCCACATTTCGCAGGATCAGCGACAGTGCTACCACCACCATCGGCACGCTGACCGCATAGGTCATGGGATTGTATAGCCAACGCGAATCGTTGGCGTCTAACCGCGTCACGACTGTGTAAATAACCAGTCCACCCAAGATAGCCAACGCGAAGTCCAAAGGCCACATCCGCTCGCTGCCGATGGCCTCTGTCGTCTCACGATCGTCGGTCAATGGATCATCGTCCATATTAGCCGTCGGGTCCTTCTTGCGTCGTTACGGTGTATTCAGACACGCCCGTCGAGTTGCACATGTCCATTACGGTAACAACTGGTTGAAACGCTACTGCAGCATCCGCACGAATGACCACGGTTTGGTTCGTCGGATTGTTCACCACCGCACGTCGCAAGGTTGCTTCCAATTCCGTCAAATCCACACGCTGACCATTGGCAAACAAATTTCCTTCGCGATCAATATCGATCGTCAATTCGCGCGGACGTTGTGTCATGGGTGTAGCACTGGTGGCTACCGGCAATTCAATCGGCAAACGCCGCTCTTCTTCGTCAAATTTGCTCGTGACCAAGAAAAAAATAAGCAACAAAAAAACGACGTCGATCAACGGCGTTAGGCTTAAGTTCGCCGCTGCGTTCGATTTCTTAATCGTGACGCTCATCGCTTACTCGCTGTGGTTTCACTCGCTCCTCGCGTGCGAAGTTCTCCCTCGCTGCCACGAGCAATCACAGGAGGCACAACAACCGTCCCACTTCGTTCATTCGCTTTGTCAACTGGACGCAATCTCGCATCACTTTCCATGCGCATTCGTCCCGCGTAATGCTCCAAAGAGGGTGCGACAGAAAATGCCAGATTTTCAATGCGGTGAAACAATTTCGTCAAACGATTCTCTAAATACTGAGCAAAGATTGCAGCAGGAATCGCTACAGCAAGCCCAGCCAGAGTGGTGACCAACGCCGTATAAATACCTTCCGACAATTGTTCGCTGCGGCTGCGATCGGAGGTCAAGTTCGAGGATTCATGAAACGCCACGATCATTCCCCAAACCGTGCCCAACAAGCCCATCAAGGGCGTTGCAGCCGCTGCCAGATTTAACCACCGAATGGGGCCTGCATGATCGTCTGCTTGTCGCTGAGCCGTTTCGTGTCCAGCCTGCTCAATCTCTCCTAACGGTCTGCCGGTCCGCATAAGCATGGCGGATATAACAGTGGCTGCCGCAGAACGATTTTCTCGACAGGCGACCATCGCCGCTTCCGCATCCAACTGCCCACCGCCATCCTTCATCAACTGGCTCAACCGCCGAACTAATCGCCCGGGAACCATTTTCGTTCGCCTAAAACTCACCAATCGTTCCACAGCTAAGGCAACTACCAGGATGCTCATCACGCCAATTGGCCACATGAGTAAGCCGCCTCGTTTTGCCAAAGTAATCAGATCGATACCGGGCGACCGCTCTTCCACCTCTCCGGGGGCAATTTCCGCTGGGGGCTGATTTGCCAGCGCGGCGATTTGATCGTCGTCATTGATGGGATCACTTGCTTGGCCCCAGGCCGAGCCGCCAAGAGGAAAGCCCCTGGGGGAAGTCAACAAGCTTGGCCCTAAAACCAAGCAAATAAAAACTCCCCAGCTCAACCAACCGCGAACAGCGTAGGGCGAAGCCTGTTCGGTGCGGCTGGAAAATCGATTGGCAAAGGATTGCCTCATTCCGCGTTTCCTATTCTCAACATCGTTTTTAACACAACAGTAGTAACACCCGCCCTATCCTATTCAAAATCGAAGCCGCGGCACTTTTCTTGCGCTCTTACCGCAAAATTCTGCCAAGATTCAATTCACTTCTCTACAGTCGCCCCAAGACATCCATCCGCTCACGTGACTTGGCTGCAAGAGGATCTTCCGGATGAGAATCCAGCACATATTGATAATATCGCTGGGCAACACCGATCGCCTCGCGCCGCTTGTCTCCTTGATTTGCCTGAATCAATAATTCCGCACAACGGCCCGCTTCAAAGCCACTCTTGGCCTGCCAGCTCTTAATGGATTGAGGTGCTTTATCTGCACCAAATCCATACATCACCCGTTTGAATTCCGTTATAGCCTCTGCCGCCTTGTTCTGCTTGAAGTACAACTCTCCCATCATAAAACGGGCTCGCGCGGCCGACTCATTACGAAAAGTGTCAGCCGTTTCAGTGAAGAACTTCATTGCTTGGGCATCATCGCCCATCCGCTGGTAGACGAAGCCCGTCTCGTAAAAGGCCTGTGACAAATATCCTGACGAGGGGTATCTCTTGCGCAGCTCACCATACCACTCCAAGGCGGCTTTCCATTGTTCAAGCTGAGCCGCGCTTTGGCCACCATGCAGGTAGACCAATTCTCGCACCTGCTGCTCCGCTGGATCCGTAAACTTACGATTCTCACCATCGCGCTGCACGATAATTTCTTTGGCCCTCTCGTAGGCAGTCAAAGCGGCTTGGTAATCTCCTTTGCCAAAATGACATTCTCCCACCATCATCAAAGCATCGATGGACAGCTTGCCATTGGGGACGGTCTTAAATTGATTTTCAAACGACTTGATCGCAGCATCAAAATTCTTTTGTTGATAGTCCGACCATCCCAAACGATAGATGGCCTTCTCCTTTAGATCCGCATCTTCCGTCTTTCCAATGACCTTACTGTAAGCTATCGCCGCATCGGCCCATTTCTTGGCAGCATAGGCTTGTTGCCCGACATAATAAAATGCCTCCGCTGCCTGGGGTGATTCAGGGTAAGCGTTCGTCAATTCTAAAAACTCTTTCGTCGATGCTTGGTCGTCTCCTGCATCTTTTAATGACCATGCCAGTTCATAAATCACACTGTCCATGGCCGGATAATCGACCACTTCGCGACGAATTTGTTCCAGTTTGGTTACCGCCGCTTTGGGGTTGCCCAGTTGGCGGTCCATGAGGGCCAATTCATAGAGCCCATGTCCCAAATTGATCCCACTGGGCATCATGGCCAAAAATGCTTCCAAATCGACAATGGCCGCTTCGTTTTGATTTAAACGCCGATAGCAAATACCTCGCGCCAATAACGCATCATCCCGGAAAACATGTTCTAGGTATTGATCAATCAGCTCCGTCAATGGTTCGATTGCTTCTTGGTGTTTTTTCTGTTGCAATAAAGCCCAACCCTTGCCATACAAGGCAAACGGGCGCAGCCCAACTTCGCTCGCATCGCCGATCAGCGTTGTATAAATCTCAATGGCGCGATCCAGTTGGCCTGCATCACTGGCTTGCTGTGCTAATCGATAGCGAGCTTGGTTGGCGAATTTTGATGAAGGGTAAGTTGAAATGACTTTGTCCCAAGTCGCGGTCGCCGCTGCACTCTCGCCCTTCGATAAATAGGCGGCAGCTAAGCGAAACATCATTTCGTCATTCCGCTTCCACTGAGGATCCAATATCAAGCCACTGGAAAATTCCTTGATCGCTTCTTCAGGACGCTTGTCAGAAAGATGCGACGAGCCAGTCAGAAACTTCGCTTCGGCCTTTTCTGCCGGGGTCTTCAGCATCTTCTCAAAGTTCGTGATGGCCTCGATAGCACCGTCGAATTGCCCTGCTGCGAACATCGCGTTGGCAGCTCGCAATACCCACAACGATAATTGTGGATTCCCCGTTTCCGCTCCTGCTAACAACAACTTGTATTCGCTCGCCGCTTGATCCACATTGCCAGCCATCAGGTTGGCCTCAGCAGCTATGTAACGCATGTCCGATGCTAGTGAATCCTGCTCATACTTACTGGCAAATTGATTGGTGTACTCCAGTGTCTGCTGAGGTTGTCCCAACTGTAGCGATGTAAAAGCGGCGATGTAAAGAATGCGTGGCACCAACGGATCCGCAGGTGAATCGGCTAACAATTGCTTGAGCTCGGCAAGCGCCTCACTTTGCTTACCATTTTGCATGGAGCGTGCTTCGGCCGCATCGATACGCACCAATGTCTTGTAGGGTCCATCGAGCCCTTGAGCAATTTGATCTCGCGCGATCGTTTCCGCCTGCTCGACTTGACCCTTGCGCATTGCCATGACGCTGAGCCAGTGAGCGGCCTCGGTCGCGGTGACCAAACTAGCCTGTGACGCAATCACTTGCTCAAATCGCTTTGCCGCCTCGTCCAGCTGTCCTGCACGGTAATAACTTTGTGCGGCAGCCATCAGTGCCGAAGCGGAATAGGGAGACTGAGGAAATTCCTCGATCAACCGTTCGTACAACTTGGCCGCCTCGTCGGCACGGTTCAGTTGCCCTAAGACAAACGCTCGACGCAACATTGCGCGGGGTTTATCCTCGCCCCCTTCTGCAATCACTGCAGTAAACAACTTGTCGGCGTCATTAAATTTCTGCTGCATTACGTAGACTTCGGCCATGCGCAGACGAACCGCACCCGCAAGTGGATCCGTCCCACATTGACTCAACATTTCCTGATAGACGGCCATCGCCTGATCGAGTTGCTTCACGTCTTCCAGAGCAACGCCCTTGGCATACAACGCATCACACTTCAAGGGAGACTTCGCACCCACAGAGGAAGTCAAGAATCGATCGTAGGAAGCGATCGACTCCTTGGTTTTGCCCAGCGAGTAAAGAGACTCGGCCGAGTAAAACATCGCCCGGTCCGCAAATCGCGATGCAGCGTTTTCCTTCAATAATGTTCCGTAGGTCTCAATCGATTGTTCTAACGCGGCTTCGTCGCGTCGATCAGCGTTGCTACCGATGACAAACAAGCACCATCCCAAATTCGACAGGCTCTCCTCACGCAGTTCGAATTTCTCCCCCTTCAATGCACGCTGAAATGCCTGGGAAGCTGCCACATGGTTCGGTTCGGGCAACTGCATATAGCAGACCCCCAAATAGTGAGCCGCTTTGGGGGCCAACGGGTCGGTAGGGAACTCCTTGAGGAATTTTTTCCACGATTCAATTGCCAGCGCCAGCTCGCCGTTGGTCTGAAAATTGGCGGCGTCTGCATATTGGGCCAAGGCAGCCTCATTCTCAGAACCATCCGATGCATCGTTCTGCGGACTATCCTGAGCAGTTGCCAAATGGGGAAAAAGTCCCACAGGACCGAACAAGCCCACGCTGAACAGCGTTACAAACACTAACCTAGGTACTAGCGGTTGGCCCCCACGCGTCAAGCGGGGCATAATGCGGAGTGGTTCCAGCACGGCAAGCTTCCATCATTTTTTCGAGGCAGGTCACTTTCAACGCAATCGGATTTAGTTTATCGGTAGCGAGGCTGAGCCGAAAGCCAAAACAGTCATAACAATCCCATCGATTACCTACTCAACCTCCCCACCCTCTTTACCTAAACCTTATTTCTTGTGAAAACAACGCTAGTTACCGGCGGCGCCGGCTTCATCGGCTCCTGCCTGACCGAACAATTGCTCCTGCGCGGTGATCATGTCGTCGTCGTGGACGATCTCTCCACGGGCAGACGCGACAACTTGGCAGCCGTTCGCTCTCACGAACGATTCGAATTCGTCCAAGGCTCCATCGAAGATCCCGCGTTGTCGGCTCGACTTGTCGACCGGGCGGATGAGGTTTACCACTTGGCGGCCGCAGTGGGTGTAGCGTTGATTGCATCCCAACCGATTCGCACCATTGAACGCAATATCTATCCAACGCAATTGATCCTCGACCGACTCGGTGCCCGCGTTGCAGCGGGTGAGCGAGTCCGATGTTTTATCGCTAGCACCAGCGAAGTCTACGGCAAAAATCCAAAGTCTATTTGGAACGAAGAGGATGACCTCGTCTTCGGTTCGACCACCAAATGCCGATGGTCCTACGGTGCCTCGAAAGCTATCGATGAATTTTTAGCCTTAGCATTTTACCGACAACATCAACTCCCAGTTGTCATTGGTCGCTTTTTCAATGTCGTCGGGCCGCGACAAACGGGCGCTTACGGCATGGTCCTACCCCGCTTCGTCGAAGCCGCCAGAAAAGGCGAACCCCTCATCGTTCATGATGATGGCCAACAAGAGCGTTGCTTCGCGCACGTCAACGATGTTGTCAAAGCAGTGATCCAACTCGTCGCCAACGAGTCGGCTCATGGTCGAGTTTTCAATATCGGCAGCGATAAACCGGTATCCATCCTCGAATTGGCAGAGCGTGTCCGAGCTCGCGTGAATCCGCAAGCGCCGATCCAATTCCAAAGCTATGCCGATGCCTACGATGCAACGTTTGAGGACATTCGTCGCCGCGTCCCCGATTTGACTCGCATCCGCGAGGCCATCGGTTACGAAGCGACTTACACATTAGACCAAATCATCGACTCGGTTGCCGGATAAGCATTGCACTTATTCCCCAGCGACTGGCTCCACACCATCAGCCGAATCATACCAGCGTACAAGCTCTTCTCGCAGCTTGATCATCGATGGCTCGTGAATGTACATCATGTGTCCACCTTCGTAATAGTCGGTGGTCACATTGCCGCGCAGGGAACCATCCAGATCGAGATGATTCAGCGTGTACTCCATCGCAAAGTGCGGAGTAGCCAAATCGTAATATCCGCAAGCCACATAAACTTTTAAATGGGAATTCGCCGTCATTGCTTCACGCAGTGATTCGGTGGCGTCGACGTAGCGGCCCGTGAATGAGTCGTAATTCCAAGGCTGCACATTTCCCGTCAGGATCTCGTAAACACGAGGCTGTTCGTATTTTAGTTCTTCTCGCAAATACTGATTCATAGCCGCCGTGAATGGTCCAAAAATCGCAGCGCCACTTGGATCGTATTCCGTTCGCGAGCTGACTTGGTCGCGGTCAATGCCCAAATAGCGGCTATCAAATCGACCGATGGTTTTCCCGCGGGTTCGCAACAATTCCTTTCCGAAACTCGACATGCTGACCCGCAATCGACTGCGACGCAGAAACTCAGGGCTAAGTCCTGTTACCAAACTCATCTCGTCAACCACGCGATTCACTTTGGCCTCTCGTGCCGAAGCACCTTCTAACAACACATCGGCATACAATCCCAAAGCCAATTTTTCCGCGCGTGCAACCACTTCTTCGACAGGCAATTCCAACATGGAATCATCCAGTGCGTGGTGATACCAAGCCGTCGCGGCATAGGTTGGCAAAAAGCAGATGTAAGGAAGATCGTTGCCGTCGCCAAACCGCAAAGTTTGAAAATTGATGGCTCCTGAAATCACGACAATGCCATTTAATTCAAAGTTGTATCGCGATTGCAAATAACCAGCCAAGCCAGCAGCGCGAATTCCACCATAGCTCTCGCCCAACAAAAACTTTGGACTCTCCCATCGACCGTATTGGCTTGTCCAATCATGGATAAACTGCGCGACACTGCTAACGTCTTCTTGGTATCCATGAAACTGGGATTTCGGCTCTTCCCCTGCAGGACGACTGAATCCGGTGCTGACGGGGTCAATGAAGACAAGGTCGGTGACGTCCAACAGCGATAGTGGATTGTCTTCGTAATGATAGGGAGGCGCTAGGGGCGACGCATCTTCTGGAAAGACCACTCGCTTTGGTCCCAACATGCCCAAGTGCAACCACACGCTACTGCTGCCTGGGCCGCCGTTAAATGCAAACGTAACGGGCCGCTGACGATCCTCCATTCCAGGCCGTCGATAGGCACAAAAGAAGACTTCGGCTTTTTCCTTCCCTTTATCATCGGTTTGTGTCAAAGTCCCCGTTTCAACCGTGTAGGCAATATCCTGACCTTCGATTGCGACCATTCCTTCCGAGGTCACTGTGCGAACTGTATAGCTCTTCGTGACGGGCTTGCTCTCACCCTTATCGTCCTGTTTTTCGCCCCCCCCTTTTTCTGATGCATTATCTCCCTGGGCCAACAAGCCCGGTCCCCATTGGGAATTGCCAACAGAAATTCCACCAACGGCAATCGCCAAACAAATAACACGGTATCTTCGACAGTTCACGGAGCTAGCCTCTCGGGTAAAACATAGGAGTATCCGACGTTCAGCTTACTCCAACAGATTTCTTTGAACAGACTTTCACAAAGAGTATGCTAATTAGTCCAGCCCCCCGGACAACGTACGGTGGTGCCTCGATTAATGACGATGTACCGTTAATGACGATGTACCGTGCCTAGCCTTTTCCGCGAGCAAATTCATGACAATGGCTTTTCGACCGACGGGACTTCGATCTTGGACGCTCGCCATCTGCCTCACAACGCAATTCCTCTTCCTGGCTCAGCGCTCGAAATGTGAGACTCCTTTTCCGCCGGTCCCGCTAGAAACAGTTGCCAAGTACACTGCCTTTCGCACAACTCGGCCTCTTAAAATCGACGGAAAACTGGACGAAGTCGCGTGGCAAAGTGCCCCCCGTTCACCCCGTTTCGTCGATCTCATTTCCGGCCAACCCACCAAGTACGATACCCATGCAGCCGTCCTTTGGGACGACGATTTCCTCTATGTCGGTTACTTCGTGCAAGAACCCAATGTCCAGGCCCGTTTGACGGAGAGAGATTCTTTCATCTACACGGAAAATGATGTCGAGTGCTTCATTGCCCTTAACGATGCCTATTACGAATTTGAAATCAACGCGTTGGGCACCATTTACGAAGGACTGTTCGCTTGGCAAGATCGATTTGTCGATAGCGGCCTGCACAAAATCCCGGCACTCGATCAGGCCCGCGCCGAAACTGTGTTCCAGGAATTCAACGGCGTTGGTCTAACCAATCACCCCCGAGGTCTTCGGTGGGCCTATTTGCAATGGGACTTTCCGCAACTCCAATCAGCCGTCTCCATCGATGGCACGCTCAACGACGATTCCGATGTGGATCAAGGTTGGTCGGTCGAACTAGCCATTCCATGGTCTGGCTTCCGTGTTCCGGCAACCGGTGACGCACGCTCTATTCCACCTAGCAACGGCGACCTCTGGCGGATGGACTTCTCGCGTTTCAACAAAAACAAGTTCGACACGCAGTTGGCCGATTCGCCTACACCCGATTCGCCTACACCCGATTCGGGCGGCTGGGCTTGGAGCCAACATGGCATTTGGGATTCTCACATCCCCGAAGTTTTTCCGATGGTCACTTTCTCTACCCAGCCGGTGGAACTTCATGCCCGACAACCTGCACCATTTGATAATCAATCTTTGCGAGGCTTTCCCGAAGCACCACCTCCTTATCAAGTTCAACTTGCTTTTCCCCAATTGAAAATGGGCAAAGCGCTCGCTGTAGGAAAAATCCCAAATACGGAATCGCTCTGGTTGATCACGCATGATGGCGATTACGGTGGCCCCGGTCGCATCTACCGCTTCGCAGATAATCAAGACGTTCAACAATTAGAACTGATGCTGGAACGCCCAGAGATTTTGTATGGCGTGGCATTCGATCCAGACTTTGCAGAAAATCATTTCATCTACATTGGCTGCAATGGTGACTGTGAAGAGTTGCCTGGCAAAGCGACGAAGGTACTCCGCGCAACAGTCGACCCTCAGCATGGCTATACAATCGATCCAAACTCTGTCACTACAATCATTCAATGGCCTTCCGATGGACACAACGGTGGCGATCTCGCGTTTGGCAATGACGGCATGCTGTACGTTTCGGCGGGAGATGGCACGTCCGATTCCGATGGGAACCTTACAGGACAGGACCTCAGTTCACTCAATGGTTCTCTACTTCGTATTGATGTCTCCGGATCGCAGGACGACAGCCCCTACCGTGTCCCTGAGGACAACCCTTTTCTGCAAACTCCTGGTGCCCGGCCAGAAATATGGGCTTATGGACTGCGAAACCCCTGGCGTATCACCTATGACTTGGCCAGCGACCAACTCTGGATCGGCAACAATGGACAAGATCTTTGGGAAACTGCACATCTGGCGCGACGTGGTGAAAACTATGGCTGGAGCATCATGGAGGGATCGCATCCCTTTCAACCCAATCGTCAACAGGGCCCCACGCCCATCGTTCCTCCTACGGTGGAACACCCTCATTCCGAAGCACGTTCGCTAACGGGCGGTGTTGTTTATCACGGAGCACGCTTCCCCGAACTGCAAGGGGCTTACATTTATGGTGATTACGCGACGGGCAATATTTGGGGAGTGCGCCACGATGGCACCGAAGTGGTTTGGAAATCGCACTTGGCCCGTTCGTCTCTCCTGATCAGCGGTTTCGGTCTGGACTCTCACGGCGAGATTTTAATAGTCGATCACCAAGGTGGTCTCTACTACCTCACACCTCAGGCTCCTGCGGTATCAACGAACGCCTTTCCTCGTCGCCTTAGCGAAACGCAAATCTATTCGGATATCAGTTCTGGGCAACTCGCCAGCACCTTTCTCCCCTACTCGGTCCAGTCGCCGCTTTGGTCCGATGGTGCAGAGAAAACGCGGGCCATGGCAATCCCCGCCGGTAGTCAAATTGCTCTTAACGGAACACTGGGATGGAATTTTCCCGAGCATTCGGTACTCGTCAAAACATTTACCTTGCCCATCGCCACGGGTGATCAGGTTTCCCATCGTCGAGTGGAGACACGCCTCATGGTGAAAATTGGCAATGAGTGGTTCGGATATTCGTATCGCTGGAATGACGATCAAACCGATGCAGAGCTTGTCGACGCGGCCGGCACATCCACGTTACTCACCGTTCACGACCCTCAAACTCCCGACGTCACGCGACAACAAGTTTGGAATTTTCCTAGCCGAATTGAATGTACCGTTTGTCACACTCGAGCAGCCAACTATGTGCTAGGTCTGAGCACTCCGCAAATGAATCGACTTCATGATTATGGCACTACTGCAGTGAACGAATTAGATGCGTTTCAACATTTCGGCTGGTTGAAATTGGACGCACCTCCTGAAACTCTACCGAAAATGCCGAACCCCAGTGATGAAACGGTCGCGTTACCAGCTCGCGCCCTTGCTTATTTGGCCGCCAATTGCGCGCATTGCCACACCAATGCGGGCGGTGGAAATTCACGTATGGAGATGGTCTTCGGCACACCCAGCGAGCGGCTGATGATGATCGACTCCGATCCACAACATGATCGCTTCGGTATCGCCGATGCGAGAGTCATCTCACCCGGCCACCCTGATCAATCGGTGATAATGCATCGCCTCAGCTTACGTGGCAAAGGCCAAATGCCGCCATTGGCTTCCGAAGTGGTGGATCAACATGGCACCAAATTGATCCGCGACTGGATCCAATCAATGCCCAAATAGTCGCCAATAGTCGCCGATAGTCGCCTTTCGCTCCGCGAAAGTAGCGTCTGTATCCCCACATCACTTCACCACATTTCTTCAAACGCTACTTTCGCGGAGCGAAAGGC
>JBGTBJ010000040.1:0-8037 GCA_041749395.1 Pirellulaceae bacterium
TGAACCGATGTTAGCCGCGACAAAAGGCCTACCCGGTCAAGCACTAGGAAATTGATCAGTACACTTGCATCTGTAATAACGATGGTAGTTTCCATCGATGTCCTTCCTTGGCGATGGATCTCTACGTAGCTTCCGCTAAGTGAAGCAGTTCTTTCGACGGTACCCTTAAGAGTTTACTTAGGTCACGCATTTTTCCGCTGGAGATTTCCTCCCGTCGAAACGCTTCCAACGCCAAGTGAACGACTTGACTAACGAGTTCCCGGTCTGGTGGGCGAGTCTCTTTTCCGTATAAGTCTAACCGAAGTTGCAATAGGTCCAGAAATCGCAATCCCAAATCTTCCTTGTCTCGTAAATCTGCAAACTCGGTTGCGCTAACTATCGAAAGGCTTTTCATTCTGAAAAGAGCAGCCTGATAACTGACTCCAAAATGATGGGCTAGAGCTGCGACATCTTCAAAGGTGAGCACTTGCGAGAACGGAATTGCTCGACGAGACGCTTTTATTTCTCCACCAACTACTTCCGCCATTGGGTCATAGACCGTCTGTTCCACTACACTTGGACCTGCCTTAAATCGAGCGGAGAGAAACGCCCAAACGCCAGTGCGGGGAAGCAGTAGCGATGCTGCGAACGCATTTGCACGAACCTCAGTGAGCTTCTTTCGATCAGCCTCGATCGATACAGCGGCAGTATGCTGGCGGTCGAGCAACGCATGCGCGTATTCGTGAGCGTAGGAAAACCGCTTTCGAGCGCGAGGATGACTGTAGTTTACGAGGATAAACAATCCGATAGAAGTGTGATGAAGGAAAAAGCCAGACATCTCGTCCGGTAGAACTGCACCAGATGCCCAAATATTTTGACCGTTAATTAGGTCAGCCATATCGGCTATCGGATTGTGACCCAAACTCAAACGCCGACGCTCTTGTTCTGCTACGCGTTCGCCCTGATCGACGGCGTCCATCACGTTTATTGGTTGAGGCATTTCGTAGGAAGGTGGCCCCACGTGCTGAGGTCGCTCAAGTAATCGATCAAGCTCGACTCCCGCACGACAGATGCCAAGGTATCGAGAGACCTCGGTCTGCCAAGGAGAGTCTTGCCCCTCAACTTGGGCTGCTCGAAAAAGCGCGACTAAGGCGTCTTCCTCGTCCTTCGTCTCAGTGGTCGAAAAGAAACTCGATATCGGGCAGCCGTAAAGCTGAGCCATTCGACTCAGTTCCAAAGTGTTCACGGCACGGTTTCCGGCCTCGATTTGCACGACCGCAGTCCGCTGTAAAGAAAGGCTTTGAGCAACTTGGTCCTGGGTTAGATTCGCGTTTACGCGAGCGGTTTTGAGCTTAGATGCCAAGGCGATTTGTTCGTTGTTCATAGTTCTTGTCCTCATTGCGGCTGGAAAGGAGAGACATCCCCTACCACAACCATTATCCTCCGGTCGACACTTTTATGCAATGATTTGACAATTATGTTCGATTATCCAACAATGATAACATGAGAGTCTGGGGTTGTACTCAAAACGAGTGTTAAGTCTTGGGAATTGCTGCACGATTGGGGATGTCGAATAATCTCTGGAGCTGCCCGGGACGGGTGAATTCCAGCGTTGTGGTACCTAACAAAACAACAGCCTCAGTTACTAGTTCACAGGGCCTACCCCCAAAAGGCCAGCCTATTTGGAGCCACAAAGTGCCCGAAAATAGTCCATTCAGAAATAGAGTCCCGAACATTGCGGAAAACCAGCTTATTCGTACGCCACAAAAAGAAGCGTATTCTGCTTTGACCGAATTTGCTGAGAATCCAATTGCCGAGCGGTAGGTGGGAGTCGTGCTCCCTGTAGGATGTGGAAAGTCTGGGTGCATTACTCTTGCGCCATTTGCTTTTCGCTCCAATCGGTCGCTTGTCGTTTCTCCCGGCCTGAAAATCGCCGAGCAACTCTACAGGGACTTCGATCCAACAGGAGCTACTATGTTCTACATCAAATGCGGTGTGCTCCAAGGTGTACCATACCCAGAGCCCGTAGAGATCAGAGGAACTACTGTCAACCGTGGAGACCTAGACGAAGGTCACGTTGTTATCACAAATATTCAGCAACTGCAGGGGCAAGAAAATCGTTGGCTTACTACACTTCCAGATGACTTCTTCGATCTAATTCTTTTTGATGAAGGACATCACAGTGTCGCCGAGACTTATTCAAACCTCAAAGCAAAATTCTCCTCGGCGCGCATCGTAAATTTCAGTGCCACTCCCCTTCGAGCAGACGGCCAGCGGATGGTCGGTCGTGTATTGTATTCTTACCCCATCTTCCGTGCTATTCAAGAAGGTTACGTCAAACGTCTCAAGGCTCTCGTACTTAACCCTCGAACCCTCAAATGTGCGTCGTGAAAACGATCAAGAAGTCGAGGTCCAGCTGGATGAGGTGCGACGGCTTGGCGAGCAGGACGCCGATTTCCGCCGGAGTATCGTCACCTCAAACGAAACGCTTATCACGATCGTTGATGCGTCAATTCGCGAACTTGATCGTATCCGCGCCGATACAGGCGACCAACGGCACAAGATCATCGCTTCTGCTCTCAATTTCGAACACTGCCACCAAATTGTCAAAGCATACCGAGCGCGCGGCCGCAAAGTCGATTTCGTTCACAGTAGGGAAGATAGTGCAGCTAACGATGCGGTGATGAAGAGGCTCGAGGCTCATGAACTTGACGTGATTGTTCAGGTCCGCAAGCTTCTCGGTGGCCCCCGAAACCGGCACCACCTCAATCCGTACCTCTCCGTTGCCGCCGTATTTAGCATCTTTGCGAATCTCTCCCATTCGTTCAGTTTGTAGGGCGAATTATGAGAGTTATTAAGCAGAACAGTCCGAGTGATCCGCTGAATCAGGGAACGGTTGTATTTCATGCTGGTGCTAACATCGCTAGTCGATGGGAAGACTTTCAAGAGTACAGTGAGGCGGACCAGCAGTTCTTCGATCAGTTACTTCCGATGGAGGGGCTGGATTTCCGCGACTCCAACGAAATCGCTGTCGATCCAATACCTCGCGGGCCCAATACTGTTGAAGTTCGCGGCCAGACCGAGGTGGTCCTTGAGGAGATTCCGTTGCTCGACGATGACGAGGCGATGAGGGCCATTGCCACGCTTCAAGCTCGTGGTTACTCGCCCGACGATGTGCGCCGAGCAATGTTGCATCAACCGGTTCCAACGACGAAAGCAAACGAACGGCAGGCCGCTCGCAAGGCTCTCGATGACCGGATTAAGACAGAGGTTGGGCGAATCCTCAATCAGAGGAAATTGAACCCTGTAGGAAAGGATCTTGACACGAAGCATTTGAATAAGACGAACTTCGTCATCGTGAAGGCCTCGGTCGACAAGCAAGTGAACGCCGCAGTGGAGAAGGGAGCAGGTGAACGCCACGAGTTCAACAGAACGGAACTCGAAATGATTGAAGCTCGCTTCGCAGAGCTTGTGGCAGCCGCTGAGAAGGAGGTGTTCAGTGGCTAGAAGATCACTTATCCAACGATCGGAAATCGATCAGGTTCTGAAGGCCCACAACTGCCAAGCCAACCAAAAGCACCGCCTTACATCGGGGGAGCTAAGACTAAAGGTCTACGAAGATCGATCCCATGTCCACTATTGCGCCGACTGCGCTGTCAAGATTCTTGAGGCTGACATCGGAAAGCTGCAAGAACTGCTACGCTTGATTCGTGGTTAGTAAAAGTTGCAGCCTTTACAAGGGAAAGGCTTATGGTCGTTCGCCATTCTAGATTCTTAAAAGAGTCAGGAAAGTGGACTCCCAAGCCCGAACTCCAATCGAGAAAAGTTCAACTGGTGTCCTGTTGCCCCGATTGATTTGAGTGCGGAAATGAGGGGTTTTTTGTGATGCCATGCTGAGTTCGCGAACCGCTCAAAAGCGAATTTGGTATCAAAATGGTATCATCCGAAAAATTTGCCTAGTGACCTAACGCGTCCAGGGCGTGATTAATCTAGGGCAAAAGTTGTTTTGCTCTGGAGATGGTGACGTAAAGAAACCCTGGTACTACAAGGCCCGAAAAGCCTGGTATGTCTTCGTCGAGCTGGTTCAAGCCTATGTCAGTTGGGCGGCCAATGAGGTCAAAAACGGTGATCTCAGCATCGTCACACTCGACGAGGATTCGAGTCGTATGCAATCGAAAGTTCTCAGTCGCTAGAAAAGGTCAATCCAAAAAGTCGGATTTTCCAGCAGCAAAAAAATAAGATAGACAGTACCCTTCCTCGTGCTCGTGCTCGAACCGGCCACCCCCAAGCACAACAGCCCATTCGATTTTTCGTCCCCCAGGGGATTACCGCTCGCCCGACGAGAGCAGCGAATCGATTCGAGCACGAGCACCGTTTCACTGAGCACGAGCACGAGGGAACGGCGAAGGGGTCAGGCCTCTTTGTTGTGCGAAACTGTAGAAATAAGCCTGACCCCGTTGACGCAATGGTTGGTTGCACTGGGATCCGGGCGGTCGTGGGAGAGTGAACCACGAATCACACGAATCACACGAATGTGAGTGCTCGTCGTATGCAGGCGGAAGGGCTGCATCAATTGACTGAAATAGTTGAATGTGTGTTTTGCGTGAATGGAGTTTCTCTCCCATTCGTGTCATTCGTGGTTGGACTTTCGAGCGCTCAATCGGTGCCCATGCATGTCCCAGTCTTTGTTGGCAAGATGCGTCGTACCAAATAGCTGTACGAGTGAATTTGGTTGAAACCCGAATTGGAATGCGATAGATTTTGGTCGGTGCTCGAAGAGCGGTCCTTGTCGTAGAAAGTTCCGTGCGGGTAACAACGCATGGTGTTATTCGATTCACCTTAGCCCTCGATAATCGGCTTACTTGCGGCCTATCTTGTCTCCTCGGGCAAGGTCATCGATCATGTTACGCTTCCGCGATAATTTCTGCCGAGTGAGCATCAATGACAAACGTATTGAAAGTCGCAATCGTTGTATCAATCATTGCGATATCAACTGGGTGCCAGCAAAAGATTTCTGGCGGAAGCGATCTCGAACATGCAACAGTGGTTTCCTCCTCTGAATTCAAGGAAGCCGTGCAGCAACATTTCTTTTTATTGATTGGATGCGATGAGACGTACCACTATTGCGTCGCCGAAGACGGATTTTACCGACTAAAGGATGATCAAGGGCTTTTCCCGCCTGAAGCACGACGATTCTTGGAGAGATGGAAACCAGGTGAAGAAGGTTTCGGCACGGGAGGCTTTGCCTACCGATTAAATGGCGATCATCTTGAGCGACCGCCAGCTGGGTACAAGACCTCGGAAGCGATAGGCCGCCATCTTGGCTGGAAGATCTCTAAAGTAGAATAGCCTAACAAGGCGATTCAACCGAGTTCTCGGTCATGTCGCGCTTACTAAGAAATTAACTCCTCGAACCGGCTGATCGCAAACGTTCGTCGATATGAAAGGTCACCCGTCAAATGTGTTCTGATGTCGGACAGCAATCGTTCCGGCTGTCGATTAGAGAAATTCTCTTTGTTATCGGCTTTATTGCTGTCGCTATCGGATCACTCGCTTCGCATAAACGAATGGCCTTGCCCATGATTTGCGTGATTTCGATCGCTTTCGTTGCGATGGTCATTCGTGCCGCGGTTGCAGGCCCGCGCGATCGATTATTCGCCATCGGATTCGTGATTTCGGTCTGCCTCTACCTCGCCTCAACTGTCTACATTGGCGACCACGAGTACTTGCAATCCCAGGGCGAATTGCCAACATCCAAGTTTCTGCAATCGCTGATTCAACCACCATACGGAATTCGCGGCGACATCATTCTCAAACGAGCGGATACGGCAAGATCGTTGATGCCTCTCGGTCATTTACTTATCGCAACTGCTTGCGGGTATTGTGGGGGAAAGTACGCTGTTTGGGTCTACATCCGAACCAGACGGTAACCGCCGAATACGACGAACCATCGGTTGTAACGGTGCGGGCGAGCCAGCCGGTTTTGAAATGGAAAATCGCTCGCGCTCGCCCGCTGAACCCTACCATTACGTCACTGAAGCATGCACAAGCCAGTATTCGAAATAGATGGACGCTCATTCGATTCACTGGACGGTTTCTTTGACGCCTTTGGATCTGCTGTGCTTAGCAATACTGAGTACGAACGGAATCTCGACGCGTTCAACGACGTGCTTCGTGGTGGATTCGGCTCTCCTGACGGTGGCTTTGTGCTTCGATGGAAGAACTCCGACGTGTCCCGCGACACTCTCGGCTGGAATGAAACCGTTCGCTTCGTTGAGCGTAAACTATCGACATGCCACCCATCGAACATCGATCACGTACGTGACGACTTGGCTAGCGGTGACGAATCAGAGGATGGCGTCGAACTGGAACTCGCATAGAATGGTGACGAACCATGAAATGAACGTGCGGACTGGAAATAGTTTGAAGACGAGCGGGTGTGACTCCCGCCTGGGTAGCTGCTAGCCACAGGCCCGGTATCGAGAATCTGAAGAAGAGGCGGAGGCAAATGGCTCTCAGGGAGTCCGAAGGATGCATAGTACCGTTGAAGCTCAAAGACCAATTGAGTGCATCGAAGCCGGGTAATGCCGGTGCAGGGAAGGCATCCGAGCCACTACGCGGACCATCGGGAGACCCTCCGAACTCAGTGTCGGGTCATGGATCACTCTCATCGGATTCGCAGCATGCCTTGGCGTGTAGGTGTTGGTGGGGAGCCTGATGCGTTAAAGGCGGCCGAGAGATTCTCGTAGTGGGCCGGTTCTGGGAGGGGCCGACGGTCAATTGGACACGGATCAAATATAGTGACACCACAGAATTGGAAACGAGTGGCAAACAGGGAATACAAAGCGTATCCTAAATCCGAAAGACCTCGGCCTACTCGCGAAGCGGCGAAGTTGGGCGTTTTTGCACTTGAAAAGTTTTCGTCGCCGCTCGGTTACGGCCGTCGTTCGTCGGACAAGCGTTTTCTCTGAATTTTGCGCCCGCATTGCGTTTGGATTCTGCCCAAGAGAAGCGCAACCAACCGTACCCCGTTTATTGTTCACAAATGTCCGAACGCTCGCTCTTCAACGTTGCATGTAAACTCCTTGGGCTTTGGCTATTTTTCCATGCCGCAGCCGCATTCGCTTGGGCGTTTCTTGCAGGCCGGTTTGATCATACGTACTCTGTGTTCGACCCCGATGAGGATCTCGGCTGGTCGTCTGGTGCGGTATGGTTGATTGCGGGTACATTTCTTTGTTGTCGATCAGGATGGCTCACACAATTGATTTTCCGCATTGATCCACCGCTGGATATGGATGCGTATACCGCGCCTGCGAGAAGATTCCTGCCCGGCAGGTCATACACCGGACGTGAAGAACTTCCAACTACTAACGTGGTCCTACCTAATGAAAAAGCCGACGAACCATAACATGCACGAGAGGACCGCTTGCGCGGTTTTTTGAAATGGAAAGTCCTTCGTCCGTCCCCCGTGATGTCTAGCGTTACGTCACTGAAAGCTGCCACTTGCCATGCCCCCCTACGTATTCTCGCTCTTTGTCGATGTAACACCGCTACCCGACAGGACGTTTGATCCAGACGTCACCGATGGACGTTACTGCTACTGCTACGTAAACGCGGACGACGAGAATCAGGCGACGAAAAAGCTGCGGCTAGATCTCAAGCGGCGCGGACTCCAACTCGACAACGTTCAATGGTGCATGAACCATGATGCACCGGAACTAGAGCGGAAAGATCCGGAATACGAAGATGCCTCAATCCGCAGGGCACGCAGTGGCGATATCGTGTACGACAGAATCGACCCGATGTTCACGTAAACCGTAAGAGACGTAACAATTCCGTGAACCCGCGCTGCCGAAAAGACGTTGATTGAACACCAGATCATTCGCGGCCGCCGGATTACGACTACTATGAAGTCCGACTATGAAGTCCGAGGTTTGCAAGTGGCGAGACCCGCGTTTTTGAATTTTCTTTGGTTACATAGTAAGTCCCGTCCTTAGGTGCCTTCGTCGGAGCCGCTTGTCGGTCGCTCGCCCCGGCGCAGCGCAGCGGAGCGAATGG
>JBGTBJ010000041.1:0-40123 GCA_041749395.1 Pirellulaceae bacterium
TGTACGGCTTGTTGCCTGAACTGATCGTCATAAACTCGACGTTGAGTAGTCTTCTTGGGCATCCTTGCTCTCCGAGTTTATAAAAACTTGTTTTAACAAATTTCAAGCTTCCCGGTGGCCCCCGAAACCGGCACCACCTCAAACCTGCTTCAGTAGGACCGCTCCCACGCTCGAAGACGACCCGCAATGTGGGAAGGTGAAGCAAGCCGCAGCGAGTTAGTGGGGCTCGCTTCGATGCACCGGTGGCCGAATTCGGAGGATTACTGTCGTTCTGTGTGACGACGAAGCCAAGGCCATGCTAAGGGCATCTAACTTGGCTTCTTGGACACGCTGTCGACTTCTTCCTGCATCGATTGCTCGCGATCTATGCGTGTTCCGACTTTGAGGCAAGCGATCAGTGCGGAAGGGTGGATGATACTTTGGAATTTCATGGGTGGGAGGGGATGAATTCGGTTTTTAATGCTCATGCCGACCGATGGAGGGTCGGCACGTGTGTTTCAAGCACGTGAGTTTCAAGCACGTGAGTTTCAAGCACGTGTGTTTCAAGCACGTGAGTTTCAAGAGCGATGAGGTGATTATTTCGCCTTCACGATGCCCGGGGGCTTCTCGCCTTTCCATCCGGAGCCGGTGATCATGAAGGCGCCGCCGTCATTGCCGGAGGTGCGGCTGCCGAGGTAGTCCCAGTTGAAAGTGTAGAGATCGGTGAGCTGGATGCTGAAGTAGCGGCTCTTCTCGATGACGGGCATGGTCAGCACGATGGGCTCGGTGCGCAGATCCATGAACAGCCAGGAATACGGTGTGTCGGAATTGGGCGTTTGGATGGCCTTGTCCGCCGGGGTGTAGACGCGCGGCGTATTGTGTATTTCATTTGCCGGCCCCTTGTATTCGGGGTCGGTCTTGTCGACGAAGTAGCCATATGCGATGCGGTAGCTGTCCACCATGGGATAGCCATATATATAGGCTTCCTTGGCGTTGGCGCGGGCGGGGGTGATATCGGCGGCAGGCGAGAGAGAGGGAAGGGCGACTGCGGCAAGCGCGAGGACGGTGGTGATGGTTCTTGGTTTCAATTTCTCTCGTTTCTGGTGCAAATGATGGTGGTTCAAGTTTACCGGACTACTCCAACGGTTCGACCTCTCCAGGCCGCCAGTATTGTAGCTCCATGGCTCCTGCGAACCATGCATCCGCAGGGTGGTGAACCGTGTATGTCCAATGAGGACGACGCCAGCGATGTCGACGACGATCGGTTGGCGGAAACCGAACACGTTGATCGAGAAGTTGACAGCCTCATCGGCGTCGTCATTGATGCGTGGGTTGTTCTCGTAAGGCTTGATACGGTCAAGCGACCATATTTCGACCTGCATTGCAGAGTCCTTTCCAAGTGAAGAAGAAGTGGAAAGGGGTCGGTCGTTCGATGGTAGATTTGACGTTTGGTTGGGTGATTGATTTTGGGCTAGAACGGATTGATTTGGACAAACACGCCTCGATTATGACTTCCGAACCAATAGTCTTTGTTCCTGGCTTGGAGAACATGCCAAATCGCTATATCGAGTTCTGTAACTATCTCGCCTTCGGCAACAGATTCGTTCGAATCATCGCCGTTACGGATTTTCGGTTGCATGCTGGATGAGCTCGGGGCATGTCCAGAGGCAGCGGCGATGATGACGGCCAGCAAAACGGCAAGTAAACATCCGGCGCGGACCAAAGTTGAGCAAGTCATAGAACTTTTCGTAGGCCACTTACCGATTGTGGGTGATTGAATTCGACGCCGAACCGTGGACAGAACCCGGCACGCGCGATTAAGTCCACCATGTGAAAAAAGCCCGATCGCGTGCTCGGGTGGACGGCTTGGTTCGTCGATTTTTACGCAAGTTCGAGGAGGATGCCATCCTCAGCTTCTTCGCCACCGAGACCGTGACTATGGAGAATGCCACAAATGATGTCAAAGAGAGTTTCGCCACCGCGATCGCGAGCAAGTTTCAAATCTTCGAGAACAGATGCTGTATTTGACGGATGGCAGGTGGTAAGTTTGCGCTCCAGGAATCGAACTGTCTGATCGTAGCCAAGCCTGTTCCGAGAGACCTCCGAGTGTTTCCATCGTAGGATAAACCCGCCATCGGGCGAACCAAACCCGCCTCGAAGGACGTCATTGAAAGCGTCGAGATTCCGACCGTAGTCAGTACTTCCAAGTACAGCGCTACCGAAAGCGTCAAAGAACCCTGCAAGCGAGTCAAACGACAGACCATCAATTTCGATGACAGGTTTCTGCATTGTCTTATCGACGAACGTCTGAAATCACGCGGTTGCGGCCAAGTGACTTTAACATGAGGAAACACGCGATCCGCAACTCGCGTTCATTTCTTGGTTCCTCGATACGTCTACCATTCGCTATTCCAAGTTTCGCTGGCAATCCGTGTGCGTCAATTCGAATCAAGTATTCCAACATCACCCTCGGATCGAGTGATTAGAGCAATAACAATTTCTTGATCTGTATTCTCGGACATAAATCTAGCGGATCCGTCCCCGAAAGCCACATTCGCTCCGCCAGGGTGAAAGCTAAAGATACCACTAGAGTTAGTGTCATTTATCGGCCTATACGAGTAGTAGAGAAGCCACCAAATATTTGTCGAAATTCCCCAGGCAGCTTGTTGGGCATTATTGCCAAAAGGTGGGTCATCCATTCTTGGGTATACGAACACTGGCTTTCCTCTTCGATACCAGTCCGGGCGTCCGGCACGCTCACCGACAAGCAACGTGTTTGAAAGACCGTCAGTCACCGCGTTTAGCGTTGCTTTTCGATAGGATTGAGACCAACCTTCTGAGTCATACTTTGGTTCGCCCCAGGCACCGAATTTTATGCCGCGCAGGTCAGCACTACTGGTCATCGAAGGTTCTGGGAAATGTACTCCAAGCAATGCCTCATAGTCGCTTCGAGACGCATAGCCAACTCTTGCTCCCTCAAAGTCATATACATCTGGTAGCGTCACAGTTTGACTACCAGTGGACGGGCAAAGAAAAACCGGGACTTCGGTCGTGATTCCCTCTTGATTTGCAATATCGGTTGCTCGCAACCCAAGGTCGATGCTTTGATAGAGAGCGTTCAGTTCGAGTTGTGGCAGTATCGCGGTACGCCAAGAATGGAAATGAAACTCATCTAGGGCGTGCCGAGGATGCTTTAGAATTGTGCCGTTATATAATGAAGGCAGTTTTTGAAACGTTGACTCGTGATTCTGCAACGCCATGCCAATCTGCCTTAGCTTGTTTTGGCACTCCAACCTACGTGCAGCCTCACGCGCTGTCCGAACCGCAGAGATTAAGATCGAAGCTAGCAGACCGATGATAGTGATGACGACAATTGACTCGGTCAACGTAAGGCCGTTACGATTGTGTGTCATCTGAACGACTCCGATCGACGAACATTTACGTTAAACGCTAGACGTCACCGAGCACGCGCGGTAATGTCAACCATTGAGGAAACGTCCGTTCGCGTGCTTCGGTGGACGTGTTTGTTATTGGCGTGATTTCATTCTAGCCACTATCTTTGCGTTTTCTTTTCGCATTCGTCGAAGTTGGGACGGCTTCACGAAGTAGTCGTAGCGAGCCCGACCCTCACGACAGTGACATCGTTCGTACGACCATTTCTTGAATTCTCGAACTGCCTGCCGACTCGCCTCTGTCAGCCTCTAGCCACTGACGCAACATCTTGTCCTTAATGTGTTATACGGCTTTCCGCGTGTTCGATGACATTCTCAGCTACCACGGGCTGAGAAATGAAGAGATAGTGCTTGTATTCCCGGAGTCGAGCGTTGTTCCGGTCCCGTATGCTGCCCAATTGTGTTGCGTTTCGGACTCGGCGCGGAAATCATTAATCGTTAGATCAATGGATGCACCAACCTTTCCATCGGACTCAACCCAAAGCTGGCTTCCGGTGTTATTGAACTTCAGGACCACGTGTTCGAAACCGCCGTGCACTTGATCAACACAATAGTGTATTGGCGCCTTATTCGGAGCGATCACGGTCAATCGGTCGTCAGTTTCGAAACCGGCTGGGCGTGCTTGAAAATAGACTTCGGTGCCATTGGGCAATTTGCCACCGACTCGTGGCCCCCAAGGTGCATGTCCCATCAGGACACGCCCGGCCGCGAAGCATACCCATAGCACACAGAGCAATACGAGCGTGATGAAGACGACAAAGTATGGCCACTTCGTTCGGTGCTGGGTTTCCAATGTCATATATGCATCTGCCGTATAAAGATGACGTTAACGCGGCGGGCGCGTTGGACTATGACTTTAAATTCGGCGTGATCGCCCGCTCGCGTTCAACGCTTGGTTCGTCGTGCTTTGTGACGCGTGACCATCGATGCGTTGCCGATCACAATATCGCCGATCGACGAGTGGATATGCACCGCCGAGAACAACACCGACGCCACCAAACAGAATGTAGAATAGTTGGGATTCGGGCGAAAGCATCGAGGTAAGATTTCCTCCCCAGCGGAGAGTAACAATCAAGACAGGCGCAACGCCAAGGACGACCCCAAGCAATGGAAACAAAATGTAGGGTCGTGAACCATGTAGCCTACGCGAGAGCAACCGAAACGATGGCAGGTAGACCAGCGGGTATGCGATGCAGAGCGATGTTGCGGAGGCGAATACCACAGTAGCTAATTCGCCGGTTATGTCCTCGTGCCAGATCATTCTCAGGCCAACTATGTACGCGAGGGTGCCAAATGCGGTCGCAATCACAATCAGTATCAAATGTCGAGTTAGCGACGTCATGGGTTGCAGTACACTCACATCGACAAAAGACAGTGTTGACTGGGCCACGGCAAGCAACATTTCCATTCACAACCGCCTGATCCGCGGCTCCGCGTCCAACGGTTTGTTCTGCCGCGTCACTGACGCACATACTTCAGGTGCGTGGCGGCTGGACCGTCGAGTACCTTTTCAATGCGAAATTGAGCCCCGGTTTCCCGTAGGTTTTCGAAAAGACGGCGACCACCACCGAACAGCACGGGTGCTAACGCGATTTCCAACTCATCGACCGAATTCAGGTTCAAGTACTGCTGGATCACATCCGCTCCACCTGCGATACGAATATCACGACTGCCTGCGGATTCCCGAGCCAACTCCAGAGCACGCTCCGCCCCATCGTTAATAAAGTAAAACGTGGTTCCTCCGGGACGCACCCAAGGTTCACGTTTGTCATTGGTGAGCACATAGACCGGGGTGTGAAAAGGAGCCTCTTCCGGCCACGTTCGCTCACCTTGGTCAAACATTCGCTTGCCCATGATGTTGGCACCGATGCGTTCTGTCGTGATGCGAACCAAGTCATTGACCGGGCCTGTCTCGAGTTAGTCCGATGGTTCCCGTACCGCCGCTGGGCACGGACGACTTTAGCGTACCGCAGCGTGGACTTCATTGCAAACTTTTCAACACAAGGGCGACACACTCCGGCAGGATCAATCGCTGTGGGTTCTCGCGACCCCTTCTTGGCTCATTGAATGAAACAAGTTGATTAGCACTATCAGCCTTGCAGAGTGATGCCAATTACGGAATCCGAAATGCGAGCGAAGCTGACGCGAGATGGACCAACCATAGAGGTCACTGAGAAAAGACAATGCATTGAATTCGTACTCGTACTCAGCAGCGCGGTACTCGAACTCGCTCGTTCCCACCAATTCGCTTAAGGTTGAAATCTCAGCGATGGCATTACGCTTACATCGAGTACGAGTACCGTTGCACTGAGTACGAGCAGGAGTACGAGCAGGAGTACGATTTTCCACGGTAACCATTAATTCACCCTGGATCACCCGGGTGGTAATACGGATTTGATCATCTTCGGAATGGAAGCGATCGAGACCGGCCGAAGAACTCGAAATAAGAAAGGCGTACAGAAAATTATGCAAGACTCAACTCAGGAATTGATGCGACTGGATTAGCGAGTAAGGATGAAAAGGTAACGTCGATTGAATGACATCATTATGTGTTTGGTCTCCCAAATCCGACGTTTTCATCAAACCACATCCGATTTCATCGGTAGGAGCAAGAAACCGATTCCCTCGCCACTGGTGCGATCAACCACACCGCGATCAGCCCCTTGGCCGGGTTCGTGCAGGTACTCTCATGCATTGGCTCGTTAGTAATTGCTCCAATTGGCCTTATGCATTGAACATACTTTTTTGGGATGCGGTATTGTTTTAGTTCTCGGTCAACGTGCGTTAATGGCGGGCGAAATGCCTGTGTGCTTTATCCAGCGCCGCTCCGTGACCTTCTGCTTAGTCTTGCAGTGCAGGACTCTATAGAGCGAAATGGTCGCAAGAAATTCACCATGATTGAACCAGTCTACGAAACAATGTTGCGTAGGACCTTGATGGTACAAACAGCAAACGTCTCGAAATCATTTGTCGATTGGAACTACCTGAAGCAGTCGCACTGACTCTCGACCGCTTTCAATAGTCAAACCGGTTTGCTCGACAAAGTGCTCGCGCACCAAATCGAAATTCTCATACCTCGGATCGGGAAACAGAGCGGAGAACGACTTGCTCCATTCGTCACGGTACTCTTGCCAACCGAAGGAGTCGGCGGGTGTTTCATCAATTCGATTAATGATCGGCCGCCTGGTGCGCGAGCCGAACGCCTTTAATAGCTCAGTGAAATTGCCCGCATTGAAAAGGGCAGAACCGGTGTCGCTTTTCCCATAAAGCTTGATCGCTTTGTCCTCTGGCCTTCTCCAAGAGATGCCGGCGGGGGCTGGCTTGAACGCGCCTGTGACGAGCCATACATCGCGTTCTTCCTCAATGAACTCCAATCGGAAGCCGAGCTGCATCTCTTGCTCTAAAATTCGGTTGAAATCAGCCAACAGTTGGTCGTGTGGCGGATCGTTTTGTACGACATAGTCACCGTCCAGCAATAAGCACCAGATGTCGTCCTGCCGAACTTCGACCAAGTCGCAAGGAAAGACCCTCAATAATCTGAAGAGGATGTTGTAGAGACCTTCTTTTTCACCCGACCCTTGCGAACTTAGGCGGATGGTATCCTTGTCTTGTACATAGATGTGACCGTGGGAATTTATGTGAGAGCCTTGTGGGCGTTCAAGCGTGCGCGTCGATGGAATCCATTCCAGAACGTGATCATCCTTGAGTTGGTAAATCGAGTCTTCATTGACCACCAGCAAATCCGACGCGGACTTGCTTACCTGCGGTTGTGTGGCAATCTGCAGCGGAGAACTTGGTGCATGCGCCACACCGGTGATCGTTGATTTGGCATCGTCGTCAACTTGGGATTGCCACGCAAAAAAGGCCAGCCCGGCACACACGACCAAGCATCCCAACGCTGTCGTCCAACCGCGATATCGTTGTATCCAGAGTTCATAGAATAACAGTCGCGGATGGTTTGTCCGAACCGGAGCAGGGACAGAGTCTGGGGAGGTCAAATGCGCTAGCCAAGCATTCAGTACTTCTCCGCATTCCGCAGCAGACTGAAACCGTCCCTCCTGTTGTTTTTCAAGCAGCATCATCACGATGGTTTCTAACCAATCGGGCACATCCGAACGAATAGTCATTAATCTGCGTGGCACATCGTTGCAAATCCGGTTTAGCACTCCCATCGTTGTTTCAGCCCGAAAGGGAGAGTGCCCCGTGAGCATGAAATAGATGACGCTACCGAGTGAAAACAGGTCGCTCCGGTGGTTCATGTCATCACCTCGGGCCTGTTCCGGTGACATGTATTGCGGAGTTCCAGCAATTATCCCGCTCCGCGTCATGCTGGCGTCATCCATAGCGCGGGCTAGCCCAAAATCGGTGATCTGTACGCGCTCGATGCAGTTTTCTAGCAAGATATTTGCTGGTTTGATATCCCGATGAACAAGTCCTTGCGCGTGAGCGGCTTCGAGACCACGCGCAGTCTGCAGCGCGATACGAACCACATCAAGGATTGGCAGAGGTCCCGCTTGTTCGACTTTTTGTTGCAGACTTTGACCCGCGACCACGGCCATGACCAAGTATGGCAATCCGCGATGTTCATCTACCGTTTGAATGGTAATGATGTTGGGATGCGTCACTGCGGCTGCACTCTTCGCCTCGCGCGAGAAGCGTTGCTTGGCAGCGGTGCTGTGAGCAAACTCCGGCGCAAGAACCTTCACCGCACAATACCGATCTAGTGCTGAATCGTGCGCGCGGAGCACCACGCCCATGCCACCGCGCCCTAGCACATCAAGGATCTCGTATCGATCAAACTTACCCAACGAGCCTGGGTGCGCAGGTGGATCGAGGTACGAGTCGGGAATTGGTAACTCGCCCTCATGAGCAACTCGAACGCAGTCCTGCGAACTATGCTCCGTTTCTCGTAGTAGTTCGCCAATCGTGTCGATGTTTAGGTCGTCCTGGATTAATTGTTCCAGCACCGACTGGCATTCCTCACATTGTTCAACGTGATTTTGGATCGTTTTATCGCAGCGATCTTCCGGGTGATCGAGGAACTGCAACAGTGTCGCTTGGTCGTAGTGTGTCAGTAGCTTATTCGAGAAACGCGCTATCATCGTTTTGTATCTCCTTTTTTAGTTTCGTCAGTACTCGGCAGCGCGCCACACGAACTGCTCCTGGGGACTTGGTTAGTCGTTGTGCGACAGCGGCGATGGACATTCCGTCGACGGCGGTTAGCCAAAAGCAGTCCCATGTAGTCGAACTGAAAGTTGAGCGCAGTTTTGCAGCCGCACGAGTCAGCAGAGCGCGTCGATGCTCCAAGATCAGCAGCGTCGTAGTCTGCTCGCGGTCGGGGTGCTGCTGCATTGCTAACAGAGCTTCCGAATCACCGCTTCCTATGGCGATTGGCCGACGTGTCAACTTGTTAATCACCAGATCCCGGGTGATTTTCTGCAGCCAACCACGAAACGAGCCACCGCGCGTGCAATCGAACTCCCCAACTTTTCGCCCAACGGTGGCAAATACCTCCTGCGTCAAATCCTCCGCGTCGGCGTGCTGCAAGCCTTTACCTCGAGCAACCCGATAAATAACGGGTTGGTACAACTGCACGAACTCGTCCCAAGCCTGCGTGGCCGCAGCGTCGGTGAGCTTGCTTATCAGTGAATGTCGCGTTTCTGGTCCGAGCAAAACAAGATCCTCCACAAGTTACCCACGCGAATCGCTCCTTTGTTACAGTCGGGCTGAATTTCTTTTTGAATATTTTACAGACTGGAAACCGCAACGCAGTCTTGCGACAATTTCCATAGAAGGAGAAGCCTGGAAACCCCTCTGATAGACAATCGCTGCGATCGAAGAGGGCGAAAACAGCAACCTTCACTTCGCTTCGCCACGCTGGCGTAGGACTTGGCAAAACCGCACGTTTCAGCATTCGACGCCGCAAAACGTCATCCAGACCAGGGAGTGCACCGCATAAGCAGACGCGCATGCTCAAACGAATGGTCGAAGTGCCTGGTGAAGAACTAAATGCTTGTGCGAATGCGTTCAAGTAATTGAGAAAAGCGGTTGGATTTTTGCAAGGGCGCCATATCTGGGTCGGTCGTGAGGTAGTCTGTATCATCGAAACCCAGGTCAATGGATTTCTCCATCGCCAGGATGGCTTCTTCCAGCAAGACCTCCGCTGCTTCATTAGCCAACTTCTCAGATACAATTCCGAGGCCTGCAGCCGCGAACTGCAGCAGTTGTGTGGCTTTGAGTCCAGTCTGCAGCGGTTGGGCATCCGCAGCCCTGGCCACCAAACGACGAGCTTCAGCTATGGCGGAGTCGGTTGAACCACAACGAGCTTGAGCTAGCATCAGCGAAATGCGTTGCGGAAGCAGGAGGTCTGGATTCTGTTGGGCGGCCGCAGAATCCTGGCGCTGCTGCAAGTCGAGCTCTCGAATCAACACGCAGCGGGAAAAGTACTTTTGAGATTGCGCTTGATTGCCTTGTGCAACGGCGACCAATCCCAGGCGATAGTAACCCATGGCCAATCCATCCTCCTGGAGCTGTTGAAAATTCGAGTCGGACAGCAGTCGCCGCAACTGCAGCATGGCGATGACATACTGACTACGTGCAGCAGTCGCATCGCGAGTTTGCACGAGCAGAAAGTCGCCGTAGCTGTTTGCGCTTGCAATCAAGTTTCTTTGGTGGCCGATTCGCAACGGTTCCATGGCGACGAGTTCTTGGTTCAACCGGACGGTTTTCTCGAAACCATCGCGGGCGATTGCCTGGTCGTTCTTCGCGACTCCGATCGAGGATAACAGGTTGGTCGCCAAGGCCAAATCGCGGTGAATATTGGCCAAGCGATCGTCCGATGAAAAATCGGCAAGCGAATCTTCCAACAGCTGAATTGCCACGTTGACATTGCGCAAGGCTGCGTCCACGTCATCAGGCTGGGACTGGTCGCTTTTGGCTCGTGCTAGGTAAAACGCAGCCAGGTTACAATGCTCACGTCCGAGTTCTGCATCTCGCAGCGCTCTGGGCGTGCGGCTGATGGGGATAGCGGTGTTGTTTACGGTGCCGCCTACATTACTGCCTGTGTTGTTTTCTTTTGCTTCGGTACGGTACTGAATTGCTTGGGAGTAGAGTTTTTCAGCGGTCTCCCAATCATCGGCAATCAGTCTCGCGGTAGCCTGTCGTGAAATTGCCAATGCCAAATTTGCCAGGGCCTTGTCCGTTTCTTCAGGTTGGGAGTCTAGAACGGTTTGCGCAATGGTCTTTGCCTGGCGAAAATGGACTTCTGCTTCTTGCCGAGGACGCTCGATGTCAGCTTGTGGTGCTCCGCTCTGCTTCAGCGCCGAAGCTGTATCTAACAGCAGATCCCCAGCGCGAATCTCAAGGGCTTCGCGCCCCCAAAGCATGGACACACCCACGTCGGCGACATCTCTGGCCGCGCTATCGGATAGTAGTTCTTCAGTGAGATCGCCCAGTTTTTCGCGAGCTCCTTCGGCCAGTGGAACTCCCTCAAGAAGTTGGGGCATTCTATTGACGAAGTTGGAGACAGAATCGCGGTAGAGCTCCAACCGTCCGTCGGACGTCTCTTTTTCCTGTGCAATTTGATCGCGTTGGCTGGAGATATGCCAAGCAGCCCAACTGGCACCGACAGCCGAGAGTAACAGAATGCTGGCGACCACACCGATCAATCTAGCTTCGCGAGGATGGCGTCGGCAAAGTCGTATCAGCCGCTCCCATTGGCTAACTGGCCGCGCCAGAATTGGTTCATCGTTCAAGTAACGTTGCAGATCCGCAGCCAAGTTAGTCGCGCTGGTGTAACGTTTCTCCGGTGCCTTTTGCAGGCACTTCATACAAATAGTCTCCAGGTCTTTGGGTGTGTCGGGGCGCAGGTCCGACGGTGGAGTGGGGTCAGCTGTCCTAACCAGGTTAATGACTTCCCAGACTGTGGCTCCTTTGAAAGGCGGGCGTCCAGTCAGCAATTCATAGAGGATCGCACCTAGCGAATATACATCGCTCAGCCTACCAATTTCATGCACACTACCCGACGCCTGCTCCGGAGCCATGTAACTGGGAGTTCCAATAATCGTGCCATCGCGTGTCATATGGCTCTGGTCGTCAGTGCGTCTAGCCAAACCAAAATCGGCAATTTTGATCGAGCCTTCTTTGTTAAGCAGAATGTTGGCGGGCTTCAAGTCGCGGTGAATGATTTCTTTGCTATGCGCGTAAGCCATAGCGTTGGTTGCTTCGACCATCAACCTGGCCGTATCATGATGGCTGAGCAATTGCTTAGTAATTTTTTCTGCTAACGTTCCACCGTTGACGTACTCCAGCGTGAAGTAGGGCAATTGTTTGTGCTCGCCGACTTCATAGACTTGAACAATATTGGGATGCTGTAGCTGGGCCGAGGCCTGAGCTTCCAAACGGAACCTGGCTAGTTCCTCTGGTCCCGCATGCTCTAAATTCAGCATGACCTTGAGTGCGACAATGCGATCGGCGTGAATCTGCTTAGCGCGATAGACGACGCCCATCCCCCCGTGGCCTAATTCGCCAAGAATTCGATAACCTGGAATGGTAGTCGCACCCGTTTTTGACTGGCCGCCAGCCGATGGGGCTGTGACCGGCGAGTTCAGGTGCTGGTTTACCGCTGCTGGATCCAACGAAAAATCTATAGTTTGATCCGCGTCAAGTTCATCAGTGAAATGAGCGGTCTCATGATTGCCCACAGAAAATACCGTAGTTTCATCCGCGTTGGTCGGCTTGTTCTTTTCTAGCTCGTCGTCATGCATTGTGAAGGTTGATCGGAAGGTTGTGTTTCAATCTAATCGCTTGTCCGCATGCCTCGATCACACATCAGTCAAACTTACAGGTCCTGCAGAGCGATGTCGCCGCAGCATGAATCCAGCCATTGCCACAACCACTAACGCAAGCGAACTGGGTTCGGGAACAGCTGTGATTGTGAAGGTGGCCCCAGCGGATGTAATCGAACCTCCGGCATCGCTCAGAAAAAACTCACCACCGAAATCACCGCTAGCATCGGAACCTGCAACCAGATCTACGATGGATATGCCGTATATCCCAGGGGCCAAACCAATGGTGTTGATTGTCAACGTCCCAAGTATTTGCGTATCGTCGTTATTGAGTTGAATTATGCCAGGGACTGTGGAAGAGAATCCCATCAGCCCGATCGTAGTGTCGACTCCACCAGCCCAGCCGCCAACGCCACTAGCACTGAAACGTCCAAAATCGGGAGTCAACAACGTATCTGAACTGCCGTCGAGATTGAAAGTGAAGTCGTCGGCGAAGTCGCTGGTTACACCTCCGCTCAATGAGACTTGGATGTCGTAACTCATGAAACCAACCGTTTGAATCGGATTAACGAGTTGTGGTTCCAGTATGTAGTCGGCTTGTAATTTGTTACAGACTCCGAACCAGCAAAGAAACGCGAATGCCGCTATCTTATATTGCATTGGGCTCTCGATTGGGTAAAAAGGCTTGTTTATGTTTCAACTCCGCGACAAGCGGATGAATTGATCGAATCAACGGAAATTGTGGCTAAGGTGCCGGTGGAATATCCGTGACAATTTCCTCGGCAATGCTTTGTAACAGTCCGTCGGCGAATCCCGGTCCACTACGCTTGAGTAAATACCAATTGCGCGATCGCACTTGACCGGTTGGCCTCGCAAAATCGCCATACAAAATATCTCGGTCACCATCGTCGAATACAGTGCTGGTGTCGAGTCGATACGCGTTGCTATCGCCCACACTATCGACGCTCAGTGTCTGCACTCGCGAGTTGTACCAAGAGAGACTCTCGTTTTCCAAATCCAATGTCCAGTAGTCACTGATCGCTCTGAGCGCAATTTCAGTCGCGTCGAAAGCTGTCCAACCTGCAATTTGGATATCACCGGTGCCTGCCGAATAGAGTCGATCTTGGCCATCACCGCCGATCAAGATATTGCTGCCACCGTAGCCATACAATCGATCGTGACCATCGCCACCAACCAAGATGTCATTACCACCGCCGCCAAAGAGGCGATCGTTTCCGGTTCCGCCATAAACTTCCGCAGGAATCAGGAGTGCGGGATCTAGCGTCACTACATCGTCGCCAGCGAGTGCGTAGATCACGATCCGTCGAACGCTGCTGTTTTCAAAGACTTCCGAACTGCCATCGGCTAGAAGTACACGGAAGTGACCATCTCCCTCTGGCTGCACTACGATGTTATCTCTACCGGCACTGCCACCGACATAGAGTACTGGTTGAACTCCTGAGTTGGCCAGCGCCGCTTGTCGTATAGAAACCATTGCAGTCTGTTGGTCGATCTGAACTCCGTCAGCATTGAAGACCGTCACGATAACGTTGAAGCCCGCCTGGGAACTGAGCGACAGGAAACGGTGTTCCGTGGCCACAGTACCGTCAACGGCCGACAATTCCTCCGCTGGACTACTGTCCTCCCAGTTGATGTTGTACCGTGATCCTGCAGGAAATCCTCGGCCAATGAACGTGAATGACAACGGCTGTCCAACAGCTCCCTCGACGGGCGCAATTAAGTCAAAGTAGTTGATGAACTTCTCGATCGAATGCCCTTCGGGTAACTGGTAATTGTAACTTCGACCTTCAAGATTCAGCGTATCAACGCCTTCATGACCGAACAGTACATCGACCTCATCTTCATTGCCAAACACCGCGTCGGTAGCCAAGAACAGATCGTCTGCAGCGGAACCATGAATGACGTTTGCTCCAGATCCACCGATTAACTTATCGCCCGGGGAACTGGGGAGCATCGTCTCGGCAGGGACGGCTGCAAAACGAGTCAGGAACAACTCGTAATTACCGCCTGCCGAGTCGATGGCGGGCTGCGTGGAAAATGAAACTCGTACAAAGTAATCACCGTCTGCTGGCAATTGCACATCGAACAGCGTCGCATCTTTAGTACCCTCCAGATCGTCGTCGTTTTCAGCCAGCATAGTTCCATCGGCATCGAAAATTTGCAGCAGTCCGTCAAAGGCGGCGCCTCGGGCGGGACGGATGCTGTTGACCAGTAGTTCAATATTGACATACTCGCCCGCCTTGCCGGTGAACTTGTAGTAATCGACTTCGGTCGTACCCGCTTGCTCGCCCGAGAACAGATCGCCGACCACCGTCAACGCGGCTACTTTGAAGACTTTGCCAGCGTCAGTGAATCCTTCTGGTGCCAGGTTAGGCACATACAGTGGAATCAAATCCCCAAGATCCTCCGCTGTTGCGAGCGTGTTATGTGATCCCAAACCTCGGGCGACTTCGCGTTGCGTCTGGCCAGTTTCATTGAATGCGAGTTTGATCGCCTCGCGCGGACCAAAGAAAGTTATCCCAATAGCATTGGCGATCGAAGTTCCAACCGACGCGGGACTGGCGATGATGTGAAACGGCGTTTCGCTTGCACCAATCGCTCCATCATAGGCTGGATACATGCGGCTGAGATCGGCACCTGCAAAGACGCCGGAACCAATTGGACCGAATGCATCGTGGTGGCGTACGCCAGCGGTGTGAGCAAGTTCGTGAGCTGCGATCGTCGCCGTTAAAGCGACTACGGCATCTGAGAATTCTTGCGGCGTGTGGTTGTCTCCCAATACATCCGCCACCGTCGACTTGAGCGGATTGATATTCACCTCGCTAACCACTGAGCGACTGATGTTACGGAAGTCTACTTCACCTGCATCGCCGCTCACTCCGCCGCCTCGACCTTCACTAAAGGCGAGTCGCACATACGCACGACCCGAAAGCTCGGTCAGTGCGTCTGCACTTGACTCTACTTGTGTGAACATCCAACTGAAGGCTGCATAACTGGCTTCCAAGCGAGCTTGAATCGCGTTGCGTTCGGCGACGGAGTAATCATAGTCACCGCGCGATGCATTAAAGGCAGAATCGAAATCGAGCAACACGACAGCAGGTAGGTCTGCGACGAGTAAATCATCGCCTTCGCGTCCATCGAGTAGATCGCTTCCAGCAGCTCCATACAATGCATTGTTCAAGCTATTGCCGTAAATAGTGTCGTTGTAACTAGTGCCAACCACATTGCGAATTGCCAGGGGGCTTGAGAACTGTAGGGTGAGATCGCTGCCCATGACCTGTGCGGCAGTGGAAGCAAGATCCAGATTGAGCGGTGCGTCATAGGCAGAGAAGTCCAACGTTGCCAGTCCGCCGGAGCCCTCCGGATCAGGAGCACCGGTAATCATGTCCGCACCGAGATTGCGACCTGCAAAAACATACACATCGCTGCCGCCGCCACCGTCGACCGCATCATCGCCACCACCTAGTTCGAAGCGGTTGTCTAGCGGATTACCATAGACAATATCGGCGAATGGTGTGCCCACGAGTTCTTCCAACTCTCCAACCAGCGGTGTCTCCTCCATTCCGATCGGTGCGGCGAGTAATGTCAACGACAGTCGATTTCCAGCGAGACTCTGCTGCGCAGTGCTAGCGAGATCGATCCCCTCGAGTCCGGCTGGTAAGCCACTAAAATCCAATAGATCACGACCGCCATCTACATCTTCAAACAGCGTGTCCGCGCCTAGATCGCCATCCGAAGTTGTAGAGAAGACGTAGCGATCATCGTCGTCGCCGCCTTGCAACAGATCATCACCTTGGCCACCAATCAGAGTGTCATTACCTGCTAAGCCAAGCAGCCTATCGTGGCCGTCACGACCGTCCAGGCGGTTCGGCAGAGCGTTGCCCATCAGCCGATCATTGCCTGCTGTGCCTATGATGTTCTCAAAATCTCCGATGATTAACAGCGACAGTTGGCCTTCGATAACAACTTGGACCTCATCGACGAGTCCCAGATCTAGCTCTGCACCCACTGAGAATGAACGAAAATCGATCGTATCCGAGCCACGCGATAGCGGTTCAAAGTCGCTGCCATCGATAAACCGCAATTCGCGCAGGCGGAGTAGGCCAGACGCGACTCCCACAGTTGGCAGGATCTCATAACTGTCGTCGCCGTCATCACCATATAAATCGCCTTCGCGAGCCGATGCCAACAAGCGATCGTCGCCATCGCCACCCGAAAGTATCGGCCACACGCCGCCAGTAAACGTCAGCGTATCGCGACCTGATTCGCCGAGCAGAACGGCCAGCGCACCGCTGCTAATCGTTAACGCGTCATCGCCGACGCCGCCGCTTGCCAGAGCACTCAAACCGCCGTTGATCTCCAGCGTATCATTGCCGACTTCGCCTGCGACGACGATTTCACTACCCGCGGCGATCGTCAAGTGATCATTGCCAAGTCCGCCGCGTGCAAAGCTCTGGATCGCAAAAGAGGTCGGGCTGGCCGATTCGGTAAACGCCACCGTGTCGTTGCCTTCTTCGGTGTAGATCGATAACCGTGTGCCTCCAATCACTATCACCGTGTCATCGCCAGCATCTCCAAAAACATAGTTGTCGGTTCCGCTCGAGGCGATTTGGATCAGATCATTTCCGCCGCCGCCCGCCAGGGTACTATTACTTCCGCTGGCAAGATGGAGCGTATCGCTATCTTCCCCGCCAAGCAACACGATCCGCTGATCGCCATAGGACAACAGCACATCGTCGCCCAGTCCGCCCAGCAAGGCGATCGAATTTGGCGATGTTGAAATTTCTGGGGCGGTAATACTCTCTGGCAGCACGATCCAGCTCGGTAACTCGGACAATGGATTGGCACCCTCGCCACGCTCCTCGACGGTAAGCAATGCCAGTGCGTCGAGCGTATCGTTGCCAACGCCACCGTCGATCACTGCGTAAACAAGTCCGGGGTCCAGGACCGGTCCGAAGCTGCCGAAGATTCGCAAGCTGTCATCACCATTGCCGCCGCTGAACAAGCCACCTTGGCCACCGAAAAATCGCAGTTTGTCGTTGCCCGCATCCGTGCGGACTCGGACATCGCTGCCATCGGCAGTGACCAACCAATCATCGCCGCGGCCGGTGTCGAGATCCACATCTGAACCGCCCGCCACATAAAACTCATCATCATCCTCGCCGCCGATAATCCGCACGCGCGAGCCGCCAAGCACTGCGGCGCGATCTAAGCCATCGGCCAAGTAAACGAGAATGTCGTCTCCCGATTCTACTGTCACGAAATCATCACCAGCATCGGATAGGCCAACAAAGCCAGTGACACCGGCGATACTCAGAAGGTCATCGCCGGCACGCAAGTCAGCGCCAATCCGTGTACCACCCGTGACCGTCAACACGTCGTTGGTCGCACTACCAAAAATACCGATATCCGATGCATTGCCACCGACCGTCACCGACAAGCCCGGCTGCATTGCTTGGGCCGAACCAAACACACCCCCTTCGACGCGCACGCGTTGGGCGTCGCCAACGATGGCAACGTCGTCGCCATAGCCTGCAAAAATCCCGATGTCGGATGAATTGCCGCCGATAGCAATCAACGTGGCGGCTTCGGTCGATCCGAAGATTTCGATATCGGAACTATTGCCAGTTACCGTCAAATTCATCACTGGACTGCTCGGCTGAGCGTTGCCGAAGACGCCTGACACCACCGTTGCGTCAGTCACACTGGTCAGGGTGACCGTATCGCCGGTAAAGAGTGTGCCATCAATCGTATTGGCTGCCGTACCGCCGAAAATATGCACATCACTACTTCCGGCAACACTCACGCTGGCGTTACGTCTGGAACTGCCGAAGATGCCAATGTCGCTGCTGTTGCCAGTAACGACAATGTTCAGTTGCCGACTCGGCGCAGCATTACCGAAAATTTCTGTGTAGATGTTGCCGCTAACAACTGCATCCAGAGAAACGTCATCGCTGCCCTGACCGTAGATGCTTACGTCCGAGCTAGCGGCAACTGCTAGCATACCGCCCGTCGCTGAGCCAAAGATTCCGACGTCGGAGGAATTCCATATCGTCGCATTGAGGCTAGCCGTTTGCAGCGCAGTCGATCCGAAAATGCTGACGTCTGATGAGTTATTCACGGTGACGTTCAACTGCCTATCGGACACTGAGGAACCAAAGATACCAGCCGCAATGACTGCACCGTTGACACCAGCATCTGAGGCCTGTGGGTCAGTTGGCCCGAGTTGGACAGTTCCATCGAGCAGCCCAAAGATGCCAATGTCCTGGCTGCCAAAGAAGGTCAAATTAGCATTACCTGCCGCCGAACCGAAAATCTCGATGTCACTCGAATTCGTAACGATCGCGGACAGCGTTGGGCCGCCGGTTGAGGCCGATCCGAAGATGTCGAGCGCAGCGGTATCGCTAATGCTTATCGACAGGGTGCTAGCGACATCCGCTTTAGCAAAATTGGACAAGTGAATTGAGCCACCAAGCGACCCAGCAGTTGCATCATCTGGCTCCACGCCAGCAAAGTTCAGACTACCAACACTGATACCGAAGATCGCAACATCGCTGCCACCAAACACGCTGACATTATTCGAGTTTGGCGAGCCAAAAATTCCAATATCCGATGAGTTGGTAACCGTTGCATTGAAGGCTACGTTGGGATTCGTCGAGCCGAAAATCTCGATATCACTTGACGAATTCATGATTGCCGTGAATACACTGGCCGTTGTGGTCGCACTGCCAAAAATTGAACCCGAAACGACGCCGCTAGCGATATCGTTCAGTTCCGCAGTGTCACCCGCCCCGCCAAAGATACTCACATCCGAACTGTTGGCGACTGCCAGCGTACTTCCCGGCGTAGCCGATCCGAAAATACCGATGTCCGATGAATTATTGACACTTATCGACGCCGTGGACGCTTGAGTCGTCGAGCCAAAAATGCTGGTATCACCATCCGCCCTACCTGTGTTGGCATAGATCTTACCCGTCACCCCATTGGCAGTAATCGTGTTGTGGCCCGTGCCGCCAGAAATCAATACGGTCGGCTTGATACCTGTGGTTGGTCCAGTGATCGTGATAAAATCATCGCCATCACCGGCATCGATAGAGGACGAGCTACCCGCCAACATCGATCCTAGAATGCGGTCCTGGCCCAAGCCTCCGGCAAACGTACCACTGGCGTCGACTAAGACCAATTCGTCATTGCCATCACCACCATCCAGCATCGCTCCGGCTATGCTGCTAATCAGTTGATCGTTGCCGTCACCGCCAAACAGTTCGCTGTCCGTTTTGTCTGTCGTGAAAACATCGTTGTGTGGACTACCCACGAGCCGTTGGAACGAACCGTTGAGTGCTAGTGTGCTACCGGTAAACACAGACTGAACGCTGCCATCGGTCAATCCGAAGTCCAGCGAGACTCCCTGCGGTGCTGCCGTAAGATCCACCACATCCAATCCGCCTCCGATGTCATTGATCACTACCGTGCTAAAGTGAACCTCGTAGTAGTCGTTGTCCATTCCTCCGGTAAACGTGTCGTTACCGCCACCGATATAGTAGTTATTCCCGTTCCCGCCGAACAACTGATTCGTGCCTGAGCCTGCGATCAACAGATCGGCACCTGAACCACCACGCAAAATATCATCGCCCACACCGCCAGTAAGTGTTACGGAAACAGTGGCTGCCGATGCATCGATGATGTCATCGCCAGCACCACCGAAGACCGTTACGGGCAATGTGCTGTCCGTGATTGTGACAGTATCGTTACCGTCCAAAGCCAGGTAGACGATCTGCTGCGCGTTGTTGGAGACCGCACTTGACGATACGTTGACATCGATCAACTGAGAGTCATTTCCATCTGTACCACTCAAAATGTACGACGAGAGTGTCACTGTTCCGTTGTCATCGTCGGAAACGCGAACTATTAAGCTTTGCAGAGTATCAACGCGTGCCGAATAGGTATTACTGGTTGAAGGAGCACTAAAGTTGCCTCCATTCTCCTGCCATTCATACGTCAGCATATCCGCTTGACCGGTATCCTTGCCGAGAGCGCGAAAGTTAGCGGTCAAGACACCAGTTGTCGGATCGGCACTGATCGAATCCAAATCCAGGCGCACAGTTGGAGCGACGTTGCTCACTGAAATCGTGTGTTCCGAAGTCGCTGACAATCCCTGCGAGTCGGTAACAGTCACTCGGACAACGTGATTGCCATTGTCAATAGGTATGAAGTGGAACTGGTTGGGATTCAACGCGGCACCAGGTAGCTCCGTAAAACCCGTCTCACCAACCCGCTGCAACTCCCACTTATAGCTCAATCCAATGCGTTCACTCAAGTCGCTGGCGCTGGCGAAAACACTCACAACGCTGCCTTCGAAAGCGATTGGAGGAGTAATCGTTACTTCGTCGATAAGGGGTGCTAAGCCGTAAGCAAAAAGCTCCGATGTCGCTTGTGCCGTGCTACCATCGCTCAGCGAGACGCTCAGCAGCACCACAAATTCACCTCCTTGAGGCGGTACAAAGTTGAATTCGCCGACAATTGAGTCAACTGCAACTTCAGAACTCTCTTGCACTGTGCGTCCGTTGATGTCAAACGCCACCCAAACGTAGCTGACGACCTGAGTGCCCGCTGGAATATTGGCCGTAAACGTCGAAGTCGCTCCCTCACGGTAAGGTCCAACCGGCGTGCTTATCGATATCGTGGCCTGCGAACCGTCCACCAAAAACAGCGTCTGGCCACTGCCAGTACCGACGGGTTGGGTGCGAGCAAAGTCGTCATCCGTCGCAGTAGCCTCGACGGTGTAAACGCCTGGGAAGTCCGGCACATAAACGAAAGGAACCGCCGGATCCTGGTCTACGAGCTGAGTATCAATGTCACCATTGCGGCGGACGGTCCAAGTCACCGTATGCGTGTCGGCCGAGCCTGGATCGTGGATGTTGGCCGTGAATTCCAATGGGTCATTCAAGGTCGCCAGTGGCATGCCGCCTTCGACGGTTACGACGGGGCTCGCGTTCGTCACCGTGACGTCTACGGAAGTTTCCGGCAGCGTATCAGTCGGATTGTTTGCGTCGGCCAGCGTCAGGAATACGCGATAGATGCCGTCATCATCCGGAATGAACTCCACCACCCCAGGCGAAGGCACCGTGAATGGATAACTCGTTTCCGCGCCGCTGACCGAGATCTTGCGCACTCGCCAAGTAAAGCTCAGCTCCTCGGTCCGCTGCAGGTCCGCTTCTGGAGCGCGGGCGCGGATGGTCGTCCCTTCGCTGCCAGTCAACGGAGCTTCGATCACAGCAGCTTGAGGCAAACCGGCGACGCTCAACTGCCGCGTCAACGAACGCACACCGCCATCGCCATCTTCGACAGTATGCGTGACGTAGTATATCCCGCCTCCGTTGGCCGCAAATTCAACCGCTTGTGCATCGACAGACGCCGGCTGGTTAAACACTACAGAACCTGTTGGCGTTCCCGAACGAACTTGCCAAGCATAAGTCAACTCATCCGCTTGGCCCGGATCGCTGCTATCGCTGATCAGCGAGAACTTCTTGTCCGGCATCGCAGCAATATCAAACTGCACCGTGGGAGCGACGTTGTAGACATTGACCACGTAAGGTCCCAGCGTTTGGAAACGCTGTTCACCAATATTGACGTTCGTCAACGTCAGCTCGAGAGTAACCTGATAAACAACTTCGTCATCTGGCGTGAACTGGATCTGTCCTTCATTGCCTGCTGCGAACAGCTCGCCATCTTTGAGCACTTCCCAATCGTAGCCGGTAACCGAGAATCCATCGGCAGTGTTCTCTAGGGCGAACGCTGATGGGCTAAGCGGTTTACCTTCCGGGCTGGTCAGCGGCAGACCGGTGATAATCGCCGACCGAGGCTCAATGCCAGCCGTCAACGGTGAGGTACTCGGATCTTCGCTGGCTACAGTACGATTCCCCGTGATTGTGGCCGTTAATAGCTTGTCGGGCGCCAGGTCTCCCAGGTCGTTCACCTCAAGGGTGGAAAATCCGTTGGCATCTGTCACCACAGCCCGCGCGCCAATAAACCGTTCCGCTTGTCCGGACTCAGTCGATTCAAAGAACTCTACAAAGTAGGTCGAATTGGCCACAGCGTTGGTCACAAAGCCCAGGACAAAACCATCGAAGCGGGCCTGGGTAATGAACAGTGTCGCCGGCGATGAGGCCGTTGAGATCGCTGAAGATAGATTACCGCTAATGACATTGCGACGCAGCTCGGCGTCGCCCGAGTTCACGGTGATCCCGGCACTGGCGGTTCCCAAACCGTCGGTGATCGTGTTATCGGCGATCAGAACTCCGGTTGAATTTTCGACGACAATTCCCGCCTGTGTACTGTCGCGGACGTTCGCGAACTCGACTCGCACACCGGCCGCGTTATCGAGTCGAATTCCCGTGCCATATCCCTGGATGAGATTGCCGGTCACGACACCACCTTCGGCATCGAACAAACCAACTCGCGTATCGGAAGCCTGTTCGCGCACCAGGATACCGACGCTGCCTCCAAAGCTAGCCGTCTGTGCTTCATTGGTCCCGATGAAATTGCTGCCGATCCTGGTACCAGTCGTGCCCGCGCCTTCGATCAAGATCACGAGTTTATCAGGCGGCGCTGCCAGAGTATTCCCTATTGCACTACTAGTCCCCTCACTGTTGAACAAGCCAATGGTGGTGTTTCTCGCGCCCCCCGACACATGAACGGCACTCTGTTCATTGAACAACGGCGTTTCCCTATCAAGGGCAATTCCAATACGATTTTCAACGATCTGATTGTTAAAAGCTTCTGTTCCCAAAATGGAAACACCGTGACCAAAGTTCCCCGCGATCGTGTTCCCGTAGAAAGTGCTGAATGCGGCAGTACCTTCGATGCGGACTCCATCTCCTTGATTTGCTAAGCCTTGTTGGCCGCTTATGTCCGTACCAATCAAGTTAGCTTCGAAGTACGGGTCACCACTGGTAATATGCACCCCTGGCCCGCCGTTGCCACTTATCAAATTCCCGTAGATATAAGAGTTGGAATTGAGCAGCAAACCGCCAGCGGCGTTAGGTTGTGCTTGAGTACCAGTCTCGTCGGTACCAACGTAACTTGTCGTCAGACCTATGTAGCCGTCACCACGCAATCCGTAACCACTGAAATTGCCAATAACCAGCCCTGATAAAGCCACAGAACCACCGAGGGAAACTAGTCCATCAACCGGAGAACCATCAGCGGAAACTGCGTTCGTCCCGTCGATCACAATTAGCGGCACACCATCGAATCCAGCGGTCGACTCACCGTTAAGGGTATCAAAGGAGGTGATCGGAGGTAACGGCGAAGCTGGGCGAAACACGTGGACGCCTTGGCCAAGCTGCTCAAACCGGATCTCGTTGTGGACAGGATCCTGGTTCGATCTGGCAATCGCGTCGCGCAAGCTACCTGGCCCACTATCGTCTGTGGTAGTGACCTGAATCGGCAACAATCCGAGGTACTTCAACACGACATCGTTGCCGGTACCACCCTTATAAGTAATTTGCCACTGACGGTTAGCAAACTCAAAGAGATACCCTTCGGGATAGTCAATAAACTGTCCCACGATCGCTTTGCTACCCGTATTAGCGATTAGTGTGATTTCCGACGCAAAAGAATATCCGCCAATCGAAAGGTTGAGATAACCTGCCAACACTACATCGTCTCGCACGCGTAGCGGACTAGCACTGGAAAGGATGTTGCCAATTCTGGCTTCAAAGGTTGCATCGGCGGACTGCGTGAAGTCGGCGATAACCTCAGAAAAATATGTGCCTGGTTTTAGTTCAGAAAGAAATGTTCCTCGATTCACAATATTGTCCGCCTCCCAAAAACCTTGGAGAGTACCTCCCGGCTGGACAATAATGTTTCGGAATTTTGGAAATGGGAAGGTCGTCGGAGGCCCATCCAGGACTGCTCCGCTGATCACATTTATGGTTCCGATGAAGTCGAAAAGGTCCGGATTGGTATAGGGACGCGGTCTCCGAATGGCCCTGAACGTACCGCCGAGCAATTGCGTCGTCTGACCCGACAAACGTGTGTCGATCAAAAAGTCATTGTCGCTCGAATGCCGCAGCTCCACTTCGTTTGCTTCAACTAAATTCGGAGATAGCGCGCGCACATTGAGTGAGTTTGCATCAAAGGTCAGTGGTTCTGAAAGCGTTCCGACCGACCGCTGCGACGGATCGCTCTCCGCATAGCCGATACCGCCGCGAATCAGTAGTTGATCTGCCAACACATGTGATCCGATGGAAATTGGATCAGCGCGGAGCACACCAGATTCGAAGCCCAAGCGCACCTGCGCATCGGCCGCTTGGATGGAGCTGTCTGTCGCCGCCAGCACAAGTCGCTCTTCGGCACGCAAATCGACTGCTTGAGCTCCGACGACGATCACAGGAGCTTCAATCCGCAAATCTCCGCGACTATGGATCTGCACATCGGCTCCGCTGGCCGTTACCCCAGCACCACTACCAGTCAAGTCGGCAAGCACTGTCGATTGTCGGTTATCGATATTGACTACACCCCCTTGAACTTCGATCGCCAGATTATCAACGTAGGTTTGGAAACCGCTCGGCGAAACCATGCTGCCCGCCGCTATCGACAAATTCGGGACACGAATATCCACGGTTGGGATCTCAAAATGCGCAATGAATCCGTTGGTGCCACTGTCTGCCACCAAGTCACGAGGCGCGTTCTCGAGGAGCAGCGTTCCCTGGAATGTGCCCGCAGCAATGACGGTCCCATCGTCTCCAATACCCAGCCCATAAATTTGCGCATATTCTGTCGCTGGATTCCGCGACTCAAGCACTTGGGCGTGCACAAAGTTGCCTGCGTTGTCAAGTCGAATAAAAGAACCCGTCGAGCTGGAGCTACGTGGATTGGACAGTCGGAACGTAGCCGGTCCAGGATCTGCATCTTGAGACAGCCCAACGTTCCCACCGACAACGATCTGTCCGTCGCTGGCAATGTCCAGCAATTTGAAGCCGCCGTTATCAAACTGCTTGACGTACACAAACTCGCGCGCTGCATTCAACTTGAGAAGAAATCCGTCAGCGACGTTACCAGCATCCAGCACCTGTGTTCCGGTCGAACTCAGGTCAAAATCCAATGTTCCGAAAAAGCCACCTGTTAGATACAAATTCTGCGAACTATCCAAGGCAATCGCGGAAGGTGTGACAACTTCAGATCCCTTGAACAGCATCACTGAGTTTGGTTGGATATTGCCCGTCCCTGAAACTGAAAAGACAAAAGTGTTGCGGTCAGTCGAGTTGTTAGATTCGCCAAAGACATACGTGCCCAGGAAGCTTCCCGCGACAATCGCGTTATTAGTAGTTGGATCAACAACTATGGTCGAACCCGTCCCACTCGCGAACCGGTCCACTGTCGGATTGGTCGCTGTAAACAAACTTGCATAGGCTAAGCCACCATTTCCATTGAACTTCGCAACAAATGGCTGTGGAGCTCGCTTGTCACCTGTGGAAAGCTCGACCACGCCGGAGTCTGGGTCTGGGTCGGGGTCGAAGTCAATCTTTCCGTAAAGCGAACCGGTAAGGTGAATCGACTGATCTGAGCCAACCGCCAATCCACCGATATCGATTGTTCGACTCAGATTAACTTGAGCATCTGTGATGGTAAAAACGTTGGCAAAGTCGAACTCTCCATCGGTGCTGTACTTGGCGAGATAAAAGTTCGACGTCGTGCCAAGATGCGGTGGATCGAGTAAATACTGATTGGAACTCGGGTCAAAATCCATCGTCGATGTCATTCTTCCGAGGATAACCACGTTACCCAAGCTATCGACGGCCAAGTCGGTGATACTGTTGGTATTGGCTGCATTCGTCCTCAGCGGCTTGAGCCAGACAAGATCACCATTGAGTTCATACTTGGCGATATAAGGCGTGCGATAGGGGACAATTAGATCTTCGTCACCCAATATCTGATTCGTACCGCTTAGATAGCCGGCGGCGTACATGTGCGTGTCGGTTGTCGTGAACGCCGATATCGCGTCATCGTCTGGTTGGGGGGCTATGCCCAGGCGGACGAGTTCGATTGTTTTGATATCGATCTCGAATTTGTCGCCAAGCTGTCCGTTGCGCTGACCGTCTCCGAATTGCGACTCGACCTTCCAACGATCAAACCCAAAGTTTCGTATTCCGTCCTTTTGCTGGAAAATGAAATCAGCCGGTTGGGTTAGATCGACAAAGTACGCAAAGTATCCATCGCCAACTGGCGTCCCATCGCCGAACTCAACAAAGTACTGGTGTTGCTCGCGCGAACTGGCCGTTATGTCCTGATCAAAGAGAACGAAGTTGAAGTCGTTCTGCTGGTTTTCGGGACCTGCCTTGTAGACAATTCTTACACGCTCCGGCGATGTTGCAGTCGGCGTAAAGTTGTGAACATTATTGTTGCCGCGTTCGATCAGGCCAAAGTACCGATTGTCATTGTTGATGTCTGCCGTCACAGACAGCCTCGCAAAACCATCCTGCTGGGTCACGACAGCGTCAGACTGCGTGAAGAAGCTACCCATCGCTTGACCATTAAGCAGTTGCTCCACAACCGTGTAGGTTGGAGCAAAGCTGACCAACTCAATCGATTTCAATTCGACTTCGAAACGTCTGTAGGGTGCAGACCCCTGACGTCCTTCAGCCCAATTGGATTGAAATTGCCATCCGTTCAATCCGTAGTTAACAATATTGTCTCCACCTGGATTGGTGTGACTTGGGCTCGATCTCGGGTCGACGAAGAACTCGAAATAGCCATCACCGAGCGATGTTCCACTACCGAATGGGACCGGGTACTCGTGTCGCTCTCGGCTACTGCCATCTTGATCGAACAATCCAAAAGTGAAACCTGTTTGCTGGTTTAGGTCGTCCGGCCCTGGCTTGTAAACGATGCGAATTCTCGAGTCATACAATTCTGGAGAATTGAGATCGTAGACACCCAGCGAGTTTCTCTGTACGGATCCAAAGTATCGGTTGTCATTGTTTGCGTCGGTTTGCACCGACAGCTTCAATGATTGACCGGTGTCGCTAATAATCGCCTCCCCAGCCGGTCCACGTTGAAACGACGAGAGCACGATATTGTTTCCGTCCAAGAATGTTTCAACCACGGTGTACGCTGTGGAATAGGATCCAATGCCAATTCCCCAATCCGTTTGCTGCGTCCCGTCGATGACTTGGGCAGCTTCCAAATGCAGATTATTGCCATCGCCACTGAACTCGACGGCAGCGTCCACCGTGATCGTAGAACCGACGCCGTCCAGTACAACCGAGAAGTTGTCGGTGTAAGTGGACGTGCTGGCGGCAAAAACAACGCCAACTCCATCGCCGGAATCAGATATCGCGATTGCATCGAAGGCCGATAATCCAGCTAATGTGATTTGTAATTGCGCCGTGCCATGGCCGGTTACGTTGGCCGAATTACTACCGCTCCATGTGCCACTCGCCAAGTCGACTTGATAGCCAGTTTCGGTCGAAGCTATTGAGACTTGTTCGTCGGCTGCCAAGTCCAACCGCAGTTCGGTGTTCACTTGCTCAAACGTGGCCAGTAGACGGCGGTCCTCCAGCAGTTCTACAGCCAGCTTGCGGCGACGAGACTGGCGAGTTCGCTGGCGATTGCCGCGTTGCGTTTTCAGCGGGAACATGGCGGGTGCTTGTTGGGACGAGGTGTTGTTTATTAACCGGGGCTAATGGCCAGCGGCTGATTGCGGTGGTGATTTCGAATCGCTACTGCAGCGGGTCACGAATGGATGGTATTTGCCAGTCGCGTCGGGTTCGATGCGCTGGCAGACCTCCCATTGCAAATGGAAGCTAACACCGTGCGTCAGCTCGAAAAAACCGTCGACAATCTGAGCAACTTCACTCTGTGTCTGACTCGTCCACTCGCGACCCGGCACCAGTCGTACTAGCACGCTGGCAGCGTCTTGCTGAATACACTGGAACTGGGCCAAGCCGCGAACTCTTGCGAACTGTTCGGACAGTAATTGGCTGTTTTTCCATCCACCGACTGGCAATTGAAACGGAGGTCGCTGTCGGCCTGAAATGCGGCTGAGTGTAGGCAGGCCGCGACCACAACGACATGCATGACCGACGGTGGCCAGATCGCCGAGCGCGTAACGGATGAGTGGATTGGCGTAGTTGTTGAGAGTCGTGATGACGACGCGACCCGTTTCGCCTGGCTGGCAGGGCTGATCGTGCTGATCGAGCACTTCAAGCAAGACACTCTCGGCTTGAACGTGATACTGCTCACGCTGTTCACATTGAACGGCCAGGAAGCCAGCCTCTTCGCAACTGTAAACATCCCACACCGGGACGCCGCATTGCGTTTCGATCTGCGATCGCAACTCCGGTGAATTCTCGCCGCCGATGCAACGAATCGCCTGCAGTTTACCTAGACTTGGGAAATCCCCCTCAGCCAGAAACAGGCCGCCCAGATTGGAAGCTGTCGTCAGGATGACGTGCGGATCGACCTGTTTCAACCACGCGCGCTGCTGGGCAATCGGACTGGCGATGGTCAGCCCATAAGCCGGCCCAGTCTGCATGAGCGAGTCGTATGGTGGTCCCCAACTGGCCAAGGCAAGCTGCCCTGTTGGACCGACTTGGTAGCGAATGGCGGCCAGAGTGCCCGAGCAGTCAATGCCCGTCCAAGCCAGTTCACGCAGCGCATTTGCGTTCCAAGCTTCCTCGGTCACATTGGTCCGCTGGATTTCGATAGGGATTCCAGTGCTGCCGGAAGTCCGACCTACGCCAGTCAGCCACGAGCCCTCAGGCAGTTGCTCGGCAAGGAATTTGGCTCGATGCTCGTGATAGAAACTGCGTTGCAAAATCGGCAGTTGAAGAAATGCTTGCCAAGTCAACGGATTTGCGAAACTGCCGAGCTGCGCCCACTGTTCTCGATAGTAGGGGACATTTTGAACGCAGTGTTGGCACAAATCGTCCAATTGTTTCAACTGGTAGGCCCGTATTTGCTCGCCACTCCACCATTGGCTCTGCATCAACGAGCACTCAGCCTGAGTCTCAGTGTGTGACGCAAAGTTTCGGATGTTACGCAAAACGTGCAGCATTTCGTAAAAACAGTCCAGCATTGATCTGGGGAGAATGCGAGCGAGAACCGCCAGCGAAAATGTCGTATTCCGTTTTGGAGCAGTTGCTTGCGGCAAGATTCTGAATTGAGTCGCCGAACCAAACAAAGGGCTTACTACAAGCAGTGCACAACGACTATCTGCCGAACTTTAGCGAATGTGACAGAAATACAGAAAATAATGCCACTGTTCGGTAATCGTTCCTTGTTTGAGAGCCCCAAGAGCTCGCCTCTTGGCAGACCAAGTATTGAGGCGATGTCACACTCTTGGCTATTTGGCAGATAGACTGTGCGTACTCAGGTTACAGGGCAGTGGTCGCGTTGTCCCTGGTCCACTAGGCGTTATACGAGGCCGCAATGCCGCAAACTAGCAAGTCACTTCAAACAGGAGGCAATCAGTGCATGAATACAGAGGGCTCCGAAGCGGAACTTCGACGTCTAATGCAAGCTGGCGATCATACGGCTTTGGAGCTGATGGCGAATCAACATCGACCTTATTTGCGCAGAGTGATCGAAGCTCGACTCGATGATCGGCTCGCCTCCCGAGTGGACGCGTCCGATTTGATCCAAGAGACATTGCTGGAAGTTTACCGTCGAGTGCAAAACGAGAACGCCGATCCGCCAATGCCGCTACGACTGTGGTTACGACAAATCGCTATCGACCGTATCAAGATGGCCGAGCGCCGGCACTTGCATACCAAGAAGCGAGGAGCCGGCCGTGAAGTCGTCTTGCCCGACCGATCGTCAATTTTGTTGGCGCGACAACTATTCGGGACACGGTCACCCGAAGGTCAACCTGAATCACAGTTTGCCCAAGCCGAGATCATCGTCGCCGTCCGCAAGGCGTTAGAGGAGTTGTCCAATATGGATCGCGAGATATTGACCATGCGGACCTTTGAAAATCTATCCTATGAGGAGATTGAGATCATTGTCGGCGTCTCGGCGGCGGCCTGCCGCAAACGCTACGGTCGAGCCCTACTGCGATTGAGCAAACTTCTTGACGCTTTTGAAGACCCCTCCGACCAATTTTTGTAGGATAATCTTTTATCCTTTTTGAGCATCACAAAGGATAGGCCTACCCTACATCACACTATCCGATCGACGGAATGTGAGATTGAAAATTAGGGGCCCGGTACGTTAACTTTTTGGACTCATTACACCACCATGCAACCCCATGAAATCAACTCAGCCAGCGATGAAGTGATCACGCATGCGACTGACGAGTACTTTCGGCTAGCCGACGCTGGCTCTGCTCCAGAGTTGGAAGCATTCGTGGCGAATTATCCACAGGTGGTGGATGCCCTGCGGAGGATTATCCCTGCGCTGGACGCTGTGCGGAAGGCGACCGGAGGGCTAGAGTTTGACGGCGAAAACTTGGGCAGTGGAAATTTAGACACTGCAGTTCCGTTGGGCGATTTCTTGCTCCACCGCGAGATCGGCCGGGGTGGCATGGGAGTGGTCTACGAGGCCACGCAATTGTCGCTCTCTCGTCGAGTAGCCGTCAAGGTTCTACCGTTTGCAGCCACGCTGGACGAGAATCGCATCAAACGTTTTCGCAACGAATCGTTAGCCGTGGCTGCTTTGGATCATCCCAACATTGTCGAAGTCTATGGAGTTGGCTGCGAGCGCGGAGTTCACTACTATGCCATGCGTTATATCGAAGGCTGCTCGCTTGCGGACATCGTGTCCAGTCAGAGTAATAAGCAAGTCTCTGAAGTAGCGACGCAACGACAGTCCCAGCGGGATTCTACGCGTTCGTTAGAAGTAGTTTCCACCGACGAAGCTACTCAACGGAGCAACTCCACAGTCAAGTTGGTCGGCGAGCAAACGCTCAGCAGTTTCTCTGTTCGCGGCAGCGTCGGGTTTCGTACGGTGGCGGGTGTGATCGCACAGGTCGCTCGGGCGCTGGAGCACGCGCACCGTCAAGGCATCGTCCACCGCGACATCAAGCCCAGCAATTTGATGATTGATGCTAACGGTAAACCGTGGGTTACCGATTTCGGTTTGGCTCAAGTTGTCTCGAGCGATTCACTGACGCTCACAGGTGATCTGGTTGGTACGCTGCGTTATATGTCGCCCGAGCAGGTTGGCAACGACCCCATAGACTATCGCACCGACATCTACTCCTTGGGGGCGACGCTCTATGAACTGCTCGCCTTGCGACCGATGTTCTCCGGCAATAACAGTGTTGATTTGCTGCAACAAATCCGCCACGATTCACCGCAACGGCCGACTCGTATCGACGCATCGATCCCGCGCGAGCTAGAAACGATCATTTTGAAAGCTACGGACAAAGAGGTATTAAATCGTTACAGTACCGCCGCCGCTTTGGCAGACGACTTGCAAGCGTGGCTGGACGGTAAGCCCATTGCCGCCAGTCCAATAACGAGTTTGGCAAGGACATGGAGATGGTCGCGCCGCAACCCACTAGTCGCGAGTCTCGTGGCTGCCACCTGCCTTCTGTTGGCGTGTGTAGCCGCGGTTTCGAGCTCGGCCGCACTGCAGATTTCTCGGCAGCGAGATCAAATTGGTGCCCAACGCGATGCAATCTCAACGGAGCGCGACAGAGCTATGTCTGCTATTAGAACGATGACTTCAAATCGAGCGATAGATTTCTGGGGTGAGGGATCTGCGCTCACCATCGACCAGCGGACCTTCTTTGAAGAAGTGGTTGAACTGTTCGCTGCCTATACGGTCGCTGACCATTCGCACGGCGACCAGGCTCAGAAGGCTAATGCATTCCAGCAAATGGGCTCAACGCTTTCCCTACTCGGCAGAGCTCCTGAAGCGATTGAAGCGTATCGACACGCTATCCAGTTGCAGAAGGAAATTGTCGCAGACTTTCCAATGGACATGAACTTGGTTCGAGATCTTGCAAGAACGCGACGTATGCTTGGACGTGAGTTGAACAATATTGCAGACTGGCCCGCCGCTGAACATCAATTGGGATTAGCTGTGGGCGACTGGGAAGCGTTACTTCAAACGAACCACGGTGCAACGGAAGATGATCGGCTTGATTTTGCCAAATGTTTGCACAGCTATGGTGCAGCCTTTAACCGACAAGGTAAATGGGTTCAGGCTCGAGAGAAATTCGATCATAGTCTGGAATTGTGCGAAGCCTTATCCATTGATACCGGTAACTATGACCGCACGAAGATAGAGACGATCAAGGAAGCTGCCTCGATTCTTCACTCGCGGGCAATCATGGACAAGGAACTCAGCAATTTTGATGCTTCGATCATGGACCTTGACGCCGCAATCAGCCTACTGGAGGACCTTAGAGCCGCGGGGCAAGGTAACCGGCAAGTTCGATCTCTTCTCACTGTGCTGCATTCAACATGTGGCAACTCGCATCGACATTTAGACCATTTCGAATTGGCGAAGATACATCATCGGCAAGCTGTCGCATTGGCGGCCGCATTAGTCGCCGATTATCCCAACATTCAGGAATACTTGAGCGATCTCGCAAGCCATCAAAACAACTTGGCAGTTTTACTAGTGAACGTAAAAGAGTATGAAGAAGCTGAGTCTCTTCTGCTTGCTCTCGTCAAACTTTACGACAGACTCATCGAACTGACGCCTGGGGATGTCAATCTTAGAGTTTCTAGGGCAGGTACCATCAGCAACACCGGAAAACTATACGAGTTCTCAGGCAACAATGAGCTGGCCGTCGAGTGGTTCGAATTAGCGATTGAGAGTACTCAAGCGATACTGGCTGAGTATCCAGCGGTTGACCGCGCGGGCTTGTTTCAGCGGAACGCCACGTGGGCCCGAGCCAAGGCTCTAGATATGCTTCAACGGCATAAAGAAGCGAAACAGAGTTGGGAACACGCCAAAGCCCTCGACACTCGCGAGAATCTGGACATCGATGCTGGCTTAGCGCTCAACCGCGCGCGACTGGGCGATTCGGAATTTGCGTTGGCCGAAGCTGAACGATTATTGGCCACAGACACTACCGATCGCGAGGTTTTGTTCGATGTCGCAAGGATTTTTGCGGTTGAAGCTGAGCGGACCACTGACGACGATCTGGCTGAAGATTTGACCATTCGGACCATTGCAGAACTCACGCGGGCCATCGACAGCGGCTTTTACCGACTGGAGTTAATTGATGGTGAGCCCGCATTCGAGGCATTCTTCACGCGTCCTGAATTTCAAAACCAACGCGCGCGTCTTGAAACGCTTCTACCTCGCTAAATAGCAGCAACGTTGAAACGCCGCCAAGTGTCAAAAGAACGACCCGCTCTGTTGGTTTGAAGGGCAAATAAAATTAAATTGAACGCGATACTGAGACCAGATGCTGACACTACAAGAGCGACAGAACGAGATGGAATCGCGAAGCGAGACGGCAAGACATCTGTTCAAGGTAAGGTTGCTGATGGACATATCGGCCATTTGCCAATCACAGGCTGACGAAGGTGAAGCCCTCTTAAATTCGCTTTCCGATCTGGAGATCGAACCCAATTCCGTCGATCAAGCCGAACTTGACTTCGCACGCAAGATGATTGAGGCCGAAACGACGGGAGGTGCCAGTTCAGCAAATGCCAGTTCAGTAGAAGAGTTGGCGAGTATTGCCAAGCGCGTTCTCGAACAATCCGAAAAACCTCTGTGACCGCCGGGTTAATCAATATCTCCACCAACTTCTCGCTGTCGGCGTAGTCGAAACGACTTGGCTCTTTAATTTCGAGTCCACGCGTTCGACGGTAACCTTCGAACGGCTTGCGGCGGTTCGTCCGTCAAGTCGTCTTCGGTGGGCGAATCGCCGGAAACCTCTTCAGATCGGCTGTTGCGAGAATTTTTCTAAAAACTGGTTGATGGCATTACTACTCGCGTGATAACATTGAAATCTGTACTACAGGCGTGATAACCCAAGGGCTCACTGGAAAGAGACAAGGTATGCAGATCACCGACGCGGAATGGGAAGTGATGGAGTGCATCTGGAACAAGAAGGACCAGACGCCTGCAGAAATCATTGAGCGAGTGCAGCCACTACGAGATCGCAGCCACCGAACAATTCGCACGCTGCTGAATCGGTTGGTGGATAAAGGAGCGGTCACTGTGCGAACCGAAGGCACTTTGCGTTTGTACAACGCCGATGTCACTCGCAAAGAGTGTGTGATGGAGGCTGCAAAATCGTTCGGCGAGCGCTTCTTTGGCGGCAGTTTAACTTCCATGTTACTGCACTTTGTGGAGAGTGAGGAGCTGTCAGCGAGCGAAGCCGAAGAATTACGCGCAAAGCTTGATGCAATCACATCGAAGAAGTCACGAACCAAGAAATCCTTGGAAATTAAACCAAAGCGAGGAAAGTAAACATGTTTACGCTACCAACCGATTCATCCACCGCGGTCGTGTCCTTACTTTGGCGGGCAAGTTGGCAGGCGGCCGTTCTGTTCGCGGTCGTGTTCGTCCTGCTTCGCTTTACGAAGCGTTGGATCGCGCCTAAGTACCGAGTACTCTTTTGGTCAGTGCCGTTGGCGCGAATGCTGATATTGGTCGTCCCGGTTTCAAGCATCAGTATGTTCAATGCAACGAAGTCGTTGCCGCTGTCCGTCAGAACTTCGAATCCTGTTATGCTCGTACAACAACTGGATGCAGCAGATGCTCAAGGCTGGGACGCTGATGGCAACGGCAACGGTCCACAGCATCTGGCGTTGGGAGCCGAATCAATGGCGTTATCCACACAGTCTGCTGTCGCGAGTGAAACGCTTAATCAAAAGCGTTGGAATCTTTGGGCAATAGCGTTGATGATTTGGTTGGCAGGCGTTTCCATCGCACTCACTCGATGGCTCTTAGGCTTTGTTCGACTTCAATCCATCATTCGCCAGGCTCGACCTATTGAAGAAATCCGCGACTTGGATCAGCCGCTGAAACAACTGCTTTCAAGCGGTCGACGACGTCCGCGAATCTTGGTAACGGAGATAGAACTTGGGCCGGCGACGGCGGGGGTCTTCAGGCCAGTGATTCTGATTCCAGCGCGAATAGCGAAAGATTTGGATGACGAAGAACTGACGGCGGTGATTCAACACGAGTGGCATCACATTTGTCGATGCGATGCAGCGATTCTCGGGCTTGCTCGATTGGCCGCGATTATCCATTGGTTCAACCCTTTGGTCTATTTGAACAAGATTATCCTTCGGCGAGAAATCGAACTGGCAGTCGATGCGGCAACGATTGCTGACTTTGGCGCTGCGCAACGTCAAACCTACGGTAGGCTGCTACTGCGACTTGCAAGTTCCTCCGACAATCAATTCGGGCTGGCGCAGATGGCGAGTCGTCGGTCCAAGATTAGAAGCCGAATCGATGCAATCGCCAAGCCTCAGCGATCGGGTTGGATGCGTTCGGCAATCGCTGTCACTGGTATTTTTGGATTCATGTTGATTGGTTTGAGTGACCGAGCAGAAACGCAAGAACAAACGCCAGCAACGCAAGCAGAAAAGTCAGCCGCTGAAACTTATGCGATCGTCGGACAAGTCATCGACAAACAAACGGGCGAGCCCATTGCGGCGGCAAAAGTTCAATTCCTTGTCGACTCCGAGCAAGATCCTGACAAGCGTGTGCGCACTGGAAAGACTGATGAGATTGGCAACTACCGAATCGAAGTCCCTATGGGGGCGGTGAAACTTTGGTTCCCCGAATTGAAGCCGGGATATTGGCTGCCGTCGGACGAAGCGATGGTCGGCGTTACGACTTCGCCAGAGAAACCCGAGTCAAAATTGGTAATTCAGGCTCGCCGTGGACCTATTTGGCATGTGCGAGCGATCGGCGAAGCAGGTGGCATGCCGATGCTCACGGCCATGGAAGAGTCGGATACTGAGAAACGGGCGGCCTTGATGCGAGGCGATCCAGTGCATTGGCAAGTCTCCCCACCCCAAGCGATCGGCTATCTCAATGCCGATGGTTACGGTGCGTTGACGCAAGTTGGGAAAAGCGGGGCGATGAGCGTATACATTGTCAATATAATTGGAGAGATTGTTGCTGATCCCGATTTCGAGAACACACAGGTTGTCGAACTCAAACCGGATTCCGAAAAAGGAACGACGATTTTGGTCGACCGTAACGGCAAGCAGGCAATCGTAAACAACGCTGTCGTCACGCTGAAGGATCGCGTGCCTCTGTTGACTTACAAGCTAAAACCGATAGCTCCAATAGCCTTTCAGAAACTAACTGGAAAACTGGTCGATCCGAACGGAACGCCGGTGTCAGGTGCACGCATCGGCGTCGCCGTGGGCCGCAAGGGATCGGGAAGTGCAACCAGGCCCAGCGAGACCACCTCCGGTGCAGATGGCGGATTTACGCTTGACGTCGCAATTCCAGGTCACTTCAGCGATGACACAAACAAACGCGAAAAAATACAATTCGCTGTCACGATCAACAAAGACGGCTTGGCCAGTCGTGACACCGAGTACTTGGATGCGAACGCCGATTTCTCACCAATCGATTTTGGGACGATACAACTTGGTTCTGGGTTCTCGCTCCCCATTTTAGTGCTCGATTCAAACGGGAATGCTGTCGCGGGCGCAGCCGTGGAACCACAAAGCGATTACGCACTTCGCCGCGAAGCTATGCGAACCAATGCAAGCGGTAAAGCGACTCTAAAAAACCTGCCAGCAGGGCTTCTGCGGGTAAGCGTATCGCATGGCGACCTGTACGCATCGTCCAGGTTAGTTGTCAGTGAAAATCCTCAGGAGAATACTCTGACAACTATCCGCATCACAAAGCTGCTGCTTACCCCTGCTTCCATGCCTGAGCCAACGAAGCCGGTCGCGGTGGGCGCGATGGCCCCGGAGCTGGAAATCCGTGGCTGGTCCGACGGTGAAACAAGAAAGCTCGCGGATTATCGAGACAAAATCGTTGTGCTGGATTTTTGGGGCGTTTGGTGTGGCCCTTGTATTCACGCAATTCCCGCCATGCAACAACTGGCCGAGAAGTACGAACCGAAGGGTGTCGTGTTTCTCGGTATTCACACTGCCGATGGTGATCTCGACCAGATGAATAAACTGAAAAAGTCGCTGGGTTGGAAGACACCGAGTGGTCTCGATATGGGAAGCTCTACGTTCGACGGAAAGACTTCCACAAATTACGGCATACGCGGATATCCAAGCGTGGTCATTATCGATGGCGAAGGGAAGGTTGCCTTCAACAGCAGCATCATGCCGGAAAGCCGCGAGGCGATGATGAAAGTGATGGAGACGCTCGCCAAGGCCAACGACATCCCTTGGCCGCCCAATGAAGAATCCGAAGAAGAGATGAAGGAAACAATGACTCGTCTGAAGATTGCCATGTTCAGCCGCGAAATTGATCGACTACTGGAGCAGTGAGTTTTTTTGCTGCAGGTATTAACTACCATCTTAATCGAACTCGCCGCTGAAAACATGTCGCGCCCGATGGTCGGCTCTGTTACGTTCTGATGAAAGGAAGTAAGCCCGCCCCCCGCAGCCATAGAAACGCCATCACTTTGTGCGACTACAATAGGGAGACCAAGCGGCATTTTGTTATGACGAGGAAATTCGATGTGAACCTATGTCGCTGCACTCTCCACTAAAGATCGAGTCAACAGGATGAGCAATCGACTACGTGATGTCCTTGCAGGACTATGCATTTGTTTTGCGGCGTTTCCAGTTCACTTCGCGAACGCCTGTAGTCGCGCTGTTTATTTCGGCCAGATGGGACAGACCGTTACGGGGCGCACCATGGACTGGCAGGAAGACATGCATACCGACTTGTGGGTTTTCCCGCGAGGTATGAAACGTGACGGCGGCATGGGCGAGAAAGGCTTCGAGTGGACAAGCAAATACGGCAGCGTTATCGCATCGGTCTACGAAGCGGGCACGGCTGATGGCATGAATGAAAAGGGGCTCGTCGCCAATTTGCTGTTCCTTGTCGAGAGTGAGTATCCCAGTCCGGAAGGTGACAACCGGCCGCAAATGTCAATCTCGGCTTGGACGCAGTATGTGCTCGATAGTTTCGAGACGGTCGAAGAGGCTGTTGCGGAACTTCGCAAAGAGACATTCCGCCCTGTGAGCGTTGTGGCCCCCAATGGCGTCGAAGGAAAGATCCACTTATCGATCTCCGATCCATCGGGCGACTCGGCGATTTTTGAGTACATCAATGGCAAGCAGGTGATTCACCATGGCCGGCAATTTCAGGTAATGACCAATTCCCCAACATACGACCAGCAATTGGCTCTCAACGAGTATTGGAAGCAGATCGGCGGAACCGTGATGCTCCCAGGGACCAATCGTGCGGCAGATCGTTTTGCCCGTGCGAGCTTCTATATCAACGCCGCCAAGCAGTCAGCCGACGCCAGGGAAGCCGTTGCCTCGGTGTTCAGTGTCATGCGCAACGTCAGCGTTCCGAGAGGAATCAGCACGCCAAACCAGCCCAACATTTCGTCAACGATTTGGCGCACCGTGTCGGATCAGAAAAATCGAGTTTACTATTTCGAGGATACATCCAGCCCCAGTGTCGTCTGGGTCGATCTGAAGCGAGTCGACTTTGCGGAAGGCACCGGAGTTCGAAAATTAAATCTTCACGGCAAGTCGATCGTGGGCGGAGATCAGTCTGATGGCTTCAAGAATTCAGAGCCTTTCGTATTTCTTGCCCCCAAGTAAATTGAGTTAGCGTTCTTTCAACGTGTCGAGCGCGCGTAATGGGAGCAAACTAAAGAAAGTCTCAATTGGGTATCCTCGTGTTGGCGACGCGCCTGGATAATAGTTCATCCCGAACATTGCATTCTCGTGGACACCGGCGAGTCCATTGGTTTCGGCACGTCGGCATATTTTGAAGGTGTACCCAAAACTCTGGTAAAAGGTTATCCGAAGATTATCGATGCAACTGCGGCGGAGGAAACGATCTTATCGAGTCGCTGCGACTAAATTAGACTTCACAAAAAGACATCTTCGGTTACGTTCGTACCTCACTACGCGATGTCAAATCCTATTTGGTTCTGCTATTCATCTGGTAGGAGTTGAAGATTTGTTTCGAATGTGTGTTCAAACGACGATGGTTCAGAGAAATACAGGTCTGTGAAACGAACGTGGATTTTCGTCGCCAAACGGTCACCCGTCAGTTTGCCAAATTCCAGTTTTAGCAGGTCTACTCAGAAATGCTCGCCCATCATCTGAATCGTCAGGTAGATCGATCCCTCGCAACGATCTGATATTGATTCTACAGAAAATGATTTGTTCGCAAGCTGCGAAAGGTCAGAGGTTGTTCAGCTAGAAATGATCACATTTTCAACGAAAACCATACCTTCATGATAACGCTTCCATATTATCCTACGCGTCAGAGTGTTATCGGCGTCATCGCCCCTGGACCGGCAGTATCGATGTTGATGACGGTAGGCAGCGAAGATCTCAGTTTCGGGACGGATGGAGCTCTTCACGACAGCACATTCTTCACAGCGACCGAAATCCCTCGCGTCTGGAGCGAACGTAACGAATGCGGTACGTCGCTTGACTTGGAAACGCCGGTTCCTTTCACTCGTTGGAAGAATGAAAAAGGTGACATGGAAGTGGAGCCGTGGATCGTGCAAGGTGCTGGCCAAACGCCAAACATGAGCAAAGCGTTTGATGTCGCGAACCTTGTCCCCGGGGCTCCGCCCGGGGACACACTGCAAACAAGGCTCCGCCTTCTAAACTCCAACGCACACCTCAGCAACACCCGCAAAATCAGTGAATGGTTATGGGCTAGTTGCGTTGGCGGGCGGAGCCCGGAAGACATTGCGTCCCCCGGCAGAGCCCGGGGAACCTTGTCCCCGGGGCTCCGCCCGGGGACACACTGCAAACAAGGCTCCGCCTTCTAAACTCG
>JBGTBJ010000042.1:0-9226 GCA_041749395.1 Pirellulaceae bacterium
TGAGCGAGCAAGCTTGGTAACGGTTCATCCGCTGAACCCAAAGCTCGTGTCGGGAAATAGGCATGGTGATCTCCGAGGTTTACAGGAAACCTCAACAGCATATCGCTCACTGCATTCATACCCACGCCGAACGCTTACCCATCTTCCGCACCTGACGGGCATGCTCGATGCAGCCCAGCGCCACATAACCCATTCTCTTCGTCCCAATGATCCCTAGCGCACCGAACAAAAACCGTCCGTCGCTCAGGGTTATGAAGGAACAGGGCAAATGACGTGTTCCGGCGGGTAAAGGATAGAACTTTTCAGTGCTATAACATTGAGGTCCTAGAGAACGGAGACACCTGAGAGATTTCTCGGAGACGGGCTCCGAGAAGTCGCGGCCGGAAATTGGCGAGACTTTTCTGCGAGACTCGCGAAGAGACTTCTGGCGGGGCGTCGTTGACGTAAGTCGTTGCCAGGAAATCGTTTAAAGCACGAAAAAAGGCCGGTATCGATCGATTTGATCAACACCGGCCTTTGAATTAACAAGGTGGGCAATTTGAACAGATGCACACCAAAAAGTTGAGCGAACCGAACTCCTTTCAAAACTACTCGCGAGACCTCGCAAAGCCAGGACGTGATTCTCATGCTACCGGCACGCAGAGTGTTGCAGCAAAGCTCATTGGGAGGTGGTGGCTTCCATCGACTTTACCACCGTGGAAGTGTGGACTCCACGTGGGCTCGTATTGAGGAAGAGCGACTTGGTGGACTGCTTCGCTACTCTCGACGGGCAACTGCGTTATCGACTGTTTTGGGGCAGGGAAGCAATTTGCGTCGCGATTCACCTTGAACTCGCTTTGGATCAGTTAATGGACAGGACGACTCTAATTGTTTCGATTTTCTTCGGCTCAAACAATTGACGAAGTCCATGGTACCGCGCGCGCAGATTCTTGTTAGTTGTCACCCGATAATGAGATTGCCTACATCTAATCCCATTGACATACAAAACATTTCGATTGGCTACCCTGGTCACTCCACTTCGCTCGCCACCCCGATTGCCCCTTTATATAACTAACTATACAAAGGTAATCTTCACCACCGAAATCGTTAGGTTCTTTGCCTCCCCAATTGCTAAAGTCAACTACTTTACTGCCATCAATCCAAACCCATTCCCCCTCAGTTTTCTCATCGGAAGCGCCTACCCACGCACTATCGATATTTGCTTTCTCAAGTTGTTGAACAAGAAACTCGTTCTCATCAGAATTTCTTATGATTGCGAGATGTCCTCCTTTTTCTTGGCATATTGTTTTAGCATTCTGCCACCCCGTTGGGCTGTCAATTATTTTGTAGAACTTTCCTTGAAATTGGATCGCGTCTTCTGGGATGGTTCGCCCTTTTTCAAATTCAATCAATTCTTTTTCAGTAGCCGATGCCTCTTCGTCTCTGCCGGCCTTCGTATACTCCTTAATTGCTGCTTTGTAAGCAAGCTCTGTGTTTCGTTTCACGGTTGCAAGTCGATTTTTAATCGTTCTTGGGAGTGTCTTTGGTTGGATATTTTTCGCTGTGAATTCTTGCCGCTCTTCAGAAATTTGGTCAACTAGTGTTTTATCACCCCGGCTCCTCGCTTCCGACTCTCTTCGGTCAAACCAAGTCGTTACTGATTTGATGTAAATATCGTACGCTTCGTCGTAACTGACGAGTGCCTTTTCAAGCTGCATGGTCACAATGTCATCATCAGCGTAAAGGACGACGCTACTGGCGAGCGTTGCGATTAGAATGAGCATTCTGCAAAATAAAGCCATCTCACGTCCTCTAATAAAAATAGCGAATTACATTTAAATAGCGAAATGCGATCTATCGCGGGGTGCGCAGGTGCACGGATAGATCGGGCGTTGAAGTTTGTTGGCCTGCGACCCGGACGGCCGAGGACGGCCTAATTAGAACAACTCCACGGCGGCAGTGCCAGTTTCCAGTTCGGAGAAGGCTGGGATCCCGTCCTGTCAAAAACCTTAACCGAGCCGAATTCCACGTTATTTGCTAGCCCTTATTATCGTCGCCTGTCGAAATCTCGCGCAGTACTGCACACATTCCTCACTGTAACGGCATTCAAAGAGCCGCTTATCGCTCCCCGTTCTGCAGTGAACAGCGGATGGTTCACGATAGAACGGCAGAGCACGCTTGCGTTCGTTTGAAATGGCATGACCGTCAAACTTCAGGTGCGTAGTGCAGATTACCTGGCGATCAATAGCTTCCCATGCCGTGAAGTCTGCAAAACCAGAACTGTGGATACGCAGAAGCGAGTCAGCGCGGCGCGAGATCGGTAAAGCCACTCCCAATCATCGAACCTACAGGCATGCATAACTGCTTGACTGAGCGAGCACACGACAGAAATGTCGTTACTCGCCCGCAAGAAAGTGTCTGATGTCGAGAACTCGAACACAAACTCCAGAATGTCCTGGTGTTTAGCGCGGAAATGCTACTTCAATTGCTCGTTGCCAACTTCCAAATTCGCGACGAATGGCTAGCGCGTGTGCGCGGTTCTCTAGGCAGACCTCGGTGAAAGTGATCGACTGACCTGCCTCTTTGCGGTTGCGTAGCCAGAGCAGCATCGTCTCCCGGTCGAGGTGCCTCGGTCGGCGCGGAGTGACGTTCGACAGGTTGATACCAGACGCCTTTAACGCGCTACGCCAACTGCCGAAGTACTGAAGTGCGCCGTCGTATAGTGCCCGATGGCGACTTCGGTTCAACTTGGCCCCTAGGTCGTACCCAGTCGTGCACAGACGACGAAGTTGTTGTTTGACTTGGTCTGCCGTCAACTCGCAACGTGGGCCAACGTGGCGAACTCTTACGCCCGCGTAAACGAGGGCTGTCTCCCAGGAGCCAAATTCGTCGGATGCCGCGGCGTGGAGTAGTTCGTCTTCGCGCTGGACGTCCGGTTCAAGCAAACTATGGTTAGCTACTTCGCGCTCCACAATCTTGCGTATGATGGTTTCTCGGATCATGACGCGTCCCTCCGCCGTGCGAATTTGTTTTTTACTCCAGCTTCGATGAGCGCATTGCTCCAGGAACCAAAATGCCGATGCGCTGCAGCGGCTAAGTTGACGTTTTCTCGCGAATTACAGGAGAGCGATTTGTTACGGCGCTGCCGATCGCGGATTTCTGCAATGATGACTTGTTTGTTCCATTGGCGACGAGTCGTCGGCAGTCCTGCTGCAGAGACCGCACTGGTCCAAGTTCCAAAGTGGGTTTTGGCCGCATTATATAACCCTTGATCACGAGAGCTGATAGCGGACAACTTGACGCCGTCACGTACTGCAAGTTGAATAGAATCGATCACTTGCTGCTTAGTCCGCCGGCGAAATGGCTTCGCAATGGGGATGCGGTCAGCTAGACCGGCCACAGCAACGGCATTAGCCCACGAACCGAATCGTCGTTTCGCGGCAAGCGCTAAGCGAATATCGCCGAGTCCCTGGATATGCTTGGGTTGACCACGCACATACCGTTGCTGGATTTCTTCGATCACCCGCTCGTCGGTCCAGTGCCTTGGCGTGCCCACAACATCGGCCACTTTTAGTGCGACCTCGAGGCTTCCAAACAGTCGCGAAGCAGCGCCGGCAAGGTTTGGGGCAGACTGGCGGAGATTCGTTTCTCGCGTCCGCTCACGCCAGACCTGAAGCCGCTCGATGACGCGTTGCTTTGACCATCGCTCGCGGCGGATCGGGTCAAAACCAGCCGCAACCATGGCGGGTTCCCAGTTGCCGAACCAAGTAACCGCTGCACGGAACAGCGGTTTGTCCTCTCGCCAAGTTCGGCAGAGCAACTCTCCGGCAGCATGACGTTGCTGGATTGCGCGGATGATTCGCACTTTGTTCCATCGACGCTGCGGTGTGGTGGGCAGTCCAGCTTTTAACATGGCCCCTCGCCATGACCCAAAGCATCTTACGGCCGATCGATGTAGGTCCGCGTCTCTGTTGCAGATGCTAGTCAGCGGAATGCCGCTCGTATGAAGCTCGCGAATCCTTTCGATTACTTCGTCAGATGAAAATCGCGTTTCTCTGCTACGGGGAAGCCTGCGGCCTCCCTCGCAGCTCTCCAGCTACCCCAGAGTCGCTTTGCTGCTGCGTAAATCGCAGGATCTTCACGACAAGTCGACTGCAGGCTATCGGGCCGACAAACATCCTGGTCCATCACCTCGTCACGGCGGATATTACCACCGCTGCGGATCAAAAAAGCGACTTCGTGCTGAATCTCATACATCCACACGGCGGCACCACCACCGCGACTTCGATTGCAATTATGCTGATTGATGCTATCTTCCATCTTACGAATAACAAGATCACACGGCAGCATAAAACGTGGCGCTTTGAGCGTGCGATTCATGTAACAATAGAACGACTGAAATCGCAGCACGATGCGTTCGCAGTTTGCGCGGCGTAGCAAATCGGGTTCTTGCATCCAGACAAGCAATGCGAGATCGGCAGAAGTAATGTCGTCGTCCGGGATCTGAATCCCGTTTTTGGATGCCAGCAGAAGTAAGGACGCCATAGCCGGGTCATTCGCCAGTTCACTAACGTGATACAGCGCTTCGATGAATTCGGCTGGCGAAGACACGTCGGCTGCGCTGAGAATGGCGATTAAATGTTGAAAATGGGTGTCATTAAAAGCGTCCGCAGCAGGGATCGTTAATCCTTGATCGAGTAGATATTTGCTGAATCTCAGCAGAAATAGTCGCAATCGCTGGGGGGCGATGGATCGCAGGAGTGCGATATCGTTGAAACCTGGAAGTGGAAAACGGGGCATGAAACACCTGATTCAAAATGCGGCTCATTGTGTGCGTCCGTGAAGTCAGACCTGCCGCCAGCATTGGCTAGCAAATATCCTTGTGGCTCGCTATTAAACAGAGAGGTTGTGACACGTTTGGTCACAGCGGAGCCAAAAAATCAGAAAAATCGATTTTTGTGGAATTGGGGGGAGTCCCCTACCGCGGCAACTGCTAACCGCGATGCGATAAACTCAATCTGCCGCAGGTCTTCTTGAACAGGGGCATAGAAGTTGGCTGACCCACAAACCGCGGACTCATCCCACAAACTGCCTGCGGGTTCGCGTCCATCAGCATTCCGCCACTGACGCATCATCTAATCCTTAATATGTTATGCCATCGAGTTTCTCTTCGGTGTTGGCATCGGTGAAGACTTCGATCCGACCTATTGTGTCGTAGTCCATCGCCGTATAGACGGCATAGAACTGTTCTAGGCGTCGGAATTTCTTTAGCGCGGCTTCGGATGCGTTGGTAATCTGGGTGCCCGCGACATTCAGATTGCTGATGTTTGGTAGTGAAGAAATAGCTTCGATGAAATCATCGCCAATTATCGTGTCATCGACCCAGAGTGTTTCAAGAGAAATGAGGGTCGCAATGTGCGTAGCGGCCGAATCGTCGATCTCCGTATTTGATAGATAGAGTGTTTTCAGGTTCTTTAGGCCTGCGATGTGCCGCAATGCATCTGAACTGACAGGCATATCGGAAATGCCCAGCGACTCAAGATGCCGAAGCGTGCCGATGTGTTCGAGACCAGGGCCAGTGAGCTTCGAACCCATCAGCGCGATTTCGCGTAAAGAGCGTATGCGTGCAAGGTGTTGAAGACCAGCATCCGAGACGTCCGTGAATTCTAGGGCAAGATATTCGAGATTCGAGAGTCCAGTCAGTTGGGAAAGTCCGTGATCTGTAATCTGAGTTCCGCAAAGATTGAGGTCCATTAATGACTTCAAATTGCGAAGGTGACCAAGTCCTTCGTCGGTAATTGGTTGGAACCCTAGGTAGAGCATCTCGACGTGGCGCAGTTTTTTGAGTGGAGCAAGTGATTCGTCACCGATTTCACTGGGTTCTTCAGAGAGTTGAGCGGAACGCTGGCCGCTGACATACTTAGCATGACGGAAGATCTCCCACTTCAATCGTCCGGCGAACGACTTAAAGGCTTCTGCTTGCTCGTGATCCTGACTGTACGCCCAGTACTGTCCGTTGCCGCCCCATGGCTCGAAGGAAACAGAAAAGCCGTTTGCAACCAATTTCGCTTCGGCCGCCCGTTCCGATACATAACGATGAAGGAGGAAACCTACACCGCTGGCGACGACAACACTGCCGACCAAAAAGGCTCTCAATGATATTCGCAATCGTGGAAGCTTCATTCGCATGCTCTGGACAGAATCGATGCTGACATTGCGTTTGCTTCGGACTCCGTAATTGAGTTTACTCTGCCAGGCTAATTTTGCTAAAGGACTCGGTGCTTTTAATTCGACAGGTTGGCGACTCCGATAATTTGCAATCATGGTGCTCGCTGAGTTGACCCGGTAATGAAAAGATTGCAATGCACTCTCTGGTGCGGTACCCTGAGCTTGGTTGGGGTACGGGTGTGGCACGGGAACGATTCGATCCACCCTATTCCTCGATGGAAGTCTTATTTTGCGGTCTATCTCGTCCTCTCGGACCGGGTGATCGATAATGTTAGCCAGCAAAGCTGAATAACCATGCGAAGTTCGCTTACCGTCGCTCTGCTGTTGTTGGTTGGTTGTGGTAAATCCGACACCTCCGTGCCACCAGTAGCAACAGCTGCGCCAGCCGCCGAAAATGCCGTATTGCCAATACAAAGTTCGCAGACAGGCGCCGACATCGTTGAAGACTTTGTACGACACCTGCAACGCGAAGAGGGCGGCAAGGCAGTTCAACTCTACTGGGATTGTGAAACGTTTGCAAATCGCGTCTACGGTGCCGATTTCGACGCTCTTTCTGCATATGACCAAGCAAGGACGGCATCGGAGCATGAAAGGTTCATGATGAGCATTTACGCCTTGCCAAAAGCAGCGGCTACAATGAAGAATCTGCGGGTGCAGAATATCGCGACGTCTATGACTGCAGACTCGGTCAGGGTGACGTTCGATGCACACATTGGGGATCCGACAAAGTCTCAACCTGTTTTGTGGGTGTTTCACAACGCCGACGACAAACTAAAACTCGTCGATATGTCCAATACTGACGATCAAGTTCTACTCAGCGACCTGGTCCGCTCGGCGTACGAATCCACGGGGCTAAACCCATTAGAATATGTCCAGGAAATGACAAAAGAACTTCCGGCCATCGAAGAACTGATGGGAAGCGAGCCATAGATCGGCTGGCTAACAAAGCGGTGAACGTGCGGACTGGAAATGGCTGGATGACGAGCGGGGGTAGATCGAGTAGCCCAATGCTCGAACTGGCTACGGTAAACTAAGTCGTCCCTGGGGGCGGAAGCCAGCCAAAGCAAGAGCATGGTAAATCCAGCTGCACAGCCACAGCGCAACCTCGAAACAATCGCGTTAAACCGGATCTGTTCGCTACATAGCCGGGATTATCGGACCCTCAAGCATGACCTGATCGTGTCAATTGGTATTACCGTTGCAACATGCACGTGGAATCACAATGACCAAGGCCCTGCTAAGCATTAGCCTTTGCGTCGATTCACCATTGCCTCGATAGCACGAATACCGCTTTCCATTTTGGTTCTCGCGGAAACATTCGCCGAATGAACCTTCATCGTCGGCGGCACAAAGCAGTGTAACGCCACCTGTTCTTCGATCCAGAGGACAACGTCGTATCCCGTGCCGCGATCGTCATTGCCGAGATCGTGATCTAGGCTGATGTCGATATCTTCGGCAAAGAGGTGGAGAGTGCGAACAGGAATTGCAACTACCTTCTGTTCTTCACTCAAGCTGCCTCTGAGGCATCCGTAGCTCGTCCAGCTGTCTTTGGGATTGGCTAGAGCTGTCGATCCTTTCAATATTTGTCTCCGAGCAAATTATCCACAACGGAATTTGGCCCAACTTGCCGCGAGAAAGTGGTGCTCGCTGGCGTTTAGTCGTAGTCCGTCATCTCGGCCGAAATCATCGCCACGCCTAGCGAGTTAAATACACAACTTGTCCCAGAAGTTTGCGTTAGAGTTTCTCACGAGAAGGGCGTTATGGGACTTGGTTTGCAACAAAACAGAACCAAGTATTGCAGTATCAAACAAGTGATTACGCTTTTTTATCGCGAGCAAAATAGCTTAGTATCCACTACGCGGTCTTTCGGTGTGCAATAGTGTCCACTTGCATCATCACACCCACAACCTTAGCATTACCACAATGGGGGACGAGAACTTCCCGATTTGGTCGCTTTGACCCATCAAGATGATAAGTCACAGAAAAGAAACAATTCGTAGCTTGGCAGCGTTATCCTAGCACCCTCGATTCGCGTTGCATAAACCGGCCTTGAACATGACTGCACGTTACTCGCGCGAGTTTAGCTCAACAGTATGAACTGTATAAAAGGACCGGACATCGCGAGAAATTGGCGTTTCAGAACGGTGGCATTCCATTCGACCATGAGTTTGTTGTTGAGTTAGATATCGTTCCGAGCTTTTTTCCACCGTTTTGTCATGTCGAATTCAACTCAAGTTCATTCGCATAAAGATGGACGTCAGGCCGGGTTCTTAGAAGGTGATGTGAGATTGCGAGGGTAAGTACTGTGAAAATGAAGCAAAACTACATGACCAACCGCAGCTACCTAAAGTCCTGCCCCAACTAAGTTTTCCGTTTTTTGCTGAGTATCAAGGCGAGGATTGTTTAGAGCTATGAGGAACCGTTTTTGGACTGACTCCAGCCAATCAGGCATCGACACCCGCTCAACTAAGCGAATACACCCAAAACGTCGCAGGCTCGTTCTTGAGCTTCTCGAGGACCGACGACTGCTAACCGCCAACTTGCCTCCAGTAAACGACGTGCCTGGCGGTCAGCTAACTAAACTTGAAACTCCTCTGGCTTTTACCGGGTACCTCGGTAATTTGATTTCGATCAGCGATCCTGATGCAGGTAACCTGGAAGTCGAAGTCCAATTGGAAGCCACTAACGGTCTAGTCACCTTGGTCAACCGAAACCTGGTTGCTTCAGGCTTGTCTTACTTGACGGGCGATGGCCTCGACGACCCTATCATAAAGATCCGTGGCAAGATCGACGACATCAACACGGCTCTTTCCTGGACTGCATTCGTTCCGGCCATCGGCTATGTCGGTGCAGAAGCGTCACTTATGGTTACGACGAATGATCTGGGGAACGCGGGTGATGGAGGTCCTCTTGAGGATGTCGATACGATTGCCATCACGGTTGAAGCTCCCGGTGATCAATTCGATCCACCGCCTAGCTGGCGAACGATCCCAGGGTTATTGGATTCATCCTTTGGCGA
>JBGTBJ010000043.1:0-29171 GCA_041749395.1 Pirellulaceae bacterium
CTTTCGCGGAGCGAAAGGCGACTATCATCGCCCGCTGCCAAGACTGGCCTCTTGGCAGTATCATTAAAGAACTCTCTGTCTAAGCGTTTTCGGTAGTTTCACTCTTTGGTCCTCAAGCACTAGCAGCAGCCCGAGATGGTCGAAGTCAAAGTTCCTCAGGTTGGCGAGTCCATTTCCGAAGTTCAAATCGGCCAGTGGCTCAAACACGATGGAGATTGGGTTGCCGCCGGTGAAGACCTTGTGGAAATTGAAACCGAAAAAGCGTCGGTTCAAGTGACTGCCCCTGAATCCGGTTTTCTGCGAAATATTCGCGTTAAACCTGAGGAGTACTCACTGGTAGGAGCCATCATTGCTGATATTGAGCCCGCTGAAAAACCTGCCGGTTCGAATGGCGGTGCGCCAAACACCCCAGCGACTGCGGCACCTTCAGCAACCTCACCCGCGCAGCCAAATCAAGCTACCGCGCAGCCAAATCAAGCGCCCTCCACGGCAACGGCCTCAGAAGCAAAAATTGTCATGCCAGCGGCGCAGCGGTTGCTTGATGACAATGGCTTGTCAGCAGGTCAAGTACCAGCTAGCGGCCCCGGTGGTCGGCTCCTAAAAGAAGACGTATCGGCATTTGTGCAGCGCAGCGCGGCACTTTCCAGTGCTCCCGCCCCGACAGCTACATCCGTCGTTGGCTCATCGTTGGTAACCAGCGGTGGCGCGCAGCGCGGAGAAGAAATCAAACCGATGAGCATGATTCGTCGGACCATTGCGAACCGGTTGGTGGAAGCTCAACAAACTGCCGCCCTACTTACGACATTTAATGAAGTCGACATGGGCCCGGTCATGGAGCTTCGCAAGAAATACCGCGACCTGTTTGTGGAAAAGCATGGCGTAAAACTCGGCTTTATGTCCTTCTTTGCAAAAGCCGCTGTCGAAGCCCTACGACGCTTTCCCGCAGTCAACGCCGAAATCCGTGGCAACAACGTTGTTTATAGACATTACTATGATATCGGTGTCGCCATCGGCGGCGGCAAGGGACTCGTTGTACCAGTCCTACGCAATGTCGAATCGATGTCATTTGCCGATGTTGAACGCGCTATCGGTGATTTTGGACGCGCCGCCGCAGAAAACAAAATTGGTCCACAAGACCTAGAGGGTGGTACCTTTACCATCTCCAATGGCGGTGTCTATGGATCTCTACTTAGCACTCCCATTGTTAATCCACCACAAAGCGGCATCCTCGGATTACATGCCATTCAGGATCGACCCGTTGCCTTAAATGGACAAGTTGTCATCCGCCCCATGATGTACTTGGCACTCACCTACGATCACCGCATCGTTGATGGACGAGAAGCGGTCACCTTCTTGAGAACGATCAAAGATACTGTGGAAGATCCAGCTAGACTATTCTTAGAAGTCTAAGTGTTCAAAATAAGAGTCAGGGAGTTCCACAAAATCCAATTTCTGAAACGTCAAAGTTAGGCGTTTCAGCTGACCTGCCGAGATACAACTTGCTGACGAATATCCTCAAAGACTTCGTCAGGCGAACGCATCCCATCAATGGTCGCTAACTTTCCTTGCGCTCGATAGTAGACAAGCAAAGGCGCCGTCTGCGTGTAGAAAACCCTGAGACGCGCGTGGATGGTCTCAGCGGTGTCATCGCTACGATTCTCAATACGCGAACGCTTCAGCATCCGAGCAACCAATTCATCTTGCTGCACAGACAAGTCAAGCACCAAATCCACCTGGTCTTGCTTCTCTGCGAGATGCTCATCCAATAGCTGAGCTTGCACAATAGTCCTAGGAAAACCATCGAACAAACATCCGGTATGGCAATCCGCGTCCTTGATTCGTTTGGTGACGATTCGCATCACCAAATAGTCAGGCGCCAAACGGCCCGCGTCCAAATAGGACGCTACCAATTGCCCAAGCGCGGAATCTTGGCTCCGCGTCTGACGCAACATGTCGCCGGTTGATAGATGGGGAATACCGAGAAACTCGGTCAAACGCTTGCACTGCGTCCCTTTCCCCGCACCGGGCGGTCCGATGAAAACGATCCGCATCGATCGAACTGCCCCCGGGGCTTAGATAATTCAAAGTCCCCAAAAGGCTAGGGACGTCGCGAAACACATTGACAAACTAGTTTTCTAACATCCCACGATAGTTACGCATGACCAAGTGGCTGTCAATCTTTTGAATCAAATCAAACGCAACACTGACGGCAATCAGCAATCCCGTTCCGCCATAGAAACCTGCAATCGAATAGGATACTCCTAGCGAACTGTAAACGATGGTGGGAACGATCGCAACAATCGCCAAGAACGCGGCACCCACGTAGGTGATTCGAACCATCACCTTTTCGAGATAATCCGAAGTTCTTCTACCAGGTCTATGACCAGGTATAAAAGTGCCCGACTCCCGCAGTTGGTCTGACATTTCCTTCGGATTGAACGTTATCGCCGTCCAGAAGTAACAGAAGAAAAAGATCATGCCTACGAACATAAAGTTATAAACAAAACTGGAACCGCTGCCCATCATGGTGCTAATCCCCATCAGGGCTCGATAGGTCTTGCCTTCTTGATCAAATTGACCCGCCAACGAACCAGCCAAAACACCGGGAATCATCAACAGACTGCTTGCGAAAATGATCGGCATTACACCTGCTTGATTGATGCGTAATGGCAAGAACTGACGAGTCCCACCATAGACCCTACGTCCCCGAGTAAACTTGGCACTCTGAGTCGGGATCCTACGCTGCCCCAAAGTAATGAAAACGACACCGAACACGACGGCAACAAACAACGTGACAAGAATAATCAACGTCTCGACGCCGACCGTGCCCTTCGTCAAACCTACCAACTGGGGCTTCATATTGCGAACCAGCTCATACAGCGCCTGGGGCATCTGAGCGAGAATTCCCGCCATGATCAGCAAACTGATCCCATTGCCGATACCGTATTCATCGATCTGCTCACCAACCCACATCAGGAAGATAGTACCGGCGGTCATAATCATGACGGCCGTGAATTGCCATCCTAGAGATAACGTATCGGTCCCTTCAGCAAAGAAATCAGGGTTGATCATGCTTCCGCCAGCACCGCCGGCCATCATGAAAAACTTGAGGAACATCCAGCTTTGCACCAAACAAATCGCCACCGTCAGGTAACGAGTGTATTCATTGATTTTCTTCCGTCCCGCTTCGCCTTCCTTACGCAATTCTTCGATCGGCTTCCAAACACTACCCAACAGCTGGAAAATGATAGATGCAGAAATGTAAGGCATGATCCCGAGCCCGAAGATCGTTGCATTGCGAAGGTCCGAAGCAGCAAACACGCTGACCTTTTCAAAAAACTCCGCAGCACCACCGTCCCCAGGAGAACTATTCGGTGACGATTTGATCATCGGCATTGGGATATGCGACCCAATCCGATAGAGAGCCAACAAAGCCAACGTGATGAATATCTTCAACCGTAGCTCAGGGATAGAAAAAATGATGCGTAGTTTTTCGAGCATGGAAAGCTCACGTCCACGTGAGAGATGCGATTGGTAAAAATCGCGGCTTTACAAATTAAAAACGGCGATCCTTACAAAGATCGCCGCTCGAATGTACCGAATGATTCTGCCGATTACGAGTTCAATCGCTCGCAGAGTCTGCAGCCAACGCCGACTAGGCGCCAACTTCTGACTTCAAAGCGGCAACGCGTTCATCAGGTGTGCGGCGAGCAGGCAAGACATCGACGGTCCCACCGGCTGCATTAATCTTCTCTAACGCACTCTTGCTGAAGCGATGGGCAGAAATCTTGATCTTCTTCGTGAAATCCCCGTTTCCAAGGATCTTCAACTCATCATAAACGCCCTTTGCTAGCCCCTTGGCGGCAAGCACTGCGGGCGTTACTTCGTCACCATCATCAAACACAGTGCAGATATCGCCGACATTGACAGCGAAAATCGTCAAAGCGAATTTGTTATTGAAACCACGCTTTGGAATGCGGCGAAACATGGGTGTACCACCGCCCATGAAGTTCGGCTTACGGCTATACCCGCTGCGACTTTTATGCCCGTTATCGCCCCGACCGGAAGTACCACCGGTGCCCGAACCCGGACCACGACCGATACGACGGCGTTTGCGATTTTTCTGTATGCCGCGATGGACGTCGTCCAGTTGCATAGCTCTTTACTTCTTAAAACAGAGGAAACCTAAAATGACTCACTAACAGATCTGATGCGCATTAGTTGTCTAAATCAACACCGCGCAGGGCAGCCGTCATTTCGCGAGTTCTTAATTTGCTTAACGCGTCAATCGTTGCTTTTACCAACGTTACTGGATTGTTCGTCCCAAAGCTCTTGGTCAAAATATCTTTGATCCCGCAAGCTTCGCACACGGCTCGAACGGCCTGTCCGGCGATGATCCCCGTACCAGCACCAGCCGGAAGCAGAATCACCCTAGCTGCGCCAAAGTGGCCAATAACTTGGTGAGGAATGGAACCATTGACAACCGGTACCTCAACCATGCTGCGCGAGGCTTGCTTTTGCCCTTTGCTCACACTGGGAGGAACCTCGTTTGCTTTACCGTAGCCCCAACCCACACGTCCCTTGCCATCGCCGACGACAACCATCGCAGCAAAGCTAAAACGACGACCACCCTTAACCACCGCGGCACATCGCTTGATCTTCACCACGCGGTCGAGCAATTCGCCCTGCTGAACGTTAGTCGACACAATAGCTTTCCTGATAAACGACTCAAAGATTGAAACAAAAACGATACCCTGGCTGCAACTGATCAGCAACCCACACTATCTAAAACTGCAAGCCACCCTCGCGAGCCGCATCGGCGAAAGCCTTGACGCGACCATGATACTTGGTGGAACCACGATCCAATTTCACAGTGCTAACACCGGCAGCGGTAGCCAACTGTGCCAATTTCTTGCCCACCGCTGCTGCCGCATCACTGTTGCCGCCGTTGGCGACTGATGCCTTGATATCCGCTTGTTTGGTGCTCGCAGCACACAGCGTCTTACCCGCCATGTCATCGATCAACTGGCAAGAGAAATGCGCCAAGCTTCGCTCGATCGCTAGACGTGGACGCTCAGCGGTGCCGCGCAATTTATTCCGAACTCGGAAGCTACGCCGCGCTCGCTGAGTATTAAGTTTCTTGTTCTTATCCATAGTAGCACCACAACGGGGCGCGGTCCCAAACTAATTTCGAAATGAACTGTCTCACCGATTACTTCGATGCTGACTTGCCTGGCTTCAACTTGATCACTTCGCCTTGATAGCGAATTCCCTTGCCCTTGTACGGCTCAGGTTTGCGGAAGGCTCGCACCATCGCAGCAAACTGCCCGACCAATTGCTTGTCACAACCCTTGACGATGATGTGAGTTTGATCGGGGCACGTGACCGACAATTGAGATGGGATCTTTACTTTTATTTCATTGGCAAAGCCCACGCGGAGACTCAAAACGTCCCCTTGTATAGCCGCCAAGTAACCAACGCCCACGATCTCCAACTTCTTCTCATAACCAGCGGTAACGCCACTGATCATGTTCGCCACTAAAGCGCGAGTAAGTCCTTGGAAAGCGCGTCCGCTTCTTTCTTCATTCAGACGAGTGACGCTTACAGCACCATCTTCGACTGCAATGGCAACTTCAGGCCGATGCGAAAACGAAAGCTTACCCTTGGGTCCTTCGATCTCAATCGTTTGACCTTCGATAGATACTTTCGCACCGCTGGCGATTGCAACTGGTTTCTGACCAATGCGGCTCATGGCTGCCTGCTACTCTGAATAATGAAAACGGGTTTTGGTGGAGGTGTTAACGCAATAAGGCACGTCGAACTGGTCGAAGCTCGCTCAATCTCACTAGGAGATTTCGCAAAGTACTTCCCCACCCAGGTTCTTCGTTCGCGCTTCGCGATCACTGATCACACCTTGGCTGCTACTAATAATACTGATACCAAGACCGCCGAGTACCGGTCGAAGCTCACGGCTTCGAGCGTACATGCGACGACCTGGCTTACTGCGACGACGGATCGTCTGGATAATTTGCTCACCATTGGGCCCATACTTGAGCTCCAAGCGAAGGATTGCCACCGGGGCGCCTTCCTCTTGAACGATCTCGTAATCCCAAATATAGCCTTCGCGCTTTAGCACTTCGGCGATACCCCGTTTCACCCGACTTAACGGAATGTCAACAAAGGGTCGTTCGACGCGCACAGCATTGCGAATGCGGGTCAACATGTCTGCGATTGGGTCTGTCATCATGATGTTATGGCTCCCCTTTACCTACCAGCTGGCCTTGCGAACGCCGGGAATCATCCCTGCGTTAGCCAATTCGCGGAAGTGAATACGGCATAGGCCAAACTTGCGGTAGACGGCGCGGGGACGTCCGCAAAGTTGACAACGGCTTTCACGCCGACTTGAAAACTTCGGTGTTCGGTTTGCTTTCGCGATCTTGGATTTGCTGGCCACGCGTCGGTACCTGTCGGATCTAAATTAGGCCGAAAATTTGAACAGTTAAGGGAAAATTATTTTGTGCTTTGAACGATGCGCATTAAGCGACATCATTCCGTTTCTGAACCTGGCGGAATGGCATTCCCATTAATTCCAACAGGTCACGTCCTTCGTCGTTAGTTCTCGCAGAGGTGACGAACACAATGTTCATACCCTGCGGCTTCGCATACTTGTCGGGATCCAACTCTGGAAACACCAACTGCTCAGCCAATCCCATGCTGTAATTCCCGCGGCCATCAAACGCCTTTCGGCTGATACCCCGAAAGTCACGAACACGAGGAAGCACTATCGAAACCAATCGATCCATGAATTCGAACATGCGCTGACGCCGCAGCGTCACCATACATCCAATCGGCATGCCTTCTCGCAGGCGAAAGCCAGCGATAGACTGCCGTGCCTTAGTCATCACCGGGCGTTGCCCCGTTATGTCACTCAACGACGAGGCTGCAATGTCCAACACCTTCTTATCCGCAATCGCAGACCCTACACCCATATTGAGTGTGATCTTTTGCAAACGAGGAATCTGGTGTGGATTCGTGTAGCCATACTTTTCACGGAGTGCAGGTAGCACTTCTTCGAAGTATTTAGACTGGAATCGTGGTATTTCAAGCGTTGCCATCGGGCGTCATCGCGAGGGAAATGTGGATTACTTTGAAGCATGAAGGGGACGAGGAGGAGCAATCTGCCCCATCGAAACGCCACTCTTCTTGGCATATCGTTCTTTGCTGCCGTCGGCGAGAAAACGCACACCCAAGCGGGTAGGCTTTCCAGTCTTAGGACATACTACTAACACATTTGAAGCATCGATCGGCATCTCGACATTCAAACGCCCACCCTGTGGGTTCTTTTGACTGCGTCGAACGTGCTTCCAGACCTTGGCTACACCTTCAACGACAATCTTACCTTTTTCACGGTCGACCTTTAGCACCTTGCCTGCGGTACCTTTGCTGGCACCGGCAATCACAATCACTGGGTCGTTAACTCGAATCAACATCGAACGAAATCCAAACAGGTTTCTCGGTTTCAAACGACTTCGTTTGCCAAACTGACGATCTTCATGAACGCACGTTCGCGAAGCTCACGTCCCACCGCGCCGAAGATACGAGTTCCGCGCGGGTTTTTGTCTTTATCAATCAACACAACCGCATTGCGGTCAAATCGAATATAGCTACCATCGGCTCGGCGAATAGGCTGCTTAACGCGAACCACCACAGCACGAACCACAGCCTTTTTCTTAACTTCACTGCCGGGAATGACACTCTTTACGCTGCAAACAATAATGTCGCCCATGGATGCAAATCGACGGCGTGAACCACCGAGCACCTTGATGCACATCACTTCGCGAGCGCCGGTGTTGTCGGCTACGTCGAGACGGGTTTCTTGTTGAATCATCGCAAAATCTCTATTTTCTAACCGCTATGCATTACTGCTGCGGTGTGTCATTCATTCCGATAGCACAAAACCGAATCAGCTCGATGCCGCTTCACCACCAACGTGCGCCGCGCCATATGCTTCTGTCTCCGCTTCGCTAGCTCCCTTACGGGCCGCTCGCATTGCCACCAAGTCCACAGCAGTACTCTTCTGCAAGACCTTGACCAGCTTCCATCGCTTCAGCTTGCTCAGCGGCGGCGACTCAATAATCTCAACCAAGTCACCAACATTCGACTCGTTGTTCTCATCATGTGCGTAGCAAACGGTTCGGCTACGTACATACTTCTTGTAAATCGGATGCTGCACCAAACGCTCAATCTCAACCCGACGGGTTTTGAGCATCTTATCGCTGGTGACGGTTCCGGTTAGGACGCGTTTGGGCATGACGTTTTAATCGTGGACTAAAAAGGACAGCTTGGGCTGAATCACGAACTAGCTACAGCGGTTGCTTTTGCTCGTTCGGTTTGTAATGTTTTAATTCGAGCGATCAGCCGGCGATTAGCCCGCATTGCACTCGGCGTTTCCAATCGCTCAGACTGTGATTGGAAACGTAGACGGAACAACTTCTCGGCCGCTTCTTTAGCGGTCAATTCCAGTTGCTCGTCGCTCATTTCACGAAGTTCTTTAATTTTCATCGTTATCGTTCGTTGCAGCTAACCGTTGTCTTGCAGCTTACTGGATCGAGCTAGTTAACTGTTCCCCGAACAGCATACCCGCCAAAGTCCACTCCGTCTCTACCCGCCCCATTAGGCAGGTCGACGACGTACAAAGCGAACTTTAACCGGCATTTTACTAGCCAACCGAGCAAAACAGACCTTCGCCTGCTGCTCAGTTACTCCACTCAATTCATACAGGACTGTTCCCGGTCGAACGACCGCAGCCCAAAAGTCCGGTTCGCCCTTCCCCTTACCCATTCGAGTTTCCAGCGGAGTGCTGGTCACCGACTTGTGGGGGAATATACGAATGAACAATTTACCTTCGCCTCGGACGTATTGCTGGGCAGCGATACGACCCGCTTCGATCGTCGTGGCCTTAATCCATCCAGCCTGTAACGACTGAATGCCATATTCGCCAAAGACGACCGTGTTACCACGGGTCGCACTACCTTTTATACGACCTCTTTGGCTTTTTCGATGCTTGACCCGTCGAGGCATCAGCGCCATCGGTGTCGTCTCCGTAAGTGCCTTGATTAATCCAAACTTGAATACCAATATGTCCTTGAGCAGTCATGGCTTCGGCAAAGCCGTAGTCAATCTTTGCTTGCAAGGTACTCAGCGGTATCGAACCGCTGTTTGACTTCTCGCGTCGAGCCATTTCGGCTCCACCCAATCGGCCTGCCATTTGAATCTTGATGCCCTTTGCACCAGCATCCATGGTCTGTTCCATTGATCGCTTCATGGTTCTGCGGAAACTAGCACGCTTAGCGATTTGCTGTGCGATATCCTCAGCGACCAACTGGGCCATAATCTCAGGACGACTAATTTCTTCAATCTTCAGATTCACTCGACGGCCAATGAGATTTTGCAGCTCCTCTTGCAGCAGCTCGACCTCTTGTCCCTTCTTACCAATGATCAAACCCGGACGTGCAACGTGCATGATTACACGCACCTCGTCCCGAGTTCGTTCAATCTCGATCCGATCGATTCCAGCACTCTTGTACTGCGTCCTTTTCGGATGATGCTTGATGAACCGACGGACCTTGAAGTCCTCCATCAGCAATTCCGCAAAGTCCTTCTTCGACGCGTACCAACGGCTCGCCCAACCTCGGGTGACACCGGTGCGAAAAGCGACTGGATTGACTTTTTGACCCATTATCTTGTCTCGTCTCTGGCAGTGGATTTACGCCTGACTATGCCGATAACACTCTAATTCTTCTTCTGACTGTCTCTCGACGACTATCTCATTCCGGTCGAACTTCGCCTACATATCTTCTACCGGTGCAACTCGCACCGAAATGTGACTCGTTCGCTTCTTGATCATAAAAGCCATCCCTCGAGCCATCGGGCGAATCCGCTTAAACATCGGTCCCCCATCAATGCGGACGTCTACCAACACCAAGTCTTCGATGTTGAAACTACGACCGTTATTCTGCTCGGGGTCCTGGGCATTGCCGACGGCACTACGAATGGTCTTCTCCAGCATTCGCGCCCCGCGTTGAGGCAAGAATTTGAGAATATCCAACGCCTCGTCCGCATACTTGCCTCGCACCAAGTCCGCCAATGGGCGTACTTTGCGTGAGCTAATTCTTGCGTTTCGATAGGTGGCTTGCATCGCCATAGCGTGTTTTCCGTAATACTCGACTAACGTTGTTTTCTATGAGCTGCTAACTTCGGCATCCAGTGAACCGGGATACCACAGCGACTACTTCTTGCCTTTGCCGCCGTGACCTCGGAACGTCCGTGTCGGTGCGAACTCGCCCAACTTATGGCCGACCATGTCTTCGGTGACAGTTACTTTCTGATGCTTACGCCCATCGTGAACCATAAACGTCACACCCACAAACTCAGGCACGATCGTGCAACGACGAGCCCATGTCTTAATAGGCTCATGCGTTCCCGCCTCAGCTTGCTTCTGTACCTTGAAGAACACTTTTGGATCTACAAAAGGACCCTTCTTGCTGCTTCGACTCATAGCACTTAATCGTGGGCTAACGATGATTCTTGACGGAAAACTAACGGCGTTGGCGTGACAAACCACGCTCACCATTCAACTATTTATGTAGCTTCAGCTGGCCATAGCGACGACTCTTACGTCGACGAATGATCGAGCTATTGCTCGGCTTCCGTCGTTGACGCGTTGCCCCACCCTTGGCACTCTTACCTTGCGGACTAACTGGATGCCGTCCACCCTTGGTCCGACCTTCACCACCACCGTGCGGGTGGTCAATCGGATTCATAGCAGTACCGCGAACGTGAGGTCTCCAACCGAGCCATCGCATACGGCCGGCCTTACCCCAGCGAATCTTGATATGACTACCGTTGCCCACCATTCCCACAGTGGCTCGGCATGCTCCTGGCACGCGGCGAATTTCTCCACTTGGCAGCGACAACTGCGCCCAATCCCCTTCGCGAGCCATCAAGGTCGCTTGCGTTCCCGCACTACGACACATGGCAGCTCCTCGACCCGGACGCAGTTCAACGCAGCAAACCGTAGTGCCGACGGGCATAAACTTGAGTGGCATGCAGTTGCCAACAGTCGGGGCAGCATCCGCACCATTCTCAATGCGATCGCCAGCCTTCAAACCATCCGGAGCAATTACGTACGCCTTCACACCATCTGCGTAATGCAACAGTGCAATACGGGCTGATCGGTTAGGGTCATACTGAATCGAGTCGACAGTCGCTGGAATCCCATCTTTCGTGCGACGGAAATCAATAATGCGGTATTGTTGCTTGTGTCCACCACCACGGTGACGCGACGTAATGATACCCTGATTATTACGACCACCGTGCTTTTTCTTACGCTTCAGCAGTGACTTCTCAGGCTTGGCGCCCGGAGTCAGTTCGACGAAATCACTGACCGACGAATTCCGTCGCCCAGCGCTGGTCGGCTTGTAGATGCGAATGCCCATGGATCAACTACTAAAGATGAAGGTATTTTATTGGCTTAGAAGAAATCAATTCGGTGATCGGGAGCGAGCTCCACAATCGCCTTCTTCCAGTCGGCCGTTCGGCCCACTCGAAGCTTGAATCGACGGTTCTTCCCTTTGCGATTCTGCGTACGTACTTTGGCTACTTTTACTTCGAACAGCTTTTCGACGGCCTCACGGACGTCAATCTTGGTTGCTGCTCGATGAATCTCAAACGCATACTGATTATTGCGATTAGCGCGGTGCACGCCTTTTTCCGTGACGAGCGGTCGCAACAAAACTTGATGCGGCTCAAGCCGGATTCCGGAGGCCACTTTGCCTTCCGCATTCGTCTTCTGTGTATTGGCTTTTGCTGACATGACCGTATCGATCTTCAAACGTCAAATTGGTTTAACTACTTTGATGGCGACGTCGCCCTACTTCTTTCCGAGACCTACTCAGCTGCCTCTGCAGCAACTGCACCCGGAGCGAGATTGAAGGTCCCGTCCTTTATCCGATCCATTACTTCACGCGATACTACCATCCGCTTCGGCTTGAGAATATCCAACGCGTTCAAGTCATGAACGGCCGAAACCTTCACGCCGGCAATATTGCGTCCACTCTTATAAACAGCACTGTCATAACCGGCAGTTGCAACAAGAGTAGTCGTACCCTCTAGGCCTATAGCCTTCAGAATCGACGCCATAACCTTGGTTTTTGGCGACTCAATACCGTACTGATCAAGCACTACTAATTCACCATCCATGATCTTGCTCGCCAAGGCCATTCTGGTTGCCAACTTAATGGCCTTCTTTGGCAAACGATAACTGTAATCACGAGGCACCACCGTATAGGCCAGTCCCCCACCTCGCCGAATCGGACTACGCTTGCTACCAGCGCGAGCGTTACCGGTCCCCTTCTGACGATACATCTTCTTTGTCGAGCCGCTCACCTGACCGCGGGTCTTCGCCTTGTGCGTCCCCATACGGAGATTGGCTTGATACATAACAACAACGTCATGCAACAACTGCTTATTAATCTTGGACGCGAGCGAAGAAGGATCGATCTCATATTGACCGACCTCTTTTCCTGTTGCGTCATAGACTGGCAGACTAACCATGGAACTATTCAACTGCTGTTAAGGACCAAACTTGAGCGTGAGCAACCAACAAACTTGACAAAACTATGAACCAACTTTATTGGTCTGCCGAATCATCACATAACCATTTCGCGGACCAGGAATCGCCCCACGAACCAACAACAGATTATTTTCAGCATCCACCCGAATGAGATCCAGATTACGCACCGTAACCTGCACATTCCCATACTGGCCCGGCATGCGACGACCCTTGATCGTATGACCAGGATAAGTACTGCAACCCGTACCACCAGCGTGACGGTGAACCTTCTTCACGCCGTGAGTTGCCCGCTGACCAGAGAAATTATGCCGACGCATTACACCGGAATAACCACGACCCTTCGTAGTTCCGGTCACATCAACAGCCTTAACTTCAGAGAAGGCACCAACGTCTACCGTAGCACCAACAGCCAACTCGCTCGCACCACGAAACTCGCGAACCAATCGCTTGGGCTCACAGTCCGCCTTAGGAGCCGACTCAACACCCGCAACACCGCGAGCTTTCTGAGCCTTGCTGTCGAGCTTGGCAACATGGCCACGCTCGCTGCGAGAGGCTAAACGCCGTGGCTTGTCATCATATCCAAGCTGCACTGCTTCGTAGCCATCGCGATCAAGAGTACGCACTTGCAACACATGGCAGGGGCCAGCCTGAATCACCGTTACCGGGACCGCTCTGCCGTCTTCCAAATAGATCTGCGTCATCCCGACTTTCTTGCCGAGGATTCCCGGTGTCATTTCGGTCATGCCTTATGTTGCCTGGTGCGTCTTCGCCGAATCCTACTGATTCTCACTTTGAGCTCCAGCGGTTATCCGCTCGAAATCCAGTATTGTGTTTAACCTAAGTAGATCATGTACGTTAAATACCAATCAGCCAACGTCTTGTGAGCAAAACCCAGAGACGCGAACCCAATCAATTTCTGATCGGTCGCTGATTAGACAATCCTTCCCGAATCTTCACAACCACCGTTTAAGCTCGGCAGTCAAAATTAGCCCACATTAAATGCAAACCAATTTATATCATCTTCAACTCAAACTATCTTGCCGTTGCCTTGATCTTAATATCGACCCCAGCCGGCAGACTTAGCTTGTTAAGAGCTTCGATCGTCTTTGCGGTCGCCTGCACAATGTCAATCAGCCGCTTGTGCGTCCTGATTTCAAATTGCTGACGTGCCTTCTTATCGATGTTTGGCCCCGAAAGGACGGTGTACCGTTCGATTCGCGTTGGCAAAGGAATCGGACCGTGAACCTCCGAGTGAGTACGCTTCACGGTGTCGACAATATCCTGTGCACTCTGGTCCAGGATCGAATGGTCGTATGCTTCCATTCGAATGCGGATAACTTCGTTAGCACCAGCCGACACGGTGACGTCCTGACAAACAAACTGTTGAATTGAAGTGATATTGCCGCAAGTCGTGCGTTGCCGGTGAAGGCATTCGCGGTTCCTGCGATCTCCCAGGTAGGAGCGTCAGAATTTACGGACGCGAGGCTTTCCGGTCAACGGCTGTTGTTCAGAATTCTCGCAGAAATTTAGTGACCAGGCTAGTTTCTCTGCTAGGTCCACCCCTTTCCGTCCTTCCCAATGGGCTTGTAATTGGAGTTTTTCGGCCTTTCGGAGCCGTTAATCCTCCAATCTAAGCAATTCGCCAGCTTTTCTTTCCCGGCACTGCGTTTCAATTCTCGCAGCTTGCACAGATTTCCCAGTCGCTCAACTCACTGGAGGACCGTAGCGATTGCCTGACAGAGTGGCTCAAGGTTCGCTGGCGTCATGCCGGCTACGTTTATTCGCCCGGACCCCACGATGTACAGGCTATGCTCCGTCTTCAGCCGATCCACCTGCAGAGGCGTCAAACCGCTAAAGGAGAACATGCCCAATTGATCCATCAAAAACGAGAAGTCTTTTTGGGGCGCCAACTGCTTCATTTTTTGGACAAAAGCGGCTCGCATTTCCGCTATTCGGTGCCGCATTTCTGCTAGCTCCTGATGCCACAACTCCGTCAATTCCGCGTCATCCAAGACCGTTGCGACCACCGCCCCACCATGCCTGGGTGGATTGCTGTAATTGGTTCGCACGATTCGCTTGAGCTGGCTCATCCCGATCGCGCTTTGAGGGCCTGTTTCGGTGGCCAATGCGACCGCCCCCACACGTTCCGAGTACAATCCAAAGTTCTTAGAGAAAGAACTGGCAACCAATGCTTCTGGGCAGTGCCGCAGGATGATCTTAAGGCCTTCCGTATCCTCCATCAGCCCACGCCCGAATCCTTGATATGCAAAGTCAATAAAAGGCAGTAATTGCTTTGCAGCGAGCAAGCTAGCGATCTCTTCCCACTGCGCTGACGTGGGATCAATACCAGTGGGGTTGTGACAACAAGCGTGCAGCAAGACGGCATCTCCACGCCTCGCCTGCGATTCAATGACCTCCAGCATCCCCGCTAGATCCAAGCCAGTTTTTGCATCATTTAGGTAGGGATACGGGCTCGTTTCGACTCCGGCGGCAGCGAAAATGGAGACATGATTGGCCCAGGTCGGATTGGAATACCAGAGCTTTGCATGGGGCGCGGCAAAGGCCAGAAAATCAGCCGCCACTCGAACTCCTCCCGTTCCGCCCGGAGTCTGCACAACGGCGATTCGTTCCGGTGAAATGGACTCGCCAAATACCAGCTTTCGCACGTGTTCGCGATAGCTTGGCAAGCCATCAATTCCCAAATAGGTCTTACTTTTCTCACTGTCGAGCATTCGTGCTTCCGCTTCTTTCACACATCGCAGGACGGGCGTTCGCCCAGTAGCATCTTGATAGACACCCACGCTAAGGTTGATTTTTTGGGGATTCGTATCGCGGTTGAATGCGTCTGTGATTCCCAGAATCGAATCAGGAGGTGCTGCGCTAATGTGCTCGAACATCGAAGGTAGAATCCGCAAGGAGAGGGCTGTGCTAGGTTTGAAAAAAGGGAGTCAGCAGAATGTTAGAAATCGTATCGCGTTTACAACAAGTGCGGGAGTGTCACTACGGTGAACCCTAATACGGAAGTCCTTAGGCGCGGTTACGATTTCGTCGTCATCGGTGCGGGCTCTGGCGGGTGCGTGGCAGCGCATATTCTGTCGCAGCAAGGATCGGTATTGCTAGTGGAGGCGGGTCGACAATCATTGGATATGCGTGGGCGAAGACCGGTCGATTATTTGCAGCAATTTGGTTCGGATAATGACTGGAACCTGACGTCAATAACTCAGCGCCATCTCGCGAATCGAGTTCTTCTCCAACCCCGAGGCAAGGGCTGTGGTGGCTCCACTCGCATCAATGCATCCATTTGGCTTGAACCGGATGACCACACCTTGCAGAAACTTGCAGCCGCAGGAGGGCCGCTTTGGTCAACGTCCCAAGTGCGCGCTGCCTTGGCGCAAATTCGCGCCATTGTCGCGCCAGAAACTCCGCGTTGGCTTTCGTCATCGGCTCAGTGGTTTTTGGATGCCGCAGCGCATGCCGGTTTTCCGCCTCTAGTTTACGAGCGAATGAACCACCGCGGGGTTCGCGTCACGGCCGCCGATCGCTTTCTCGGCCAACCTCACGCCGACTCGCGACAAGCTAATATTCACATCCAAGTGCTTGCCTCGACGTTGGTTGACCGCATCGAAACGAGGGCAGGTCGTGCGGTTGGCGTGTGGCTTTTACCTACGGCGACCCCTTATCCGGGCGGCCCTCAAAATATCTCCAGCAGCTCAACATTACAGCCAGAATTTATCGCTGCACGCAGAGGAGTAATTATTGCGGCTGGCACCTTTCAGACCCCGGCGCTGCTGATGCGTTCGGGTGTGGGACCTGCCGATCTACTAAAGAAAGTCGGCATCCGGGTCGCCGTCGATTCGCCTGCAGTAGGGGACGGATTACAAGATCACCTGCTTGTCCCATTTGTCTTGCCGCTGTCCCCGCAGGCAGCGAGCGAAAACTGCTTTGGTGCTCCTTGGTCGCCCCGAGAACTGGCGCGGTGGCAGGCGGTTGGCACAGGTCCAATTGCCTCGAATCTAGCCGAGTGCGGACTGCTGGCGGGCGACAACAATACGCGTTGCCAGTTCCATGTGACCCCCACGGACTATCTTCGCTATCCCCACCCTTCGTCAGCCCCAGCATTAACGATTGGCGTGAACGGTGCTTGGCCGAAGAGTCGGGGGCGGATGTGGATTGAATCGAGCAACCCTCTCCATCCACCCAAGATCGACCCTCAGTATTTGTCAAACCAGGACGATTTCACAGCCGTTCGTTACGGAGCCCAAGTGGCGCACACCATCGCCTCAACTCTACCATTGGCCGACCGCTGGCTGCCCGCAAAATCGTCTCCAAAGTGGGCACTGCACCCATCGGGCACAAACCTACCGAATGCCTCACAGGAAGCCGATGATCGTCAACTGCAGCGTTGGATTCAGCGAACCGGACTAAGCCTTTACCACCCATGCGGCACATGTCGCCTGGGGCAAAAAGCCGACTCAGTGGTTGACCCAATGCTGCAAGTTAGGGGACTCGAAGCGGTTTGGATCCTAGACGCGTCCATTTTCGCTGAGATTCCAGGCACCAACCCAAATCCGCTGGTGATGGCAATGGCTTGGATTGCGGCTCAGCGAATCCCTTCCGCAACCCCCTAGGCTAGCCTTACACTGTGGGTAATATTTTCTTTACGGATACATTGGGCCAGGACCGGTATGACAGATCCCCGCCAACTACCGCACATTGGATGGCGCGAATGGGTCGCGTTGCCGATACTTGGTGTCCAGCGGATCAAAGCAAAGATTGATACGGGCGCGAGGACGTCGGCACTGCATGCTTTTGGGCTGGAATTGTTTGAGCGGAACGAACAGACTTGGGTTCGATTTGCCATTCACCCTTGTCAACGTGATGATTCGCTGGCGCTGGCCGTGGAGCACCCCGTTGCAGAATTCCGTATTGTGCGGAGTAGCAACGGCGTCGAATCACGCCGGCCGGTCATCGTGACACAAATCAACTTAGGTCGTTTTGCTTGGACGACCGAGCTGACTTTGGCAGATCGTGATGCCATGGGATTCCGCATGTTGCTAGGTCGAAGTGCTGTCCGCCATCGCTTTGTAGTTGATCCAGGTCGCTCCTATTTGCGTCCACGTCGCCGCCTACGTGGGCTGCCCAATCCGCCCGCTTCCGACTCAAAATAACTCACCTGTCTCCCGAGTATCCAACGTGAAACTAGCGATCCTTTCGCGATCCCATCGCTGCTACAGCACTCGTCGCTTGCGCGAGGCTACGCTTCAGCGAGGACATAAAGTCAGCGTCCTCGACACGCTCAAATTTGCCATCGACTTGCGACCTGGTGAGCCCGATCTGTTCTACAAGGGCAAGCTCTTGGCACACTACGACGCGATGCTACCCCGCATCGGCGCATCCATTACCTATTTCGGCACGGCCGTGGTGCGCCAATTCGAACAGATGGATGTCTTCACTGCCAATTCGTCGGCTGGCATTGTTAACTCGCGAGACAAGCTGCGCAGTCTACAAGTCATCAGCCGACACAAAATCGGTATCCCAGCGACAACATTTGTGAAGAATCGCGCCGACGTGTTGCCTGCGATCGAACGCGTCGGTGGTGCTCCCGTCATCATTAAGCTGCTCGAGGGAACCCAAGGTATCGGCGTAATCCTTGCAGATTCCGTTAAAATCGCCGAAGCCATCATCGAAACGTTACAAAGCACCAAACAAAATGTGCTGCTGCAAAAATTTGTTGCGGAGAGCAAGGGCCAGGATATTCGCGCCCTCGTCGTCGGAGATCGCGTTGTAGCCGCCATGCGTCGCACGGCTCAAGGTGGTGAATTCCGCAGCAATGTCCATCGCGGTGGGCGGGTTGAGAAAATTGAACTCAGTGAGGATGTCCAAGAAACTGCGGTTCGCGCTGCTCAAATTCTCGGACTGCGCATCGCCGGCGTCGACATGCTGGAGAGCTCCGAAGGACCGCAAGTGATGGAGGTCAATTCGTCGCCCGGCCTGGAGGGTATCGAATCGGCAACCAACTTGGATGTCGCCGGTGCGATTGTGGATTACATCGCTGCACAAGTTGACTTTCCTGAGCTGGACGTCAGACAGCGGTTAACGGTTAGCCGCGGTTATGGCGTGGCCGAACTACATGTTCCTGAAGGATCCGAATTGGTCGGCATGACAATTGACCAATCGGGATTGCGGGATCGCGATGTCAATGTGCTGACCTTGCAACGAGGTACTTCCGTGATGCCCAACCCGAAAGGATGTCGCGAACTGCAAGCCGGCGATCGTCTGCTTTGCTTCGGTCGCCTGGAAGCCATGCGGGATATGATTCCAGCAAAGGCAAGAAAAGCACGGCGACCAAAGATTAAAAAACTGGCTGCTGGCGATCCTGTAGGGTCTTGAGCCAAAGGTCTCATAGTCGCCTTTCGCTCCGCGAAAGTAGCGTCGATAGTCACCTTTCGCTCCGCGAAAGTAGCGTCGATAGTCGCCTTTCGCTCCGCGAAAGTAGCGTCGATAGTCACTACTCTCCTAGAACTTTCGCGGAGCGAAAGGAGACTATGATTGCCTTCGATGTTGCTTTGACTTTGACAAAGCTGCCTAGTCGACGAGCAGACGCTGCATAGCATCCGTCAGTACTTGCTCTACTTCCGGTGCCACACGGGACGCATGCGAGCTCGTTTCATAGCCACCTTCGCCATAGGCTACTTGCGTCCCAATGTAGCCCGGTCCGTAGTCGCCATAGGCCGCCATGGCAACGAACAAGTCGGGACGCATCGCAGCGGCAGCAAGCTGGTATTCGACAAACAACTCGCCAGGCATATGCAGGACGCGTACCGGTCCGATCGATAAACGTTGCAGATCCATTCGCTCGCCCGCTTGAGATCGTCTCAGCCAGGCAAGATCTTCGGCGGCACCCACGCGTTCCGGGCGAGTTGCCTCGGTACGGTGAACGATGGCATCCAAATCGCCGTCGTTCAAGTGCTCGGCTATTGGCAAGACGACACGCTCCACACGCCAACCAATATCGCTTGCTTGGATACCCAAACGAGTCGTTCCTTCCCATGCACGACGCATGCCGTCGGCAACTCGATCGCTGAGCACTTGTCGATTCGCTTTCGCCCCATCGTTCCATTTTCCTGCGCCAATATTCCCACCTGCTCCATTGAGATGGATGTGGGGAATTCCTGTTACGGTCTGCCGCTGATTCCTCGCGTATCCAGGAAAATCAGGATTGGCTTGCCCGGTTCGATAGTAACTTTGCGGATGCGTCGCGTAGTACGTCAGCACGACTAGCGGATGCTCACCGTTCCAAAGGCTTATCGATCTCACCATGGGGTCGATGGTTCCAACCGGATACGCCCGCAGCGCCGGATCGGCACAAGCGGTATAGCGAGTGGCAATGACCTTTCCGTCCGCACCAAGCAATCGCCGATTGGAGGCCACTTCATACACTTCGGCAGATCCGTAACCGACCGAATCCACAACTTCCATCGCGCCCGTACTGTCCCGCGCGGCCTGTGCCGATCGAGTGATGCAATCGCGGATCCAGGGTACATCGTAATGGGTATGCGCATCGCCAACTTCGGCAAGTAGTGCTGCAGCGGAAAGGTCGCAACGCGGCGCGTCATGTTGGTGAAGCGTGTGCAATGCTACTCGCTCTACGCTGGTCCCTACGGCCTCCGCTAATCTCTCGCGCCAAATGCGATGAGACTCGTTGGCAATGCCCAACCAATCGACACTACAGATCACGATGGGTGGGCCCGCTCCAGTCAACACGATCCCCTTGCACATCAGCGGATCCGTCACTTCGATACAAGGGTCGTAAGCCAACGGCGATCCAATCGGGGGTGATACGTTGATTTCGAACACGCCCACACGAACCTGTACCGATTTTGCTTTCAGAAAACCAATCAGGTCTCGCATCTGTTCCGCTGTAATCTCTTTCTCCAAGCCACTCGGCATGAACGAGCGATTCTGCGTCCGCAATGATTGAATTTCCTCGCGATGGAGGTCATGGTTATTTCCCTGGCTATCGACCATTTGCAAGTTGAAGAGTGTTTCGCTTGCCACCACTCCAGCAACAATACGACCATCTGTAGTTTCCACCTGCACAACTCGATACTTGGGATCGACTTCGCGGTTGGGATCCAACACGGAGAGCAGAATTTGTTCGGGCGATTTGTCGACCAAGGACTTAAGATCGGGCCCCACCATTCGCCCTTCTTCCCCCACTCGATGACAAGTAGCACATACTCGTTTGAAGACAGCTTGTCCATTGGCGATATCGGGCTCACCCGCCAACGCAGCATTGTAGCTGGACACAATTTCGGCGGAGATTTCCGGCTCATTGGAGACAGCACGATTCGTCGTGGGAATATGAAACGCTTCGTCAGGATGTTCGCGTAGCTGTCGCTGTAGCTCTACGGGCAGAACGTCTCCTGACAATCGACCCGAACGCACTTCTACTGCAATCATTCGTTGGCCCTCACGTCGTCCACCGAGAGTTTCAAACGCAGCCTGTTGAGCCAAAGGCGTCAGGCTTGGCAGACTCGCCAAAACCATCTCCACAGTCTTCACATCATTGGCCGTGAGATTTGCCAAAGCCACTTGTTGCATCATGGCGGGAAAATTTGGTTTGAGTATTTCCGCTAACAACTCGTACGCCCGTTCTGGAGACGCCCAAAGGAGCAATCGCAACTTAGCCGCGATCTGTTTTGTTGCAGACTCTGCGACCGCCAGCTCCAATAGCAACTCGTGATTGGTTTGCTTTAGAATCCAGTCTCGGATCGCCGTGAGCGTGTCGGGCGACACCGATTGAATCGTGTTGGCAACAGATTCCATTGCGGTCTCCTCCAAACCGGTGTCCAACATTCGTGTCAATTCTTGTAGAGACTGAGAGTTTGCATGGTGGATACATTGCACGGCAATCGATCGCTGCCAGTCCCCTTTCACGTGCTCAGGAATTGCCTCGGCCGATTCACGAATGATGCCTGCAAACATTCCTGTTGCGCTACCCAGTGACCCTTCGATCCCCCAGCGAATCCAAGGATCGGCGGGATCGCGTCTGGCAATGGCTGCTAGGACTTGGGATCGCTTGGCATCATTGACGATCAAAGTAGACGCATCGTGAACCAACTGAAAACGGACATGTAGTGATTTGTCCTCAGCCAATGTATCGCATTGCTCTTCGCGCAAGCCACCAAACACGGACGGAGATGAAGCGGCAATCTCCAACGCCCGTTGTCGCACGCGAGGATGTTCGTCTTTTAACGCTTGATCGATAATTTCACGATCCAACCCTCCAGCAATTCTTGCAAGGGTCGCTAGCGATTGCAGGCGTCCCTCTGCAAGCTTGCCTTCCAGAACGATCCCTCGCAATGGTTCAATACTCGCCGGAGATTGTTGTTCCATCAGTAGTCGTGCCGCGGTGCGGCGATGCCAAGCGTTCGCATGGTCCACCTGTTTCACCAACTCAACAATCGATAGTGATTTCAGGTTGGCTGTTTCTCTGCGTAGCGGGCGATCGGTTTGCACAACCCTCCAAATTCGCCCTCGATCGTTGCCAGAATTTAGATCCAGTTGCGATTTTATGACGGGAGGCAAGCTCAATGGATGCTCAATCACCTCTCGATACATATCGCAAACGTAGAGAGCACCATCAGGGCCAGTCCCCAATTGAACCGGCCGAAACCAAATATCGGTCGAACGGAGGAATTCGTCATTTACATCCAGTCGTTCGCCACGTCTCCAAAGCCCGTCTTCAATCATGCGTTTGCGATGCACCAGATTGCTGCCAACATCACAGACGAGCGCTACCGGTTCAGAGCTATCACCCCATTGATCACCATCATAGACGTAGACCCCTGTCGCACCAGTAAAGTATCCAGCCGCGCGGCCCCCTCCTTCAATCGGACCGGGGACCTTTCCCGAAACTCGCAATTGCGTCCGCAATATTCGCCATGGCTCAACCGGCGAGGCGCGAAACACATCTGCTTGAGGCCCATCAGCAGCAATACTCCGTCGCATTGTGGGGACCGAGGCGTACCGGCTTGCCCGATCGACTCGCGGCGTCACCATCATAACTTGCTGCAGATGATCACTATTACTGCAGACATATTTGTCACCCCAGGGATCAATCATCATGCCATGTTGTCCGCCACCATCCACGACCTCGATTCTCTTGGTCAATGGATCAAACGCAAAGTCACGTGCGCCGAGCCGCAGCACTTCATCACGTGGCCCCATTCCCATTTGGCCGCTTCCTTTTTGGCCATTGCTCATTTGGCCGTTGCTGCTGCTCGTTGCACCATGCAATCTCAAATCGAGTCCCCAGCGCAAGCTATTGACCAAACCCTGGACATTCGATCGACCAAATCCCGTGGATAAAATTTGAGGTGTCTCCCCCGCCTGATAGTTCTCTGGCAGGAAAATAAGACTTGGTGCAACAGCAATAACGACCCCGCCCCGCCAACATTCCACAGCAGTGGGCCAGGAAAGCCCTTCGATCAAGGTCTCTACGCGATCCATGCGGCCATCACCATCGTCGTCTGTCAAGCGACGGACGCGTCCCAAGTGATCATCCGGCCGTTCGCTGTAGCCTCGCATTTCTACAACGATTAGCCGGCCCTGGGCATCAAAGCAAAAGGCCACAGGATCAACAACCAACGGCTCAGCGGCAACTAATTCCACTCGATATCCAGGGGCCACATCAAACGCTTGTAGCGCTTGGTCCACACCCAGCGGATCAATGCGGGCTAGTTTTGCTTCAGGCTCATTGCTCTCAGACTCTCCCGCAAAGGCCCCTCCCACAAAGGACGCCGTGCTGGCGGCCAAACCCCAGCCAACCAACACAACGACCGCAACAATCAATCTCGCATTCAGGCGCACAATCAGGGCGTTCGAAAATCGACATCGAAACATGATTACATCTCGCACTACGTTGCTGGGATGGCTTTGCCGCTGGCAAGGTGGGGGGATCCTTATTCTAACCTCGTCGACTTGGGGAAACCATGATCTTGATTCTGGGTGCTCTCACACGAAAACATCCGTATGAGCTATCATCATGCCTAGTAAAAATGGCTTGTTCGGGCTTTAGATATTTACAGGGAATGGGATTGGAATGACTTTTCGCACGCTCTTGATCGGCGGTTGTTTCTGTTTGGCATGGACATCGACAGGGTGGTCGCATCCTGGACATGGACCGGTCGAAATGGCTTCTGGCGCAGCAGAAGTGGGCCCTTTACAAACGATGGCTCATTATTTGACAGCGCCTGTTCATCAATGGCCCTGGGCGATCGCCTTGATTGTGCTGGGCATCGCCACGACCCTGTTTTTGACACAGCGCCGTCGCTATCGGGCGGGATGAGTCTTATTTCGGTAGCGATTGGGGTTGTCGGCCTTGCCTGTGATCTCATAGAGAAAGCGACTGGGGGTGGTAGGACGAAGCTGCCCCCATTTCCGCCGACCTAGGCACATCGACAATGTGAGTGTCTCCTGCGCTCTCGTGATTCCCACGTAACACAAGCGTCGCTCTTCGGCAATTTGTTCATCCTCGCCAGCCACGCTGCGATGGTGAGGCAAGATGCCCTCCTCGACACCCACCATATAGACGATAGGAAATTCGAGTCCTTTCGCCGCATGGAGCGTAAGCAACCAAACCGCGTTCTTCGCCGCTGCCTTATCCTTCTCGCTCCCCATCTCTTTTCCAGCCAGCGCTGTTTCAGATAAAAATTCGCTTAAATCAGGGGACTCAGCACGCTCTTCAAATGCTGCCACGGCATTGACAACTTCCTGCAGCGAATTTGAACGAGCTTCTCGTTCTTCCTCCACATCATAGAGTCGTCGAATTTCGTCCATGTACTGAGTTCGTTCAAGCAATAATCGGACACCGCTCGCCAGCGACTCCGTCTTTCCTTTGACGCGAACGTCGGACATTAACATTCTCAGCGATTCAATTCCTTGCTTTGCCGCTGAAGGCAGATCTTTCACTGCATTCGCATCACAGCAAACAGCCCAGGCGGAACGTCCACTCTGTACGGCGCGCTTCATCAATTCGCCGACCGTCTTCGGACCAAGTCCACGAGGTGGCGTATTAATCACTCGCAACAGTGAGACTTCGTCATCAGGTTGATCGATCCACTTGAGGTAGGCAAGTATGTCGCGAACTTCCCGTCGATCAAAGAAGGACTGGCTGCCTAACAAAACATAAGGGACCTTCAGTTTTCGCAATTCTGTTTCAAAGATACGAGGCTGTTCCTTCGTGCGAAACAAGATGGCAATATCGCGAGGCTCATATTGCTTGCGGTCAATGATCCTAGCGATCTCGCCAGTAATGATTTTCGCCTCTTCGGTCTCGTCCTTCATTTGCATGATTCGTGGACGAGTCCCTTCGGGGCGTGCGGCAATCAATTGCTTGTCGTGGCGATTCGTGTTGTACGCAATGAGCGTATTGGCCATGTGGAGAATCGCTCCCACGCTGCGATAGTTGTGCTCCAAACGAACCACCGTCGCGTCGGGCCAATCCTTCGTAAAATTGAGGATATGCGTCACGTCGGCGCCGCGCCAACCGTAAATGGATTGATCGTCGTCCCCCACGACTCCCAAGTTTCGGTGCTCATCCGCAAGCGCGCGAATGATGCGATATTGACTGCCATTGGTGTCTTGATACTCGTCGACCATAATGTGGTCATATCGCCGCGCTTCGATTTCACGAACGTCCGCAAATTCTCGAAAGAGCGTTTCGGTATTAAGCAACAAGTCATCAAAGTCCATTGCACCTGACGCCTTCAATCCTTCTTGATAGCGACGGTATGCGGCGGCGGCTAAATGCTCTTTGTCGGTACGAGCCGTAGCCCAAGCATCATCGGGTTGTATCGAGGCATTCTTCCAACGCCCTAGAATTCCCAACAAATCTCCTGGGCGAATCGCATCATTGGGCAAGCGCAACTGTCGCAGAACATTTCTCGCCAACGACTCTTGATCCCCGCGATCGTAAATCGCAAATGAATCGGGATATTCCAAGCGGCGCGCATGGCGACGCAAGATCCGCACACATTGCGAATGGAACGTGCCGACCGTAGGACGTGGTTGGCCTTTTTGAAATCGTCCTCCTTTTCCAATCAAGCCAGCAATGCGTTCCTGCATCTCGCCCGCTGCTTTGTTGGTAAAGGTAACCGCGAGGATCCGGTCAGCCGCCACACCATGACGAATCAGATTGGCGATGCGAAACGTAACCACTCGCGTTTTTCCCGAGCCGGCGCCTGCCAGCACCAACAGGGGACCGGCCAGCGTAGAAACGGCAGTCTGCTGGGGCGCGTTGAGTCCATTCATAAAAGATAAGTCGTCGCAATATTCGGCATTTTGAGGAACAACGGAATCCGCAGCACGGAAAACGTAGAGATCCCCGGCAAGTACAAAAAAAATAACCTAGGGTTGAAAGATCCGCGCGGTATGAATGGGGGTTCCCCAGACGGCCCGCCGAATTTCCGGGTAGCAGTTTTTATTATTGATTTCTATGAATTCTATGCAAAACAGGCATCATCGTCGTGGGGCTGCTGTAATTGAACTGGCGGTTTGTCTACCGCTTTTGGTTCTGATTGCATTGGCAACCACGGAAGCGTGCGCCATGGTCTACTTGAAACAATCGTTAAAAATCGCCGCCTACGAGGGGGCTCGTGTCGGAATAGTCGATGGCGCGGATTCCAGCAACGTGGAAGCCCAGTGCGGGCAGATACTTGCAACCCGAAATATCCAGGGCTTCAACATTTCCATGACTCCCAGCAATCCGAGCATAGTTGCTGACGGTGACTTCTTTGCTGTCACCGTTTCTGCACCGTGTGTTCCCAATTCGCTCATTGGCGGCTGGTTCTATCAGGGACGTGTCTTTGCTGAGACCGTTCAAATGGTGGGAGAATGATGATGACCCGAACATCTAGCAAATCACACTCAACTCGCCGCGGCGCGATGATGGTTCTCGTGATCATCATGCTCCCCGTACTTTTTCTATTGGCCGCTTTTGCAATCAATTTTGCCTACATCGAACTAGTTCGCACAGAATTGCAAATCTCTACCGACGCGGCAGGTCGCGCTGCAGGACGAACTTTTGCTCTTACTGGAAGCGCTAGCCAAACTCTGAAAGCCGCGCAAGAAGTTGCCCAAAAGAATACCGTGGCGGGGCAAAGCATGCCAATCGCCATGACCGATTTAGAGTTCGGTTTGGCAGAACGCACATCGATCGGAGTTCGATACAACTTTGTCTCTTCAAGCAATCCAAACGCAGTTCGATTAACGACGAACTCTTTTGCTTCGAACGGTGGTGTGCAAGCCTTCTTTCCAGGCATGAGTCCTGATGTGCGGATCTTTTCCATTCGCTCGGCAGTTAGCGCGCAAGTCGAGGTTGACATCGCCTTGGTGATCGATCGATCAGGTTCAATGGCCTACTCGGCTTCCGAAACCGCCGCTTATCCGCCAGCGCCCGCAGCAGCGCCAATTGGATGGTACTTCGGCGCCCCTGTGCCGCCCAACGCCCGTTGGCTCGATACGATCGCCGCAGTCAATGTCTTCTTGCAAGAACTGCAAACCTCACCCCAGTCCGAGCGAGTTTCGCTAACAACTTTTAGCCACACGACCAATATAGACACCCCGTTGACATCGTCGTACGGCAATATTCTCACCTCGCTACAAGGTTATTCCTACGCTTTCCAATCAGGCGGAACTGCCATAGGGGACGGCATCTTCCAAGGCATGAGCAGCCTGGCCGGTTCAGGTGGCGGCTCCAGAGACTGGGCGTCAAAAGTAGTTGTGGTGATGACCGATGGTATTCAAAACTACGGCGCAAGTCCAATTGATGCGGCCATCAACGCGGCCGGTCAGGGAGTATTGGTATTCACGGTCACCTTTTCCAACGAGGCTGACATTGGCCTGATGCAATCCGTGGCAAATCAGGGTGGCGGTTTGCACTACCACGCTGTCAACGCGTTCCAGTTGCGAGCGGCCTTCCAGGATATTGCTCGACGCCTTCCCACGCTGCTCACTCGATAGAAAGCCTGACCCATGAACTATCCTGTGAAAATCCATTTTCTAAAACTGCCTCGCCAGGATACCCGACGTGGCGCAGCCGCTGTTGAATTTGCCTTCACCCTGTCAATTCTACTGCTTTTTATCACCGCCACAGTGGAATTTTCTAGGGTCGGCATGCTTCGTCACGCAGCAGATAATGCAGCGTACGAAGGAGCTCGCTATGCCATCGTCCCAGGCGCATCAAGCACTGAAGCAATCAATGCCGCAAATGACCAACTTGTTCGCGCTGGAATCCGCTTCGCAAACGTGACCGTTGTTCCTGAAGTCATTCTTGAAACTACTACAAATGTAAGAGTCCGCGTCGATGTGCCGGTCGCTCAAAACTCCTGGATCGTACCCCGGTTCTTCAACGGAGCAACTCTTAGTAGTGATGTAACTCTGCTCACCGAAAGGACACCCCTGATTCAAGTGCGAGGTCTTCCTGCACCTCCACCTCCACCACCGAGTCCTGCACCTGCACCTGCACCTGCACCTGCACCTGCTCCTGCTCCTGCTCCTGCACTGATCCCCCCTCCACCCCAACTCATAAAGCGGACATCGGCAACTCAGCCTACTTCCAGCACGTCTACCCACGGCAGACCCACGCCGCCGCCCTCGCCGCCCAAAACAGCGCCGGTTCCGCCCGTCGAGCCCTCCCCTGAGGCAAGTCCGATCGCCGTCGATCCTGCGGAACCCTTACAAGCTCTTCCTCCAGAAAAGAAAAAGGGACTGCCCAACGGCATAAAGTTAGCCATCGCCGCGGCTCTCGGCATTCTCTTGGTAATTCTCACCGTAGTCTTACTCAAGAGAAGCGGGGCGAATGCGGATTCCAAGCTTTTCAACGAGATGATGCTGGTCGCCGGGACGCCGGGAGCAAATGTGCTCCCTGTGGACGAGCGTAGGCTGGAGATCCTGCTCCGAAGCGCGACTTCCGTTTCCGCCAATACCAATCGAGATGGGATTTACGTGGCGCTCACCTTGGCTAAGGCAACCGACGGAACCAAGGTCGATGAGCGGATTGCTGAATTCGCCACCACCCAGGAGATGATACCCAACGTAAGGTTGATTCTGATCCGTGACGTGCTTCGCATAAGGGCCAACCCTGCAATCATCGGCACACTGCTTAATTTTGCACGCAACACGAGCGAGACGGCTGAAACCGTCGCTGCCATTGAGGCCACCCGCAACATGGCTAAAGATGAGCATTTCCCTGATTTCATCAAGTTCATCGAGCAGACGAAGGAGGAATCCATCCGCAAGGCAGCCGAAGATAATGCAGCCAAAATCATCGAGAGATCCTACGGGAAATCCTCGTTGGCGAATGCCGTAACCACTGCATATGACTCGGCTCAGGACGAAGTGGTTCGGCATACCATGCTAAGGCTTCTTGGTCGTGTGGGAGGCGAAAAGGCGCTCGCACTTGCTCAGAAGAACCTTGATAGCACTGATATAAAGGATCAGATCGCAGCGATAGCGGCTCTCGGTTCATGGG
>JBGTBJ010000044.1:0-22506 GCA_041749395.1 Pirellulaceae bacterium
GCCTCAGTCGCTGGAGTCTCGGTTGCTGGAGGCTCGGTTGCTGGAGTCTCGGTTGCTGGAGTCTCGGTTGCTGGAGTCTCGGTTGCTGGAGTCTCGGTTGCTGGAGTCTCGGTTGCTGGAGTCTCGGTTGCTGGAGTCTCGGTTGCTGGAGTCTCGGTAGCTGGAGTCTCGGATGCTGGAGGCTCGATAGCTGGAGTCTCGGTAGCTGGAGTCTCGGTAGCTGGAGTCTCTGTAGCTGGAGTCTCGGTAGCTGGAGTCTCGGTTGCTGGAGTCTCGATAGCTGGGATCAGGTCGATAGGAGGAAGCAAGAAGTCGCCCCCCTTTGCGCGTCGATCGTATTCGGCTCGCAACTGTTCTTCCGTCAGTTTGCTTTTCTCTGCAGCGATAAAATCGTTGAGGTGTCCAGCAACAAATTCAACGTCGGCGGTATAACGACGTCGGAAGGCGGCGAGCGCCGAACTGGGATCGGCAAACCGTTCTTTCCCTTCTTCAAAAAGATTTTCAATCGTTGTCTTGCTGGGATCGCCAACTTTTTCGAGGTAGTCTTCGACCAGAATTGGGTAGACTTCCACCTTGGCTTGTTGATTTATTTTTAGGAAATTTTCCCAAGCGTTTACTGGGGAGATGATCAATTGTTGCCCTGTGGCGACGCCTGTGGCCAACATTCGTTCATAGACATTGGCCAATAGTTCTGTTTTGAGCAGACTGTACATTTGCGACTGACCCAGCGAATTTTGAGTCGCTCGGGCCCGTATGGCCGCCATTTCGTTTTGGGTTAATTTATTGTCTGTAAACCGCTCCAGCCAAATGCTGATGGCCGTATCATCGAGCTCCAGCCCCATTTCCATTGCTTTTTTGGCATACAGCTTGGTCATGACTGCGGCGCGGGGGTCAAAATTCTGGGAAATCCCATAAGTCATCCTGCCTTGAGAATTTTGTCCTACATTTGGCACGGATGGAGAGCCGCCACGAGCGATCACTTCTTCTAACAAAGTCGCCAAAACTCGGTTCGTTTGACCTAAAGTCTTGGTGTAAAACTCCAGTTCACTGGAATTAAAGGAGCCACCCTTAAAGGTCGCTACCACTGGATTAACCGACCCTGGGATGTTCGACTGCTGGTACATTTGCACAGCAGGCAAAATAACGAACGAAATCAGGGCGACAAGCGTCAACACCACCATAAGTGGCTTGAGGTTGCTACGAAAAACACTAAAGGGGCTAGCCATTGCGGTAAAAACTTTCTACGACGACGGAGGGCCCGAACGCGGACCGGCCGGTCGGCGATGGGAAACAGGTTTATTTTGTCCACCAATCGCATAGCTTGACAAGCCCTCGTCTTGACAAGCCCCGGTACGGTTCCATCCTTTGGATACGCAAACGCTAAAAGTACACCCGCACAATTCCTAGGGTCAACCCGACCTGACCGTTGTTCCTCAACTTGAAACCTCAAATCTGATGGCAAAGTCGACAGAGAAGTCTTTGGTGATCGTGGAATCACCCGCCAAGGCACGTACGATTAGCAAATTCTTGGGGAGCGATTTCCAAGTCGAAGCGTCGATTGGACATATTCGGGACCTACCGTCTGGCTCAAAAGAGGTACCGGAAAAATATAAATCGGAGCCTTGGGCCTATCTTGGGGTCAACGTGAATGACAAGTTCGAGCCGATTTACATTGTTCCTGCGGATAAAAAGAAGCAGGTCGCCAAATTAAAAGACGCATTAAAAAATGCAAAAGACCTTTATCTGGCGACGGACGAGGACCGTGAAGGAGAGGCAATCAGCTGGCACTTGCATGAGATTCTCAAGCCTAAAGTACCGGTCAAGCGATTGGTTTTTCACGAAATCACCAAAGACGCCATCCAAAGCGCGTTAGCATCGCCTCGGCAAATCGACGATGGTTTGGTTCGAGCTCAAGAAACGCGGCGAATTCTCGATCGCCTCTACGGCTACGATGTTTCTCAATTGCTTTGGAAAAAAGTAGGGCGTGGTTTGAGTGCAGGGCGAGTGCAGAGCGTCGCCGTGCGGCTGATTGTTCAGCGAGAACGTGAGCGCATTGCTTTCCATAGTGCTACGTACTGGGACTTAGAAGCTGTTTTTCAAACATCCCAAAATGAAGCCTTGCCGGCGACGTTATCGACAGTGGGGGAGAAGAAAATCCCTGCTGGAAAAGACTTTGATACCGATACGGGCTTGCTGAAAAATCCTGCTCAGTTTTTGCAGATGGATGAAACGTCGGCCGAGACATTAGCAACTCGCTTGCGAGCCGAGAACTTCACGGTCACGAATGTAGAGGTAAAGCCTTTTGTCGAGCGACCGAAACCACCGTTTACCACCAGTACATTACAACAAGAAGCCAACCGAAAGTTGGGATTTACCGCGCGGCGCACGATGCAGACTGCGCAGAAATTGTATGAGAACGGATATATCACTTATATGCGTACCGATTCGACAACATTGGCGCAAGTCGCCGTCGATGCGGCGCGCGATTTAGTGCGTAGTGAATACGGTCCAAAATTCTTACATGATTCGCCTCGTGTGTATGCTACGAAAGTAAAGAATGCACAGGAGGCTCACGAAGCGATTCGACCTGCCGGACATCCTTTTAAGAAGCCGGAAGCCTTGCGTGGTGAATTGGATGGCGATGCATTCCGTCTGTTTGATTTGATTTGGAAACGCACGATCGCCAGCCAGATGGCCGATGCGAGGAAACAGCGAGTTACCGTAACCATTGAAGGTGGAGATTGCGTTTTCCACGCCTCGGGAACATCGATCGAATTTGAAGGATTCCTGCGGGCTTATGTAGAAGGATCGGATGATCCGGAAGCTGAGTTGGCCGACAAGGAAACCTTGCTTCCCAATGTACAACCAAAAGATCCATTAGCGGTTCGTCGTATGGATGCAAAATCTCATACAACACAGCCGCCAGCTAGATTTAGCGAAGCGTCGCTGACGCGAACGTTAGAAGAAAAAGGGATTGGCCGTCCCAGTACTTATGCATCGATTATCGATACGATTCAAAATCGAGATTATGTATTTAAGAAAGGAAATGCATTAGTTCCCAGCTGGACGGCGTTTAGTGTTGTGAGATTGCTGGAAGATCATTTTGCCAGTTTGGTAGATTATGAATTCACCGCCCAGATGGAAGATTTCCTAGACTCCATTAGCCGCCAAGAACAACAGTCGCTTGATTACCTGCAACGGTTTTATTTTGGCATTGAAGGGAAGGATGGGACGCTAGGATTAAAGCCCACCTTGGAAGCGAAGGCGTCCGAGATTGATCCTCGCACCAGTGCCCGATTTTTGCTTGGCAAGCCAACCATGGGCGACCATCAGGACGAAGAAATTGCAGTGCGAGTGGGCAAGTACGGTCCATTCCTCGAGCAGGGAGAAATGCGCGCGAGTTTGCCTGAAGGCCTGTGCCCCGACGAGGTGACGCTAGAAAAGGCTGTGGAGCTGCTAGCCAATTCCTCACTCGAAGATACGCCGCTGGGTGTTCATGCGGAGACAGGTAAACCTATTTATGTAAAAGCTGGTCGCTTTGGGCCCTACGTTCAGTTGGGAGAAAACGATGATCCCGACAAGAAAAATCAATCGTTGCTCAAAGGAATGGAAGCACCGACGTTGACGTTGGAACAAGCGACGCAATTGCTGCAATTGCCTCGCACTTTGGGTGTGCACCCTGAAATGCAAGAGCCGATTGTCGCCAAAGATGGCCGCTACGGACCCTATGTGACTTGCGGTAAAGAGACTCGGTCATTAACTGGAGACTTGTCACCCTTGGATGTGACATTTGATCAGGCAATTGAGTTGTTGAAGCAGCCCAAGACGCGAGGCAGGGCGGCTGCGGCCCCCAAAGAGCCACTTAAAAAATTCGAAGCTCCTTCACCGGTGACGGAGAGCGAAGTCCGCGTTCTGGATGGTCGTTTTGGTCCTTATGTGACAGACGGCGTGACCAACGCATCGTTGCCCAAGGGGACCGAGCCTGCGGACCTAACCTTCGAAGCCGCCTTGGAGTTGTTAGCCGATCGGGCCGCTAAAGCGCCTGCGAAAAAGTCGACCAAGAAGAGTGCGAAGAAAGCGGCACCTAAAAAGAAGGCTGCGGAGGCGGATGGCACAGCCACGAAGAAAGCTGCGAAAAAGAAAACAGCTAAGAAGTCGGCGAAGACTGCAGTAAAAAAGGGAGTTCCTAAGAAGCGATCATAGCGGCGGATCGACGTGATAGGAGTGACACTTCGTGCAACTGTCGCCCGCTGCTTGACGCGTATGGCAGTTGCTGCATGTCTGCTTTTGCATCGGCAGAAAATCAATCGGCATAGCGACTGCGAAGGTGCTTTGCGAGCTGCCGGAATATTCAGTGGGCACTGTAGTGTGAGTGCCCACTTGATGGCAGTGAGTGCAATCGGCTAGCCCTTGAATATTCATGTGGGGCCGGTGGGAAAACTTGGTAAATGTCCTGCGATCGGAATCGCGCCGTAGTGAATGCCAGCTCAATGGTGTCGCTCCATTCGCTTTCGGGTGGCATTCCATGCACGCGGCAACGGCAGGGATGGCGAGGATACTGGCTCGTTGGTCCTCGGTCCACTGTGCCGAAGATGCCGTTTCAATCAGCGCACGCATGACCGGATCCACATGACCGGCCCCGCGATAGCGGATCGCTAAGCGAACTTCATCGCAGTACCAACCGCCGTCAGGGAGCATGGTATCGGGATCAAATCGGCTGTTCTTGTCACGACCATTGCTTGGGCGTTGCAGTTCTTCTGCTAAGGGATCGGACTCCAAAAGCGGATCGTCCAATAGATCCTCCAGCAATGGATCGGCAGCGACACTCTCATCCGACCGCATTGCTAAACGCATCATAGGGATTCGTTGGTTGAGCTGTGCTTGATCTGTCGAAGGAGTGCTCTGATCCTCAAACCAGCGTTCGTAGGCGATGGTCAACAATTGCGGATTTAGCTGTCCAGCAAACCGAGGCGCGTCGGACACTTCAAGACGACGGCTAAGTTCGCCATGCAGGTCATCCGACAAGCCTCGCATCAGCCTCCGGATGGAATCCGCAAGTGTCGACATGGCGGCCAATTGCTCAGGTCCTGGAGAGCCATCCCAAGCAGTAGACAGATGGGGCGACAGGACTTCTATCGCATCTCGAGTGGAATCTTCGCTGACTAGCAGCATTCGCATCAGCGGCGACATATGAAGTGGCTCCGACCCGGTCGCTTTTTCGGGCCATGGACCAGGATCCTGTCCACGAGCCCGAATTGCATCGATGTCAAGCGTTGGTAGCGCCAGCAGTTCTGCACCTGCAGCCAATTGCAACTTCAGCGATTCATTGTGACATGAAGCACAGGCAACTTCGAAAGAGGCCACTCGATCGATCGTGCCGTCCACAGAAACGGTATGGCAGGAACGACAATCGAAAGCCTTCCCTCCCTTGGTAAAGTGTTGCTGCTGGTGCGTCGTATGATTGAAGGCGATATTTCCGCCGCGCCCGTAAGGCCATTGCTCCCAATCGGGATGGCCATCGGAAAAGCTGGCAAATCGATCTTTATGGCACGTCTGACATTGCGTGTTTTCCATCCAAACCAAGTTGGCTTCTTTGCCATGATGTTCGCGATGACATGTGGCGCATTGCACATCGTCCGATGCAAAGGATGGTGAGGGCATAGAATCACGCCAAGTGAATTCACCATTTCGAATACGGGAGGCAACTAAACGCAATTCATCAGAATTTAAGTTATGAGACAGCAGCGAACGTTCGGGCTGAATGACTGCGTGATGACAATCGATACACAATTGGGACTGAGTGACATTTGCATGTCCAGTTTTCCCAGTTCCAAACCACTCTGCAAGTCGCCCTCTTGCTGCAGGGTGACACGCGGCGCAGCGATCATTATGGAGCGCGCCTCCAAGAATTTGAGCGTGTGGTTCTGCGAGCGGACCTGGGGCCAGAAACTCGCGACGCCAGGGGCTACCGAGAGCAACAAGGAACAGCCCTAGTCCAAAAGCAATCAAGATGTTTCGTGCTTTTCGGCGGCGTCCGTACCAGGTGCGTACGGGTCGACATGGCTTGGGAATCATCCCACAACCGCCGTCGATGGTCGGCCCAATCTCGCACGAACCACCATGGCAAGTTGGCCGCGTGCACTTGGCAGAAATGGACCCGCTTGCAACAGTGGGAGAATTTACTGCCGGTTGGCAAAGTCCATGTCCGGGGCAGCGACCATCCGGAGTCGGGCCGTGCGTGCAGGGAACACCCAACTCGGCATTGCCACACATCCAGATTTCGCCAGGTCGGTCGCTCCGGGGCGGTTTCAGCATTGGCTGGTCTTGTCTTCGCATCTCCCGGACACTCTCTATAGAAAATGGTACACCAGGAGGACATGCAATAACGACCAGATCACTAAGATCATGGACAGGATGGCATGCACAGCCACCCATAGTCGCAATCGCAATTGTATGGCGAAATGAAAATCTAATTCGTCGCGCGTACGCACAAGTGCTGCAAGTTGCCCAGCCGCAGCACGACATTCCTCGGAGAGATAGCGATTCAATTCAGCCAATCGCGATAACATTCGACGTCGACGAATTCCATTGGGTACAGCCAAAAATGCGAGGGGAACTCGACTGGCAAAGTAAGGCTGCAAATTGTCGCGATAATAGGTTGCCAGCACGGGAGAGGCCAACGAAGCATCAAGGCTGCTCAGGATGTCCGAAGCGGATTCGGCAAGTCGCTGTCGATGCCAAGGAATGCGGTCAAAACGGTAGTCGCCAGGAACGGAGGTCATCTTGCGAGGCGCAGTACGGCTGACGAAGAGCCCATAGAGTCCGCTGCAGGAAACCGTCAGAAAGAGCAGTGACAAGCCCCCTTCAAACATACCGTTTGCAATAACGCGTGGAACATGGAGACCATAGACCACTAAAGAAAAAAGTCCGCTATAGATATGAATCTGTACCCAACTGGAAACACTCCACAGGGGCAACATGACCAATCGTTTTCGCAATCCAATCGCAACGAGTAACAACAATGTTGCAAAGAGCGTGGCACCAGAAAATATCGCAGCATTGCCTAGGCGACTGCGAAACCAATAGTCGATGGCGAAGGCCAGTGCCCCAACCAAACTGGCGATCCACAACCCAATCGTACGACGCGTGCGAAAGTGTATCATCAGCGACGTCTCCCCAACCATTGATCCAATGGACCAACCATACTGAGATCGAGGCGAGCTAGGGCATCATGCGGACAAGCGTTTTGACATGCGGGACCCGACGGTTGCGTTTGACAAAGGTCGCATTTCGTTGCTTTAAGAATCGGCAACCCGGTCGATTTATCTTGATAGATGCGTCCCGCTGGCGAACGAATTTCCACCATTGAGATATTGCTGTAGGGACAAGAAGACGCACACGTTCCGCAACCAATACAAATCGGCTCGGTAACACTAATCGTCCCACTCAGTTCATTTCTAGAAATCGCACCGGTAGGGCATCCAATCATGCATACCGGATCGGTACAGTGCATACAGGCCTGAGCGAACATCAGGTGATCGTGCTGCAACCCAGTGCGTGTCATCCTCGCATTACCATCGTGCGTGGTGGCACATGCGCGAACGCAGTCATCGCAGCGAGTGCATCGATCCAAATCGATGACCATCGTTTGACGACCATTATTCAATCGTTCTTGAACGAGGAACTCGATCAACCCTGTCGAGACAAATGTGGGAGGCGCATCAGCCACTGGCGCGCGATGCTCACCCGGCTTCTCTCGTGGGACAACACGCCGCTCCTTGTGGGCATGATAAGGTTCCGTAGAATTCGGCAGGACCTTTTCTGGTAATGGCAGTTCTTCTTGGCGAATGTAGGGCAATACTGTTTCTGCAAAGACTTCGATCGGAATGTGCAACGTATCGACAAAGCCCACAGCGCGAAGAGATTGTTGCAACTGCACGGGTGGCGCTGTTGCCGGCCGTGTGATGTTATGGGCAAGTTCAGGAAAACCAAACATATGCCCTTTCCCGAGATAGGCCGTTGTTTGGTGGCCCGCGCCGTAGATTTGGCTCACACGTGCAAAACCAGAACGAATGAGGATCAGATCGGTTGGCAATTGCCCCTCGATCGCAATCAACGGTTCTTGTTCTATCTGATCCTGCACCGGTAGTTTGCGAATTTTTTCAAAGTCTGTATTCCACTCCATCCGTCCGAACGAGCGAAGCAATGTAGCGTCGGCTACTTGCTGCAGTACGCTCTCGGGCAAGAATCGCAACAGCGGTGTCTCGCGTAAATGAATTGTCAGCCATTGTTGGCGATAATGACGTTCCAATTGTGCGGCGAAATTCTTGTCCCGGCGCATCAATCGCAAGCCTTGCCAACGGACTTCGACCAACGTCGCTTCGTCTTCTGCCACAACCGTTGCCGTTTGGGGTGTGCGATACATGGCCGCGATCTCGCCAAACAGCTCGCCGGGTCCGAGTGCAATGGACTTGCGCTCTGCGAACACGCCAGCAAAGTCTTGCAAAAAGATGGCTTGTCGATCGTCGATCGCGCCGATTCGCGAATCTCCTTGTGTGACGACCGACGTAGACGGACGGACTTCAGCCACTCGTGGTCGACGCCAAATTTGTGCCATCGCATCGAACCAACTCTTGGTCCGCGATTCATCCCTGCCTAGAGATTCGGGAGGCAATTTGTCGAGCGACACTCTTACACTGCCCGACAGTACCAAGAAAGCGCTATTTCCGTAGTCTCCCTCACGGACCACAACTTCGCCTCGTTGGCATCGGCGAATCTTGCAGTCATTGCGAAGGATTCCGGAGAGTGGCGTGCTATTGGGGAACGCGTCATCTCGCATCGCAGCAAAGGGAGTGCGAGTCCGTAACCACGACACATCCGCATCTGTGATCGTCGGATCAAATGGCTGGTCCCAACGCTGGGGACGCCGCAATAAGACTGCTTGCGATTTGTCCATCCTAGACTGCCCGCCAGTTAATAAGGTTATTCAGCGGTGAGTCGTAGCCTATCCCCCCCGGGAACGTCAAGTTCAATCGGCTAGGTTTCCGAAGTCGAGGAGGGGGGTTCGTAGTTGAATTCTTGCCACTTCACCGCCTTATCCATGGGCTCAATTCGCATGACCAAATGACCATTTTGGTAAAGGCGAACCGTCCCTGTCGATTGACTGACGACGACTCCCACTGCCTTTGATTTCCGCGTTATCGCAGCACAGGCCCAATGTCGCGCCCCCAAGCCCTTTGACATGGTTAGCTCTTCGTGAGTCACTTCGAGCATTTGACGACTCTTCTCAATCACACCTTCGGGAGTGATCACGAACGCGCCATCCAGCTGAGCAATTTCCTTCGCATCTTCTTGGACGCGAGGATCAAACAAGTCGCGATGCTTTCTGTTGTAACCACGAAAGGGATCGACGCCACTATCATTGCAATGGTCGAGAACGCAGCGGGTATCCCCCACGACAAAGAGGGTACCGACCGGTTTACCCTCGCGTCCTTCACGACCAATCTGGACCGCCAAATCAACAACCGTTTTAATCGTCTTGAGAGGCACGCTGCTGCCCAGACGTTGCAAATCCCGAACGTTCAGCCGCCGCATGCGTTCATCGAGCTGCAAATGACTGAGCGAATCCAGTCGGCCCTGCTGGAATCCACTGTAGACAGCAATGACATCGCCATTGGTCCGAATTAGTTCGTCAGAGGCAGCTTCCAGGAGCGCATGCTGCAGTCGTTCCAAGAGTGGCGCTTTCTCTTTGTTGAGAGCCAAGGGAAAGAGGCCTGCTTCAGACGCACCATCGAGATCCGCTTGCAGGTCAGTAGCGACAATGATTTTTTTGTCGAACGAGCCGGCTGCATCCGAGATTTTCTTCCAGTCCAAAGCACCGTCGAGCAAGAAAAGTACTGCGTCGGCGCTCATCTCTACGGCCATATCAAATGCCAAAGCGACAATCGATCCAGTCTGCTTGGTGTACCGTTGTGTTGCCATTCGTGTCTTACGGGTGTCGCTCGGAGCTGCGGTTGGCTGCGGAGAACTTGTCGTCTGCGCAGGAGTGACTGGGGGCAACCAAAAATCTAGTCGCCCGCTCCCGGTACGGCAATGCAGATCTATGGGCGAAATGGTCCGTAAAAACCTAATTTCTTCGTTAGCGTCTGCGAACATTTTGAGTCCTGGCCGTTGCGGGAGGTGCGGTTTGTGATAACCAGGGACGATCGCTGCCAAACGCTCGACGGTGGTACAGTGACAGTGCGCGGAGCGCGTGACCTTTAGGGCCCACCTCCCAGCTACTGCCTCTGCCGCTCCCCAAGGTGTTGGTCAAGAAAGTAATCCCTCGAACAATTCGTTCATCCTGAAGCTGTTGCTCGGTGCTGTTAAAGACGAGCCACTCCATGATGTGACCGGATGTTTGCAATTTTCGATCGGTTGCACCATTATCGGCCTTGCCTTCAAACCAGTCGGTGCTGAACGATCCGTCACGATTCTGCAATTGCCAAACATATTGCACAAAATCGTTGATAAAGATATCCGCCCGTACCCACTGGCCCGTGATCGGCAAACCTTCCATTCTTCGCTGACGCAACGCAAAGCTCAGCCCCATGAGGCGGTGAGTCCCGCCACAGGCTGCACCCACAACGGGTTGGCTAAGCTCTTCGCGCACCAATCGTTCGAAATCCCACTGCTGGCCGTCTTCACTTCGCCACTTCGTATCGGTTGGCAAATAGTGCGAAAGGCCAATCAAGGTGAAAGTAAGCTCTTCACCCGCTTTGCAGGCTAACATTTCAGACTGTACAAGATCCGCGACCTTGAAGCGTCGATTCCCCACGATCAACGGATAGTCCATCGGCACGCCGTTTTGAGCGAAGATCGCCAGCAACTGAGCTTGGTGACCCTGCAATCCGACCCCCAAATTCGCCACGACGCGGCCCGACTTTGTTGTCGAGAGAATCTTGAGGTTGCGGGCCGGGTTGTTCCCCGCAAGCCAAGCAATAGCATTGAATCTCTTTCGCCCAGTATCGATCTGTGCATCTACGCCGTAGGGCAAAATTGCATGCAACATGCCCCATGGTGTTCGCTCCCGAGCTTTTTCGGGACGCTGATAATGGTACTGAAGGATTTGTTGAATAGGCTTTTGCAGCCTGAGTGCAGCAGCGGACAGAACCGGAGCAGGGGGTGCAATTGCAGGCTGTCTTCCCTGTTGCTGCAAACGCTCGGCAAGCGGGTTCACCTCCTTCGGCACGACCTTCATTAACTCCGCTTCCGCTTCCGGCGAGTCGTATTGGTCGTCAATCGCCGGTGCGTCCGCGGCATCTTCTTCTTCGAATCGCTCAATCTCGTCCTGCAATTCTCGCGATCGGGAATTTCCTGCCCGTCCCGCACTCGACTCAATATGCGGTCGACGAACGGGTATATCCCGAGTCTCCTCGCCCCGAGTTTCCTCGAATCGTTGGCTATCGCTTGCTGCGTCAAATTCCGCTGCGTTATCAGGCTCGTCTAATTGAATGTCCAGCGTCTCGGAAGACTCATCTTCATCGAGCTCGTTCAATTCGGGCGCGACGATGTCCGCTTCAATCTCTTCTGGCACAATTTCCAGAACCGGCGCATTCACTTTGTCCTTGATTCGTGGCACAGGATACCAACCACCTTCACGAATCGGAGGAAGTGCCTTGTTTGGTTTTTTTGATTCGATGACTTCCTCATCGATCAGGACCTTCGTGGCTGGCAACTTCGTGAGTGGCAACTTCGTGAGTGGGTTGGCCACCACAGGGGCAGGCGATTCTACGGGCACCAGCGTTACTTGAGGCTTTGGATCTATTTTTGGCGTTGGATCTGACAGTGGAACCTGTTTTCCAATCATCCCTTTCGCGACCCAACCTCCGGCTTGGTCACTGGCCGCCACGACCGTCTTGTTAGGTTCGAGTATCTTGGTTGGCTCGAACTTCTTGATTGGCTCAAGCGTCTTGGTTGGTGTAATCGACTCAACGGGCGATTTGGGAGCGTTCAATTGCGGTTGATCGCGAGCAACTCGCAGCACGGGAGCTGGGGCTTGCGGAGAGTTATTATCCCGGCTTTGCTGCGGCGAGGTTTGATCGGCCGCATTCGTCGGTTTCATGGCCCCCAAGTTCATCCCCATCGCTAGAGCCAGGGGGAGCCAAGCCGTCCCCCTAGGCAATGAGCGATTTGTTCGACGGAACCAGTAAGCAAGCCAGGTCAGATTGCGCATGAACAATCGGCGGTCAGGAGTAATTTCGTAGGTTGTGCGTCACCAGAAGACGACCCGCACCTCACGTGCGTGTTCCTGTCTCCTATGTGATCTATCGGACTCCGCAACGTCCTACTTCACCGATCAGAAAATTTTGAACAATTCGTGCAAACCTGGGTAGCTTGCAAAACTTGGGGACCACCCCTCTGCAGCTACTTTGGAGCTGTGGTCTCCTCAGAAGAAGTTTTTGAGTCGTTCGGTCCAGGACTCCTGTTGATTTTCTTCCGAATCGCTGGTTTGAGGTTTTTCTAAGTAGGCGACCCAGGCATCGGGCTCGTCCCCAAAGTCCTTCCCCGTAACATTTCGGAGCGCCACGACGGCGCTATGCTGAAACGCCAAATCGGTATCTTGCACGGCCGCTTTGAGCGCGTCGGTGGCTTGCGGACCTGAATGAGCCCCGAGGCTCTTGATTGCAGCGAGCCTTACGTCCTTGTTCGATTCCGTATTAACTGCTTCTGCTAAGATCCGCGTCGCCTCGGGGTCTTTGGGGCGTCGTCCCAAGGCCTTGGCGGCGACCATGCGAACCTTGAAGTCGTCGTCTTTAATTCCCTTCGACAACAACTCGACCGATTCGGCAACGGTTGAATTGGCCCCCGCCTGAACAGCCAATCCCCTCATATGCGGACTTTGATCGTATTGCATGATCCGGTCCATTTCTATCAACCATTGCCGTTGTTCTTGGTCGCTCCAACGTCCGATCGAATTGACGACTTTCGTGAGCTCATCCGCACGCTGCGCATCCGTGATCCCCAACTTCTCATCCTCCACCCACTCGTTCATCGAGAAGTATGGATTCACTTTCTTCAGCGCATACATCGGGCCATCGTGACAACCTGCAGTCAGAAATGCTGTAAAACCACTGGCCACAGCAGCACACTGCATCAGGAATGCCCGCCGACGACTCGGCTGTTGGTGAGGAAAGGCGTTTTTTTGTTGGCGCATGTAGATACCATCATCCGGCTCGAGGATTCGACCACCCGATGTAGCAAACATTAGAGAACGCCAACAAGGCGACTTTCCACAAATTCCAGCCAAGGCCCCAAAGTCGCTAGGCCCCAAAGTCGCTAGGCTGACGAGTCGTTAGGCCGACGCTGGAATTTCCTGCGCCCGTTGCTGCAATCGTTCCAGCATTTGCAATGCAGCCAGCGGAGTCATCGAGTGAATATCGAGTGCCTTGAGCTCTTCCAATGCCGGGTGTTCGCAGTAACCAAAAAGAGTCATTTGCATGGCACCAGTGGACTTTTTAGGTGCTGCGATCACGGGACGATCAAATTGATCGCGTTGATTCTGCTCCAGTTGGACCAAAATATCTTTCGCTCGTTCATTGACCGAATTGGGAATTCCGGCGAGGCGAGCCACATGGATTCCGTAACTTTTGTCTGCCCCTCCATGGATGATGCGATGCAGAAACACCACCTGATCATCCCATTCCCTAACGGCCACATTCAGGTTCGTCACGCGCGGCAGCGTATCGGCCAGTTGCGTCAGCTCATGGTAGTGGGTTGCAAACAGAGTGCGGCAACCAATTCGTTCGTGCAAGTATTCAGTAATGGCCCAAGCCAAAGACAGTCCGTCGTAGGTGCTTGTTCCTCGACCAATTTCGTCGAGGATGACTAAGCTGCGAGGGCTAGCCGTATTCAAAATTCTGGCCGTCTCAACCATTTCTACCATGAACGTACTTTGGCCACGGCTCAGCTCGTCGCTAGCTCCAACTCGAGCAAAAATACGATCCGTTAGCCCGATCGTAGCTCGCTTGGCTGGGACAAATGCACCGACATGTGCTAACAGTGTCAACAAAGCCACTTGCCGTATGTAGGTACTCTTACCTGCCATGTTGGGCCCCGTGATAATCATCAGCATGCCATCTTCCGCGGAGGCGCGGCAATCGTTGGGTACGAATTCCCCTTGCGCCATCGTGGCATCGAGCACTGGATGACGGCCCTCTTCAATATCCAATACAATTTGGTCCGTCATTTCTGGTCGGACCCAACCACGTCGTGCGGCAATCTCCGCCATGCCTGCTAACACATCGAGCGTGGCCAGCGCGCTCCCCGTTTCTTGCAATTGTCGCAAGTGTTGATGAACATCTTCCCGCAACGACTGAAAGAGCGCGGCTTCACGCTGCGCGGCATTTTCATCCGCAGCAAGGACTTTTTCTTCGTATTCTTTTAGATCGGGTGTGATATATCGTTCGCAATTTTTGAGAGTCTGTTTGCGAATAAAGTAATCCGGAACCTTCTCGGTGTGCGTATTGGTCACTTCCAGGTAATAGCCAAATACTTTATTGAATCCAACCTTGATATTGGCGATACCCGTTTGCGTGATTTGATCCGCTTGGTAGCGGGCAATCCATTGCTTGCCCCCTTTCGCCAACTCTCGCAAGCTATCGAGCGATTCATCAAAACCTGTGCGGATGAATCCACCATCGGAGGCCGCCAACGGACACTCGTCTGCTAATGAAGCTGCTAGCTTTGCTCGTAATTCTTCACACAGATGAATCTCGGACTCAGCGACATGGAGCATAGCAGAGCCGCATTTTTGCAAGCGAGCTTTCAAGCGGGGCAGCATCGCCAATGTGCGTCCCACTTGCTGCAAATCTCTCGGACCCGTTCGTCCTGTCGCGACGCGTCCCAATAGCCGACTCAGATCAAAAACTCCTTTCAGTGTTTGACGTATCTCCTCGCGCACATCCGTAACGCGAACGAGTTCGGCAATGGCATCATGTCGAGCCGCAATGCGCATCGCATCCGTCAATGGAGCCGACAACCAGCCGCTTAACAGTCGCGCTCCCATAGCGGTAACCGTTTGATCCAATACCGCTAACAATGATCCTTCGCGGGCACCTGATCGAATCGTGCGAGTAATTTCTAGACTTCGCCGAGTCGCTGCGTCGATCTCCACCACGGCTGAACGATGGTGAGCGATTAACGACTCAAAGTGATCGAGCCCGCCCGACTGTGTTTCTAGCAAATAATTCAGAATGGCGCCGGCCGCCTGTATCGCTGGTTCATGTTCGGCGTCAAAGCCAAAACCCTCAAGATTGGCAACCGCAAACTGTTTGGTCAGTGCTCGCAGTGATTCCTCCCAGGCAAAAGTCCATGCCGGACGCAAGGTCACCTGCCAACCTCGCGAGCGATCGGGGCTCAGCCGCACATCGTCCTCGCGGTACAGCACCTCAGCCGGTCCAATGCGTTCCAGCTCATCCTCCAGACGAGCAATCGGAAACACACCTGCCTCAAATCGACCGCTAGAAAGCTCGGCCCAGGCAATCCCGACAAACTCCGATCGGTCCTGAGAGGCCTTCACTTTTCCCGAGGGACGAAATACGGCCACAACGTAATTGGCTTCCCGCGGGTCCAACAATTGATCGTCGGTCAGAGTACCTGCCGAGACGACTCGCGTAACCTCGCGGCGCACTAAACCCTTCGCCTGTTTTGGGTCCTCCACTTGCTCGCAAACCGCCGCGCGGTAGCCGGCGCGAATGAGCTTGCGCAAATAGGAGTCCAATTGATGATGAGGGAATCCAGCCATCGGGATGCCATCATCTTTGTCTTTATCGCGACTAGTTAAAGTCAGCCCCAAGACAGTCGCTGCTGTCTTGGCATCTTCATGAAACAACTCATAGAAGTCGCCCATTCGAAACAACAATATTGCATCGCCACAAACCTTTTTGGCTTCGTGGTACTGCCGCATCATGGGTGTCGTCATGAAGTCCGAATGGGAATCGAGGAAAATTTATGAGTCAGAATGTTCCAAGAGTACCGCGCGAACGTGCTCGGAAACAGTGCCAAGCACCCATACGCTGCCACCTCGCCGTGGCTCGGTGACAGCCGGTTGACAGCACGATCGGAATAATCGCCAAGGTCTTACAGTTCGTTTGCTACTAACGGACGCAACAAGTACTTGTAAATCTTGCTGACCGTCCCTTGGTACTTCGGTTCTGCGCTCAACACTTTCCAATCGGGGTGTGCCACAAAGTTCTTCCAGGCTTGCTGCCTAGCTTCCTCACTGGGGAAAGCCGTCAAATAGGTCAATGAAGGTGTGAATGGTCCAATAACAGCCTGGCCAAGAAACACGGGTTCGATGCCACTGTCTAAGAAAATTGGTACTTCTCCCGAGTTGAACATTTCAACTTTGCGAACACCAAGTCCTTCATTCGCACTTTCATAAATGCGCAATTCGAACACGCGCTGATCCACGCTGCCAATTTCTTGAGCCGTCTTGAGCTGAGGCATAGAGTCCATGGCTAGCAACAATTCACTAACGATGCGTTTGTAAGGCGCATTCTTTGGCCCACCCTCTTCAAATTTTGCCTGTGCTGCTAAGAATTCGTTGTCCTTGTCCAGCGCCGCATGGACGGTGGGGACTTCGCTCATGCTGCTATAGGGAATCACCGCAAAACGATCTTGCGATTCCGCGTTAGCCGCCGGTCCAAAAGCGCCGACGGGCCCCACACCGGCTCGCTTCAATGCAGGGAGGAGGGCATCGTTTAAGTAAGCATCCACTGCGGTACCTTGACTCTCGTCCGCCACCACAAATTGACGAATCTCATAGACCTGCTTTTCTGCAGCAGATGTTTGATTCATCACTGACGACATTGACATGATGATCAAGCCACTTATTAAACAGAGGAACCGCATCGTGATCTCCAACCAGGTTGCTAGGGATTAAGGTTTAAGGACAGTTTCGAGCTAACAAAAGGTAGTCACTGGCACCACAAATATTTTGCCATCACCCATTCGCCCGCTCCGTGCTACGGCGACGACTTTTTGCAAAATCTCTTCGACTCGCGTGTCGTCCACCCACATTGTGATTTCTACTTTCGGCAAAAAGGCCTCGGCATATTCCGTCTTCGCATACTCATCCAAATAGCTCTTCTGTCGACCAAAACCCTTCACCTCGGCAACGCTGAGCGCTTCCAAAGGAGCCCTCCGTAGGCTCTCCAGAACCCGCTCGGCCAAGTACGGTTTGACGACAGCAATGATCTGTTTCACGAGACAAATTGGATCGAAAGGAGCGATGGCCAGGATAAAATCACAGCCCCTAGGATAGCCGATTTTTCTTGGCTTGTCCCTCAGCCGCTGCCCCAAAGTGGGTCGCCACTGGGTAAACTGGAAGGACAACTCCCACCTAAATCCCTCCCTCCCGACCCAGCGAACATGCGATTGCCAAAGATTTCACTTGGCCTGCTGATAATCACCGCGGCTGTATTTGCGAGCTCTTGGGGTCCAGATCGGTCCACGAATGAGTGCCGCGCTGCGGATATCGAATTATTCCAGCTTCGTTGGCCGGAATTTCGCGGCCCCCAGGCGAATGGGATCGAAACGGAAAATACCGGCCCCACTCCGACCCACTGGAGCGAAGATGAAAACATCGCCTGGAAAATTCCCACCGAGGGCGCCGGCTGGTCAACTCCCGCAGTCTGGGATGGATTGGCTTGGTTTACGTCGGCGTCCGAAGACGGTTCGCTAATGTGGGCCGAGGCGGTCCAATTGCAGGATGGAAAGCGGCTCTGGCGTACCGACCTCTTCCGGAATGAAAAGGTAGACGAAAAACACGTGATGAACTCGTTTGCGTCTCCTTCACCGGTTACCGACGGCCAACATGTCTGGGTGCACTTCGGGAGCTACGGCACGGCCTGCCTGGAGGCCGCAACTGGGAAGGTGGTATGGGAACGCCATGATTTACCTTGCAATCATTGGCGGGGCCCAGGGAGCTCTCCAGTGCTATTTGATGGCAAATTGATCGTGCATTTGGATGGCTTCGATTTCCAGTACGTCGTAGCCCTGAATGCGGTCACGGGAGAAACCGCTTGGAAAGTGGACCGACAAATCGATTATGGCACCGATAACGGCGACTTTTTCAAAGCTTTTTGCACACCACTGGTCATCGATGTCGATGGCGAAATGCAATTGATCAGCCCCACATCCAAAGCCACACTGGCCTACGATCCACGTACGGGCGAAGAACTTTGGCGAATCACCTATGGCGAATTCAGTGCCACAGCCCGTCCCCTCTGGGATGGTACTAACGTGTATATCAATACGGGTTTCGGCAAAGCGACCATGGTGGCGGTTAACCCGCGCGGAAGTGGCGATTTGACCAAGACGCAAATGCGGTGGATCAATGAAACAAGTGTCGGTTCGAAATCATCTCAACTCCTGTTTGACGGCTTGATTTACAACGTCCATGACATGGGGGTGGCAACGTGCATCGAAGCGGAAACCGGTGAAACGCTCTGGAAAGAACGGCTAGGGGGCATGTTCAGCGCTTCAGTAATGATGGCTGGTGGAAATCTTTACTTCTTTGATCACGACGGTACCAGCCATATTGTCAAACCAGGGCGCGAGTTCCAAAAAGTCGCGGAAAACAAGCTGGACGATGGCTGCATGGCTTCTCCGGTACCATTGGGAAGCCATTTATTAATCCGCACTAGAACCGCACTTTATCTTATCGGCCCCCCTTTGTAGGAAGGATTTTCAGCAGCCATTGATTCGGCATTCGAACTGCAGCGGTTGAACATTCAGGAAATGGTCTCAAGGGAGCGTCCTTAGCAATCCGATAGTACAACACGTATCCCGGGTAGAATTGTGATCGTTGACACAGCTTGACTGATCGCTTCACATTTCCTACCTTGCGTGAACGTTAAAGGCGACGTGGCCAAGAGGCTAAGGCATCGGATTGCAAATCCGACATCGTGGGTTCGACTCCCACCGTCGCCTCTTTCATTTTTTCCCGTAAATTGCGGGACTTTATGCGATTTTCTGCTGATCTCTCCGACATCCTTCAAGGGTGTTTTGGACAGCGTTTGACGGTCTTTGGATATCGTTTTGCTGCGCTTTTGCTGCGCGTCCGTCGCTGCCTTGAATGCATCGACCGATTCCAATGCGGCTGAACAGTTGCCCTCTCGTGCCTTTGCGTACCGGTCCATCGTCATGCGGCTGGTCGTGTGACGGGCAAGAGACTGGGCGGTCTTAGCGTCCGTCCCCGATGCCACAATCGCCGAGATGTAAGTGGTTCGCTGTGCGTGCCAATCCGCGTACATCCCATCGTGATTGACATAGGCGAGAAAGTCCGACTCCTCCCGCCGTGCTCGCTCCTCTGAGCCCTCGTCCGAGTCAGCGATCCAAGCCGCCCGTGCTCGCTCAAGGTCTTCACGGATCATGCGGGCACTATGCACGGGGAGACCGGCGAAGGGCAGGGCATCGGGATCTCGTCCCCGGAGAAAATCCCGCAACATGGGCGCGAGCTCCAACGGGACGGGATGCGTACCCCCTTTCTGCTTATTGGCATTTCTGCGTGGTAACAGAATGCTCACCTCATCGCCGGTGAACTTGAACGCCTTCACGGTTAAGGCTCTTAACTCCGTGGCCCTCAGCCCCGTGCAGAGCGACACACGATAAGCCATTGCACGGGTGGGCTTGTCGAGTCCCCGCGGTTCGTAGTCGGCGTGCTCAACGGTGTAAAGTAGGTGCGTTATTTCATCGGCCGTCAATTCCCGTCGCTCGTGCCGCTTGTCCGACGCTTCGTCATAAGGGCGCACGGCGGATAGTAGATCCACTTCCGTGCGATGGTTCGCATGGAGCCACTTAGTAAAGGACATAACACACGTGCGGTGCTTGTTCTTTGATCGCGCCGATAGTTGCTGGTTAGTGTCACCCTTATGCACGTGACGGAATACCATTTTCGAAAGGGCGACTTGCACACGGTGTGAGTCGAGATCGCTTAACGTCTTTGCGCCGATCGCCTCAATGATCCTTTCAAGTTGCTTGCGTTCCGTGCCAATGTGTTTAGCCGTAACGCCCCGAGACTCAAGATCCGCGATGTAATCGTCGACGTGATTCGCGATCGGCTGGGCCATTGCACGGTGGACCTTGGCCTCTATCGACGACATCCCGGCGGCTTGGAATCGTTTAGCCTTTCGTTGTAGTTTTGCGACCATCGCAAGAGCTTCCGACTGATCCTTCGTGCCGCTAGATATGTCTTTGCGATTGCCGTACTCGTCGTAGTACTGAATGCGCCAAGGCTTGGTTTCATCACCCTGGTCGCGCTTCCGTTTATAACAACCCATTATGCTAGTTCTCCTACTTCCCGTCCCGCCGCCCAAAGGTCAATCGCCTTGCGACTGTAAAGCCGCTTGTCTGCCACGACACGATGTGGGAGATCGTCCACCGCGCACCATCGCTTGAGAGTCCGCACGCACACTCTTAAATAGGCCGCCGCCTCATCCTCTCGCATGACGTCGCTTTCCCGAGTGTTCGATTTCATCGCATCGAGCCTAGATAGCACCTCATCCAGCGTCCCGCTTTCCAGCTTGCCCCCGGCGTGCAATTCATCGAGGTAGCTGCGTGCCGACTCGAAGTTGTCGATGGAGCCGCCGAACACTTCGGGCATTCTGTCGAATAGATCCCACAATGCGACGATTGACGGATGGACGGATGGCTGTATTTTCCATCCGTTAATTTCTCTTTGTGACATGGTGGGTTATTTCTCAATTCGAGCGACTGGGATGATTTGAACGGTCGTACTCGTTGCGCGTGCAATCGCTTCTATCAAGGCGGGGGTCGTGTTTTGCTCGCCGGAATAATTCCGGCTTAGGTGCGATTCCGACATCGACGCATCTTTGGCAAGGCGACAACGTGACTTTCAGCTTTGATCTAACAGGAATTAGAGGGCGGCGTTCATGCCGACTACACCCATTTCAAATTCTGCCCGATTCACTTTCTTGCCAGTGGCCGGATATCCAGTGCTCCATTGTTGCAATCCAATCTAGCAAGTACAGCAAACAAGTCTAGCGCGTGCTACAAACGGAGTTTTACTGAACTGAACGATTCGCTCGGAGCCCTAAATATGAACAACGGCGACAAATGCCCTCTGTGCCAAAAGCCTATCGAAACACGGCTTAATTCATCTTGCGCAACAGCAAAGTGCGGTATCTGCAAGGAAGTGGTGCTTGAAGGGTGGATCGTTTCGCGACCCAGCGGCTTCGCGAATGTCGATTGGAAAACGGTATTCGCACAGGCGAGGGAGCACTGGGAAGTGTTCGGTGTTCCTATGCTCGTAAGCGCACAAAGGGGAGCAACTGGCGAGATCGAATTGACTTGCAAGAACATTGAGGATGAGATTGTCGCGCCGCCGTTAATCCCGCAGTCACTTCGAGAAAAGGCAATGCGGCTGCTGAGATTGTCGGTTAAGAAATCTGCCAAGTATGGAGATGCATTGATATTTACTAGCGACGACTATTTATTGGGTTACTGCTCAGACTTCAATGAGCTGAAATTCATTATCGATTTTTTGCAGGACCTTGGGCTCGTAGAGAATAAGAAGAACAGAAAGCCGGATATTTGCTTTCGCATAACCGCCAAAGGGCATGAGGCTGTAGAAAGCACGGCGTTGCTTCCGCCAACTTCCGTATTCATTAGTAGCACGGTTTACGACCTTCTCGATTGTCGCGCCGAACTAGCAAAGCACCTCGAAGACATGGGGTGCGTGATCTATATGTCCGATGACCCTAGCCGGTTTGAGCAAAGCTATACAGAAAACTCGATTGAAACGTGCAAGATGAACATCCGCAATTCCGATTTCGTGATTTGCATTGTTGATCAACGCTACGGGCCCCCGCTGAGAACTGAGGGGTATGGAGACAAATCAGCGACTGAAGTTGAGATCGACGAAGCAAAGTCCCACGGTAAGCCGATTTGTTATTTCATCCGAGATGTCGCATTCAATGAGTATTCAACTCTCAAAAAAGACCATCACCGTTCTCTGAACTGGGTGGAAGTGGATTGTGCTTGCAAAGACGTTGCTGAAAAGCGAACGGCGGGCCAACGAGAGAAATGGGTCAATTTCGTAGCTAGCTTTGCCGCCCTCAAAGGTTCACAGGCAAACTGGGTTAATGCGTTTCACACCGTCGTAGATCTCAAGCAAGTCGCCGCTAAGCGGATCATGGAATTCCGGCGTTCCTCCCAGTAATCTCCCCGTGCTAATTGCATACCCCAACCCAACTTGCTAAAACGCCACCATTGCAGCCCGTGCTACCCTCCATAGTGATGTCAAAGGTGTAAAATGGATTTGATCGACGTACTCGACCGACTCGCCTCTCGATTAGAGCAACATGCCGAGCACCTAAAGACCGAGGAAGCGACAAAGCACACTCTCGTGATGCCGATCATTAACGCCCTCGGATACAACGTCTTTGACGCACTGGAGGTGGTTCCCGAGTTCACGGCCGACGTCGGTACCAAGAAAGGCGA
>JBGTBJ010000045.1:0-3444 GCA_041749395.1 Pirellulaceae bacterium
TGATGGAGACAGCGGAAGCAAAAGCCCAATACAAGCGACGTGGACAAACGATCGAGTTAGTCTTCGCCGACCTAAAAGGCAATCGGAGACACGATCGCTTTCACGGTCGCGGTTTAGCGAGAGCGCGTGCCGAGATGGGCCTGCTGACCGTCGCTGAAAACCTGCTAAGGCTGGATAACCTCCAGCAGAAATCCAAAAAGACGGCAAAACACGCAGTTTAAAACTGCACGACCTCCAGACGGGAGAGTGAAGTGCAAGTCCACCCTCCCGAGTCGCCGTCTGCGGCGAGCGGGAGGACAGTGCAATACACCCTCCCGAGTCGCCGTCTGCGGCGAGCGGGAGGGTCGGGGCGAAGCCCCGGGGAGGGCTTCCCTACGCTCAAGATTGCGCAAACCCTCCCCGCCGCTCGTACCTCGCAGCGACCCTCCCGCGGACGGGAGAGTGAAGTGCAAATCCACCCTCCCGCTCCCGCCACTAGTCGGAACGGTTAGTCTGTTTCGGTACCAATCACTCTTGATTATTGAACATCGGATACAGGTATAACCCAAATCGTCCCGATAATTGGAATAATCTTCCGGCAGTGGTTGTAAATCTTATCGAGAACGATCATGCGTTTGGCGTGGCTCATGACTGGTTTAGCTTTTTTTGCAGCGGGCTGTCATACCCTCTCGCCTAAACCAATTCAGCCCACGCATTGGAATCTCCCAGAAGATCTTCAATCCGATTACGAACCGACTATTGAACGGGGCAAGAAGCGTCCAGTGATCGACGCCATTGGTTGGGTCTTCGGTATTCCCAGCAAGATTTTGCTATGGAATCGAAAAGTGGAAAATCACTCCATTTCGCCTGAGACGGAAATGGAGCTTGCCCAGTACCTGAATGACAATCAACTGGACGAAGTTAAGGTTCGGCTCAATCAATATAGGCCTATCGACGATTGGCGAAGATTGAAACGCAACACATCCGTCGCTTGGCCGCTGCGTTATACATTAGGGACGTTGAGTGTCTTTGCAGAAACGATTATTCCGGGACGCGTATTTGGGGGTGATCACTACAACCCGTTTACCGGTACCGTCCACGTTTATAGTGATATTCCCGTGATCGCCTTACACGAGGCCGCTCACGCCAAAGACTTTGCTCGTCGTACTTATCCGGGCGCCTATGCAGCAATTTACCTGGTTCCAGGGGTTCCACTTTGGCATGAATCGATTGCGACAAGTGACGTGCTCGCTTATGTCCACTATCAAGATGATCCGCCATTGATTCGACAAGCTTATCAGGTGCTTTATCCGGCATACGGGACTTATGTGGGTGATTCGCTGGGATACTTTGCCCCGAGATACTCAAGCCCTCTCTACTTTGCAGGCGTTTTGGGTGGCCATGCAGTGGGGCGCTGGAAAGCGCGACAATATCCAGGCGAATCTCACTGGTCTTCTACTGAAGAACCATGGCTAGTACGTCCCAGAGATTCGCAAGGGCAGCCTCAATATTCGGAAACAATTCCCTAGCGGCCTGCCATCAAACAGCATCGTTATCGCTCTCCGATGGTCCACCATTGATTGACTGGCCAATTGCAAAGGCGAGTTGGCCGATCATGGAAAAATAGAGAAACACCAACCCGATGCTCGAAAAGCTGCCGTAGATAACCGCTGCTGCGGGATGCGCGACGGAGGTAATCGCAGCCATTGTGACGAATTGGAATCCGAAGAGCAGCATCGATGAAAAATACAACGTGCCCCACGATTCTTTGCAGCGAGTAACAGACTTTGTAACTTCGCCAGAGATGGGCATTGTCACGCTGCCATTGTCCAACATCGACAAGATTATAAACGGAAACATCGCAAAGATCGAAAGCAAAATACAGGCGTAGGAGAGCAAACTGACGCCAAATATTGGCACTGTAAGAATGGCTCCAGGCATTGCACTTAAAAATATCGCAGACATGGTCAGCAACCCCTGTCCAAACCACTCCCCTGGATCAAACGTTGGCCACTGGGTAACACGATTCTGACCATTGGCAACGGTCTCCAGAATCTCAAACGCAATGGTGACTACGTAAGATAAGTACAACACCGCCAGTACCGCAGCACTGATTGTGAGTATCGGATTTATGATGAACACTGCGATGATGCCGGGTACTGTTCCAATGAGAGAAAGCCCGAGCCAATAGGCACCCACCGCGGGGTCAGTGAAGATTCCAAAAATCCCGCGCAGCCAGCCTTTGACATCGGGATTTTCATATGCGTGATGCGGATCCACTTCGTCGGCAACTTCGTCTTCGGCCGCACGCAGCAGGGCCGCGGCCGATTTCGCCCCAGGCGCCTCGTTTTGATTCCTTGCTCCTTGAATCTCTGCCAACTGAAAGGTCGCCGCCTTATTGAGATCAAATTTCTTTTTCTCGACCACCTTAGGAGGAGGTGGAGCAATGAAAGAGCTGAGGCAATCACTACAACGAATCGATTTGCCCTCTTGTGAACGTTTCACAAAATGAACCGATTCGCAGGTAGGGCACTTGGCTCGGTAATCTTCCAAAACAGGAGCGACGATGGATGGCGGGGGCAGGTCGTCGAAGGCAGGCTGATTGGAGCCTGTCGCAAAGGGATCATCCATTGCGCCCGCCGCGCTAAGTGCGCTCCAATCGCCGTCCGATAAAGGAGGCAAGCCATCCAACCAGCTATCGCCGGCTGAACTTGATGGTGCGGCTAAAGTTGGTGAAGTCAGTTTCGCTGGTGCCGAGCTGGATGGCGCGGGTTCATCTAAATTGAGCCAATCGTCGTCTACGACAGGCTCAACCGCACCCGGCACTTTAATCACACCACCGCATTTGGGACACTTTAATTTCTTCCCAACATGCTGGGTCGAAGCACGAACGCCAGCGGAACACTTTGGGCAACTGAGGCGTAGGAATTCGCTGGCGTTCAAGATGTGGAGATCGTTGTTTAAACGGGAGTGAATTAAAGGAGGACGAATCAGCCCTCCATAACATCAGCTTCGCGACTTCTCGCCAAATCCGATGCTTCCGCTTCGAATTTTTTGGTCAGTTCTTGGACTTCATCCTTCATCTTATCACGATCATCCTCACTTATCTCCTTATCTTTTTCCGCTTGGTCGGCCGCCTTGTTACCATCGCGGCGAATATTTCGGATCGCGACCTTGGCTTCCTCTGCCAATTCCTTCACGCGAGCCACCAATTTCTTGCGAACATCAGTCGAAAGTGGGGGTATATTCAGCCGAATCATGCGACCATCGCTCTGAGGATTGAGACCGAGATCTCCTGCCACGATAGCCTTTTCGATTTCCTTGATGATCGTAGTGTCATAAGGGCGGATAACAATTTGTTGCGGTTCTGGCGTGCCAATTGAAGCGAGTTGCTTCAACGGCGTTTGCGAACCATAGACTTCGACACGCAGGGAATCGACCAGACCTGCGTTGGCACGTCCCGTA
>JBGTBJ010000046.1:0-5857 GCA_041749395.1 Pirellulaceae bacterium
GAAACTGTACGCCACTCTACACAGCCCCTTCGCCCAGGTCCTATTCCTGGACGCGGACAACGGGGTCGTTTGTGATCCAACCTATCTGTTCGAGACTCCCGAATTCCAACGACAAGGAGCGATCTTCTGGCCCGACTATGCCTGTTGGACCCTCAAGCCCGATGTCTGGCAATTTTTTGGCATGCCCGACATGGCCGATCCCGAAGTGGCACAGCACGAACGTGCCTTCGAATCAGGCCAGTACCTGATCGACAAACATCGCTGCGATCGCGAGCTGCGGCTAGCTCTCTGGTACGCCGAACACTCCGACTTCACCTTCAAGCACGTCTACGGCGATAAAGAATGCTTTCATTTGGCATGGCGAAGGCTCAGAACCGAGTACGCCATGCCCAACGCAGGCCCGGGCTGGAACGTCCACACGATTGTGCAGTTCGATCATCGCGGGCAGATCGTCTTTCAGCATCGTTGTCAGGACAAATGGCGACTGGGTGGCAACCGCTTCAATGAATCGCTAGCCAATGAAATGCTCTGCTTCGACTTCGTCAGGCAATTAGCCTCACGCTGGAGCGGAGTCCTATGGCAGAACGAATCGCCCACACCAGAGGAAAGCGAGACCTTAGGCTCCCTGGTCAACAGCCGCTTCCTCTACCGCCGAGTCGGCCACGACGAGCGCCAATTCACTCTCGGCCCAGACCGTCAAGTAACCACTGGTTCCGCAGAATGCGAAAGACTCTGGCATATCAACAACGTAGACGCCTGCCCAATCCTAACCCTAAGCCGCCTCGATCGCCCCACGTGTCACCTGCGTCGAGACCCTGACGGCACATGGCGAGGTGCGTGGCTAGAGCACGAGCGAATGCCGATTGAACTGATCCCATTTCCCATTCTTGAGGTTGCCACCCAATGACCACCCCCGCTTGTTACAAAGCCTTCGGCCGCGACTTTTACATCGAACCAGCGAGCGTCCAAACGGCCAATGCCGTCTTCCAGGACGAATACCACATCCAGCCTCTTCGCCAACACAACGTAAGCACCATCGTCGACATAGGAGCCCACGTAGGCAGTTTCACCCTCCTCTGCCACGAGTACTGGCCCACAGCACGCATAGTCGCCGTAGAACCCCACCCCGACAGCTTCGCGCTACTTCAGCGAAACACCAGCCACATTCCCACCAATCAATTATTGCTCATCAACGCCGCCATCGCCAAAACCACTGGCAAATCCCTCCTCGCGTCATCCGTCTCCTACAGCCGCGTAGGCGAATACCTAACCGACATCTGGAACGACCTAGAACCCCGCCCCAACCACTTCGGCATCGAAGTTAGTACCATCACTCCGCTCGAACTCTTGAAGGCGATCTTAGGTTTCGGAATTGAAGAGGTGGATCTACTTAAGCTCGATTGCGAGGGAGCGGAGTATCTGTTTCTTCAGGAACTGTCTGTTCACGGACAACTCGCAAATATCGGTTGGATCCGTGGCGAGTGGCATAACAAGAAACGCAACCAATTTCTCAAAGAATCGTTAGTCTCGACACACATTTTAAATATCGACCCCAATGAACCGCATGCCGTCGGCCTATTCGTCGCTCACAGAGAGCGTATCTGAGTTGGATACTTCTTGTGACAATACACCCAAGCAACTCAACCCTCGCAAAATACGTTGCAGCCAAAGATGCCGTTGTACCCGTTCATTTAAGTGGACTCCAACCTTAGGACCACGGCCACGCGTTTCTAAATTGATGGAACGTCGCGTGTTAGCCGGCCACTGCGGTACACTTCTGCCGGTGTTTAACGATCGAGCGAAAATTTTCGCCCAAGTCCACCATGGTGGCCCGAAGATTGTCCCTGGCCGCCTGAACCCGAAGAGCCCGTCGTTATCGAAGCGCCGCCGATCAACATCTGGCTCCAACTCCCGCTCGACCACCCCTACCACGTCCCGCCTTGCTACGACGCCCCGCACAACCTGCCAGCCCGGCAAATAATATCCCGACATGCCGCCCAATCCCGTCGTGCATCCAGTCCAACCCGACGATGGCTCCGAGGATTACACAACATCTTTCAACCGATGATCGGCAATCGCAATCTGCGGCATTGTGTCGTTAGGAAATCCTCGATGCAGCAAAAGGATGTGGCTCACGTATCGACCGGATTTTGTTACCGCAGATCATTGCGAAGTTTGCAAAAAATCGAAGTCCTTTAGCTACCAACAGGAGCTGGTGGTTTCGACTTCGGCATAAATCCCTGTCGAATCACTGCACAAAGAAGTGGTTCGATTCAGTGACCGATTCTCATCGCCGATGGGTACGGTGCGTATGCCGATGAATCGGTATGCGTGTCTGTTATCAATTGGGTTTGGAAACAATGGTCCGCATTTGACTGCTTTGCCAAATTGCGAGTGCGCTGCCCGCCATGGTCCAAAGCATGGAGCCATGACGGTGCGCGCGACTCCGATGAAAATTACTCATCCTTCATTTTCAAGCCAACAACGCGAGAAACACTATCTGCAGTGTTAATCATCTGTTTGGCCACCGTTCGCAATGTAGCAGTCTGTAAGACATGCTAACTGTCGTCGAGATCGTCACGCGGTCTGTCTTGACGGCGCTGTTCCATATAAGAACGATACTGAAGAGACACACCGACGCCAGTGACCACAAGAGTGATCAAAGCGAGAAGCTCAGCCATCGAAAGAATACCCGAAGAGTTTTAAATTAAAAGTAAAAAAGGATGCTGGCTTACAGATCTGCGATCTGCAATTCGCTTAGTACCTTTTGAGACTTCTTCGCGGCCTCTTCGATATCTTTGATGTAATCCTCGTTTGACTTAACCATCGCTGCAAATAGCGAGTGAACATGTTCAAGTAACTCGATGCGAAGCTGCGTTGACGCTTCTCCGATCGGTTTCCAATTAAATTCGTCCTCGGGATGGTTGTAGTGCTCCATTCCGACGCAAATTCGCCACGCGCCTTTGAGTTTCTGGATCCCAAGGAGATGCTCACCAATCGGGCATTCACCGTACGGGTCTTGGTAAATTGTCTGATACCCGGTGCACGCACCACGCAAAATACCTTGAGACTGAAAGAATTTCTCGATGTTTTCCCAAGTCTTACTGATTTGGTCGAGAAGAGGAGATGCTTGCTTGATTGCAGCTTTGTTTCGCTCAATGAGCGCAGGATCGAACGATGACATCTGAGATGCCTCCTTCACAGGGTTCAAGTGTTTCAATAGTTTCAAATTGTCGAACGGCATCACACCGTCCAATGCTAGATTCTACGCCTGTCCATTTTCCAAGACAAGTCACTTGCGGGGCAAATTATCCTGAGCGTTGATCTTCGCTTTCACTCGCTGCGAATCTGCGATTTCGCCTATAACCGCTGATCGCAATAAATCGGCATGACTTGGCCACGTGTGCAGGCTCCACGAGATATCCAGATAACTGAAACGCCCGCCGCGGAGCAATTCGTGGCGGGCGTTTTTCGTTTTTGAACCCGCCTGATAAAGGCCTTCTTGTGCGACGCATCAAGTCTTCTAACATCCAGCTTGCTGAAACCAACGCATCTCGATAGGTTCGGACCAAGGTGAGGCAAGACCGCCAAGCCACTATCAAAAACCAACACAAACAACCATGGGGCGAACAAACCGATGTCCGAACCACTCTTAAAAATCCCGAACCATCACGCCGCGACCTGCGGCGACCCACCGATAGTCAATGGCCACGAATCGCACGTCTACATCGGTTACTTCGAGAACGAGCACGGTGAGCAATGGATTTTCACCCGCGACCGCAAAACCGGCATCGCCACCCTCCGAGGCGGCGACATCGGCTGGAACACCGCCATCGACGTCACCAAAGGCCCATCAACTGAATGGGTATTGAACCAATCAGAACTCGCGTGGCTGCAAGCGTGCCTGGCGGCAAGCAAAACACCTGAATTCTCGGATTTCGATTGATAACCAGCAAAAGCAAGACTCAACGAGCAGATCAGAGAGAATCGGCAATAACCATTCTTGAATATGGATTGGCAGCGAGTTGGATGCGCTCGCGACACAACGAGAATCAAACCAATAGTACCCGATGTGCTTCCATCCAGCTCGGCGGTTCGACTTTGGCGGCAAGCTTAAGAATGACGCTTTCTGGGACAGAATGAAACCGATCACGGTTCTGCTTAAGGATGCAATTCATTGGCGGTTCAACGTAAACCAGCTCCAACCAGGCCTTATAGTCGGCGAACAGTGAAAGCCAACGATTGCGAGTCTGGCCCAACACATTCGTTGCGTTAAAAGCGAACGAGGTGCCGGTGCGGAGGTGTTGGCGGCAGCGCTCGGTGGCGGCTTGGATCACTCGACCTTGATCATCAGTCGGATCGACTTTCATTTCCGTTCGGATCACGTCGAGCGACACCACCGGCAGTTCTGGCCGATGCGTCGCCAGCCACGTATCCTTCCCGCTCCCGGGCAATCCGCATATCATTGTGACCTCGCAAGAAAAATCGTCGCGCGGAACGTAGTGCAGATTCGGTTCGGCTTGGCGGAAATATTCCAGTCTCGCGTGATCGGTCGCAAACGGATACCGTGCGTCGAAGCAATCGTTCTCCTCTGCAAGTATCTTATAGCAGTGCAGGTTGTCTTCCGGTCGGCTCATCGAGTCGGTGTCTCGACCGCGAGTGTCGGCAAGCGCGAACAAATACAGCAACCGGTTCTCGCTCAACCAAGACAGACGAACCACTTTGAGGTGGTGCCGGTTTCGGGGGCCACCGGGAAGCTTGAAAGTTGTTAAAACAAGTTTTTATAAACTCGGAGAGCAAGGATGCCCAAGAAGACTACTCAACGTCGAGTTTATGACGATCAGTTCAGGCAACAAGCCGTACAGATGCTTCTCGACGGTCACTCCGCGAAGTCGGTTTGTGATCGGTTAGGAATCTCTTGTCCTTCTATTCTCCGCCGCTGGAGACGCCAACAGTTTGAACACGCTGGTCCTGTTGCCAATGGAATGGATGCTCGCATCAAAGAGCTTGAAACTGAACTTAGACGCGTCGAGCGAGAGCGAGATATTTTAAAAAAAGCTTTGGCCATTTTCGGCCGCAGCGAGTAGCGGAAATCTATCCGGCAGCGATGGCTATTGCTGAGCAAGGGATCGCATCGGAGCGAGAGGTCTGTCAAGCACTGAAGCTCAACCGGTCTTCCTTTCAAGCGTGGCAACGCTTCGTGGCCAGCGAGCGTGACGTGGATGACGCTATGCTGCAGTCAAAGATTGTTACCATTTTCCACTGTCACCGCCGCCGCTACGGAAGTCGCCGGATCATGGAAGAACTGAAGGCAATGGGAATCCTCACAAGTCGTCGTCGAGTCACAAAACTGCTGAAAAACGCTGGTTTGGATCCAATGCAGCCAAAATCCTTCAAGCCTAGGACGACCGAGAGCAAGCATGCTTTGGGATACAATGAAAATCTGCTACTGGCAATGCCTGAACCGACTGGAGTCAAACAGTTGTGGGTAGCCGACATTACCTATATTCCAGTGGTTGACGTCGGCTTCGGCTACCTGGCGACGCTAATGGATCGGTATTCTCGTCGCATCATTGGCTGGGATTTTCGCGATGATATGACGGAACAACTGACTGTTAGCGCGCTGCAACGAGCGATCAAAGCAACGCAGCCGCCAGCTGGCCTAATCCACCACAGTGATCGAGGCGGGCAGTACGCCGGGAAGCGTTATCGTGGCATCCTTAAGCGATCTTCAGTACGTCAGAGCATGAGTCGTGCAGGCGACTGTTACGACAATGCATTCATGGAATCTTGCTTCGGAACGATCAAGACGGAAATGGAAATGACCGAATATAAGAGTATGGCGGAAGCGCGATCA
>JBGTBJ010000047.1:0-68171 GCA_041749395.1 Pirellulaceae bacterium
CAACGTGTTCGATTTTCAAATCTCACGCGAACATGGGCACCCAGAACGTGCTGGGCCAGCGAAGTTTCTGAAGGACTTCAAAGGCTTCGTGACGGTGGATGCTTATGGTGTCAACGACGGAGTGTACTTGGGTGATGGCGAGATAATCGCTTCATGCTGTCATCTGCATGTGCGTCGCAAGTTCGAAGCAGCCAAGGGAAATGACCCGAAGCGAGTGGCGGTCGCGTTGGCATTTTACCGACGCCTGTTTGACATTGAAGATGCATGCGGCGAGATGAACGCTGAGGATCGACAAAGAACACGCGGCGAACAATCGTCGCCCTTGATGAGTAACTTCAAGACTTGGCTCGATGACCAGTATGCCGTCAAGCAAGTGCTTCCCAAGAGCGCAATCGGTAAAGCGGTGCGATGTGCAATGAACCAGTGCCCATCGTCATCAACTGGACTTGTGGGCGTATGTGAACGTGCGAGGTAAAGACTTGCCAAAAGCCGCTGAAGGGAAATCAACCTTCGCGCGTAGGATAAAGTTGATTCCTTATGCGAGTTTCCAGGGAAAATATCTGCCACAGATCAAAGAAAACGAGTTCCTGGAAATGTATCGAATGAATTCAAATCGACTTTCAGTCGATGGTCCAGCGCAAATGATCACTTTAGACAACGACAATCGGTTTGAGGCGACCAAGTTGATGGCAGGGTGGTACTCATTCGTGCACCGCGTTCGCAGTTCGAATGGCGGCACAACTGCCCTCGCAACCTACGGTCCGTTTGAATTGGCTGGCGGCAAAGTTCGCGAGGTAATTCTTGGCAATGATGGGCGATCAGTCGTTGGTCGGTTTGTGCTCCCTGAAAACTTCCAACGCGATGCCTGTGTTCTATCGGCTCTGGTTTCATCGAACATCTTGGCAGTGTACCCACAAGTTCCGAGTGGACTCGACAGTGCTGCAACTTTGGCGTGGTGGAATGCTTTCTGGTCCTCCGACGAAGGCCGGCGATATCACCGCAACCGCTGCTACTTCACCAACAATATCACTACGGACGCCAGCTTTTATTTTCCTTCGCTACCTCCCGGAAAGTACAAGTTGTTTCTCAACGAGATGCAACCAAGTGGCACTCATACGAAGCTGATGCAGACTGAATTTGAAATCCCCGATGGCGCAGACTCTACGCGTAGTCCCGATGATCTAGGCGATTTGAGTGCTGCCAATTAGCGCGTCAACTTCAATCCGCAAGCGGGCAATTGCAAATCCGCTTGATCGGTTCAACCGCGTTAACGACGTCAAGAATCGCGTTTGTTTCGGCCGATCGCGCTGACGAATTTTGGCTTGCGCCCAAAACATGCACCTTGACGTGCGCAATAGATAGTATACCTTAAGGTGCATGTTAGGTTTGCGTCGCGTTGAACTGGCCACAACCTTCCCAAAAGAAACTCTCCCAAGCTGAGAACACCACCCATGCTGAGCGAAAAAACGATTCGGATCGTCAAGGAAATTACACCACTGGTGGCCGCAAACGCCGAGACCATCACGCGTCGGTTCTACGAGCGGATGTTTGAGGCCAATCCAGAAGTGAAGGCATTTTTTAATCAGGCTCACCAGCATACTGGCGGTCAACAGCGAGCGCTCGCGGGCGCCATCTGTGCCTACTTCACTCACATCGATAATCCAGCCGTGTTGTTGCCGGCGGTAGAACTGATCGCGCAGAAGCATGTGTCGCTTGGGATCAAGGCAGAGCATTATCCGATCGTCGGCAGCAATCTGTTGGCTGCCATAAAAGATGTGATGGGCGATGGAGCTACTGACGAAATCGTCGAAGCCGTCGCTGAGGCTTATGGATTTTTAGCTGACCTTTTTATCGGACGCGAGGGCGCGATTTACGAAGAGCAAGCTTCGCTACCAGGCGGTTGGAATGGTACACGAACATTCGTGGTCACAAAGAAAGTTCCAGAAAGCGATTTGGTAACCTCGTTCTATCTGAAGCCAGAAGATGAAGGCCCGCTTCCACCATTTAAGCCAGGTCAATACATCACCGTTCACATTGATCATCCACACACGCCGACCTCGCCACGCAACTACAGCCTTTCCGATTGCGTAAGCCAACCGCATTATCGCATCAGCGTCAAACGCGAAGAGCGTCTCGCTCCTGATGCTCCTGACGGTTTGATCTCAAACCATTTGCATGACGCAGTCGAAGAGGGACACCGCATCGAACTTGGTCCACCCTGCGGCGAATTTACAATCGATCCTGCGACCGTTGCCAAACCGATCGTTTTGATCGCCGGTGGAATCGGCGTGACACCACTTTTGTCCATGGCCAAGTCACTGCTTAAGTCCAATCCTGAAGCCACGATTCACTTCATCCAGGCGGCTCGCAATAGCAAAATTCAGGCGTTTGCAGGTGAGCTTCGAAGTCTTGCCGTGGCGGGAGCGAATGTCAGCACAAAGGTCATTTTCGATGCCCCCATGCCCGGTGACGTTGAAAGCGGCAAGTGTGACCTATCGGGCTTTGTCACCACAGAACTGATTCGAAGCTGCACTCCCTATTCCGAAGCGGAGTTCTACTTCTGTGGATCGAAGCCGTTTATGCGCAACGTGCTCGCTTCGTTGCATGAGCTTGGCGTCGACGAGGATCGCGTTCGCTATGAGTTCTTCGGACCCAAAGAAGAACTCGTCGCTGCTTCAGTGTAGTCCAGAGAAACGCGCAGTCACTAAAGCCATAACAAGAGACCTTGGTCGCAGGTCCTGCACCCATAGTTGCTAGGTCAAGAGATCGTAACATTGTCGTTACTAGTTCTGCCGACACGGTGGATGTGTTCCACTCATAAAAACAGGAAGTTCTAATGTCCATTAAACATTCAAATCCGTCCGAAGTGATTCACTTGCAACCGCTGGGCTCCGAGATCGGAAGCACCAAAACCTCTACGTTGTTCAAAACCGAGGTGATGGAGGCGATACGGCTTGTCTTACCAGCTGGCAAGCAGATCGCCGAGCACAAAGCGCCAGGCGAAATCACCGTGTTTTGTTTGGAAGGACGCGTGAAGTTCACATCTCAGGGAGAGGCCAAAGAACTTGTTTCTGGCGATCTTCTGTATCTTACTGCTGCCGAACCGCATGCAGTCGAAGCAGTTGAAGATTCATTCGTGCTGGTGACGATATTGCTGAAAGGTTCCGTGCACCGCACAGAGGATTGATTTTTTGCGATCAGGTGATCTCAGTTTCCCCATCGGCACCATTTATTTCAACTCGGTAGGCGTTGACGTGGCGAGCCAATCGAGCAGCGACCATTCACGTTATCAAGAAGTTCTTTGCCGGCTGGCGTGTGTCCGGTGGTTACAATTGTTAAGAAGCGAGCAACCGGTTAAGCTTATATCTGCACCCACGCGTATAGTTTAAGTCGCCGCTCCTGGCGTTCCAAGTTTGCTTGTGTCACTGCGATAGGCTCATTGAATGCTTTCTAAAACAGCCGAATATGCCCTCCGTGCGGTTGCCTGCATGGGAAGCCAAGTTGATCGGCCTCTGTCAGCCAACGTTCTGGCAGAACAGACTAAAGTTCCGCGTCGATATCTGACTCGTGTCCTCCAGGACCTGTGCAACGCTAGCTTAGTGCAGTCGCGATCGGGTCCAGGTGGCGGTTACGAGCTGACTTACGCGACGAATAAGCTGACGATTCTGGACGTCATTAACACCGTCGAGCCCATCGCGCGGATCAAAAGATGTCCACTTGGGCTCAAGTCACATACGAGCCTGTGTCCCTTGCACGCGGAACTTGATAAGGCCTACGAAGCAATGGAAAAGGCGTTCGGAAGTGTGACGATCCAGGAGCTCGTTGAATCGACCAGTCCAATTTTGCCGCTTTGCGAAGGTGCTTCGCGATGAGCGGCCCGAAGCCAAGTGCGGCCACAATCAGTATGTTCGACACGATCCGCAATGGGTACATCGGCCATGGGTTCTGTCGCCGAATCCTCGCGACACAATGCTGGGCTTTGAACTAAACTGCGTCGTTCATTTTTGTCTATTTCCTGTCTTGCTGTTGGCGTCAGTCTTGGTATTCGGTGACGAGAATCAACCGCAACTCCTATCGGAGATCGAAACTGCCAAAGTTCGCAACCGGCTTTAGGCTGCTCGCGGTCCATCTGAGGCCGGTCATTGGGTTATGGAAAAGCGAATATCAACCCGGTACGAGGCGCCGGAATAGCCACCCACTTCGACAGAGTCGAGGAGGTTAAAAGTCTGTCCTTCACTGCCAGGTAGGTTGACTTCGTAATCGAAATGATTTCCTGTCACCGGGTGTTTATAGGCCGGCGCATGCACCAAGTCGTTGAGCGATTGAGGTAAAATGTCAGCTCTGAAAGCATGGAGCCGAATTGCTTCGATCGTCATTAATTTGTGCAATCGCGATTCGAATCGACAAGTGCTCTCAAGTGCCCCAGATACGTGGGGATTGAGCAAAGCGAAGATGACTCCGGCTGGAGAAAAGGTTTTCTCACATTCTTCGTGAAACCTTTTTAAGATTAGCTCTTCTTGCGCAGATACAAACGCCAACTGATACGTATCAAGATATGCAAGTCTCTCTAGCTCTTGACAAACATTGACTAAGGATTGCCGGACCCCCAGCATGATGACTTGTGCAGGTGGCATCTCATCTAGTTCTTCGCGAAGTAGGCCACAAGCTACCAGTTGCTGCTTGACACTCTCAACATGCAACAAGTGGATCTCGAGAATCGCCATTTCATCTGATGATGGCTGCTCGTCGGGCAGCTTCAAAATTGTTTCGGTGACTTTGTTATACTGATCAATCCAAAACTCATTGTCTTTTCCAGGTATCTTTACGTTTTCCTCTCTGAGCTCCTCGATGCAGTTTAAAATAACGTGAAACTCCATTCGCAATGCATCGGAATGCCTGATCAGTGGCCGAGGAATACTCGCCATTGCCCAGTAGAGATTGACATCTTGATAGTCGACAATCGCCGACTCGATTGAGTTCAACATCGCTCCATAGATTGCGTATCCAGTGTATTTATGCAGAATCGTTGCGCCTTCACCAACATATTCAGCCAACCGAATTCCGTCTGTGATGTAAGCAATTCGTTCCTCGAGCGAACCAGAGGATTCAATGTTGCTTCTAAGGATGTACGCGGCGTCTCTTGCGATAGTCAGCTGTGGCAGTTCAGTAGTCCAATAGAACTCAGGTTCAACTGCAAATGTGATTTGCCGTTCTTCGAAAGAGCACATTGCCAAACCATGTATTGGCTCAAGCAAGGCTTGAAAGCTCTTCTTGCTCAACAATCCCTTATTCGGTGTCCCTAGACCCTCCAGTGAATTCTTGCGAAACTGGTCAATCAGTGTCAAATCCTCGTCGCTTAGAGATTGATGTAGTTTTGCGATTTCTTCGAAGTACTCGTCCGGCGACTCGTTCCTAAGCTCATGGATTGGCCTATAAAACTGGTACTTCAGGATGGGGACAGGCTCTGCTGACGCGTTAAGCTTCAGATGGCGAAATTCTTTGTCTTCTTGAGAGGTCGCTGAAGCTTGGAACGAAACAAACACTAGCAACGCAAAATGGAATCTAATGGCACTCATGGCACTGCTTTTGAGAGAATTTGCTTATGTCTGCGAAAGAGACCTAACAAATAAAGTGACGCAGTTTCATGTTCAATGCAAGCGCTTATCAGGTGAGTTCTAGCGTCATCGACAACCCGCTGTCGGTACTCAGTGGAAATCTCAATGAGCGCCGCTGCATGAAGCATGCGACTAGCTATCTCGTCAACGAGATGCTCAATGATTTTTACCTTCTGATTCCACTCTGCGTCTTCGATCAATGAAACCATATGGTACGTCGCTGTACCGATAAGACGTACAGGCCACTTCAATGAGTAAGAGTGCTTCCTTTGTAAGTTCAGGCATGATCTATCCTTGCAGAACCTCAACGGCGAAGGCAAAGGATCTTGGAATCAATGCCTTCTGGTGGAGTGTGGATGTAAATTCCTGAGTTCCAGAAACGAAACCAGATCAATCGGTCAATATTTCGAAACCAAAGCGACTTCAAATTCGTGAAGCTGTGGTCGTGAAGGCCAGTGCAAGTTCATGGAAGGGTTCGAACTGCTGGTGCGTCTGGGCTTGGTGAGAAGCGAATTTGCATCGTCATGTCACGAATCTCAGCCGCTTCAATACCTTGCTCCTTCAGGAAAAGCTTCGTCAGCGGATCATCAGCGATGAACGCCATTAGCAAATGGGCCGGACCCAGATAGTCGTGTTTCCACTCTCTGGCTTTCAATTCGGTCGCTTCAAGCAGTTCCTTCCATTGCTCCGCTGAGGTCGTTTGCGAAACGCCGGTCCCACGGTCGCCAGTTGCCTTGAACAAACGTTCGGCCACTCGTGCAGCGTCATCGCATCGATTGATCAAGTCTGTCATCGAGATCTGTTTTCGTTCAGCGACTTCAGAGATTTCTGGCAAACTGCCATCACGCATGAGTGCTGCCAGCAAATGCAATGTATTCAACGTCGTGTCGTCCTTTCTCGCCACCGTGGCTGCCGATTCAAACGCCCTCTTAACGCGGTCAGTAGCCTTGGGATGGCTTTGAAAGGATGTTGGAATGTCAGGCATATGATGTCGGCGATACGTTAGCTTCGTCGATTTGCCATCTGTGGTATGAAAAGTCTGAGGCGTTGAGCCTCCCTCAAGATTAACGGCAACGATCAGTGTTGTGTTGTCGATAAAACCGTTCCCCATCAAAACGCCCGAATACTTACTTTTACCATCCTGTCGGATCGTGTATTGCGGGAGTAGACCAAACTCAAAATCGATCTCAAAGTCAAACTTTGTTTTATTGTCGCCAGCCATCTTCAGTGAGTTTTCATTAATAGTTAGTGCCGTCCAATCGGAGTGCACCTGCCGCCACTGGTTGAAAGCGTCATCTTTCAGTGTTTCGCCACGTTCCTCTACCGACACTAATTCCCAAATCCCAGTGATCGGCGGTTGAATGTCGCCCCAGTTTTTTGATGACCAGCCGTCGCGGCTATAGCGAAGTTCCGCCTTACCAAGAACGACTAACAACGCCGAGTTGCTGGCCGCTTCAAAATTGAATTGAGGCGTGATTTGTCGAAAGCCATCCGACATGGTTCCGCCCATGCCCATAAACGTCAGTCGATCGGACAGTCGATTCGTTTCGGCCGTTGTTTTTAGGGATGCAGATACCTCGACCCGACCTTGCTTGCGATATTGTTCAGCTGCGTCAAGCATGGCCTCGCGCATCTGAGCGTTTGTCAAATCAGGAATAGGCGGATTGAACAACTCTGTCCGCAACTGGCGAGTCTGCTCGTTGTAGACTGATGTGATGTCATCCAGCGTTCGAGCTTTGAACGGATGCGATTCCTTTGTGTGCAATTTCCGTCCACCAAGGAATATCTCCAGGTTTTCACCCGACTGCATCAACTTGTGCATTTGCAAATGCCCAGATATTTCGTTGTATCCTGGCTTGAGAATTGTTGGCATCCAGCCGGTAGTATCAACGAGACGCTCGATCCACGCTGAGTTGCGTTGAACATTCGCTTCCAGCCAAAGCTCTTCCTGTTCTCCCATCGCTTGCGTGTTCAGCGCTTCCATCGCAATCGCATTAGGCTTGCCGAGGATACGCTCGACGTAGATACTGATCTCTCCCGCTGGGATGGCGAGTTCCAAAGGCAGTGCATTCGGTTCTCGTAGGGCGATCAGTGACGCACCGACTCGATGTTTCGAACTCGGCAGATGGAACAGGTTACTGCCGTCTTTGGGCCATGCATGGAGTGATTTGCCCTCGTACATGGATTCGTTGACGAAGCCGCGTGCCTGGCCATTGACGATCAAGTATCGACGGGACGACTTCGCCTCGTTGACTGGGGCCCACGCCCATTTCGTATTGAGATGTAAAGCAGCTAGCGAAGGCTGTGAAATGTTCTTCGCAATCTCATAGCGAATTTCTAACCCGACATGTTCGATCCCTTTGGTTATCGTTGGGAAAGTTTCATAGTCTCCAAGGTCGGCTTCAGGTTCAGGTGCCCCTACCACCCAGAATCCCGGCCCGTTCACTTCCTCAAGGATTCCAAATCGTAACTCATTAACCGATACAGTTGGTGATTTCACCTCATCGCGAATTGTCAGTTTACCAAACGGAACTGGCGTCGGAGCCACAAGGATAAATTCGAGCCCTTTCTCGAACTCAACATTGATCTTGCTGCCGTGTCCAGGCAAATACCAACCATCCGCAGTCCTGGCCGATAGCTCGTAATGCCCAAACGGTAAGTTCCGATTGACTGCCACGCCGTTCTCATTAGAGGTTTCGTTGATTTCAAGGATCTGGCCACCGTCTTCTGCTGGCGACTGGAACAGGCTCACCAGTGCTCCACTGAGCGGATTACCTTCTTCGTCGTGGACAATAATTTTGACAGGTGGACGCTCTGGCGATCCCTTGGATGACGCGATGTTGGTCGATGAACTAGAATTTGTCGGCGTTGATGCATGCACTCTTCGTAATCGAAAGACGTTGTTTTCCGTACCTTTTGTCTCGAAGGAGTCTGGGAATTGAATAGGCGGTTCACTTTGGCCGTTTATCGCACTTTCTGCCACCGCCGGCGTCATTAAGTACGTCAGCGTATCTCCATCGACCTCATAGAGCCCATAGCCAATCGTTTGGATCTCCTCGTTGCCGCCCAGGCCAGGCACCATAGTAGTTGTGCCATGAAAAGTTAACTTGTCACCATCAATTTCGACGCGGTGGCCTCCATTGCCCATGCCATTGGTTCCATCTCCTCCTTGTACGGTCCATACATCAGCCGCGACTGTTAATCGTAATCGTGGTGTTTTATACTCCGTGATGACACCATCGGACTCAACAGAGATAAACTCCCACTCACCTTGCAGCGCCACGGATTCAGCTTTGGCTTTCAGCCCGTAAAAAACATCATTGATTCGCCAGCCTGTTTCTGTCTTGATCAAGCCGAATTTATTTTTGCCAGTTGTCTCCGTTGCCACTGCTTTGTCGCCATCTTGCTCAACGGAATATGCAAAAACTTTTGGCTCTTTCTTGGCGTCAGGGTCTTCGTACTTTTTGTGGAGGGCGGCCAGCCTCATAATGAAGCTACGAGAGTTAATTAGGTCCGTGGAGCTAGTTGCCAGTAATTGTACGAGTGGACTCTCTGCCGTGGCTTCCGCAGCCTCTGCAAACTTGTCAGCTGAACGATCGGCGATATCTTTGTGCGCTAACGCCAAAGCGAGCAACGCTTTGCCTGCTTCATTGCCTCCAAACTCCTCAGCGAGAATCTGTTTCAACTCCAGTAGTTCTTCGGAATGCCGAGGTTTACTTTGCGGAGTATTTTCGAAATACTGCAATTGCATGATCGCAGTTAGCAAGTATGAAGGCACGAAGTCATTGAATGCCTGGTCCGTCCAACAATCCATAAAGCCGGGACCGTCGCCTTCAGTCTGACAATCGGCTGCATGCTTCATGAGCGCTTCGGGTGTTTCGAAGCGCAAGGTAGATGAACTGTCCTTCGCGTCGATCAACGTTTTTGAATATCGAATCTTGACCTGTTCCGTCGCGCCACGCTTCAACGAGACTTGGTCATTCTCAATGACCATGCCATCGAGCTTTGTGTCCAATTCCACGACATAAGTGCCCGCAGCAACTCGAACTGAGTTGCCGGACTTAGTCACTGTCAACCGATCAACGACTGCATCGCCTTGCATGATGCGAATCGGGATATCGTCTAGCTCTGATTCAATTGTCAGCGTTCCCTTATCCAACTCCAACACGACCAATATCCCTGCGAAGAACAGAGCAAAGGCACCGGCCGCGGCGGCGATGAACTTGCCGACCGGTGGAGGATTGTAGAACAGTTGTCTCAACTGTGTCCTTGCTGGCTGTGGCGCAGTCGTCGCTACGGGAAGCAATTGGGACAACTGCTCTACACTGGTTGGCAGCTGCGTTGTGGCTGGTTGTTGAACATGAGCCAGACAGCCTTCGAGCAGCTCGGCAACTTCTTCGGCCGATTGAAAACGTTCGCTCGGCTCCTTGGCGTGTAGCTTTTCGATGATCGCACACAGCCACTCGGGCACGTCGGGATTGATCTCGCGGAGCGATCTTGGTTGGTTGTCGCTAATGCGTCGGAGGATGCCGAACGTTGTTTCGGCTCGGAAAGGGGAATGGCCAGCACACATCATGTACAACACACTCCCCAGCGAAAACAGATCACTGCGATGGTCGATCGATTCGCCACGTGCTTGCTCGGGTGACATGTACTGCGGCGTCCCCGCGATCACTCCGCTGCGAGTCATCGTGGCATCATCGACCGCGCGGGCCAAACCGAAATCGGTGATCGTGACGCGCTCGACGCCTCTTTCCAGCAGGATGTTTGCTGGCTTGATATCGCGATGCACGAGCCCCTGAGCGTGTGCGGCGGCCAGACCAGCTGCGATTTGTTGACCAATCCGCAGCGTGTCTTGTGTACATAGCGGACCATCGGCTTCGACACGTTTCTGTAGCGATGCTCCACCGATGTACGGCATCACTAGATAAGGCAGCTTTGGATCGTCGGCGACGCAGTAAATGGCAATGACGTTCGGATGCAGCACTGCAGCAGCCGCTTTCGATTCACGAGCGAACCGCTTTCGCGCCGCGCCGCTGCCAGCCAGATGCGGTGCCATGACTTTGATGGCCACCACACGATCAAGCGAGCGGTCATGGGCCTTGAAAACGACTCCCATCCCTCCACAGCCGATGACGCCCGAGACTTCGTAGCCGCCGATGCGACCGAGCATCTCCGGGTCGTCGGTGGGAGCCAACATGCCGACGACTTGATCCGTTTGTTCAGAGAAGGCAGTAGAAGTTGCGAGACTTCCGCTCGTGATTGGATCGTTAGCAAGATGCAATTGGTTGGATCGGTGCGTCCGATGCGTCAACAATTCGCTCGCCTCCCGCCACTGATCTTCCGCAGCGACGCGGCGTTCCAGTTCTTCACCACAAGTTACACATCGATCCAGGTGTGCCGTCAATTCGCTCTCCTGCTGTTCACTGAGTTCGCCGCGCACGAAGGCTTCGAGTCGATCGGGATCGCATGTTTGTTGCATATTCATTCGCTCACGTCCTCAAGCTTTTCAACCGCCGCACGCAACTTTTGCATCACGCGACAGCGACAAGTGTAAATCGAACCCGTAGTTTTTCCCAAAGTGGCCGCCGCGTCGGCATTGCTGATGCCTTCCACAACGGTTAGCTCGAAAGCCCGCCACGTGTCCGGATGAACTTCGCTGCGAACGGTCTCTGCGGCAATCGTATACAATTCGCGACGCACCTCCAGTTCAAGCAGTGATTCCGTTGCCGGCTCCGGTTGCTGGATCTCGGCAAGAAGATCACGAACGCTGCTCGAACCCGTCGCCAGTTCACCTTTCCGCCGAGTCACCGCGTTGATGATCGCATTGCGTGTGACTCGCCGAAGCCAGTGATGAAACCGAACCGAAGGAGACGAGCGTTCCCAGCGTGGAATCGCCGTCGCGACCGCCATCAAGACTTGCTGAGTCAGATCGTGAGCGTCCGCATCCTGCAATCCGCGAGCGATCGCAATCCGGTAGATCACTGGCTGATAAATCGCGACAAACCGCTCCCATGCCAACCGATTGTTCGGGTCTTTGACCTGAACGATCAGGCTTTCGCGTGTTTCGGGGAATGGCGTCAAGACAGATCTCGCTGCTGAAAATTGCCGGAAATTCTCGAATCTATAGGATTAAACACGAGAATTGCGAAGCCTTACAGCGCAACCTCATCTTCATGAACTTTTTTACTGCCGCGGGAGAAAACGATTACGATGCGTCGCTTGATTGAAGGGTAATACTTTTATTTCTTCAATAGGCGGAATTAATGGAGCTTTCGGGGTTTGGCCCTCCCCGTAACAACCCTGAAATCGAACCTTGGTTAACCACAAGCCGATTTTGCAAATTCTTGCTAATTCAAAACTTATAAAAGTGCGAGTCCGATCGGAGCCGCCTCTTGAGGTATCATCCCCCTGTGGAACGGCAAGCACCTTCATTTTGAAGTGTGGCAACACATGTCACGGTTCCACACTGCGTAAGACCTCTCATTTCACAAGCTGATCTTTAAATTTGGCTTACTGCTGCGCGGTATCCAGTCTTCGGCGTCTCAGCCAATAAGTAAAGCCGTTATTTGCCCCTCCGTCGGCGAGTATATTGGCGTCAACCACTCCCGAAGGGCAACAGACGCCTGACCTGAATGCTTGCTCGAACGCGAGGCTTTGGTACTGCGCTATCTCGTGAAGACTCTAGCGAAAACCACTTTGGCGTCGTTCGGTGCATAGAAATCGTTGAGTTCGGCAACAGTGTCGTATCCGCAACTAACGTAGAACTCGCGTGTCGATGCATACTCTAGACGGCCGGAGGTATCGATGAATACCTGTCTGCCCCCATTCTTCAAGATCTGTTCTTCGGCCACTGCCATCAGCCATCGGCCGAGTCCGCGTCGTTGAAATTGGGGCGATACCACGATCCAATAAATATCGTAGCTGCCAATCGTGCAAGGAATCTGACCGTAGCATACATAGCCAACGATTGAGGTCCCATTGTCATGAGCTAAGTCAGGTATCTCTGCGATTACGAACTCATATCCAGAGGCAGATCCTTTGGAGAGTCTTTCTAAAACAAGTTCAACAGCGACTTCGACTTCGTGGGGTCCGAAAAAGCCTGTCGATTCAACCAATAATTGAACGTCTTTTACATCCACGTCGACCACATCGAATCTCAGTTGAACGCCGTCACATGGTCTTGATGTCAACTCAGATTCGATCATGGTTCTCTAGCAAGCCGGAAAAAAAGTTGCGCGCGTTGATACCAAGCGTTCGAGTGCGGTAACCACCTTCTTGAACAACCAGTGTTGGCAAATTAAGTTCGCCAATCATCTGACCGTTTTGTTTGAAATCGTCGGCAATCAACGACCAAGTACCGGTGGGATCTCCTTTGGCTGGATCGAGACCTAGGCACACTACCAAAAACTTTGGGGCGTATTCGCGAATCGCTTTCAATGCTTTCGAAAGTGCGACTCGAAATTGCTTTCCATTTTGTACTTCAGGCAGCGGGATATTGAGATTGTGCCCAACTCCGTCTCCTTCGCCTTGTTCATCTGCAAAGCCGGTGAAGTAGGGATATGCGAAATCAGGATCGCCATGAATCGAAACGGTGAACACATCGCTTCGACTGTAAAAGATGTCTTGTTGTCCGTTGCCATGGTGGTAGTCGATGTCGAGGACCGCAACATTGCCAATTGAGCTGAAATGGTTTGCGGCCACAGCAGCGTTGCAGAAGTAACAAAATCCGCCAAACGACTTTCGCTCCGCATGATGTCCTGGCGGTCTCACGAGTGCATAAGCCAATCTTTCGCCGGATAGCATCGCATCTGCAGCCGTCATCGTAGCATCTACACCACGACGAGCTGCCGGATAGGCATTACGGTTGATCGGCGTGAACGTGTCAATGCAATAGTATCCAGCGCGCACCGACAATTCTTTTGGCGGGCGCGTGGCATTTCGAATGGGGAAAACATAGGGATAAACCGATTTGCCTTCGGGCGCGTTCTTGCAAGCCTTATCCAAATACTCGACCAATCCGCGATCGTGGACCGCCAAAATATGTTTCAGCGGGTATTCCTTGACAGGTACGTTCTTTACCAGCCCATGACGTTCCAACTCGCTGCCGATTACGGGAATGCGCACGGGTGATTCAACGTAGCCACGCTCGCGAATGTGATGGATATCGTGCTTGTCATTAATTACCATGGCAATTTTGCTCGAGGTGGCCCGCTTCGGTCCCTCGTGCGGGGCGCGACTGAGTTCCGAAAATTTTACGGGGTCAACTACCGACGCAACGACCTCTTGCACATAAGACTCAGGACAAATTTCGCTGTACTTGCGCTCCAGTACTGCTCGGATTAACTGCTGAGTGAATCCAGCTTTGAGCCCTTTGCCGCTGTCAAGATCATCAAACATTAGATGGGGGAGGCAATCGTTGGATCCATTAGGAACCGGACTTTCGTAGCGAGTTCCAATAATTCGACGTACACCATAGCTTCCGTAGAACTTGAGTCTGGACGCGTTCAGCTTTCTTAGATTCGCATCCGCACAGCGATCTGACTCTGATGGCAGACATTCGAAGAAGAGGCCGTTCACATTTAGAGATCGAGCTTGCGCGCGTAAATGCTCGTACATCGCTCCACCGATCCCACGCCCGGTGAACGCTTTTCCGCATGCCATATAGTCAAGATAGCAGAACTTCAGTTCGGGCTCATGCAATAAGATCGCAAAGCCTAATACATGATGACTTGCATTTTCCGCGACTAGTAAGATCGTGCGAAATTTCTTTAGAAAGGGGTTGTTCAGTCGATCTGCGAGCGTCTCGATGTCACCCTGTGGGGCATCGGGAAAGTGGCTATTGAAAATCTTCTGAACTTCGACAATGGCCGATTTATTGACCGGTAAATAGTCTTCATAGATGCGGCGAATCAAGAACATAGTGCAGGCTTTCTGTTGACGCGAAGTGCTGTATCCAAGAGCGACTGGATCGCTACTTCGAATGAAATTTGAGATTGAGCCAATGCTGCGGCAAAGCCAGCATCTGGGGACAGACAAGGATTGGCGTTGATTTCCAGGACTACCGGCACAACAGTTTGACTACTGTGTGGCTGGAAGGGAACTCGGAAATCAACTCGCCCATATCCGCTGAGCCCAAGCAATTGGAAGCAACGCACAGCCAATGTCTGCAGTTGCTCCACGAGTTGACTGTCATGTTCTTGAAATTCAAACCTACGGGGCGTGCACCGATATTCGATGGAAGTATCGTCCCACTTGGCTGCATAGCCAACAATTCGCGGCTTGCCCGTTGGGTAGTCATGAAACTCGATCTCAGCAGTTGCGAGGACTTGAATTGCACCATTACGCTCGAATAGAGACAGATTGAACTCGCGTCCGTCGATATACTCCTCCGCCATCGCTGGCTGACCAGTTCGCTCCTCCAGCGACTGCAAACACGATTCGGTATGTGGATCGCTCGTCCACTTGCTCACGCAGCTGTCGTCCAGTGAGAGAGACGCATGTTCAAAGACCGATTTCACGATGAACTGCGCAGGCGGTGTAACATGCACGTTTCCGTTGTGCCATTGATGGACACACCGATGATAAACCGCAGGCGTTGCGATTCCGTTTTCGGACAGAATCTCTTTCGTTCGCAGTTTATCTCCGGATAGAACGACTGCTAGCGTGCCGGCCCCAGTGAAAGGCAAAGAAAGAGATTCAAGCAGTAGCGTAGTAGCTGCCATCATCCGATCCGAGCCACCAAGCGACTCGACGAGATTAAAAACTAGGTCTGGTTTGGTGTACGTTAACTTCGTTCGAAGGTCTTCAAGATCCAGAGTGCAAGCTATTGATGTGAATTCATGCCCTAGTCGAGATAGTGCCGCACATACGGCATCCGTCTGGACCAATACATCGGCGTCTGCGGCGTCGCAAGAAGCTCGGTCCACGTCGTTGTACAAGACAGCGACTCTCATCGTATCGCTTTCGCTCGTGATGCAATTTCAGATTTTGATTTTGCTGATGAAACTCGTACAAGTGCGGAAGCGACAATGCGTTCAATCAAATCCACATACTCTATTCTCAACGCGTTGGCCAACATGGGCAAATCGGAGTGCGTTGGATGTAGACCAGCCAGCGGGTTGACTTCGATGATTTCTGGATTGCCAGCCGCGTTGCAACGTAAATCCACACGCCCCGCGTCTCGCCCGCTGAGTACCTGCCAAGCTTGCAGTGCAAGTAGCTCTGATTCAGCAACGACAGAATCCTCCTCGGACTTGACTAGACGGTACTCGACAAGCGACTCGCACTCTTCTTTGTTTCGATAACTGTAAACCTCTTTATCCGCCCCGTCGCGCATCACGATCTCCAGCGTTCCGAGCGCGTAGGCTTCGCTGCTTGTTCCAAGGATTCCGACCGTAAACTCGCGGCCAGGAAGATATTCTTCAACCAATACAGGTTCGCGGAATTGAGTAAGCAGTCCACGGCAGGTTGATACCAACTCCTCGTAAGAACCGATTCGCGACGCTGCGTTCACCCCCTTGCTAGTTCCTTGCGCGACAGGCTTGGCGAACATCGGCAGAGGTAGGTGTACTTCGGAAATCTGCGATTCGGTCTCGATCAAATGTGATTTAGGCGTTGGCAATCCACTGGACTGCAGTACTGCTTTGGTCAACGACTTATGCAAGCAGACTGACATGCTGAGCGCATCAGCGAATGTGTGCGGTATTTCGTAAGCCTCGAGGATTGCCGGTACCTGGGCTTCACGCGCAAACCCGAACATGCCTTCGCAGATGTTGAACACCAAGTCCCATCGATCTCCTCGTGCCAAATGAGCAACTAGTGATTTGCAGTTGCCGATCCGTTCAACTTGGTGTCCTAATTGCGTCAAAGCACTTTCGATCGCTGCGATCGTTTCAGGCCGATCAAACTCAGCGGTTTGGAACTCGTCGTAACCCTGCGCCAGATAGTCCGCCCGCAGATCGAAAGTGAATCCAATTCTCATTCGACCGCTCCGGCACGCGGCTCAGTCTTTATCTCTTGATATAGCTGCGAATGCCAGCGGACTGCATCGGAGCGATCGATGTGCAGCGCTTCAAGTAGTTCCTCCCCATCGCCCAACAACTCCGTGGGGCACCCGCGAGCTAGTTCGTCCCGCAATCCCTCAGCGGTGTAGTCATACGGATAGATGCGACAAATTAGCGGCCTTGTTTCTAGAGGTAAAACACATCCCTCCTCACCCAAAAACACGCAATCGCCATTTGGCTGCCTATCCAGAACTCTCCTAGTCCCATCGGGTCGGAACACACAACGCTCCCAGACGGGATCGTCGTCTTGCTCAAGATAGACTGGATTGTCTGGCCTGCGGAATTCAGTGAAGTTGACTTTGCCAGTGAATTTTTCGATGCGTTGGACGTCGCCAGGCGTAGCGTATACTTCGCTTGTCTGGCAACAGGTCCGCATGTGTCGGGCGCAGCGAACGCAAAGGAACTCGTTGGCTTGAGGCAAAGGTATGCTCATTGAACTTCCCCCATCGGATCTGGGTAGCGGTAGAGTTTGCCTTCGAAGTTTTTGAGAATCACAAAGCCATCTTCGCGTCCGATGATCGACTCAGGTTGAAGGGGAATCTTGCCACCTCCGCTCGGAGCATCGATCACAAAAGTTGGCACGGCATAGCCAGTGGTGTGGCCGCGTAATCCAGCAGTGATTTCCAATCCCTTAGAAACGGGGGTGCGAAAGTGCGCCGAGCCACTGATCGGATCGCATTGATACAAATAGTAGGGCCGCACCCGCATCATCAACAACTTATGCATTAACAACTTCATTGTCGGTACGTTGTCGTTCACGCCTCGCAGCAATACTGTCTGGGATCCCAGTGGTATACCAGCATCCGCCAACCGAGCGCAAGCCTCCATGCTCTCCGGCGTGCATTCATCGGGGTGTAGAAAGTGAATGCTCATCCACAAGGGATGGTGTTTGCGGAGCATTTGGCAAAGCTGCGGCGTAATTCGCTGCGGCAAAACGGCAGGCATCTTCGTGCCAATTCGGACGAACTCGATATGCTTTATTTGACGTAGCCGACCCAGGATGTAGTCGAGCTTATCGTCGCTAAGTGCCAGCGGATCGCCCCCCGAAATTAGCACATCTCGAACCTCAGTAGCCTGTTCGAGGTAGTGAAAGATCTTATCCAGGCGCTCTACGCTGGGAGCGATTTCTCCGTGGCCAACCACGCGAGAGCGGGTGCAGTAACGACAATACGTCGAGCAAAAATCGATTGCTAACAGCAACACCCGATCGGGATAACGGTGCACCAATCCAGGCACTGGACTGTGACCGTCTTCACCCAGTGGATCATCCGCTTCTCCCACCGTCCGGACGAATTCAGCCACCGTTGGCATGACCGTTTTTCGCAGAGGGTCTAGCGAATCGTGCGGGTCAACCAGGCTCATGTAATACGGCGTGATCCCGACTGGCAACATGGTTCCGCCCCGGTCAAGCGCCTCGCGCTCGGAGTCGGACAGCGTTAACATTGCTTCGAACTGCTTCAATGTTTTGATTCGATGGCGCGATTGCCAACGCCAGTCATCCCAATCGGTATCGCTCACGTCGTCGAAGTGTTGAAGCCGGAAGTCGCGAACGCGTGTACTTTCAATGCGGAGAGATTGCTTACGAGATTTACTCGGCTTGGGAGTAAAGCGAAGCTCGTAAATCTCTGACGGCGTACTGGGAGGCTCCTCGTCGTCGATTCTCTCATCAGCACCTGTCGACCCAGGATTTGACGTCGAAATTCTGCTTTCTGAAACGTCTTCCATATGCACAATCCTTCGAGGTTCTTGGGACCGACGCGTCTGGAAATCAATTTCCTGACTTGCTAGTCAATCCGCTGTTTGCGCAAGATTAGCGGCGCCTTACAACAATACAAGTGGCAACATAAAAAAATTGACTTCGCCATTCAAACTAATTCGCTGTGTAGGGGACTGCGATCGAATTCAAGGTGGGATCTCCGCTGGGTATCACATCAGCGACACTACCGTAGAGTACATTCTCAAACGCAACGGAATCGAGTCCGCTCCAGAACGAAAGCGCTCGGCACGTGAGAAACTTTCCGCAAAGCTCGGTCAAGACAGTTGGAAAATCGCGATGGCCTGTTCCCACTTCTAAAAAGCAAACTTGGGCATTTTCAAAAAAGCCCTATTGCTGCCGCTGAAGGGCGTGCGATAATTTGACCTGGGTGCCGGTTGGACGTTCGTTCTGCCTGGTCCGCCACTTTCTTGACTAAACTATGTCACGCGACCGAGACGCTTCTCGCCATCAACACCTCGGGTCAATTCCCAGGGGTTGGCGTTGGGTTTCTGGACGGTTCCTGGTCCTTCTCGTCATTTCGGCTGCTCTTTTTCAGCCAGTTCCGGCCTGGGCTGGGATTTCGACCGCTCGAATGGCTGATACGGGTTCGTTGTTGAACTCTCAGCCGGACCTAACACGACAGTTTGATGCGACTTCCGTTGGGGTTACGTGCACGACGGTGTCTTCTCTATCTGTTCGAGTGAGCGATGGTGATCGCAAAATCGTCAACGAGTCAGGTACCGCGTTGGTTGGCGATTGGAATTCGATTCGTGATCTTTGCTGTTGCAAAGACCGCGGTGCATTTTTCTTTGAGACGCGCGCACACGCGACTCTCGTGGATTTAAACGTTCGATTGCAGATTTAGGAACTCCCACAGTTCCTTAGTGTTTTCGCTTCGTTACTATCTTCCATGACTTATGAAAGTCACCATTATGTCTGTGCGCACCTTTACGAAGAAGTCGGAGAAGCAATCCGGCCCGAAGAGCACTCCATCAGTGATCACCACTGGCGGTTCGCCGTTGGCAACTCCCCCAACGTTGCAGCAGGTTGCGGCGTAAGTGAATCGCAAACACGAGCAGCCAACCAGGGGACGCGTCACGCCCCGCCCCGAGTCGATGACTTGGGGCGTAAGGCTATTGTCTCGCTATTCGGGATTGATTCTGTTGGGATGCTGCATGGCGTTTCCACTGATACTGTATGGAGCAGCGCGAACCGTCGGCAGTAATTCCAATCGTATCGCCGATTGGTTGCCAGCCAATTTGCCCGAATCAGTGGATCTGAAAGAGTTTGATCACTGGTTTGGCGATGGGCAATTTGTCGTTGTCAGTTGGGAAGGGTGCCGGATCGACATCGATTCCGAGTCAGGAGATTCCGATGGCGACGATCCACGCCTGGCATCATTCGCTAGTTTGTTGATGCAGACCGATGGTGTCGAGCAGACCAATTTCATTAAGAAAGTCATTACTTCGAGGACGCTCGTCGAAACGTTAATGGGCGTGCCAATGAATCTGTCAAAGGCCAATTCGGTTGGTAGATTGACCGGGTCCATGATCGGGGGTGAGGGCCAAGGTTGCGCAATTATCTTCCTTAACGACTTTCCAACCGAAAATCTGCGCGACGCGATCGGGTTTTGGAATCCGCGGTGGATTGACCGGTTCCGTAATCCCGACTTGGTCAAACAAGGATTGGTTTTTCGGACGTTGGAATCGTGCAACATCCCGATTGCTTCAGCGCATCTCGGCGGGCCACCGATCGACAACTTGGCAATCAACGAAGAGGGCCAGCGAACGCTGGTGCGATTGGCCATCGCCGCTGGGGGATTGGGGTTATTGTTGTCCTGGTGGTCGCTGCGAAGCATCCGTCTTACCTTGATCGTGTTCTGCAGTGGAATCTTTAGCACGTGTGGTGCGACGTCGGCGATTTGGCTGTCAGGTTGTCACGCCGATGCCATCGTACTTGCGATGCCTTCATTGATTTATGTGTTGACTATCTCGGGTGCGATTCACTTGGTGAATTACTATCGAGTCTCGGTGAACGAATGCGGACCTCACGCAGCCGCGGCCCGTTCCATGGCGATGGGCATGAAGCCAGCAACCCTGTGCAGCATGACCACCGCATTCGGATTGCTTTCACTGTTCGCTAGCGATCTGACTCCGATCCGTCGGTTTGGTATTTTCTCGGCGTTAGGCATGGGATTGATGTTGATCGCGTTGTTCGTCCTTCTGCCTGCGGCACTGCAGTATTTCGGACACAAGGACGGATTCGAACGAAAACGAAAACACGCACTTAGAAAATGTAAAACCGCAAACGCTAGATCTTTAATCACGACGACGCTGAATTCGACGCTGAATCGAGGTGAGCGATGGAAAATATTATGGGTGCGAAACGTCATTCGCCATTACCGACTCATCGGTTTTTCCAGCTTGCTCGCGTTGATCGTCTTGGCGACGGGCATTCCGCAAATCCATACCTCCGTTGATCTGCTGAAGCTGTTCGATGGCCGGACGCGAATTCTTGAAGACTACCGCTGGCTGGAAACCAACCTCGGCAACCTCGTCCCGCTTGAAATTTTAGTACGTTTTGATCGTCGAGTGATTGACGACGAGGGAGCGAAGCAGATTCCAGGGACATTGACGATGCTGGAACGCGTTAAGGTTGTCGCAAAAGTTCGCCACGAAATTAATGCTCGGTTTGGGAGGCGAGGAGCCGGCTTAATTTCGACACCGCTGTCCGCCATCACGTTTTTGCCACCGCTACCCAACGATAATCATGGGGTGAGTGGAGTAATGCGACGTCAGGTTATGGATAGCAAGCTTCGTAGTAGCAAGTCCGCCCTGATGGAGAGCGGGTACCTGGCGATTGATTCGGCATCACAGGACGAGCTCTGGCGAATCAGCTTGCGGGCAGCCGCCTTCAAGGACATTGATTTCGGTGTGCTGGCGACCGAGGTGCGAAATGTTGTCGCGCCCATCGTTTCAACTGCAAACCAGCAGTTGGCGACGAAGGGAAGCGATCCATCAATCGCAGCTAAAATCACGGTGATTCATACCGGAGCGATTCCGATCGTTTACAAGGCTCAGCGAGCATTGCTGGAAAGTCTGATTGAAAGCACGGTGTGGTCATTCCTGACCATTACACCGCTGGTGATGTGGGTTACGATGGGCTTCGGCTCGGGATTCGTGGCGATGTTTCCTAATCTGTTTCCAGTCGTTGCCGTGTTCGGGTCGATGGGCTGGCTGGGGATCCCAGTCGATATTGGCTGTATGATGACGGCCAGTATCGCATTAGGTGTCGCTGTCGATGATACGATTCATTTCTTGCATTGGTACCGACATTGCCAAGAGCATACGTCCGATCGAAATGCCGCCATTGAAGCTGCGTTTCTTGGCTGCTGCAATCCAACATTGCAGGCCGCCGTGATCAATGGTCTGGGACTTTCAGTGTTCTTGCTCAGTACTTTCGTACCGACACGGCAGTTCGGATTGTTGATGCTGGTTATTCTGAGCTGCGGCGCGATTGCAGAACTCCTTTTGCTACCCGCGATCTTGGCTAGCCCCCTCGGAAAGTGCTTCGACATTAGGTGCCGCAAACCGGGCGCAGCGAGCGGAAACCCAACGAACGCGATCCAACCGAAAACCGTTGCACGACGCATCCACGGGTGATCGCGACGGCAGTCTTTCCATCCGGGACTACCTTCCAATGATGTTCTGTACCCTTTAGCCCAAACCTTTTAGGCCACTGGATATCAACAGTTTGAAATGATGCTCAGACCAATCGTATACCATCATTTGCAATCGTAATGACTCTCTGTTTATAAAGCGCACCTATCGCCTTCTTGAACTGCTTTTTGCTCATCCCAAGCAGATCGAGAATCTGAGCAGGGTCCGATTTATCATGAAAAGGCGCAAAGCCGTCATGATCTCGTAAGTAATCTTGAATAACTTGACCGTGATTGTCGCGAATTTGCAGATTACTTTTTAGGCTCAAGTCAATCTTGCCGTCTTCGCGTATATATTTGATATAGCCTTGAATGCTCTGCCCAAAACTCAGCTGTTGATCAACTTCGTCTTTGTACAGCAAACCCCAATAGCTTTGATTCACAATCGCCTTGAAGCCCAACTCAGTACTGTTTCCGATAATTAAATCAACGGTCTGTTGCGGACGGAAATCGTGTTCGTCATCTTCTAACACGATTTTGTCAATCTTTGATGTCGCAGCGATCCGGCCTTTGTTATCGAGATACAGAAATACGATGTAGGATTTACCCACGGTCATTGGTCGATGCTGTTCTCCAAACGGGACCAAAACGTCTTTGTCCAATCCCCAATCCAAGAACGCACCGACCTGCGTGTTGTCTCTTACTTCTAAATACGCAAATTCTCCAGCCTCAGCTTTGGGGGTTTGAGTGGTCGCGACGGGGCGGTCTTCCGAGTCCAGGTAAAGAAAGACTTCGACCGTGTCATCAATGCTCAGGTTGTTTGGAGCGTGCTTTGAAGGGAGCAAGATCTCTCCAAGGTTTTCCGCGTCCAAATAGATTCCGAACGCAGTGTGCTTGACCACTCGTAAATTATACGTGCTGCCGATTTGAATCATGGCTTCAATGCTTTTTGCTAGTTCTTAATCGAAGTGGTTGGTCTCGACCCCACAACATTTCAGATAGCTTATCATTCGATGCAATCCTTGACGATCTGGTGACTAGAACGTCGCTGATGAACACCCTTTTCCAGAAATTCGAAGGGTGAATGTTCAACAAAGCCGCGAACCAATTTCACAATTCACTCATCTTACCTCATGCTACCTAAGACTCGTGGATGTGCTGGACAGCATGGCAGTCGTCGAAACTGTCGGACCAGGTTCGATTCCTGGACGGGTTACTTGCCTCGTCGGTGTTAGGAGCGAGCGGCCACATGGTTCCTGCGATCACCTCTCGGAATGAACGCTCAGGATTGCCAAATCTGAAGGCTCGTTCTCCACATCAGCACCGCTCCGAGGCTTCTTACATACCCAATGAATAACAAGCTTCGAAAGGAGGTGCGATATGATGATTACAGGTGCAGGACGAGAGTTCATTATCAAGGATACGCACCGCGGCTTATATTACGAAGACGGTAAGCTAGCTAAGGTGCTCGAAGCCGGTCGGTACAAGATTCCACCGGACAAGGTTGCGATTCGAGTCAGCATCTTGGTGCAGTTCCGCGTGACCGATCCGAAGGCTGCAATTCACACAGTGGACCAGTTCGAAGATCGGCTCTACAGCGACGTGCAATTGGCGGCGCGTCGTTCGCTGGCGTCGATGAATCTGGAAGAAATTCTCACTAATCGAAACCGGTTGAGCGAAGACATTCTTTCGGACGTGACGGAGTCAGCGAATGGGTACGGTGTGGCGATTCGTCGAGCCGACGTGAAGGATTTGATCTTTCCAGGAAATCTGCAGGAGATCATGAATCGAGTGTTGGCGGCGGAACGGCAAAGCCAAGCTCAGTTGGTGGAAGCACGAACTCGAGCGGAAGTCGAGCAGATCGAATCCGAATCCCGAGCCGAGATCACACGACGAGATGCTGCGGCGAACGCGGATGCACTTCGGTTGCGTGAGCAGGCGGAAGCCGAATCGTTGCGAGCAAAGGTAGACGCGGAAACGCAAGCCTACGAGCAACGAGGGAAGGCGGCGGGAGTTTTGGAAGGACACCCAGCGCTGTTGCGATTGGCTGAGCTTGAAACGCTTCGTGAATTAGCAAAGAACGCCAACGCCCGACTGTATCTCGGTCTCGATCGAGTCAGTCTAAATCGAACGGATTCAGGAACGCACGATTCGTAATGGCAATGAATAACTCGTTCCGAATCAATTTACGCAGGACCGGTGATCCGAACAGCGGTCCTGCGAATTTTCGTCCTTGGAGTGTGCTCCTGGCGAGGACGCTCAGAGCTAATAATGCCAGAGAAATGATGGACATCAGCACGTATACCAAACGATTGCTTGTGTCGATTCCATCATTAATTTGCATGACGCGCGATCGGTCGCCGAGGGAACACCATGATCAATTACGAAGAAATCCTCCTCAACATTTTTTCTGACCCGGCATATCAAACGAATCTCGATTGGGGAAAACCGCGATCGGGGCATCCGGAAGGTTCGATTCGACAGCACATTGCGGAACTCGAAGGCAACTTGGAACGGCTCAAGCCCAAGCTGTCGATCGACGAATTCTGGAGACTACGGATACTGATTCATACGCACGATACGTTTAAACCCGACGCAATGTCCGACGTAGCGATCATCGACCCGAACAGTCACGCTTCCTTAGCGATGAAATTTTTGGAGCGGTATGTCAATGATCGCGGGCTGTTAAACATCGTTCAATTCCACGATGAGCCCTTCGCGCTCTGGAAGAAACATCGTTATGGAGGCGACTACGGCGAACGAAAACGACAGTTGCTCGAGACAATCGAGGATTGGGATTTGTTCCTGTCTTTTCTGATTGTCGATGGCTGTACGGCCGGAAAGTCGACCGAGCCGCTGGAGTGGTTCTTCGCAGATATCGCAATGGAGGTTGAATCGAGAATTGATGCGACTTGGATTAAGATTGCGGCGAACCATGGGCTTTCTAAAGAGTCTTAGTCAGCAACAAGACGCTGGAGCCAGACGGCTAGGCTGCCGGCTGCAACCCGGTCGAAGTGGGTTCGACTCCCACCAGCGTTTCTGACCACAACTTCGTCGCCGCTTTTACAGCACACGATTGACTGCCAGATCAGACTACATCATGCGACGGAGCATCGAATTGTCTGATCAACCACTTCGTTAGTCGCTTTTTTCACAATCGTCTCGAGATTCATTTTTCACAGATTGCGAAACCATGAAAACCACAATCGAAACTGAGGCCAAAACCAGGACAACCGTTGCGGCCAGGATTGCTGGCGTAGACATCGCCAAAGGTGACTACGTTACCATCCTCAGCGAGATCATCGAGCTCCCGTCATTCCTTTGGAGCTGTTCAGGGCTCTCGCTACCGACAGACGAACCCGTCCGGACTCGCTACTTGCCGCGCGCCATTGGCGAACCGCACAAGGTCGTCGCTGTTTGCTTGCCGTTCGTATACGCGAATCCACCCAAGGGTAAACTACTCGCGTTCGATATACGACAGCAACAACTTGTCCGACTCGACCGAAACAACGGCCGATCACTTTGGAAACAATTGCGAAAAGCTGCCAAGAAGAAAACGAAATAGAATGCACAGACGATCGACTGCCGAATTCTACGCACTGTTTTCCAAATGAAAAATGCAAAGGGGTCAGGCGTCTTTTGCGAACAAAGACGCCTGACCGCTTTGCATTTTCCCACATTCCGTTGAACGCGGCTGAGTGAAGAGGTGTTCTGCCATTGTTGCTGTTCTTAAGATGGCTACCCCCGCCGCTCAGAAAGCCCGCCTGGCAGCGGTCGAAATCCGCCCGCTTCGCATCTTGTAACCATGGTTGAAAACCGAAAACTGGGTCTGACTCCAGCGATTGCGACCATCCGGATCGCCGTGCCTTCGGCGAGTGCGCTCTAGCCCAGCGTGGCGGCATCGAACCGCAGACTGCGACGACTTCCTGTCGTCGCTGGTCGCTATCGCTCCGGGAAAATGCAAAAGGGGCAGGCGTTGGGTCACGCGTCTTATGCGATCAAAGACGCCGTGCCCCTTTGCCTTCCTCGATCGGATTGGATTTGCGTAAAAAAATGAGACCTAATCTCCATTCGTGCGTCAAATGATATTGACCGACAATGCTCCAATTGGTGTATAAATTGCAAGCTACAACTGTCAATTTATAACGAAAGCTCGGAAGATCATGGGGGCTCACAGAACCGCATACATACATCCGGACGCAGAAATTCACGAATCGTGTGAGATTGGCGTCAATGTCGTGATTGACGGTCCCGTTCGAATGGGTCCAGGATGTCGGTTGGGTCCAGCTGTCGTCATCTTGGGTCATACCGAAATCGGAGCAGGGTGCACGCTGCATGCACATGCAACGATCGGCGACTTACCCCAAGACAAAAAATATACCGGGCGGTTGAGCTTTTGCCGGATTGGGGATAACTGTGTCATTCGTGAAGGAGTGACAGTCCATCGCGCTTGCCAAGATGGGTCCACAACAGTCGTGGGGAATAAGTGCTATTTAATGACCAACTGCCATGTCGCGCATGATTGTGTGCTTGACGATGAGGTGACACTGGCGAGCGGAGCACTTCTGGGGGGCCACGTTAAAGTTGGCGCCAAAGCAATTATTTCTGGGAACGTTGGCATCCATCAGTTTGTAAGGATCGGTGAGCTAGCGATGGTGGGTGCAGTTTCGTTTGTGGGTCGCGATGTTCCACCATTTGCATTGACAGATCACTCCGGCTCCGTTGTTGGCTTGAACATAGTAGGAATGAGACGCGCAGGGATGTCACTCGCCGAGCGCAACGACGTCAAAGCACTCTTCAAACTAATGTACCGATCTGGATTGTTGGCAGACGATGCGAAAAACGCTTGCCGAACTGCTGCGACGACGGATGCCGGACAGCGATTTGTCAGATTCTTTCAAGGAGAATCGCGGCGCGGATTCGACAATGGAAGACTAAGGCTTGCAGGTTAGCAATCAGTACTAGTTAGAGACGCCCACCTAACCGTTTGCCTGAAAACTTGAACTGAGCCCGAATGGGAAAATCGTCGCGTCGAGCGTTTCGGATTTCGGATTTCAATCTGTGAAGTGTGCTCACAACGCAATGTCCCACTGAAGTTTTGAAGAAAGTTTTAGGCCGAGACAATCGTGACGGGGCGAAAGCTTTGAATTTTTCGGCACGCCCACGCGAACGCAACCAGCAGAACGATTCCACTGGTCACGCCGAGCGACATCGGTGTGGCAGAGCCAAGTCCGCCGAGTGGGTCACCCATCGCTGAGTCGAGTCTGACCGACCACAATATCAAATTCGGGCTGAATTCCAACACTTTGGGAAGTGCTTCCGCAAGAAAACGCTCCATAATCGCATGAGGGGTCTGCTCTCCTTCAAATTCGATCGACACGATATTTGGCCCAATTTGTATGGCCTGGACGGTGCTGGATGTTTTGATCCCTGACGTTCATCGGGTGCAAGAGTGTCAAGATAGAAGTATCGTTCATTGGTAATGACAGGTAGCCATCGTCTATACTGTTCGTCTACAAAAGGTAAGGAGTAATTAAGGTGATGGCGACAGAAATCGATTTGGAATACGAACGGCGTTGGAAAGCGATGTCGTACGCGGAGAAGGTTTCTCGGAGCGCTGCGATGTTCGCTTGGACGCGGCAACAGATGGCCAGACGGGTTCGTAGCGATAACCCGAGTCTATCCGACGAAGAAATCAAGTGGCGTGTTGCGCTGAAGCTCTATGAGCGAGAACCGGAAGTGGTCAAGCTCATTCAGGAGCAGCTTTGCAATGTTCCCCGTTGAAGCATTTGAAAGGACGATCGGAAAGTTTGTTGCGATCACAGAGGCGATTGATCTTCCCTTTCACCTGACTGGCGGCTCGATCAGCTCGGTGTATGGCGAACCACGTTTGACCCAGGACATCGATATCGTCGTATCGCCAGAGGTCGCGAAGGACCGAATCGATGACTTGATGGACCAGTTGGCATCTTCCGATTTTCTATTCACCGAAAGTGTCGTTCGACAAGCGGTTCAGACCGGAGGACATCTACCCAAGAGAGTTGATACCCGGTGAATTGCAGCGGTCTCAAATACTAGAGCTGTTTGAAGGAGTATTTCTGCCCGTGGTTTCGCGCACCGACGCCGCAATCTCGAAACTCATTTGGATCGACAAAGGAAGCCAACGCAGTCGGCGGGACTTTCGAGGCATATTCAGCAATTGCGATGAGCAACAACAAATAGACGTGCGAGATCAAGCTTCCAGATTACGATTGAGTGAATTGCTTGACGAAGTCCTCGCCGGATCCGATGAAATCCGTTGACCCCAATCTACGTTTTTGATTGGCTTGCCTCTATCCCTCCGTCGAATGGACTCTCCAACTCGGCTGTCCGCGAAATGCCGAGTGTGGCAGACGTAAATTGTGGTCTTGCACATAGAAGGCCACCAACGCTTCGACCGTTCTGACGGAGTCGAGGGTTTTCAGAATTAACCATTGGCGTTTGAGTACACGCCACCACGATTCAATCATGGAGTTGGAACACGTGATTTTCTATCTTAAGCTGTGGTCCTAAAATTGGGGTCCACTTCACTCTAACCAGCGTAACACCCTCGATTGTCTAGGGAATTGCCGGATTAGCCAGTCAAAACGAGTCCCTTGTAAAGTAGTTTGGCGAATTGAGTGTCGAGTGGTATTATGTAGATGGCATTCAACAGGCAAGGTGTACCGATGGTATCAATCCAAATTGACGAACAAACAGCCAGGGCGCTGGAAATTGCAGCCAATGCCGCTGGTGTCTCAATTGGCGAGTTCTTGAAACTCATGGTCCCCCCTGCAAAACAGCCTCAAGACATTCCTTGGGACAGCCTGGAACGAGAGTTTAGTGCATTAAGTGTTGACGGCACGTTGCCAACCACGTTCACACGTGCTGACATTTACTCAGATCACGACTAGTCACTGTGCTAACGATCCTAGTTGACACTGGCGTTCTCCTGCGAGCCTTTGACCGAAGTTCTCCGGTGCAGAAGACAATCTTTCGAGCTTTGCGTAAGCGCTGGAATCAGGGCGATCGATTCGTCACATCTCACCAGAACATTGCCGAGTTTTGGAATGTCGCTACTCGTCCAGCATCGGCTCGGGGAGGATTTGGTCTCTCAGTCGATGAGACACTCAAACGTGTGCAGACGATCGAAAAGCTAGGAATGGTCTTACCCTTTACGAATGCGTGCTACGCAGTTTGGCGACAATTGCTGGTAACTCACTCGATCACAGGGGTATCGGTTCACGATGCGCGCATAGCAGCAACAATGAAGACGAATGGAATAGCTCATCTACTCACTTTGAACGAAGCCGACTTCCAGCGATACAGTGGCCTGACGGTCTGGACTCCGGACTCAATTAGCTGACGGTTAACTTCGCCGTTTAACGGTCGGTTCTTTTCTACAGCGTGAAGGCGGACAATTGACAGGATGGTTGCTCGTACTGGTTCAGTTAATTGCTTCCACGACTGAACCAACAACCGCAATTTCACTGCGTTCCTGCTGCCGCTTAAAATTTCATTTTTTGCTGCGTTTGACCACAACGATGGCCTCATCTAATTCTCCCTTTTCCACTGCCATTACTCGCCCCTGCGATACTGCTTGTGCGATCAATTGAATCACTGAATCGTCCCGTACATCTGCGATGCTATTCAGCCGGATATGGCGAATGAGCTTTCCAGTTCCTTTCAGCTTTCCGTCAGGGTCTTCAAGTTCGGTTCCACGGTCGAAGCCAAGGTTCACGTGCTCCGCATAGGTCGCAATATGAATGAAGCCCTGCCCCTGCTTACCGGTAAACGTAAACGCGTTGGAAACACAATAAGTCTCATAGATTAGCTCGCTGCACTTGCCTGCAGTTTTGAGCACAGCTTTCCTGGCAGATAGCGCTATCTTGACCACTTCTTCTTTCCGATCTCGCATCAGATCGCGAAGAATCAATTCCGTTTGCGTCTTGGATTCAGCCATGTTAGCCCTTTTTGAAATACTGAATTGCACAAGCAAGGTTCCCCTCGGTGTCGATAAACCCTCCATGCTTGACGATCTCTGTTTCCATCTTTTTGACGTCCACAACTGAGATCGAGCATTCGTAGCCGTTAAACCCAGTTCCCAATGGTTGAGTTCTCTTCTGCAGTGCCCCGAGGATCCCAGGGTCCTTCGTTTGGCCCGTTCTAATCAGGTCAAAGTCCGGCGGACCCCATTCCTCAAATTGCCAACCGAACACTTGTTGATAAAAAACCTTAGCGCGAGGAACATCGTCGGCATGAATTGCGAAATGGCATACGTTGTTTGAGTGCACTATGGGCGGCCTCCGAAGACATTTGGATTGGGAATCACTTGAATGACAAATTGTAGCGGTTCTAGGGGTGGCGCAATCGCGATATAAAGACAAGTTATGTCGAACGCACGCCAATCCCAGATACGAACATTTTCGGCCCGCTGTTCTCCCGGTCATTTGATCGAAATGCACTCCCATTCCTGGTCGCAGTTGGAGTATGCCAGTGAGGGTGTGATTGCGGTTGAGTCGGAGAACGCATGTTGGATTGTGCCAACGAGTTGAGCGATAGGGGTTACGGCCCTATGCGTTCCGAACCTCCGCCCAACTCCGCTTGTCTACCTGTCTTGTAGTACTAATTTGCCAAAGAGTATGGACCTCGCTTCCAAAATTATCGACTGCAGTTGCAAATCTAATTTCGCGTCGTCCGCTTCCGGAAGTTCACTTCGACTTAGCATGTTCAGGCTTACTTGTGCGCTTTCTAATTGTCCCATATTGGCTTGGCACAACGATTGGCACGCAAGTCCAAATCGATAGCTGAAGACGTTTGGATCGGCGAGTAGTTCTTTACAGTATGTTAGCGCTTCTTCGTATCGCCCGTTTCGGATAAACGTGATGGCGATAGTTTCTTTTACTTCAGGCAGTAATCTCTCGCGCTGTTGCAGCAACTTGTCAAGATAAATCTGCGCTAGGATTGGATGTCGCAGTGACAAATCCGTATCTGTCCAAATTCGTGCATTCAGGTTCAGCGTAGCGGTGTCTTCGGGTGCCAGTTTGCGAAATTGCTCCATGTCCTCTTGGGCTTCAGCGACTTGCCCCAGCCTTTCGGAACATAGGCTTCGCAAAGCGAGCGAATTGCGGGCGACCCGTTTCTCACCATTCATTAAGTTCGTACATTCGTTTCGGGCCCTCTCGTACTGTCCAGTTTGATAAAGCCATTCCGCTCGCATCAAGCGGAAGTCGAAGTCCTCAGTACGACTGAGCACTCCATCAGCTACCTGGATTGCTTCGTCAAATCTTCCTAGCGCAGCCAATGCGTAGGTTCGCCATTGATGGGCCGTAACCGAATCGGGCATAAGCCGACATACTTGCTCAAGCTGCATTAACGCTGGTTGCAACTGATGTCGATTGAGCAACACCATTCCACTTGCAAATAGATCGTGGGGGCTGCCCGGATGCTGACTTGCACTCTCGAGGGCTTTCTCATCGATCAATAGCATAAGCTGTTGGGCACTGGAGATGTCTGCCAACCAAGTTGGAGTTTCTATTCTTTGAAGAGGTGATTTTTCTGCAGAGGAGCTGTATTCAGGACCCTCCCACGAGATACCCAGTTCCAATAAGCGTTGCCGAATCAGCGGCAAGCGAGCGATTTTCAAATCTTTATCAATGACAAAGAGAAAAGATTCGGCGTCGCGCGAAAATTCAACTGGCGAACCCGGAAACTTAGCAAATGTTTTTCCTGATTCTGTGTGTGCTAAAGAGACGTTGCCTGATTGTGAAGCGATGGCAATTTGCTTTGCATCGTCGGAGATGCAGACTGTTAAGCTTGGCGTCTTGTTCAATTGCGTCCATTCAGGCAACGACCAGACGGCGTCCCCGGCCAGTGCAATTTGATCATTGCAGACGATATGGCAAGTACCATCGTTCGTTATCGGCTTTTGATCCCAACCATGCTTTGTTCGTTGGAGGAGCATCGATCTGTCCTCCAAGCTGAGAATACAGGCAAGACCATTTTGGGAAACGGCACTAGTGGTTCCCGAAGATCCGCCAATTATCTTGCGCCCGGCCACTTCGTCACTAGCCAGTACCCAGCAACCGGCATACGCAGCGGATCCAAGCCCATTCCAATAGGTCGAAGCAATCAAATTCCCTTGATTGCTTGAAGTGATGGATGTAACAAGCGCTGGTAAGGGAATGCGGTGCGGAAAACCCAGAGTAATCTTGCGGTGTGGTGATTCAGTTATCGCGTAAGGCCATTTCAATACTCCGTACGCAGTGGACAATAAAAAATGTCCATTGCGATCGAAACAGATTTTAACAGATCCCAGGCCTTCAATCTCCGTTCGATAAATCTCTTGGCGGCTATGGATGTCAATGATAGCGAAGCCACTTGGTCCAGGAATGATGACGAAACTGCCGGTTGGGTCCAAACGGGCAGAGTGAATCGCGTATTTGCCTTGATCATTCCAAAACAGGCAAGGAAATTCTTCGGCGGTCGCTATTTGCATCGTGCCGACGTTGGTCGGACGATCAAGCGATGCAGCAAAGCCCAATAATTGCCCACGGGGGTCAGTCTTAGGCGCAAATCTTTCGAAATGAGTGAGTCCCCGTCCCAAAGCAATTCTTCGCTTGCGAAACGAGTCCACTAGCATCACGCCTTCGCCCCAACCGTAACCGACTATATATCCCCCTGTATGATCAAACTGAATGAGGGATCCCCAGATCAGGTCGTCTGGAGTCAAAATCTGAACCGATTCGCTGGTAAGCTTTTGAGTTGTCGCTTCAAATCGAAACCAATATGATTTTTTCGAGTGACCGTGAAGCAAGGCAAGTCGGGTTCCGTCAGGAGACCACGCGCCTCCACTGAATCGTTCGTCCCCAGTGACATCGCATTCAAACTCCCAAATCGCCTTCCCTGTGGCGATTTCTCGCAATTCTGCGCGCGAGTTATAGTATCCAAATACTACATATATTGGCAGTGTTGGATGGATGGCAATGGCAGGCTCTCGAAAAAATGGCGTTAGTGCATTTTTGTTACGGGTGGATCCATCTTCCAGGTTGATCCATTGGAGAGTTGAAGCATTGACAACCGCGAGATACCTTTGATTTTCGGACAGAAAAAAATTATTGCAATCTGTTTCCCGGCGCCAAATGCGCTGGGGAGTCGGCAAATCAACCTTCCATAGTTCGAAACTTCCGCTTGCGAACTCGAACTGCAGTAGCTGATTGTTACCAATAAAGGCTATTCGTACTTGTTGTCCAGCGTTGGGTATTTTTGCCAGTTCGTACTGATCAGATAATCTTCGCAGTGATGTATATTCTCCTTCGAAGCTTAACGCACATAGCGAATGATCATCACTGAAATCGGCAGATACGAGTATTCGTCCTTCTTCGCGATAATTCTGAGTATAGATGTCGGGAAGCTGTAGTGCCGCGATGGCCTCGTCGCGCAAGGGTTCAAACCATTCTGGCGGTTGGTTCAGTTCGCGCCCGATGGCTGCGGCCTGGCGAAGAGATTCAAGAGCATCGAAACGCTGGCCTGGCTTTCCGCTCAACCGAACCCCATGCGCACGACCAATCATCGCTTCAGCGTGTCCTATTTGGGCCAAAGCCTTTTCTCGCTGAATGATCTCTCTTGTTGCATACATATAGTTCGCAAACAAGAGAGAGCCGGTGGTCAATGCCAACAATAGGCTTGCCGTTGCCACGCACAACGACGCAGCCATCGGATTACGGCGAGCCAATCGCCAGGTAAGCTCGTACCATCGCTCGCGCCGGGCTGTGATCGGTATTCGATCAAGATGGTTAGCCAGATCGTTGATCAGGTCTCCAACACGAGCGTAGCGTTGTTTTGGGTCTTTTCTTAGACAGGTATGGGTTATCGTTTCTAAATCCAGTGGAACTTTCGGCTCAAGTTGTCTTACCCGAATCGGCTCTTGATTGCGGACCTGGTCCAGTGTTTCACCGAAAGTGTCTCCACGGAATGGCGGGCGCCCCGTAAGGCATTCGTAAAGAATTGCACCAAGCGAGTAGATGTCGGTCGATTCGCCAACGCGTTTCGCATCTCCAAATGCTTGTTCTGGAGACATATAGGCGGCTGTGCCGAGAATGCTACCGGAAGCGGTTGCCGAACTATCTCCATCAAGAAATTTTGCTAATCCGAAATCCACGACTTTGGGGGACCAGTCGTGTTCTCGCTCGAGTAGCACGTTGGCGGGTTTCAAGTCGCGATGGATGATTCGATTATCATGTGCAGCCGAGATCCCGAGGCTGATCTTACGAACTAATTCTGCGGCCACACGTGGACTTAATGGCTGTCCAGCAAGTCGCGCATCTAAGCTTCTGCCGTGACAAAATTCCATTGCAAAGTAGGGCCAGCCATCTTCGCCCACATCGTAGACTTGGACAATGTTTGGATGGTGCAATTTCGCAATCGCCTCAGCCTCGGCTCGGATGCGAATTAGTTCATCTGTGGATGCATCGACGCCAGCCTTTAGCCGCTTGATCGCAACGCGACGTTTGAGCTTTGGGTCCCATGCTTCGTAGACAACCCCAATTCCACCCCGTCCAATCTCGCCAACGATTTCATAGCGATTGATCTTCAACGGAAGAATAGAGCCCTGACGACTTTCATGGGTGATCGCAGTACCATGAGAAAGATCCATGGCCCTCAAGGTTACATCGGGGGCCACATCCGAATCAAGTTGCAATAGCTCATCGATCTCCCACTGGATTTTCAGCTCTTCGACTAAGTGCGGAAATCGAGCCCCATACTCTTCGAGCGAGAATGGCTCATTACTCGATTTTCGCAGCGAGACTTCATGACAAATGAGTGACAATAGTGTATCAGCATTGCACCGCGTTGAATCGACCGCGTTCGCTTCGAGCAATGTTTCCACGGTCTCGCGGCTGCCCAATCGCCAAGAATCTGCCTGGCGTTTGAGAAGTTTTTCTATGTCTACAGTCAGCATGCTATTAGCCGAGTTGGCCGGTGATCTGCCCCCTGGCTCATTCATCATCAGCCCCGAGTCCCAGTTCGCGAGCGACTCGATTCAACGCACGCGAATATCGTTTGCGCAAAGCCGTCTGCTCCTCCTGGAGTAGCTCTGCGATTTCAGCCCAATCTTTTCCAGCACGTCGCAATTCCAACAACTCAAGTTCGTGGGACGAGAGTCGTCGTGCGAGGTGCGTCTGCATCTCGGTAAAGATGATTTCTTCTGCCGGATCTTGTTTATGGCTAGTTGAGAGCTCGTGCTTTTCGCTCCAAGATTCCGTAATGGATCGATCTCGCTTTGCTGCCGATTCATGACGACTGAGCTCTAAAAATTTGTTGTTCGCAATGGTTGTTAGTAGCTTACGAAGATCTTCTTCGGTATGAATCGCGTACTCGCCCGCTGATAATCGCAACAGAAAGCTGCCTAGAACCGACTGGCAAACATCGGCAGAATCGGCGGCCGATTGAAGGGAAGCGCGAACGATTCGAAACCGCAGAGATCGGCGAATATAGGGCTCGTATTGGGCGACGAACTCCGCAATCGCATTCGCATTTCCGCTGCGCAATTTAAGCAAATGCTGTTGAAAGAACGAGTGGTTGACGGACGAGTTCAAGTGAGCGATCCCAGGAACAGCTAATGTCTGGCAGAAAAAGATTGACTGGCAGAAATTGGTGGTTTGACGTCCATCTATGATGCGAATCGGCTGACAGGCATGCAAGCTGAATTTGCTCGAATCACGGTTCCTTTTGTCTAGAAATTGCTGCCAAATTATTTTCCCAGACGGGAGTCACAAGTTGGTTGCTATTGCAATGAACCCGAATGGCACAATTAGAAAATCGGCGTTAATGCCGTCACAAACGTTGCAGTAGCGCGATGAACACTGTGCGAAAACACAGGAACGCTCCCTTAGGATTGCAACAAAAACTGCATTTTCTGTTGGCGATTTCAAGTTCTTGGAGGCTGTTGGTTCATGGTTGCATCACAACCAGCAGGTTCAGGTTTGAAGCACGAGTTATCCGGCTCACACCATCCGCTCGATTGAAACAGAGATCATGACAAAACGGCAACGCAGGCAAATTTCTTTATCTTGGAGAAAGCGTGCCTCACAGCAATTGCGTAGCGGTCTGATGCGATTGTTGTTCGAGCAACTCGAATCACGGGTGATGTTAGCCGCAAATCTCACGTACCCTGATACAGAGTTGTCGAGCGATTTCACGCTTCGCGCCATTTCCGGCGGGTCGACACCGCAAATCCAGTTAGTCCGCACGGCCGGTCTGGGCGTCGTCGCATCGGCGACGTTAAGCACCGCGTCGGATGCACAGGTCGACATAAAGACCAGTGGCTTAGCCGACATCCGTGGTGACACGATTCGCGTGGACTTGCGAAGTTTGGATTTGCTAACGACTTTTATCGTCGCCAGCGGTGGCGTCTTGACGGTTAACTTTGACGGCGGCCTTGACATTGCGACCGGCCTGCCTTTGCCGATCGCCGATGACTCGCTCCTTCTCGAGGGGAGTAACGCGTACAGCGTCGGTTTCAGCCTCGTCGTATTATCGTCCAGCGACATTACGATCGCCGCCGGTTCACCAACCTTTAGCGGCGCATTCACCGCCAAAAGTCTAGCGACCAATAGTGGACAGGGTGACGCGACTGAGCCGACTAAGTTTATCTCGATCCCGCACACAGCGATTGCCATGTCCGGTGGCTCGCTTAAGGCGACCGCCATTACGCTAGAAGCAACCAGCACCGTTAATGTCACGATCAACAGCTCAACGGTACTGGATGGTGCGATCAGTGTCGGCCAAGCGATCGTCGACTCGCGCGCCAACATCGACCTCACCGGGAGCAATTCGGCCAATAGAACACAACTCGAATCGACGAGTGGTGCCATCACGATTACCGCCTCGTCGGTCGTCACCACCAGCGTCACGCGGGTGCCCCAAGATGACGGCAATGCGTCCGATGACGATCGCGCTGACGATGCGGCCGTCGCGGTATCGATTATTACCAGCGATTCTAACGTTCATATCGGTGGCACAATTGACATCATTGCTGCCACCACGCTGACCGTCAACTCAATCAATAACTCCAACGTCTCGACGACCGCCGATGGGCTTAGCGGAACTTCCAACGCTGGCGGGACGGTCGCGACATCGAATCTTTTCGGCGACACGACGCTGCTCATCGACGGAGTTGCCAACGTTCAAGCGGCTGGAAACATCGCGCTAAATTCGACCAGCAATCGGGTCGTCAACACAGTTTCGACTTCGACCGTTAAAGGAGCGACTAAGGACAACACCAAGCCGAACACCAAAGGCCAGCAGTCGCTTGTCGATAACAACGCGTCCAACAGTGATGGCAACATGGGGTTGGCCGCAGCAATCTCGGTGCTGACCATTGCCGGTGACACGACCACGCGAATTGTTGACGCGACGGTCGGATCGACGGGAGGCTCGCTCGGCCTGACCGCTTCAGGCTCGCACACGGCGAATTCAACCGCTGACGGCGTCAACTCATCGGGCTCATCCGACGCTGGCGTTGGTGTGGGCGTCGTCATCGCAGCCATCCAAGGCGAATCCAAAGCGTCGCTTGGTGGAGCAGCCAACGTAAAGGGAACCACGATTACACTATCTGGCACCTCACCGACAGCCTCATCGACGCTACAAGCCAAGTCGGGACCGACAGGCGATAATCAAAACGCTTCGATCGGGGTCGCCGGAGCCTTTGCAATTGGTGTTCACAATGTGAAGGCAACCGCAAAGATCGACCCCTTGGCCAACGTCAATGCGAACGCTTCGAATCTATCGCTGATCGCCAACTCAACCACAACCAGTAGCGTCACAGCGATTCCGCACCAACACGCTGTCAGCGGTTCGACGCTGGGACTAGGCGCATCGTATGCGCTCAACATTGCCGATCGAGTCACCTTCGCGGGCCTCGGTAACAACGCGTTACTGAACGGGGTCAACAACCTCAGCATCGCGTCGAACTCCAGCGACACCTCGACGACAACGTCGAAAGCCGGTGGTGCAGGGGGCATTGCGCTGGCCGCATCGGTCTCCAACCTTATCGCAAACCAAGACACACTAGCCGATATCGGAACGGGTTCGCCCATTACCGTATCGGGAACACTCATTGCGACTGCCGATCATCGCTCCTCATTCAATACCAAAGCCGATGGTCACGTCACCGGCACAGACAGTGTAGCGATTGGGGCAGCCGTCTCGCTGGCCATTGTCAACGAAACGACAACTGCTAGCCCGCGGAGCAACGTTACGGCTGAGGGAAGTGTCAGTTTCACGGCGACCAGCGGCTCGGGTAGTGTCAATGAGTCGTATTCCAGTACGAAAGGCAGCAGCGATAACGGAGGCAGCCCGAAGCAGCAAGCCGACCAGCAACGTGCGTCTGGCGATGCGCAAGCAACCGAGGGAACTCGCGAAGCTCGGGGCAGTGGGTCCGAGGCAACACCCGCGGCGGCAACGTCCGACGGGGTGCTCGATTTTGCTGCCGCAGTCACCTATTCGATTATCAACGCAACTTCTTCCGCCGTCATTCCAACTGGGGTCACCGTAACGTCGACCGCCGGAAGCACCACCCTGCGATCTCGCTCCAACCATGACTCATCAACCAAAGCCGATGGCAAAGCTACCAAGGCGGGCACGGTGGGCATTGGCGCCGCAGTCTCGATCAACAATGCCAATATTAACAACTTGGCGACGATCGCCTCCGGCGGTACGGTGAACTCGCGCGGTTTGATCGTGGATGCTAGTGCGCTCGACATCGGCGGCGATACGAAAAATACCTTTATTACCGAATCGATCTCAGGTGCTGGAGCGAAAACAGTTGCGATCGCCGGTTCAGTGTCGCTAGCATTGATCGATACGAACACCGCAGCCCGCATCGGATCGGGGGCGACGATCAGCGGTCTAACGAGTACGTCCGATATCGTAGTGACTGCACTGCTCAACACATCAAGTCTGTCCAAAGCGCGGCCCAACGAAGACGGAGTGACCTCTGAAGACGTGGGTATCGGAGCTTCTCTGGCACTCAATAAACTGAATAACACAACCACTGCAGTTATTGAAAACAACGTCGTATTTGTCGGAACGGCACGCAATCTGAATGTGACCGTTTCGACCAACCACAGTGCCAATACCGAATCGACCGCTGGGGGAGGTAACACCAATGGCATCGCTGGAAGTGTCGCACTGGCGATTATCGATAACACGACATTAGCCAACATCGGCACCGGCGGAACGGTCACATTAGTCGGTACCGGCGACGTCCGCGCGACACATACCAGCAATTCTGCGACCGAAGCCGATGCGACCACCGCCTCTAGCGACCTGGGTATAGGCGTTGGTGTCGGTATCAATGACGATCAAGAAACTTCGTCAGCAATCTTATCGCGAAGCCTCGTTCTTGCGGGCGCGCTGAATGTGCTTTCGACATCTTCCGTCACCAGCACGATCGAAACGAAATCGACTGCTAAGGGGGCCGATCCGCTGTCTGGTACCGCGGACGAGGTGGCTGGCAAGCAACGCAATCAGACGCCGAACACGGGCGCTAACAACACTCTTCCCAGCGGTGATTCGGCCGCAACCGGCGCTAACGACTCTGCGAATTCCAATTCCAGCAGCGAGGGTGACGGCTTGGGAGTTGCGGCTTCCGTTGGTGTCAACGTGCTGGACGTTACTAACACCGCGCGGATTGATAGTGCGGCATCCGTCAATGCGGGGGCCGGTGCGATCGTTGTTCGCGCTAGCCAGTTGATTAACGAAACGACGAAAGCAATTGGCACGTCGGTCGCACTTTCCGATTCAACCAAGATTGGTGCCTCCGCAGGCCTGAATTTCGCCACGGTTAACAATTCGGCCACAATAGAATCCGGAGTCATTGTCCATGGCAGTGGGATTACCCTCGAAGCGGTCACGCCGGCGGGGCAAGCGAACTCATTTGTCGCTTGGGGAGCCGCGGCAGCGGGCGGGACGGGTGGCGCTGGAGTAGCCGGTAGCGCTGCGATCGAGCAAGTCAACTTTACCACGCTTGCCTCGGCCAAGTCCGGTTCACAATTGCTTTCCAGCGGAGCGATCACCGTCAGCGCGGCAAACTCACTCAACCCGCAGACGCTCGCTGCGGGTGCGGGATTTACTGCGTCAGACAACCCAGTCGTCGGTGGCTCCGTCGCGATTCGATTGATGACAACTCAAACGGATGCCTTCATCGGCGGAAGCGCGGACGCGGCGAATGCAATGTCCATCACTGCTCGTACGACGATCATCCCAACCGTTATCGACTTGCCGGGACCGCTCTCCGATCCGACTGCAACCAGTGTCGCGGTGGCAGGCTCGGCCAGCACGGGTGGCGCCGGTGTTGCCGGTGCGGTTGTCATCAATATAGACACGATTAATACCGGTGCGACGATTGGCAACGGAGCCGCGATTAATGAAAACGAATTGATCGTGGGTGGCGTCGGTCAATCGATCACGGTCAACACGACCGATGCGATCACATTGACCAGTCTTGCTGGTTCTTTGTCGATCGCGCCCAACAGTGTAGGCGTCGGGGCGGGACTGGACCTTGAGATCATCAATAAAAATACGACGGCGACGATTGGTAGAACGGCAAATGTTTCCGCGAACAGCAACATTACGGTCGAAACCATTTCGTCGGACGTTTTTAAGACGCTTTCCATCAATGCTGGTATTGGTGGTTCCGCTGGAGTGGCCGGGTCGGCGTCCGTCTATGACGTAACATCGAATTCGATCGCGAAAGTCGATAGCGCCCCCGGTCAGATTTCCATGTTGCACTCTGACGGCGCGGTCCGTATCGCTTCAACTGGCAACTTTACGCTGACCAGCTTGGCCGGCAGTGTCGGTGGTGCGAGTACGGCGGGTATTGGTGCAGCCAACGTCACGTTTACTCACACCGATACCGTCCAAGCCTTGGTGGCCGACACCGCTTCCGTATCCGCCAATGGTGGCACCGGATTGTCGATTGAAGCACGTTCGCGCGAGAGCATTATCGGCATCAGTGCGGCTGGTGCGCTGGGTGGATCGGCCGGGATCGCTGGCTCGGCAACTGTGCTAGTGATGAACGAAACAACGCAGGGTTTGATCGGACGCAACACGAATATTACCACAGCCAATGGAACGTCGGCGGGCACCCCGAGTGTTTCTGTTGCTGCGACCGACGACACGATCATCGTTTCCGTTGCCGGACAACTGGCGGTCTCTGGTGGCGCTTCGGTTGGCGTTGGTGCAGACGTAGCGACGTTGACCAAGAATACACTTGCCCAGATCGACTCGGCATCAACGGTGTTTGCCGAGGGTGATATCGTTGTTAAGGCAAACTCCAGCGAAGACATCTCTTCGATTGCGGCGGGACTGGCGATCGGTGCCGATGCGGGAATCGCGGCGGATGCTGCAATCCATGTTATAGCAATCACAACGCGGGCCATAATCGGAGACGATCCCAGCGACACCAACCCATCTTCGGGGCCAGGCAATGTTCATGCCAAAGGAAATATCGTACTGGCCGCCGATGATCGCACTGAGGTCGACAAGATCGTCGGCGTGCTGGCAGCCGGAACCTACGCAGGATTCGGCGCGGCAATAGGCGTTTCGTCCATCGGCAAGACCACGCAGGCGTTTATCGGTGCTGGCGCTGTGGTTAATGCCGACGGATTAGGGGGTGAAGCAACGGTGAATACTGGGATTTTCACGATTGGCTCGATGTCGTCAGCACTCACCAGCAACGGCGTTGACCCGAACGATACCTCGCTCAATTCTGACATTACTACTCTTAAAGGAAACGCAGAAGTTGGTGCTCCTAACGTTAGCGCAACTGATGCCAAACGTGACGGAAGCAACTCAGCAAATGATCCGTCGGTTCTTTTACAACGGACCATCACTCCTGCAACCAAGCTCAATCGAGGCTTGAGCATTTCAGCCACGAATCGCGACGACATCGAAGTCTACACGGTGAGCTTCGCCGGTGGTTTAGTCGGTATCTCGGTTTCGGCCGGTGTTGGCTTCGTTGATAATACTACCGAAGCATTCATCAGCGACGGTGCGAACGTCAATCAAACGGCGGACGGCGCGGCGGGCCAAAGTGTCTTTATCGCGGCGGGTAGCGACATCAGCCAAATTGCTTTCGGCGGCGCGCTGGGTGTAGGGTTTGGCGCGGCTCCAGCGATCGGTGTCAGTACGATACGCGAAACCACGCGGGCCTACATCGGCGCTGCAACCGTCAGCGCCAAAGACGACATCCAAGTGTCGGCAATCGGGTTTGAAGACGTGTTATTAGTCGGCATTGGAATTCAAGTTGGTGCTGGCCTAGGTGGAGCGATCGATGTGATGGAGATCGACACCGCGACGGTGGCGTTTATCGGTACAGGAGCCACTATCCATGCCGGTGGTGATGTGGCCGTGTTAGCAAACGACGACACCGACATTGATGTGATCTCGGGGGCCGCTGCCGCTGGCTCCTCCGGAGCTGGTGTATCGATCGGGGTGATGACGGTTACCAAGGCAACTCAAGCGGTGATTCGCCCTGGGGCGATTGTCGATGCGCTAGGTCATGGGACTGGTATCACCAACGTACTTTCAGGTGAAAAGTCTGCGGATGGAAAGTCGTATCTTGCTGAAGCCATCCCTGTTTCTGGTGTGATCGTCCAGGCCACGTCCAATGAAGATTTCACCCATCTCTCAATTGCTGGGGCTGCTGCCGGGGTTGCCGGCTTGGCAGGTGCGATCGCGATCACTGTCATCGATTCGGATGCAACAGCATCGATCGCCTCCAACGCAATGATCAATCAAACTGCCGATAATTTGTCAGCCGCTTCATCGCAAAGTGTGTATGTCAATGCGGCTAACACCGTAGACGGTTTTGGTTTTACAGGCGCCCTCGCCGCTGGTGGCGCAGCAGGGCTCGCCGGTGCGGTAAACGTCGCTACGATCCGCAACGATACGTTGGCAGAAATTGCTGCAGGCGCGAAGGTTCGAGCGAAGAACGATGCCGAAGTGAATTCGCTGAGCATTAAGGATTTGCAAGGCATTTCCTTTGGTGCTGGTATCGGCACTGTGGGACTTGCTGCAAGTGTCTCGGTGTGGTCGATCGGTACGCCGGTCACTAAGTCCTACAGCAATGCCAATAGCGAAGACAAAGGTAATGCCCAAACTGCGAATGCTCTACAAAACCAAAATGGGCAGTCTGGTGATTCCGATGGAGCCCAACGTGCCGAGGATGGCAGCAGTCAATCGTCTTCGCAGCTCGGCGGTCTGACACCCAACGGGTCTAACCCGAAGACCTCTCGTAACCGAGTCGCCACCATCACACAAATGGGTCGGTCGAAAATCAACACCACGGCACCGACACGAGCAGCCATTCAATCTGCGATCGATGCTGGTGGTGCCGAGTCAGGAACCACGGCTCAAATCGCCAGCGGTGCGGTCGTGATCGTAGGGGATCAGATCAATGTGGCTTCCAATGACCAACTTGACTATTTGCAACTGTCGGGTGCGATTGGTGCCGGTTGGGTTGGTGTGGGTGCAGGCATTAGTGTTAATTCCATCGCTGCCAACAGTAGCGCTCATGCTGCGGGGAAACTCGAAGCTGGCGGCGATATCAATGTAACAGCGAACTTAACAGACCATTCCGCAGCGACGGGATTCGCGGGTGCAGGGGGCGTTGTGGGCCTCGGTGCTGCGGTTGTGACCATTAACGACAGATCAGTCGCTCAGTCTTACATCGGCAATGGAGCAGAGGTTTTTGCAGGTGGCAACGTCAATCTGAACACTTATGACAGTCGCACTCTGCAAGGCAATTCTGGCTCACTTTCGGTCGGTGGAATAGCCGCCGGAGCTTCCTTTGTGCGCTTGTCACTCGACAATGAAAGCGTCGCTGAGACACAGGCTTTCATCGGTGATAGCGTTTTATTGTCGGCGAAGAATCTTACTGTTAACGCGAAACCGGTTTTCGTAGCGTCGTCAAATGCAATCGGCGTAGCGGGTGGCGCTGTTGCCGCAGCGGTCAGTTTTTCATTCATCGATGTCGCCTCGCAAAGTAATGCATCCATCGGTTCGACTAGCACGATCGAAGTGGCCGACATAGTGTCGATTCAATCGTATTCGAAGCAGAATTTTTACGCCGGCGGCGTGGGTGCGGCTGGTGGTCTCGCAGCGGTCGGTTTGATGTTGGCTGATGTTCAGACCGGTGCCGGCAATGGGGTCGACGAAGTGACCGCAGGTATCGGGGTAAACACCAAAATCAAATCTAACAGCTTATCGATCATCACAAAATTGAACGAAACGCTGCTCGCCAAGAGCGTCGCTGGCGCTGGCGGAGGTATTGTCCTGGCTGGTTCGATCGCACACACCTCAAGTGATCAATCCACGAGCACAAGCCTTGGTGACAATTCGCTCGTTGATGTTGGTATTTTAGGCCTCTATTCAGATCGGAACGCCAACATTGATTCGATTAGCGACGCAATTACCGTTGCTGCTGGAACAGGCCAAGCCGCCCTTGCTGGAAACACTAACACGGGTAAATCAAATGTTACCGTGGGTAGCGATGCAGTTGTAAACGCGATTGAAATCTATGGCAACGCAGTTAATAAGCTTGTCAAAAACGAAGTCGACGAGACGCCAGGGCATGATCCCTATCGTACGAATGTTAGTTCGCAATCAGCATCATTGGTCTCGTTAGGCGTGATGTCCAGTGATAACGATCTGGGCACCATAGAGAATCCACTAGCTGCGACCGTGATATTCAGTCCTGGCAGTAAGGTCACGGCAAAGAGTACGCCGAACCGAGACACGAAGTTCGAGATCAGCACTGGTACTGATTTCAACGCTCACGATTATGTCAAGGTGGAAGGTATCTCGCTGGCAGTTGGCATCTCGGCAGGCTTTTCAATCATAGATGTTGTCTCTTTGAGCAAGATTGAAGTCACGGGTGCTACGCTAGTGAACGAAGCGGGTAACGTCATGTTGTCAACTCGCTCTTCCGGAGACAACAGGCCGGATGCAAGCTTGGCGGTTGTCTCAGGTCTTGTCGGCGTCGCAGCGGCTAAGGTTCGCGCCGATACAACCGCGACGAGTCAAATCGATGTGATCAACTCCACCATTAAAGGCACCAATATTTCGCTGTTGGCGGGTAAGTACAACACCGCCAGCGCAGTTGCCATAAATTTGCTGGATAATCATGCGTTTGCAACGGTATTTTCCGCTTCGGCAGTTGCTATTCCTAGCGAGGCCTTAAGTAGCGTGACGTCAACGCTGCGGGAGAATAATTTTGTCAACGTCCTTGGCAATTCCAGAGTGATCGCCATTGGTGATGTCGATTTGGTTGCCCGCAACGGATTCACCTCCTCGAAAGTTGACAAATCCACTACTGAATTGGCGCTGAACCCGACGATCAGTCACGAATCAATTACGATCCCGCCTCTGCAAACGAATCGAGTTGACATTGCGTCGACGGCTAAAGTGGAAGCGGGAGCGGGCAGCAATGTGATTTATAAGATTGAGCCAATGACGATCAACGGCTCGCCCCAGTTGGCACCCAATCGATTAGGTGAGTTGTTAACGAGTGAAGAGAAATTAAGTCGAGGCATCAATGCAGCCTCTGACTTCATTTTCGCTCCGTTGACCGCTGGCATATTAACGATGTCAATACAGCCCGGTTATGTTTTTCACCTCGTACCCGACTCGTTCGGCGGCGGCGTTAGTGGTGGCTACTATCAATTCCTTGGGTCGCCGGTTGATATTATTCCCCACCAAGAGAATTATGGAAGTAGTGGACGTTGGCAGTTGATTTCACAGGCGCAAATCCCCGAGGATTCGCCCGTTTATGAAAGCGATGTGACTAAGAACTTTGCTTCAACCCTGACAGGTAAGTTCTACGTCGTTATGCCTGCAGATGCCGCACAGCCACAACTGTCGCTGCGGAATGTTGGAAATCTACTGCTGCACCAATTTGATCAAATCAATTCTTGGATTGCGGACCATGCAGGGGATTCCGAAGCAGTCGCTCGTTACGAAGCTCAATTGATCGCCATTACGGCTCAGCTGGAAGAACTCGGTCTACTTGATTCGATCCTGGTTGGTGGACGGCGGATCGTCAGGAAAGGTCTCGATCTGTTATTTATAGATCTGCCTGCGCTGACCTCGTCACCCGGCAGCGTTTACATCGAACAGACGGGAGCAGCAGCGAGCTCTTTTGCGGGCAAAGTCCTTGGCGGGCAAATAAGTGCCCATGCCGATGCAAAAGTCGACATTTCAAATCGAACTCCCTTCACATTGAGTACCAATGGCGTCGAGTTGCTCGATAACCGCCGCGTTGCGTCGGTCGATGGTAAATTTCTCACGCTCCAACCCGGAAATGTGTATGTAAATTTCACGCCTTTGACGAACGTCAATACCGCTTCGGCGAAGTCGGTCAAAATTGTCCAGCAGGGTTACCCCCTAAATCAATACGATCTGAGTGGCTTGCCCGCCATCCCGGATAATTTGACCCAAGACCTATACATCAACAACGGTGTGCACAACTCCGATGGAACGGTGTACATCCAGAACTTCAGCGGTAGTATTTATGTCAGTGGCGATGTTCGAGGTCAGACCGTTACGATTCTTTCAACAGGAAATCTCAGTATCAACTCGGATGGTTGGTATCACATCGCAGACCCTCGCCAATATCTGAACTTCCTCGCTTTGGATGAAAACGCTCGTGGCGCTGGTCCAGATCGCGCAACGTTTGTCAATTCCGCGCTCGTATCCGATGGAACAAAAACTCTTCAGCAGGCCATTACCGGAAATATGTCACGAATTGTTTCGCAGGGGCGGCTCTCTTTGACTGCGAAATATTTGAATCTCAATGGGTTGGTTCAGAGCGGTGTTGATAGCATCAATTTATCCATCAGCAGTGATTTTCCGACAACCGAGTTTAAGTCGCCATTAGTAGGCGTAACATTGCCCATCGAGGGATCATATTCGTTTTCGCTATTGGCCGACTATTACAGCGGCCATCTCAACACCTCGCTAAACAATGTCACACCACGGAAATTGACCGCGATTCCTGGAGTGAGTTTTGGTTCCGAAGATATACCGATCGACGTCACCTGGGATGGAACTCAGAAAGCATTCGTTCTTGGGAAAATCGATCCTAGTGGTGGCGAGATTATCATCGCAGGTCAAATCCTCTCAACCGGTGGTGGCAAACTCAAGGTGGCCAGCGGTTTCGCATCTGTGAATATCCAAAACGCCACACCTTTTAAAGTCGTCTTGGATGAGATTGATACGACTAAGAACCGAAAGGGAAAGATCACAATTGTTGATACCTCCCGAATCGATCCCGGTCTACTGCCCGTTGTTTTCCGTCGCCCGATAAAGACGGAGTACATTGTGGATGCCAACGGAGTCATGGAAACCGTTTTTAAAGGTACGTTGGTAAACGGACATATAAATTATGGCACTGGAACTGAAACACTCCATCAGACCGGGCAAGCGATCAACTATCAACCTGAAGCAGGGCTTAAATATGTTTGGGTCGAAGGGCAAACCCTCAGCGAGATAAGTCGTGAGACCTATGAGAAAAAGAGTTTCAACCTTGTCGGCGGTATATTCCCTGGTCTTGAGGATGATCTCGTCGCTGATTCATCGTTAGTCAAGAGTGAAATTCTTTCACGGGGCGATCCAAGAGTTCTGTTGCTATCCGAGACACGAGAGACGGGAGACTCTGCGGGCATTCCTGATTACGCAAATAGCAGTCATGTATATACCATCGATTACGTCCGTCGCATCGATGCGCTCGTAGAATTTAGGCCTAACGTAACGCTAGTCCGTACGCCGCCAGGCAGCAGAACGGGAATCGTCTATCGATATATTGGCGCACAAACCAAGACAGATGACCTATCGACGATTGATTATGCAAACAACGAAGAATGGGTAGACAGCGGCATCCCAGCGAGCACGTTTAAGCCGGTTCCGGCGGAAAGCAAATATGAGAGTAACAATCGCAATGTCATCATCGATCCACCCGAAGTTCATGGCGGCGGCTGGTTAACGACAAAAACAATCATCACGCGGCAAACGATCAACACTGGTCTAAAAGATTTTTTCACTCACACGTTGAAGGCAGATTACCCGGTCGCAATCGAAATTAGTCGAGGTGCTACGGTACCAAGCGTTACGGTAAATTCGGCAGGTGGGATTAAGCTGGCAGGCAATATCGAGACGGCACTGAACGGTACCGTTTCTTTGAAGTCGACGAATGGTTCCATTCTTTCACTGGACTCAGTTGCGATATACGCGAATAGTCCGACATTGGATGCAATGGGCGACATTGATCTCCAAATCGAGGGCAATCGCGGTCAAGTCACCGCCATAGCTGGCGGAGATATTTCGCTGATTGCGATTAGCAAAGACAATATTAGCAGTCGGATTAGTGTTGGCACGATCGTCTCGACAGGCGGTGATATTCGAATCATCGCTGCCGATGGTATTACCAATGCTACAGGCATTTCGCTCGTTGCTGGAAATCGGATCGAATTGCAAACGATTACGGGTGCAATTGGTTCAACCGCATCGCCGTTACGCGTTGACTCGGCCTCGGTGGCGGAGCGAACCAATGGTGGACTTGCGGCATTGGCAGAAGGGGATATCGCGATCAACGAAACGCTGGGCGATCTGTGGCTCGCTACGTCCGTAAATGACACTTCCGCATCGGTCCAATCCAACGCCGGAAATGTATTGTTGATCAGCACTACAGGCAGCGTACGCGACGGTTTCTATGAATCGCAGATTAGCAACCCGATCGTTATCGGAAACTTATTCCTGCGCGAGCAATTGTTCTTTAGTGACCTCTTGGCCAGCGGAGCCACTAGTGAGCAGCAGTTGGCTAATCCAATGACGGCGGAAATGACCCGTTTCTTATTTCCGCAAACTAAATTTGCGTTGCCGCCCAATCCGGTCCAGTCAGCAGAGCAACCCAATATCAAAGGTGCCACCGTCATTCTGACCGCCACCGGTTCGGGCGGAGAAATTGGTTTCGTGGGAGATCAGGTTTCGATCAGAAATCCAAACAACTTTTCAGCGCTTTCAGCCACGCATGCCGAGTTGTTGGCCCAGTCAACTCCCGCCGACGTGGTTGGCGTGCAATATGTAACCTATCGCTATTTGGGACCCGCACAGGACTCTGTTGATCTAGACACAGAGAACTTCGGTATTGCCACTCGTTGGCAGCGAATTAGCCCCGAGATCTATACCGGTCCATCTGATGTTTTGCCAATCCACAGGACGGTGCTCACTGGACAACGCGTGTTGGTGGAGTTCAGCGGAGAAGACTACGGTTTGTACGAATACACAGGTGCCAGCGATACGTTCGACCTCGTTACGCAAAATTATCGCGATGAAAGTCGTTGGCAGAGAGTTATCGGTTCAGTCGCAACCGATGGCGGACCAGTGAATTTGACTAACGGTATCTTGGTCACAAGCAAATATTCAATCGAAGCGCTGACCATCCGCCGCGTAGATGATGTTAACGTAGAAGCAACCGATTCGATTATCGCAACGGCAACGAACCGCATCGCACTCGATTCTAACGGCGATGCCCGCCTGCAGCGCCTTGTCGCCGGTGGCGATATGCAAATTGTCTCCAATGGCGACATAATCGATGTTGGAATTGGATTCGCAGCAATCGCCAGTGGTGGTCAAGTTCGTCTTTCCGCCAGTGGCAATATTGCTGGAATTGGTGTCAATACACCATTGCGAACGCAAATTGTTTCCAATGGTTCGCTAGTCTCCCAATCGGGATCCACGACGAACATTCTACAAGTCGCGAGCGACACAACCATCAACGATTTCGCTCAATCGATCGATAGCTTGTTTGTGCAACGCGCTATCAGCGCTGGTTCCATGAAGATCACCGTTTCAGAAAGTGATTTGTCGCTCGGTACCATCTCTTCTTCGACCAGCATCGAACTGGCGGCTCCCGGTTCGATTCTCGACGCCTATCCCGTTGGATTGGGACGACCCGTCAATGTAAGCACGGGATTAGCTCCATTAAATTCTGGAAATGTGCTTATCACTGCAGGCGCCTCGATCGGAACCGGTGCGAATCCTCTCGACCTAACCGTGCAAGGCGAGTTAATTACTCTCTCGGGCACTAGCACGACCGTCAATCATTACGGCAATCTTACTGCACGAAGTATGACCACTGAGGCCGGCGACATAACGATTGTCAATTCGGCCAACATGGTCGGTCATTCTTTAGTGAGTGTAGGTGGTGGGATTAGGGTGACTAACGCCGATTCCTTGGAACTCATCTCCGCCATTGCAACAGGAGGCGACATTCGAATCGATAACGGTGGCAATTTTGTTGCTACCAGCGTCGTTGCTGTGGATAGAAACATCATCGTCAATAACGGACAAACGCTTTACGTCGACAAGATTAGTGCCGTGAACGGAGTGGTGTCGATCGTTTCTGGGCTTTCAGTCATCGATACTAATGGCGATGCTGATAGCGATATTGATGCGATTGCCATTTCAATCACTGTGACCAACGGGTCGATCGGTGAAGCGTTCGACGATCTTGAGATCAATACGGCGAACATCGCAAACAGTTCATTGACAGCGATTGCTAGCCAAGACATCTTTGTCACCGAGTCAGATGACCGATTAAATATTATTCAAGCGGTCTCAACCGGTGGCGGAAACATCCGTCTGACAGCCTCCGAATCGGCTGCCTCTGGCGAGAATATCAATGCTCTCGCTGGCAGCCTTATCTCGACTCTCGGCGGCTGGGTTACGCTACTGTCGGGTGACGATATAACCCTTGCTGGCGCTATCGCTGCAAAAGATCTGTACGTGTACGGTGACCACCGCAGTCAAGATACTGCCGGCAGCAATATCGTAATCACAGGCACCGTCAATGCGCAAACGGCTGAAATTGTAACTGAAGACGACGATGACGTCGTGTTTGTTGCGGCGACCATCATGTTGGGCATGGTGATTCGTGTGGCCAAAGGTGATGATCAGGTCACCGGCAGTAGCGGCAACGACCAAATTTATGGTGGGCCAGGACGCGATCGACTGCACGGTAGTGCCGGCAATGATACGCTCGACGGTGGTGGTGGTGTTGGCGATGAACTCTATGGTGAAGCGGGCAACGATTCCATTTTCGGCAGCGATGATGGATCCGAGACCGACCCTGACTTTTTCGACTCCGTTCGCTTTGGAGATTACATCGATGGTGGCGATGGAGACGATACTATTTTCAGTCTTGGCGGAGCTGACTTTGTCATTGGCGGCAGTGGCAACGATGTCTTCGACGGCGGCGCAGGAAGCGATAGGATTTTGGGATTCGACGGTGACGACACTATTTATACGGGCACTGGCTTAGCCGATTGGGCGGACGGCGGTATCGGTAAAGACTTCATTGTTGGTTCGAATTTTGGCAACGATACGTTGCTTGGCGGTGCTGGCAATGACCGAATCCTGGGACAATCAGGTAACGACTACATCGACGGTGGCGACGGGGATGACTACCTCGATGGCGGAGCAGGAACCGATTTAATCCATGGTGGAAACGGGATCGACGAAATCTACGGAGGTGGCGGCGCCGGTGACCAACTCTACGGTGACGAGGGTGATGACATCCTCTATGGGTCCAGCGATGGTGGCGATTTTATCTATGGTGGTGGTGGTCGCGATCGCATTTTTGGTTTGGGTGGCAATGACTACATCGAAGGAGGGTTGGGCGACGACATTATCGAAGGGGGTGACGGCGACGATGTTATTTATGGAGATGCCGGTAGCGATGTTTTAATTGGTGGTGGTGGTCATGATATTTTGTATGCGCTCAATCCGACCGATGTGGGTGCAGATGACGCCGTCGATTATGTGTATGGTGATTTTGGTTCTGGTGCCAATGAAGCAGGTTCGGGTAGCGATCAATTGTTTGGCGATTCGGGTCGCGACTTGCTCTTCGGCGAAGCGGGCGATGATCTAATCGATGACGACACCAATGTTGTGGGAATCCCAGCGATTGGCGCGTCACTCGACACGATCGATTATGGTACCGGTGAAGGGGCGAACCCGCTCGACTTCGTAACGCCCACTCCCACTCCTCCGCCGGCTTTGTTGCCCGCGCCGCCAGCCATTGACTACGGTGCCGCAAGCTTGCCGACAGGCCTAGACGATCGTGGCCGCTGGGGTGAAATCTCTGGTTCGGCTTCCGGGTTAGGCATTTCAGGCGATCCCGGTTTGTCACTCTCTCCGAGCATTACCAGTACACCAACGTCTCAGGTCGTCGCTTGGACTGACAGTCGCAACGGAAATCTCGAAGTCTATGTGGCAGAACATGTCGCGAATCAATGGCGCGAGTTGGGTAACAGTGCTGGCAAGGGTGGGGTTAGCAAAACGCTGTCCGCCTCGACAGCCCCCAAGCTTGCGATCGTGTCAGGCAAGCCGACTGTAGTGTGGAGCGAACAAACAGGCCTAGCGACTGACATTCGACTGGCACAATACGATTCCGTGACGAGTTCGTGGTTGGCGCTGGGGAACTCACTTTCCGCTGGCGGATTGTCAAGCACGGGTGTGGCCGACCAAGCAGTCCTCGCCGATACGAGTTTTGGAACCGTTGTCGGCTGGATCAACGAAGTCAATGGGGTCAAGCAGATCTATGCAAGAGTCTTCAATGGTACGTCGTGGATTGCGATTGGAACTTCTAGCGATAGCGGCATGGGAATTTCCGCTGCCGATCCAGGCTCGGATATTCGCGATCTAACAATCACCTCGCGTAGCGGACGCATTGCAATGGCTTGGACCCAGGTCGATGCAAGTTCTGGTATTCGTCACGTCTATTTGCGAGAGTTTGATGGTACGGACTGGCAACCGATTTCTGGCTCGGCTTCGGGGACGGGACTCAGCGGCGAAGTGGCCGGTGCCTTTCAAGCCCCATTTACATTCAATAGCTCGCCCAGTCTTGCCTATGTTGGCAACGATCTATTTGTTGCTTGGCAGGCGCATATCGACCAGAGCTCGGCAATCGCGGTTGTGCAATACGTGGACTCAGTGGGCCCAGCGATCGTACAGAGCATACTATCTACCAACCCTCGTTCGGCACAGCCACAGATCGTCGCCAACGGCAATCGCATGCAGCTGCTATGGCTCAACGGGCAAACGAATCTGTATGCATTGAAATGGAATGGTACGGCCTTTATCGAGGAATTGCCGGGCGACGCTTCAGGTATCGGAATCACTACCACGGGCCGCGCCGCGCAATCGCTAGTAGCTACCTTAGACAGCAATGGCCGGCCTACGGTTGTTTGGGCTGATCTGTCGAACGGTAGACCCGAATTGATGGCTCGTACCAATGTTGCTCCGATTACTGGAACCGTGTATACGGCCAGCTCTACAGGCCAGTCGATCCAACAAATCATCGACAACAACTCGCTGGGCATTGGTGATGTCATCTACGTTACCGATAACATTGCAGGTAACGTTACCATCACAGCAGCCGATGCTGGTATCGCGATCATCGGAGCAAGTGGTGCATCGATCACGGGTAACGTTTCTGTGACAGGAAATGATGTCGATTGGCAACGATTGCGGATAGTCGGTAATGTTGTAGCTACGGGTGTCAGCGGATTCTCGTTACGCGATGCGGAGGTGACAGGAAATCTATCATTGCAAGGAGGATCGTACAGCCAGGTCATTCGAGCAAAGATCGTTGGAAACGTCAGCCTCGGTGGCGATCTATCCTTTGCAACACTTCGCAACAGTACTATCCAGGGATCGACCGTGGCGCTGAGTGTCGGAGCTACGACGGCGGTTTCGATTCTGAACAACGTCATTACGGGTCCGACAGGCGTCATTATTTCGGCTGCCGGTTCAGGCGAGATTCGCGGTAATCGCGTGACAGCGGTCAATACTGCGTTGGATATTTCCGCAGCGTTCATTGGATGGATCCGCAACAACCGTTTCTCTGGTGCCTCGGTCGGTGTCCGATATGCCGCTGCCGCTGGGCTAAGCGACAATGACATCGACAACAACACCACTGGTATCGTCGCGACAGTGGCAACAGGTGCTGATGCGTTAGGCAGCACTCCCGATGCGATTGCCAACCGAATATTTAACAATGAAACCGGTGTTCTGCTGACGGGTAACATGCAGCGGCAACACGTTTATAGCAATCAAGTTGGGGTCACAGGTTCTGGTTCTCTGGTCAGCGTCGATTTCGACGCCTCCAATACAGTTTCAGGTAACGCTACTGGCACAAACATAACCGGACGCATTGAATACCAACGATTCGGTCGTAACGGAACTGGTATCGTCGCCACCAGCAATCAACTCATTGCGCACAATGTGATTTATGGCAATTGGATTGGCATTAATATCGTTGGTAAAGACAATACTCGAGTCATTGGAAATACGCTTTACACAGCGAATGGCGATAATATTCGTATCGTTGGTGCCTCAACGCGAAGCGAGATTCGCAATAACATTGTATGGACTGCGGCTGGATACAATCTCTATGTTGCCAATGACAGTACGGTTGGATTTTTTAGCGACTACAATAACCTCTATACCACAGGTACAGGCAAGATTGGTTACTGGACTAAAGACTTCAGCGATATCCTCGATTGGCAAGAAGATATCTATCAGTTCGATTTAAACTCTACTGGTACGACTAGCGTCAATCCGCGACAAGCCGAGCCTCGCTTTTTCAATATTTCGCTCGACGACTTCCGTGTCTTCCCTGAAGCTGCACGTCAACGGTTTACTAGCCCTAGTGTCGACGGTGGCGATTTGCTATCCGATTTGGCTGTGCCAGGAACCTATACGAATTTGCTGACCAACCCCAGTTTTGAATCGTCTCCTTTGACGACCGGTACGAATTTGATTGGCTGGACGGCATTGCCAAGTGGTTCGGTGAAAACCTCCTCGCCAACAGCATTCGACGGCGGTAAATATTTCTACGCCGGCGACAATCAAACGACTACTCTTGAGCAGACGGTCGTACTGCCTATCGAAGATATTGCAGCGATCGATGCTAGTCAGCTTACGGTAACATTTGGAGCCCGCGCTCGCTCTGCGTTGGAAGCGGTTCGCGACAAAGGAACGCTTACTGTCACACTGCTGAACGCTAGCGACAATGTGATTGGGCAACCGATCGTTGTGTCCTCGGCGAACACTGCCGACCGTTGGGAACTGATCGGCTCTCACAGCTACCTACCTGCCGGAACGAGAAAGGTGAAGTTTCAATATAGCGCTGTGCGTCAGACGGGAACGTCCAGCGATGTGTATCTCGATGGTGCTTTTGTAACATTGGTACCACGCACGTTCGTACCCGACTTAGGCGCGCATAGTAACTCTTCGCAAGATATTTCTTCTCCAGCTCACTTGAAGCTGATCTCGCCCGATTTGTACAAGGATTGGGAAAAGAACAAGCCGATTGACATCCGTTGGAATAGCTTTGGTAATACAGAAAATTCGCCCGTTGTCATCCGTTTGATGCAGGATACATCGCAAGGTCCACTGTTAGTCACAACGATTTCGACGGGCACACCTGACAATGGCGTCTATACCTGGATAGCAGGAAACAGCGGCATTGATTTCGGCACCAAGGGATTGCGGATTCAAGTATCTTTGGCCTCCAACCAGACAGTACTCGACCGCAGCACTGAGGCATTCGCGGTTCCTGAAAACACCGACACGTTCTTTGTGAATGATCAATCAATCGCTGGCGACGAATACACGTCCTCGACCGGTAGCAACCGTAACACAGGCAAAGTTGCGAGCGCACCAAAGCCGTATCCCAACAACGTACTGAGAATCTACCAGCTTGGTGCAAATCAAACATTGTCGGTCGATACAGGTAATTACACGCTACTCAATCCATTGTTGGTCTCCAATGTGCCGGGAAATCAGTTAAATAATGACGAGGGTTTTACGCTTCGCGGAGCAACGGGTTCCGGGCATGCAACGACCCTGAGTCACGCGAATTCGCTGACTGTCGCACCGGTGGTTGAACTGAGTACAGCCGACTTCATGACCCTTCAAGGCTTGCGGCTCACCGGCGGCACCTATGGCCTTTATGTTCATGCCAACAGTACCAATCTTGCCGCCAGCAACATCAATGCGGTCAGCAATACACTTGGTGGTATCCGCATCGAGGATGGAGCGACCGTGACCAATTTGAATCATTTGATTGCAGACCAAAACAACGGTGTCGGAATCTATGTCAATGGACAATTGAGCTTGTTAACGAATAGCATCGCATCCAATAATCGTGGGCATGGAATCGTTTTGAGTGAAACGGGTGCAACTCGCGTCGAAAACAATGAAGTCTTCAATAGTATTGGTAACGGAGTCTTTGGGATATTCGCGAACAGCAGTCATGTAGGAACCCCGCTCACTATTGGCAGTGTGAATGTGGATCCTGGTAAAGGCAACCATGTTCACGATAACGCAGGTTCTGGTATATTTGCCAGCGGCAATGTCAGCGTCAGCGGGAATATTGTTTACAACCACAGTTCTGCATCCGCTTTCGGAGTAAACGTGCAGGGCAATGCAACCGCAACTCGCAATGTCGTCTTTGACAATAGCAATGGCATCTATAGTAGTTCGGGGACGCTGAGTGAGAACCGCGTTTATCACAATGTCGATCACGGCATTTACGTCGATAATTCACCGTTAGTTAGCGGCAACGTAGTTTACTCCAACGCGACGGGAATACGTGTCAACAGCGGTTACCACGGTACGTTATCCAATAACATTGTTTATGCCAATTCGCTGGTTGCGATCGACTTAGTGAATAGCGGGGTAGGAGGCGGGAATCCATCAAGTGCGACGATTCTCAACAATACGATCGTGCAGCCTGTCGGCGATGGAATCAGGCTACGCAGCGGTTCGCGAAGTACAAAAATTCGAAACAACATTATCTCGGTGGAAAGCGGCGCGGCGATCAAGGTTGAGCCGGATTCTCAGGCCGGTTTCCAAAGCGACTACAACGATCTTGTGGTCACAGGAACGGGCAGCATAGCGGTTTGGCAAAACGTGGCACGTCAATCGCTTTCGATATGGCGAACAACGGCCTTCACTGACGCTAATAGCCTCAGCGTCGATCCCTTGTTTGTCGACGTGGATGGAGCCGACAATCAACTGGGGTTTGTCTCTCGTGCGACCGATGGACGCGACGACGATTTTCATCTGAAAAGCGAGTACGGAAGTTTGCACGGTGTTTCTTTTGCCCCGGTTGCCAGTGGTGATGGAACCGGTTCACCAATCTTTTTAGAGAATACATCCAACCCATTCCTCGATTCCGAGACTTCGTCGCTAATCGACCGCGGAGACGGTGCTGATTTGCCAACTGCTGAGCCAACACCTAATGGCAGCTATATCAATGTTGGGGCATATGGAGGAACCAATCAGGCGTCTGTGAGTCCGGTCGATTACGTCACATTGGTCCAGCCTGGGGGTGGTGAATCGTTGCAGCAGGGCCAAACGGTTCCAATTCGTTGGCGCTCGCAGAAAGCACCCGTACTCAATTCGGCGCTAAATTTTGACGGTATCAATGATGTTGTGGCGATTGGAAACCTTGGAGCGCGTCCGACGCAGGGCACGATTGAGTTTTGGATGCAACCGTCCGTCATGCAGTCTTATCGAAACGTACTTTCGACTGGACCAGGAAATGCGGGTTTCCGTTTTGAGGAAAATGGTAATTCGCTAGCCGTCGCGGTGGGCAATGATGGAGGAGCCTTCAATGGGTTCCAATTTGCCAACACGGCGCCCATTCTTGCTGGTCAACCCGTGCACATCGCGTTGACTTGGGACTCAGCAACGGGTTCGATCAAAGGCTATCGTGACGGGATCTTGCAATTTGATACGACTCATAATCTATGGCAGACTCAATTCTCAGATGTGAATCTTGGCGTTGGATACAGCGGTGATCGTCGATTTGCTGGAATGCTGGACGACGTTCGATTCTGGACTGTCCAGCGAACACAAGGTGAAATCAACCAAGATCGCGAAGCGATGTTGACTGGAACTGAGCCTGGCCTGCGTGCTCTCTATCAATTCAACGAAGGGAGTGGCACGGTTGCAAATAATGCCGTCGGCAATGGTTACAACGGTGTGCTCGGTGGTGGCAATCCGGCTGCTGTACCTGCGTGGACCGAGCGTAATGGCGGTGACGAAGCGACATTCAGTATTGATTTGCTACACAGCGGCCAGTCAACGCCCGTGATGAATATCGCTTCTGCAGCCAACAGTTCGGGTCTGTTCAACTGGACGATTCCAATGTCTGTCCCAGTCGCGTCAGACTACATAATTCGTGTTACTCGCAACGACGAAGGTGCTGCCTCGGGCAGCAACGTAACACCGATTTCAGTCATTGCTCCGGTGAGTGTCTACTACGTCAACGACAGTAGTTTCGAGACTGGGGATCTAACGACGGCACCGGGTGATGACGCTAATCAAGGAACATCGGCGTCATCACCGATGGCATCGATTAGTGCGGTCTTCAATGCGCATTCGCTCAAGCCAGGCGACACGATTTATGTCGATGCGGGAGTTTACAATCTCTCGACCACGCTAGTCCTCGACGCAGAGGCGAGCGGTGTAAGTATCATCGGCTACAGCAATCCAACGTATCCAATTCGCGCTTCGGTAATCAATCGCGGCAATACATCGCTTAACACGATCGAACTGCAAAATGCGGATGGCGTCACCCTGGATCACCTAACGATTACAGGAGGATACAACGGTGTTTTCGCCAGCGGTACTTCGGATAGCGACAATGTCACGATTTCTAATTCAAATTTTAGGGGAAATACCAATTTCGGAGTCTCGTTCCTGGTCGGCGACAATACAGGTACGAAGGTTCTTGCTAACGTCTTTGATTCCACTGCGGCCAATGGCTCTTTGCAGTTGAATGCTGCCAATGCAGTGGTCAGTTCAAACCGATTCACTAGTAGTGGTAACTTCAATACAGGAGAGGTAAACGGCGCAAGGACGGTGGTGAGCAACAACAGCTTTATAGGCCTTCGCAATGGACTCTCCTACAGCGGTGGATCTACCTCAACAGACGACCGAATTATCGTTCAAAACAATTACTTCGGAGGGATCACTGAAAACGCTATCTATGTTACTAGCGGTACACTCGTCACGGATAACACGATTGTCTACGCTGGAACAGGTATCTTTGGCGCTTACCTCAGCGGCGAATTCAGTAACAATTCAATCAGCAACAGTACCAATGGGATATTGGCTTACACCGGTTCGAAAGTAATCAACAATCGCATATTCAATAATTCGAATGTAGGTTTGTTGCTGGGTGGAACGACCACGAATTACGGCAATAAAATCTACAATAATAGCATTGGTATCTATCTTGACTTCGGCAGCGGTGGCTCGATTACCAATAACTTTGTCTACAATAATTCCGTGGCCGCGATTCAAATGTATGCTGCCGGGTATTATGGAGGCACGCCAACAATAGCGAACAATACCATTATCCAGACTTCGGGTAATGCAATTCACGTTTTTGATGGTCGGTCGAAAAATGTGTTAGTAAAAAACAATATCATTCAAGTGAGCTCAGGAATTGCGATCAACGTTGAAGCAGATGCTTCGACAGGGTTTCAGAGTGACTACAACTTGATCGATGTCACAGGGACTGGCAAGATTGGGCGTTGGCAGAACAAGGAATTTGTTAGTCCCACCGATTGGTACTACGAAGTTGGCATGGATCAACACAGCAAGTTTGCCGATCCGCAGTTTTTGAATATCGCGGGCGCCGACGGATTTTTGGGGTTTGTAAATAGTATTGGTACAGGATTGACAGCCAGTTACTACGGGACAAGCGACTTCAATGATTTGAGACTAACACAGCACGTAGCATCGATCGACTATAACGCGGGCAGTGGCTCGCCAGCTTTGGGCGTGCCTGCAGACAACTTTAGTATTCGCTGGGATGGTTTCATCTACATTCGCACGCCGGGTGTCTATACCTTTTACGAGCGGTCTGACGATGGCATGCGGTTGTACTTGGGAGACGTCGGCCAAGCACTATCACCCACGGCAACAATCGACCAATGGGACTATGCTGGTTATGCTCAGTTCAGCGGGACGCGCACGTTTGCCTCGTCAGGATGGGTTCCGATACGCATTGACCATCGCGAGACTGTCGGAACTGCTGGCCTTGAAATGCGTTGGTCGGGACCAGGTTTCGGTCAACAGACCATAGCTGCAGTCTATCTAAGTCCAACTCTGATCGATCCGCCGGCCGATTATGGTGCAGATGATAGTTTTGCCGTTTCGGCGAGTTCATCAAGTATCGATGCCGGTAATCCTAATGACAGGTACTTCCGAGAGCCATTTCCCAACGGTGGACGGATCAATGTCGGAGCCAGTGGCGATACGCCGCAAGCGGAGTTGAGCCCGCTGCAGAGCGTCCAAGTGCTGTCGCCGAACGGACTCGAAAAGGTTACGCCTGGGCAAATTATTCCGATCCATTTTCAGACTTCGAATCTGCAAGTTCTGGAACCCGTTGTCCGGATTAATGGAGGAACGAATTCGCTGGATCGTTGGGGTTCTGGGGCTAGCTATATCGAGCAAGGATCGATTACCAATTACGCATCGGGCACGGTCGATGTGAGTGGTGTTACGGATCCGGCACCCGAAGTTCTTTATCACTCGCAGTTCTATGGATCGGAAACGTTTGGCGAACATTTGCTGATCAATGTGCCGGTAGCCGATGGATCCTACTTTGTTAGGTTGCATTTTTCTGATCCGTTCTTTTCGACGGTTGGAAATCGCAAGTTTGATATTGCCGTCAATGGGGAAATCAAACGTCAGAATTATGAAATCGCGATTGCTGCGGGCGGGGCGAATAAGGCCGTTGTCGAAGAGTATGCCGACATCGTGGTCAGCGGGGGTGCTGGATTGTTGATTGATCTGACAAATCGACAGGGAGGGTTCCCGCGTGGGCCACTGCTTTCGGCGTTTGAGATTTTGAGAGCTAACCCACTGGGCACTGTCAATCCGACAGTTGCGCTCGACTATAGCGAGAACGGTGGATTGACTTGGACGCCGATTTCTGGAGCAGCAGCCGTCCCAATTAATCGGGATGGGGTTGGAAGATATGACTGGAACGTACCTATCGAGCTTGTTCGTGGAGATAATTATCTAGTTCGAGCCACAACAAGTGCTGCTACAGGAATTCTGCGGGATACATCAGACACCGCGTTTCAAGTTGTTAAGAGCGGGCAAGATTATTTCGTCAACGATTCAGTGACCATCGGCGATGTGTTCACGACGGCTGCAGGAAGTAATAATTTCGATGGCAAGTCGCTCGATCAACCAATGGCGTCACTGACTGCATTGTTAGAAGCCTACAGCTTTGGGCCTGGCGATGTAATTCACGTTGACTCTGGGAACTACGATCTGATCAAAACTCTTGTTCTGAAAGCAAAGGACTCGGGAGTTCGCATTGAAGGGCCAAGTGCTGGGCCGGGCGCGATCCTCAATCGTGGTAATCCATCGTTCAATACGATCGAATTGCAAAATGCAGACCACGTGACAATGGACCACTTAACAATCCGTGGGGGCGCATATGGTGTTTTCGCTAGCAATTTGTCTGACAGTGACGGCCTAATAATCAGCAACTCGACTTTACTAGGCAACTTTGTCAGCAGCATTTACTTAGACGTCACCAATGATGCTGCACATCTGCTGGGTAATGCTTTCCGTGTTAGCGGTAATCCTCCTTTCGGCTTCTCCCTAGCCTCCTATGGTGACGATGGGGTCATCAGTAACAACACCTTTTCTCATATATCCAACGCCAGCGGTACCGTCAGCGGACTGCGTACACTATTCAGCAACAATGAATTCAACGGCGTTCGTAGTGGAGTCTATTTCGGTAATAGTGCAACATTGCTTGCTGATCAGCTAGTCGTTCGCGATAACACTTATACGACCGTTAATGAAAATGCCATCCACGTCAGCGGCGGACGAGTGTTGGTTACCGGCAACACGATTATCGGTGCGGGAACGGGAATCTCCGGCTCGGGCGAAGTCCGTAACAACTCCATTAGCCAGGGGGTGATCGGCATCAATGTGGGTTCGCCAGCGCAGGTTTTTGGCAACCGAGTATTTAGCAATAGCGGTATCGGTCTTAATATCACAGGTGCGATTGAAAATGGCAGCAATCGAATCTACAGCAACGGCGTTGGTGTCCGAATTAACACCGGCGGATCGATCACGGTCAACAACAACTTCATTTACAATAACACGACATATGGTGTTCAGATTGTCGGTGGGCCTTTCCCCGGCGATGTGCAACGAGTGGTCAACAACACGATCGTTCACCCGATTGGCGACGCGATTCGCGTTGAAACTTCGCGTCACAGCGGCATCAGTGTCACCAACAACATCATCAGTGTCGGCTCTGGTAATGCCATCTCAGTTCATCCCGATACCGGACTGGGTTTCTACAGCGACTACAACCTAATCCATATCACAGGCGACGGTAACGTAGGAAGTTGGGAAGGCGCGGAATTTGCCAATCGCTATGACTGGTTCTACGAAGTGGGCTTCGACCAGCACAGTCTCTTTACCGATCCAATGTTTACTGGGGCAGGTGATGCGTTTACTTTAGCAGCAGATTCGCCAGCTATCGACGCTGGTGACCCCAGAAGTCTGTACTTAAATGAACCATCACCTAACGGCGGTCGCATCAACATTGGAGCTCAAGGCAACACGATTGATGCAAACTTAAGTCCGTCTCAGCAGGTGTATCTACTGTCGCCAAGTGGGCTGGAAAAATATGAACAGGGTCAAACCGTAACTATTCCCTTTCGAACATCGGGAATAAGTGAGGTTGAGCCAGTTTGGTTGCTCAACGCTGGTGCGTCTGAGGTGGACCGTTGGCGGTTGGCCAGGCTTTACACAACCGATGCGAGTACTGCAACGATTGCGACTAACGTGGATGTTTCGGCCGTCGTCAATCCCGCTCCACAACAGGTTTATCAATCTTTACTAGCGGGAAGCAATTTGTCTTTCAAGCTACCTGTTGCTCCTGGCCAATACCAGCTACGCCTGCATTTCGTTGAGACGGAAAATTTTGGAGACAACGGAATATACATACGCCGCTTCGACATTAAGCTAAACGGCTCAACGGTCAAGACTGACTATGACATATATACAGAAGCGGGAGGATTATTTAAGGCGAAAGCAGAAACGTTTACGGTCGACGTTGCGGACCAAAATGGATTGACAATTGACTTGATTAGAAAGCAGTATTTCGGTGTTCAAATCGCAGCTATAGAACTAGTTACGTTGAATACCCAAGCTGGAACGAGTGCAACGAACCTGGAGATTTCCAACGACGGAGAAAACTGGACTACTGTTGGTACTAACGCTCCGGTTGATCGTTGGGGCGATGGTGTTTTCACGTGGTCTATTCCTGCCCTTCAAACCGAAGGATCCGACTATCGAATGCGGCTGTCGGTGGCGACTGCAAATGGAACCGTGTCGGACACCTCAGCGGACACATTCCTCATTGCCAACAGCGGCACGCAGTACTACGTCAGTTCCACGGGCGACAACCGCAGTTCGGGCAAGTCGATCGACAAACCTGTCAAATCGCTATCGGGCCTCATTAACGCCTACGATCTCGATGCCGGTGATGTCATCACAGTTGCTGCAGGCAATTTTCGACTGTTTCGCAACACCGTCATTACTAGCGAAGATGCGGGTGTGACCATTCGCGGTTCTGATGACGCGCCGACGATCCTTAATCGCGGCGGCACAAATTACTACCAGTATGTGGTTGAGTTGCAAAATGCGGATAACGTGACCTTGGACACGCTGCATTTAACTGGCGGTCAAGTTGGTATCTACGCCGCCGACGGATCCGACAGTGACGATGTTATCGTTCGTAACAGCCAGATTTACGGAAACAATTATGCCGGATTGTTTGTCGGCACGATAAACGATCGATGGATGATCGATTCAAACAAGATGTATGGCTTACCTGGCGGCATTGATTCCGACAATCAGCAATATGGAATTCAATTTGGCTTCACATTTCAAGGGGTTCCGATCGGGACCAGCGGGCATACAATCCAAAGAAACGAAATATATGATCATTCATTCGCCGGAATTGCAGGAGCCAAGGGCGGAGTGGTCGTGTCAGAGAATGATATCCATGGAAATCGTCTAGGAATTAATGTTGATAAGATCTACGATCCCTCGGGACTGCCATTGATCATTTCGCGGAATGTCGTTCATGATAACTCTCTATATGGCATCTACGCTGATACGGTAAGCAGTGAAACACCGATAATTATCACCGACAACGAGATTTATGGGCACAATGGCGCCGATGATATCGGGTTAGTCGCATACGGCGGTACTCAGGCGAGCGGCAATTTGGTTTATGGAAACGATCGAGGTATCGTTTCTAGCTCTGGTAACTCAATTCTTCTGACTACGCTGGAAGGCAATCGCGTTTTCAACAATTCGAACGCGGGAATCACGGCAGATGGTGTTGCGCAGATAATTGGTAACTACGTCTACTCGAATGCCACCGGAATACAAACAGTATCCTCGTTCTCTGGGAAAGTTTCCAGCAACTTGATTTACGCTAATACCAATCGCGGACTTGCGATCCAGAATCCAAGCAATGGTGGAATTGCAAGCTATCTCAACAATACGATTTATCAGACAGTGGGCGATGCAATTCGCATCGATGGTAGCTCGAGAAATAATCTTATCGCCAACAACATCGTCTGGGTCTTATCCGGTTATGGATTGTTCGTTGACAACAATAGTCAAACTGGACTGACAAGCGATTACAACATATTCTACCGAGGCGCTGAGCAGAACGCATACTTAGGTTATTGGAACGGCAATCGTGAGCTGATCGCTGACTGGCAATCCGCGTCGGGAAATGATCCAAATAGCTTGGAGGGAAATCCGGGATTTGTCGATATCGATGGGGCTGATAACACTCTGGGCTATGATCCAGTACGTAACATCGATGGTGGCTCGGATGATAATTTTTATCGCAGCAAGAATTCTCCTGCAATCGATCGAGGCAGTAGTTGGTTTTCCGCTCCGACGGACATAGAAGGTTTCGGTCGTTTCGACGATTCGGCTACGACCAATGCCGGCGGAACCGAATACTTCATCAATACTGAGACGACATCGTTGTTTACTACTTCCGGAACGGCCAGGAATTGGCATAGCGATGATGCTTATTGGAATCAACAGATCGGATTTAATTTCCCGCTGTATGGTGTTAATTACATATCGGTGAATGTCAGTTCCAACGGTTTGTTGCAGTTTTCTTCTGCAAGTCTCTGGCCGGGCGATCCCATTAATTCGACGGCGTCGTTGAGAGCGGCAATTCGTATCGCACCGCTATGGGACGACTTGCGTACGGACCAAGCGGGTGACGACATCTATGTAGATACCAGTATTGCTGACCAACTGATGATCCGCTGGGCTGCTACAGTCAAATCTACAGGTGCCAAATCCAATTTTTCTGCGACTATTTATGCCGACGGACGCATTCGCTTTGACTACGGCAGTGGAAACACGGGGCTGACTCCGACTATTGGTATTTCACGTGGCGATGGACGGTTTTACCAAATCGTTCCGAGTTACGATGGTTCAAATACACTGACCAACGCGAACTCGGTGACATTTAATCTGGTGCCTGGAATCGTGGATATCGGAGCCTACGAATTCCGTGGCAATAGCTTGGATAATGTTTCTCCGACCGTCATTGCAACATCACCCGTTTCCGCGATTAATGCAGTTCGTCCGACCGATGTTCGATTGACTTTCAGTGAAGAGCTCAACCCAATTGATGCTAGTTCGCCATTAGCGTATGAGTTGCGAAGTGCGGGTGCCGATGGTGCATTCGATACGGCAGACGACGTGGTTTACAGGCTGGACCCGCAATATTCACCCGGCCAAAACACGGTCATTCTTGGCTTGGAAGATACGATTTCGTCGCTGCCGCTGGGGTCTTATCGCGTAACCGCGTTTGGGACGGTCAGCACCTCGCTTTACGATCTTGCGGGCAATAGATTCGATGGTGATGCAAATGGTACACCGGGTGGCAATTTTGTAAGTACGTTTAGGGTGATAGACAATAGCAGACCGATTTTGGCCGGCTCCAATTCGCTCTCTGACATTGGTGAAAACGTACCAGATATTAACAATCCAGGAACTCTTGTGAGCGAGCTGATCGACAATCAGGTCACTGACGCTGATGGCCCGGCGAGCGGCATCGCAATATCGAATGCCGCCTCGTCTCATGGTGCGTGGCAATACGCGATCAATGGTATAGATTTCCTCCCCATACTTCCTGAGTTAGCGGGTGGTAAGGTTTTGCTCTTGGCGGCTGACAGCAATTCTCGAGTTCGCTTTGTGCCCAATGCAAATTTCTGGGGCGACGTCAACGACCTCGTCTTCAGTGCCTGGGATCAGGCGGACGAGCTTGCTGAGGGCACAGGCATTCTGCCTTCGCAACTATCGGCAAATTCTCTGAGCATCGCCCAGGCCAGTGCAGCGATCCGTGTTGTGCGACAAAACAGGGCTCCAACGGATATCAATCTCAGCGGCAATGGTATCAATGAGAATTTACCGGCAGGAACCCTAGTCGGTTTGCTTTCTGCTGTTGATCCCGATTCGGGCGATTCCTTCACCTACGATTTGGTCGGGGGTGCCGGGGACTCGGATAACGGCAGTTTCCAGATTGTAGGAAACGAGTTACGAGCGAGCAATAAATTCGACTTCGAACAAGCTCCCACTCGATTGATACGAGTTCGCGCAACTGATTCCGCGGGGAACCAGTTCGAAATGGAGATGACAATCCAAGTTGCCGATCTACCAGAAATGCAAAGTATTGTTGTTGCCGATGGTACAGATCAGCGATCTCAAGTCGATCAGTTAACGGTGACTTTTGATGGAGTCGTCGATATCTTAGATGGGGCGTTTTTGGTTACAAAACGTGGTACCAATGAAGACATTGCCGTTGCAGTCCTTCTAAGTCTTGATAACCAAGGGCGAACGGTAGCCACTCTCACTTTCTCGGGAAACTTGACCCATAGCGGGTCACTCGACGACGGCAATTATCAGCTAAAAATCATTGCATCCAAAGTGACTCGCAATGGGATTGCCTTGGATGGAAGCCGTAATGGCAGTTCTTCCAATATTACTTTTGGTGATGACCCAGCCGATAATTTCTTCGCGCTGTACGGCGATGTCGACGGCAATCGAAGTGTGGATCTATCTGAATTCAATCGCTTCAGAGCCACCTACGGAAAGGTGGCCGGGGCAAATGGTTTTGATCGCCGATTCGACTACGACAATAACGGATCGATCGATATAGTGGACTTTAATAAGTTCCGTTCACGATTCGGTACTACACTTTCCTTTTCATAGTCAGCCAACACCGATTTGGTTTTTCGAAACACCTCTGTGTCGCTGCCTTTACGCTTCACAGAGGTTTTCACGTTATGTAGTCCACCGGCGTTTGCTAGACCCTTAATCCCGTCTCGAACCAGGGGGGATGTTAGCCACCGACTTCTCAGTTAGCACAGCTAAGTAACAACGGTGCTGTCCTGCCCAACTCCGCTCGCTACAATGGGAAGTGCTACTCTTCGGTCGTTTTCAGTACCTCGCGCAATCGCTTGAGTCCTCTTCGCAACAGTCCCGCGACAGCGATTTCCGTTTTGTTCATGGCTTTTCCGATTTCAGCCGCGGACTGTCCTTGCAGATGGTGCAGGCTAACAGCCGTGCGTTGATCGTCCGGCAAGGATTCGATGGCGGATGCCAATTGGGCGAGTTGCTCATTGCGCATCGCACGGTTATCTGGGCTTGAGATATTGCCTGCTAAGCAGCGTTCCAAACCATCAGAGGATTCGGTGAGTTTGGCTTCCAGCGACTGTTCCAAGCCAGCGTTGCGTTTCTCGCGACGAAACTTGCGCACTTCGTCAGCCAGATTGCGGGCCATGATCCGTCGCAACCAGGCTCGCAATTCTTGTTCGGAATTT
>JBGTBJ010000048.1:0-21990 GCA_041749395.1 Pirellulaceae bacterium
TATGCAGACCACCTGCCGCTATATCGTCTCGAAGACGTCTTCGCTCGTGCCGGTGTAGTGATCCCACGTAGTACGCAGGTGGACCTGCTGGCCGCAGCGTCCGACTTGCTTGGCCCACTCTGCGACGAGATGAAGTTACGCCTGATCGCAAGTGACGTGATTGGCATGGATGACACTCCGGTTCGTCTTCAAGACGCGAGTCTACCAAGCAAAATGCGCACGGCACGAATATGGTTGGCGCGGGGCCGCGAGGCAGCTCCCTACAACGTGTTCGATTTTCAAATCTCACGCGAACATGGGCACCCAGAACGTGCTGGGCCAGCGAAGTTTCTCAAGGACTTCAAAGGCTTCGTGACGGTGGATGCTTATGGTGTCAACGACGGAGTGTACTTGGGTGATGGCGAGATAATCGCTTCATGTTGTCATGCGCATGTGCGTCGCAAGTTCGAAGCAGCCAAGGGAAATGACCCAAAGCGAGTGGCGGTCGCGTTGGCATTTTACCGACGCCTGTTTGACATTGAAGATGCATGCGGCGAGATGACCGCTGAGGATCGGCAAAGAACACGCGTCGAACAATCGTCGCCCTTGATGAGTAACTTCAAGACTTGGCTCGATGACCAGTATGCCGACAAGCAAGTGCTTCCCAAGAGTGCGATCGGTAAAGCGGTGCGATATGCAATGAACCAGTGGAAGCCTCTGAGCGTGTTCCTGAATGGCGGCCGGCTACCGATCCACAACAACGATAAGGAGCGCGACCTACGTCGCCTCACGATCGGGCGAAAGAACTGGCTGTTCATTGGGAGTGAGGTGGCAGGCGAAGTATCGGCTCGCCTATACACGATCACCGCGAGTGCCCATCGTCATCAACTGGTCTTGTGGCGTATCTAGATGACGTGCTGCGTAGACTGGCTAGTGGAAAGGTTGATGTCAAAGAACTGTTACCGGACGTCTGGGCGCAATCCGCATTCGTTGGTCCGGTCGACCTGCAGCCAGCCAATCGGACACGAGTTGATCGTAGAGTGCCTTGGAAGCCTTGCTCCCATAGGCGCCTAAGTAGTGCTCTTTACCAGAAATGGACACCACAGCTTGGGGGCCATTCGACTTGATTTTTCGACGGTACTTAGGGAGCGAATTCCGCGATTGTGACATGGTGGAAACTCCGGAATCAAAACAAAAACGGTCTAGACCGTTTTTAGAGTCTCGGAGAAACCCCGCACTGACGACCATCGTCAGGTATTTAAGTCCTTGCCTGATAATGACTTACAGCAATCGGGGTGACAAGATTCGAACTTGCGACCTCTGCGTCCCGAACGCAGCGCTCTACCAGGCTGAGCCACACCCCGTGGGTGGGTAATGCGCGTTGTGATTTCGCACCACCTGCCGTGAGTTTATCTTGCCTTGCTAGGCCGTCAATGCTTGTCGCTTGTGACGCACTCGGTCCACTTGCAATTGGTGGTCAATTGGCGGGTTCAACTTCTAATAGCATCGGAGGTGACGTCACGCCGCCGTCTATGTCCGACTTGAGATGGAAGTATCGCTTGCCCGGTTTGGCAATCGGCGCGGCTGTAATGAAAAAGGGCTGATGGTCCGTGCCCTTCAGAATAATCAAACCACTCAAGCCAATATTGTCTACAAAAACACCATGCGACATGTTGCGCCCAGCAAACTCATTGCCTAATTTGATTTCTCCGTCATTGCTGATTCGATCAACATAGACGAATGCATTAATTGTCTCGCCAGCACGTATCTTCAAGCAGGGCATATCATCGCCAATGCGATTTCCACTTTTCTCTTCACTCGTTTCAATATTAAGCACTACTTGTTGAGGGCCCGATGTTTGCAATTCGCCAAGCGAACCCGCTAGATGTTCAATTGTCCTTCCTAAGATCTCCGCCCTTGCGATAACCTGTGGCGCAGAGAATTTCTGGTCAGGGGCCAAATCTCGGTCGCCCCAGATAACTCCGTACGCTTCATTTTGACCCGCTTCAACGGTGACAGTCTCCGTGGCGTGCAATTCGGGAGGAAGGCCTGTCACTTGAAATTCAATAGGGCCTTCAAATCCGTCTATTCGAGTCACGTGGACCCGGAATTCACGACCGGCGCCCGCGGGGATCGGCTTACCAATCGCATCCACGCTGGCCACATAGTTCGGGTCGGCAGGACGAAGAGTCAATTTGTACTGACTTGCATCGCTTCCCTGTTGACGCGCATCGGTAATGCGAATGGTAAATTGACCGTCGTTGGGTGCCACAAATCGGACTCGACTGTCCGATCCCATTTGACGTTCTGCATCATCATCGTTGAGATAAAAAAGCTCAAAGATTGGTAAGCCATTGTCGGCAGGTGCTTGATCTGCAGCAAGTGGCCGAACCACGTATGCAGGATCCTGAAGCGCGTGTGTAATAGCGGTTGTATCAAAAAATGTGCGGCGATTCCCCGTGCCCGGATAGACATTAAAGCCACTGTCTGGGCCTCGCGGATACATCCACAGTCGTGTTACTTCGCCCGCAGAATAAAGGAAATCATTCAGTTCCATTTCCTCCCAGGCGAACAGACGGAAATCGGTGCTTTGTGTGGAGTCTTTACCTCGGAATGTGAAATAGCTATCTCGCAATGCCTGTAGTCGAACTCGAGGAATGGAACCTCCAGCGGCATCACATATCTCAATGACGGAATCGAGGGGTGACGCATCCTGAGCCGCGCGAGTCTCAATCATCCAGACTTCGCCCCGGTTTGCAGTGAAGCGATACCAATCAACTTCTGCAGAACCATTTTCATCTGCAGCGACAATCCCTTTAACCACTGCGCCTCTTGGAATGGTCGTCGCGGTCGCTGCAGTTGCATGCGCCGATTCCGTTGGTTCACTAACTTCAGTGATTGCATCGACAACAACGTAGACTTCTTCCAACGGTTGTTGGGTCTCTGCAATAGAGCTAGGAAGAGATGAAAAACTCAAATTTACTACCGCGCCCGACATCGAGCCAACCAATACGTGTTCACTGGAGGATGGAATCTGCAAAGAGGTAACGACGTCCTTGATCTCAGGCAAACTGCCGATCTTATTCCAATTTGAAGTCTCAAAAACGGGTAGTCGACCGGCCTGACTGGCGACTACCAGCATTTTGCCATCGGGGGTAAAAGCCAGGCGAACTAGAGGAGACTCATCGGCGAAACGAGTATCTATCAGCGTGTTAATGCGCGGCTCTGTTTTGGATTCGAACCGCCAAACGCGAAAGCGATTGTCAGCACTACCGGCCACGATGAAGCGATTGTCTGGTGAAAATGCTACAGACCAAACTTCACCTTGGGGTTGTGACAGGGTATCGAGTCGTTCGCCATCGCTGACTCGCCAAAGCTTGACTGTCTCGTCGGCGCTGGAGGAGGCGAGTACGTTTCCATCATTGGAGAACGCAAGTTGAGAGACTGCGCCGTTATGTCCTTTCAGCGTGCGGAGTAGATCACCAGACGATACGTCCCACAAGTGAATGTCGCGATCGTATCCGGCGGTGGCAAGCATCTCGCCCGAAGGTGAAAGGCGAGCGGAGTAGATCGTGTCACGATGTCCGATAATTTCTTTGCGTATGCTTCCGTCTTCTGCATTTACTAAAAGTGCGAGCCCTGACAATCCTGTGGTTCCAGAGGCGACAACGAGCGTATTGCCATCCACAGAGAACGACAGATCATTGACGCGATCCAGTAGTTCAGGAACGGATCGGACTAGCTCTTTGTTATCAGCACGAACGATTTCGATCTTGCGATCGCGGGCGATAGCGAGGAGGGTGTTGTCGGGCGAGAGAGCGAGCGCCGAGATGGGGCGAGGTTGTAGCGATATGGACTCGATGTTTGGCGTGATCAGCATGTCGTGAGAAGTCGTTTCACCCGTTGGACCGGTCGCTCCTTCGCTAATCCATTGACCAAGCAACTCCAATTCTTCTTCGCTGGGGCCGGGCTGATCATCCGGTGGCATTTTGGGTTCCAATTTGCCTGTGGCCATTAACAAAATGCGACTGGAGGTGGGTTCGCCAGCAGTCAGGACTGCGCCATGTTCACCTCCGCGGAGCAAGCCTTCGTAAGTGTCAAGCAGTAGTTCGCCTTGGGTGTCGTCGTTGGAATGGCATGCAACGCAATACTTCTGAAACAGCGGCGCGACGTCGCGATCGTATTGCACAGCCGTGGGTGAATCAGCCCAGGTAGGAGTACCGCAGGCAAGCAAGCAGACGGCCATAACCACTTTGAAGCCAATCGATAAATGCATGAAACGATATCTCAATTGGGAAGTGTGCTGCTAAGGTGGGGAAAAATATATAGGATCAATGAGTTATTGGTTGAAGATGAATTCGCTGCTGGTGAGAACGCTCCAGCAAAGATCTTCGATTGCTTGACGTCGCTCGGCGTCACCATATTCAGCCACGGAATTCAACAGTTTTTGTTGCTCGGCATCCGTAGGCTGACGTGAAAACGCTAGCAAGAATAGTTCAGCGATGATTTGTTCATTGGCGACGTTATCCGCAAGCCATTGTGAGATTCGGTTTTTATCCATTTGCAATTTGGGATTGAGCGTGTCGCCGTTGGACATGTGCAGAACTTGCACCATGCTGGGTTCATCGCTTCGCTCGCATTCGCAGGTGATTTCCCGTGTGTTACGTCCGAAGGTGGAGAGGAAATAAGATTCCACTGCCGAGTCATATAGTTCGATTGCGCGTGTCCCTTCGGGATAGAAGTCCGTCTTGTTGCGATCAGCGCCGGGAAAGGCGATTGTGTCAAATCGAGTTGTGGTAGCCAGTGTTTGGTCGATTGCGTCGAGCAAAACTTCGGCCATCATGCGCCGCGGATAGTAACGACTGTAGTAGCGTGATTCATCGCGGTTTTCGGTAAGTGGAATGCTGCTGCGCTGATAGGTTTCACTGCGGAGAATTTCTTTCATCAGAATCTTCAGTTGGAAACCATTGTCCGAAAGAAATTGAGCCGCCGCGGCGAGGAGTGGCTCATTGCTAGCAGGGTTACTGAGTCGCAGGTCGTCTGGTTGTTCGACGAGCGCGACACCGAAAAAGTTTTTCCAAAGTCGATTCGTAATTGCACGGGAGAAGTACGGGTTGTCGGAGGAAACCATCCACTGGGCAAGTGCGATTCGTCGGTCCGTTGGGTCTGAGGGATCGAGCGGCGTTGCGTCCAGCGGAGCAGGTGGTTGAGGGCGGCCCGAGGATGGCTGAATCAAATCGCCACTTGTGGCAACATAAACGGTTCGCTTGCCATCACCACTTCGAGAATCACCGCCCCAACCTTTTCCGCGAACCCGGGCGAACATATTGGCCATCGAATAGTATTGGTCATTGGTCCATTTCTCTAACGGATGGTTATGGCATTTCGCGCATCCGATCGACAATCCTAAGAATGCTTGGGCCGCGTTCTCAGTCATATTCTCGGGATCCTGATGCAACGCAAAGAAATTAGTTGCGCCGTTTTCGATGCTGCTGCCGCTGGCGGTGAGAATGCTTGCCACAAAGTCATCCCAGGGGACATTGTCGGCGACTTGTTGTCGGATCCACTGGTAGTAGGCCTTTACTGCATCAGGGCGTAGTTTCGTGCCGTTCACCAAAAGAAGATCGCTCCACTTGTATGTCCAGTAGTCAACGAAATCATCGCTGGCCAGTAACTGGTCGATGTACCGGTCTCGTTTATCAGCTGCAGAATCGGCGAGAAATGATGTTGTTTCTTCGAGGGTGGGTAATCGACCGATGGTGTCGATCGTGGAGCGGCGTACAAAGGTTTCGTCGTCACATCTAGGAGATGGTTTAAGGTGCAACGTTTGAAGTTGTTCTAAGACGAGAGTGTCGATGAAATTGACTTGCGTGCTATTAGCAAATATTTCTGGCGGGACATCGTAGGGATAAGGAACCGTTAGTCGAGACAAAGCGACCTTGCTTCCGAACCATGCCAGGATTGCTCCTTGTCCATGTCCTCGAACGGTGACCGCCCCGTGATCATTGACACCCGCGATTGCTTCGTCGGTGGAATTGAACTTCGTCCAGTGTGTGACATCGACGATGCGGCCATCGCTGTAGTGAGCCTGAACCAATACTTGCGCATGTTCTTCAGCAGCTAGCAGGGAGTTCTCAGGAATGACTGAAATCTTGTCGAGAGTAGGCTCTTGGTCTTTAGGGGTGAGGTTGGCTCCTGTAGCTATCCAATTGGCAAGAATGCGATAGTCGCGATCATCCGTTGAAAATCGAATACCGCCTTTATGAGGCAGTGCTCCGGTTGGTTTGGTCAAGAGAAGGCTACGACCGGGGTCTGCCAGATCGACGCGTCGACCAACGGCTTCGCGGGTGATGGTGTGCCAATCCGCATCGGGGTTGTAGCCACGTAGGGACAATCGAAAACCGCCTTTGCCTGCTAGGGCACCATGGCAGGCGCCCATGCTGCAGCCGCGACGCGCGAAGATCGCTTCAATTTCGTTTCGGAAGCTAACGCCCGACGCGTGCCCGGTCTCATTTGCTGCGGTGTGGCTCACGGTGACAACGGATGTTGCAGTTTGCCCGTTGGTCAAGCGAACTTGAATGGAGGTAGTACCGTTAGATAGTGGAACGACCACGCCTTGTTGGATCTTAACTATGCTGGGGTCGGTGACTTCCCATTGGACAGATTCTTCGACCAGAGGACCAGGTAACGCGTCACGATTGTTGCCAGTGCGTAAGAAGACAACGCAGAGTTGTTGCATCGACTCCGGTCCCTGCAAGGTAAATTCCGCGGGTAATATGGCAATATCGCTGCTTCGGCAAACGGAGGCATGTGTGCTCCAGGAGAGTGCCAGGCAGAGGATGAGGGAACTGTAATGAAACATATTCATTTGCTGAATCATCAGTCTTAAGGAACAATCGCGTACTAAGAAGCAACATCGCAGCGAACACCAATAATGCTTTGGACGAACACTGTTTATTGAATTCAGATTAAAAGAGTTCGCTAATTTCTTTTACGCCAAAATCGACTAGAGGGAATGGGCGTCCGCTGGGGCCAGGTAGTTCTGCGTGGAGATCCAGGCCGAGGCTATGAAAGATTGTGGCAACAACTTCGCCAGGTTGTGTGGGACGGTCGGCCGGAACTGCTCCAATGGGGTCGCTCGCACCGATGGCCCGACCGCCTTTTACGCCGCCACCAGCAAAAGTGCAGGAGAAGCATTGTGGCCAGTGATCGCGACCACCGGCAGGATTGACTTTGGGAGTTCGGCCAAATTCGGCTAAGCAAGCAACCATGGTGGAATCGAGCAGGCCGCGATCGGCAAGATCACTAATTAATGCGGAATAGGCTTGGTCATACATCGGCGCCACGATGTTTTTCATCCCTTCAATGCTAGTGAAAGGTTTGCTGCCATGGATATCCCAGGTGATTTCGTCAAACACGGTGAGGAAGGTATTGATGGTTACGAAACGGACTTTAGCTTCGACGAGGCGTCTGGCTAGCAAACAGCATTGGCCAAATCTATTCAGTCCATAGCGCTCACGAACGCTCGGTGGTTCTTTAGTGAGGTCGAAGGCATCGCGTGCGGCGGGGCTGCTCATCATGCGATAAGCGGCAGCGAAGTTGTCATCCAGCAAGCCAGCCGATTCGGTTGTTTCGAGGTGGCTCATGCGTTCCTCGATGGCATCTCGCATGCGTCTTCGACGATCGATGCGAACATCGCCTAGGTTGGAAGGTGGCAGTAGATCAGGGACTTTGAAATTTGCTTGACTGGGATCGGCCATCAGCGCGAATGGATCATAGGCTTTGCCTAGAAAGCCTCCTGCTTGACCGTTGGGCAAATTGCCACCACCGCGCCCCATCGTTTCCGGTAGGACTACGTGAGCGGGCAAGTCACTACGTCGTCCACGCATGTATTGAACTACGGCTCCCGCATGTGGGTAATTGAGCCCGCCGGTGAATTGCCGACCGGTTTGCATCATTTGCCAACCCGCATCATGAACGGCTGCTGCCGTGTGATAACAGCTTCGCACGATGGAGAACTTGTCAGCCACTTCGGCATGTCGCGGGAGAATCTCGGAGAGTTGAAAGTCTCCTTTGGTCGAGATGGGTTTGAATGGACCCCTGATTTCTGCAGGTGCCTCGGGTTTCATATCAAAGGTGTCCAACTGAGATGGGGCACCCAGGTTGAAGATCATGATGCAGGATCGATCATCTTTACTCGGATCGACACCCCCTGCTTCCCGGGCGGCCAAATAAGTGGGCAGTCCCAGGCCAATAGCGTTGAGTGTGCCCACTTGTAGGAAGTCTCTTCGAGTGACACCGTTGCAGGTGTGCGACGTGCCGCGTCCAGTCAAATTCAGCATGAAAACCCTCGTCAAACGGTAAAAGCCGGAGCCTCGAGTCCCCTTCGCAGAAAACTGTGCGAGCCAGAGTATGGGGTGTTGCAGCTCCCATAAGGCAATCGAAGGGGCTTCTAGTCTACCATCGATTGCCAAAGCATGCTTGCCTTGGGGCCCGGTGAATTCGTAGGATTCGTGCCATGAGGTCTCCCCAGATGTTCCGTTATAAAATTGTGTTTTCGCAGTATTTCGTCGCTGCTACCTGAAAATCCCAACTTGTCAGTAAGGGTGCATGCGTGCAGCGTCGCCGTAAGTTGGTCCCGTGCTTACGCTTCGGGTTGTGAAAAGCGATAGTTGGTCCCTTGCTTACGCTTCGGGTTGTGAAAAGAGAAACCGTGCAACTTCAAAAATGTTGAGGGGGGGTTGAGTAAACAGAGAGCCAGGAATCTTGCCGAAGGGATGACAAAAATAGGCTGCGCCGAGTAGAATGGAGGAGGCTTCGCACTAGCAAAGGGCGTGGGAAGCTCCCTCCGTTGACCTTTTGTGGGTCGTAGGCTGCCTGTTTTTTTCAATGCGTTTGGGGCAGGACTCACAACAAACCTGCCGTGAACTTCCTCACCTGTTCGAGAAATTCGAAATGACGTTGCGACCGCTATGGGTCTTTGTCGCTAGTATTGCTGCTCTTTCTATGCTCCTGGTCACGATTCTGCCGTCGACATTTGCAAAATCGCCTCGAGACGATTCGCCAGCGCCTCGAGAAGATTCGCTAGCAGCGAGTGACTCTGGAAAAAATGACACTCGCCTTCCGCTGCCGGAATCGGAAGCTGCGTCCGAAGCAGAGATGAAGCCCTATGCCGAGATTCTTGAGCACACTGGCGTGAGCTTAGAGATGTTGCCAATTTCTGGGGGAACATTTTTGATGGGCAGCCCGGACACCGAGGCAGACCGGAACGATGATGAAGGTCCACAGCGGGAAGTCAAAATCAGTCCGTTTTGGATGGCGAAATACGAAGTTACTTGGGACCAATATGATGCTTGGGGCGAAGAGATGGATGTGCTTCGTCGTAAAGCCTTTGGATTGGCGGCTACTGTTCGCGATGCGGAAGTGGATGGGATTACTCGACCCACGGAGCCTTACACGGACATGTCGTTCAATATGGGAAAGGGCACGAAGCCGGCCATTTGCATGACTCAGCATGCAGCTCGCACATTCTGTAAATGGTTAAGCGCGCGAACGGGAAGGTATTACCGTTTACCCTCTGAAGCTGAATGGGAATATGCATGTCGCGCAGGAACCACCACCGCTTACTCGTTTGGCGAAGACCCCGAGGAGCTCGAAGAGTATGCGTGGTACGAAGACAATAGCGACGAAGCGTATCAAGACGTCGGGCAAAAGAAGCCTAATGCCTGGGGGTTGCACGATATGCATGGCAATGTCGCCGAATGGGTCTTGGATGAATATGTTGCCAATTTTTATGGGAGTCATTCCGAAGGGCTGGTGGAGAACCCCTTGTCGATTCCGATGCAAGTTTATCCTCGTGTAGTGCGTGGTGGCGGTTGGGACGATGCACCTAAGATGCTGCGCAGTGCGGTTCGTGAAGGATCAGCGGACGAGTGGTCGGAACAAGATCCTCAAGAGCCACGTAGTATTTGGTATCACACCGACGCACTAGGAGTTGGATTCCGCGTGGTGCGACCCTTGGATGAACCGAGTGAGGAAATGAAAGTTAACAAGTGGGACAAGAATGAGCCGGAGCAAACAGATCCGGATGAGTATTAACTGATAGTTGTTTGAGAGTGCCATTACACCGTTTGTTTGTCATCCATTCCATGTTTTAGGGAAAGACTTCCATGTCAAATGAGACCCCCTCGGATCCATCGCGTCGCGAGTTTTTAAAGACAACTGGACGAGTCGCTGCGGCGACCACTTTGGTAGCTGGCTCGACGCCGTTGGTGCATGCGGCAGAAGACAATACTATTCGCGTTGCGCTGGTGGGTTGCGGTGGTCGCGGGACGGGAGCCACGATTCAATCATTGTCGGTGGACAATGGACCGATTCAATTGGTCGCTCTGGCGGATGTGTTTGAGAACAACCTATCGAATGCATATTCGGCCGTGACGGGAAAACCCGCGCTAGCCAGCAAAGTGGATGTGCCAGAAGATCGTCGCTTCATTGGCTTTGACGCGTATAAGAAGGCGATGGACTGTTTAAAGCCGGGCGACATTGTGATTTTGGCAACCCCTCCGGCTTTCCGTTGGGTGCACTATACCTATGCTGTCGATAAGGGCCTCAACGTCTTCATGGAAAAGCCTGTGACGGTTGACGGTCCGACGTCGCGTCGCATGTTAGAAATCAATCAAACAGCGCTTGCGAAAAACTTGAAAGTGGGTGTGGGGTTGATGTGCCGTCACTGTAAAGGTCGGCAGGAATTGTATGATCGTATTCAAAATGGCGAGATTGGCGACGTCAATATGCTCCGCGCGTATCGCATGGCTGGACCAACGGGTACCGCTGCGACAGGACCTCGCCCCGATGGTATCAGCGAACTGATGTATCAGATTCGCAACTTCCATGGTTTCTTGTGGCTAAGCGGTGGTGCGGTAAGCGATTTCTTGATTCACAACATCGACGAATCGTGCTGGATGAAGAATGCGTGGCCGGTTGAAGCCATGGCCATTGGTGGACGTCATTACCGTGACAATAATGTCGATCAGAATTTCGATTCCTATTCTATTGAATACACTTTTGAAGATGGGACCAAGTTATTCGTCGATGGAAGAACCGTTCCTGGTTGCAAGCAAGAATTCGCTAGCTACGCCCATGGTAGCAAGGGAATGGCCGTGATTTCTTCGGCCGGTCACATCCCGTCGAAGGCAAGAATTTATTCCGGCAACAATATGGATAAGGCAAATCTTGTTTGGGCTTATCCACAACCCGAGCTCGATCCTTATCAATTGGAATGGAACGACATTATTGCTGCAATTCGCAACGACACTCCCTACAATGAAGTCGAACGTGGGGTGATGGCTAGTGCGGTTACCTCGATGGGTCGAATGGCGGCTCATACCGGGCAAGTCATTACCATCCAGCAGTTATTGAATTGCCCGCATGAATTCGCTCCGAATTTGGATAAATTGGAAATGAGTTCACCATCTCCTTTGATCGCGAATGCCGACGGTAAGTATCCCATCCCAATGCCGGGATTGGTGAAGGATCGCGAATATATGTAAGTCGCTGTTGCGGTTTATGCTTTTCTTTTCATCATGAAGCCAACCACTGAGTTTGACATGCGTACTAACGGGCTCGTTTGTCGTGCTTCTGGCCTGAACTACAGGTTCTTGGAGGTTGGTGCTCTGCTAATTGGCCTGAGTCTGACGGTTACCGATCAGGCTCGGGCACAGCGGATGTTGGCCATCCCGCAACCGGGCGCGGTATCTGTCAGTACGCTAACGAGCGAGGCAACCGATGCGAACGGGTTGGTGTTGACGCTGGAGAGAAACCAGGCCGTCGCCATGCAGCCCAACCAACAACTGCAGCAACAATTCTGGGTACTCAATCCTTCGGGCCGAAATACATTTCGCTTGCAGTTGTTTGAAGGAGGAAAGTTTTGGTCGCTGACTGCCAATGGAGCCGCGAATCGTATTACCCTCAATCCTTCTGCACAAACTGCTGAACAACTATGGCGGGTGATTCCTTCTTTGGCGGTGCCTAGTGCGATCCGATTGGAGAGTATTGCTTTCCCTGGCCGATTTCTGACCGGAGCGAACAATTCGGTTGTTACGCTAGCCAAGGGGGATGGATCGCCCGAACAAAATTGGTTTGTCGACGAAACGCCTCCGCCGCCGACAATTGTCATTCCAGCGATTGAAATGGTGCAGCATGATGTTCGGGGTGAACCGGAATTGCCCCCTGCAAAGACCACATTAATGAATTCGCAAAATAATGAACTGTGGATCGTGATCGCCGATTTGCGAAACGGCGCCGAACAACATATCAAGATTCCGCCACGTGGCTCCGTCGACGTGGAACTGGAAAGAGATGCAGGGGCTACGATTGTCGAAAGTTATCAAGTCACGAATGCATTTGGGCAAGTGTTCCGCGAGGAATTTGTGACGGCGATTCCGCCAGCGACACTGTATGATATTACTGTATACGAGCGGTTCTTGCAGTCGATCGCGATTGATCGGACGGGCAAGAGTCCCAACAAAATTGAAGACGTGAATTACCAACCCAAGAGCGTTGGAATTATCCCAGTCCCACCAGGAGATCAGTTTCGTGGTGGCCCGGTCGATGTTTATCAGAGTGCCAAGCGTCGCAACAATGCTGGCGGAGTTCGGCCCATTCGTCCGGAAGATTGGGAACCCAAAGAAAAGGCCGAAGATCCAGTCGAGAGAGCGCTGCGCGAAGCACTGGGTAAATAGTATTCGACATTCTTGGTGAGGTTGTTAGCTTCCCCAAACAAAGTGTCGGCTCTAAGAATCGGCGCGTTCGGAGACCTTTTCTAAGAGTTCCAAAAGGACGGTATCTGGTTCAATACCCTCCGCTTGCGCTTCGAAGTTGAGCAGCACGCGGTGTCGCATTGCGGGCAGATAGACTCTGCGAACATCCTCAAAGCTGACATTGTACCTGCCTTCGAGCAAGGCTCGGACCTTTGCTGCGAGCGCTAAAGTTTGAGCACCACGGGGGCTGCTTCCCCATCGCACGTATTGATTTGTGATCGGTAAAGCCAGATTACCTCCTGGGTGCGTTGCCAGGGTGAGACGAACGATATAGTCTTGGACATGGGGTGACAGGATGACCTGTCGAACTAAGTTTTGCCAGCGAATAATTTCGCTGCCGTCCATGACTTTGTCGGGGCGAATGACTTCGCCACGTGTCGTGCGATCGATGATCGTGGCAAGTTCGTCGCGCGTGCTGTAGCCAACAACAAGTTTGAAGAGAAAGCGGTCCAGTTGTGCTTCGGGAAGCGGGTAGGTGCCTTCTTGTTCGATGGGGTTTTGTGTGGCTAATACAAAGAAGGGGCGGTCGAGTACAAATCGCTGACCGGCGACCGTCACGGTTCCTTCTTGCATCGTTTCCAGCATGGCTGATTGCGTCTTAGGTGTTGCTCGGTTGATTTCGTCGGCGAGCAATATTTGTGTAAAGACAGGGCCTTTCTGAAACTCAAATGACTTTCTCCCATGTTCATCTTCGACGACCAAGTTAGTGCCTAAGATATCTGCCGGCATAAGATCCGGAGTGAATTGAACGCGGGAAAATTGAAGGTCCAAAGTTTCGGCAAGGGTTCGAACAAGCATTGTTTTGCCAAGTCCCGGAACTCCTTCTAGCAAGCAGTGTCCACCGACGAGCATGCTGGCCAAGACGCCGTGAACGATGTCATCGTGTCCCACGATCACTCGCCCGATTTGTTCGCGAATGGCTGCATAGCGACTACGAAATTCTTCGGCTTGTTGCTGTAGGGATTCAGCGAGGTTGCTCATGCTAGTTGAGGGCTTTCTTTACGAGTTCTTGTCGTCACGTGGTTGTTTCTGAGCGCGGCGTTTGGCTTCGAGTAATCGTTCGGTATACGACTTGACTTCTTGCTCCGGCGCTAGCGAAGACTGGCGAGATGTCGGTCGTTCGGTAGTGCCAGCAGTATCACCTTTTCCAAGAACATCGGCAACATCCACGGGACGTTCAGGGTCCGGTTGGTATCGTGCGGAGGTGCGGCGTCGATCAATTGAATCGGTCAATTTTTCTTTCTGAGCGCGCAATGATTCTAGGCGAGCCTGTGTTTGTCCCTCAGTGGCGTCTGCTTTTCCACGCCATTTGCTAACTGCATTGGCGATTCTTCCGAAATCAATCGAAATTCGTCGTACTGCGCAGTCGGCAAAAAAGAGACAGCAGACCGAGAAGATAAAGAACGGCCAAGCATCTCGAACACTGCGAGCGAGGGACAAGCCTGGTCGAAACGTATCGGTTTCAAGGAGTTTGGCAAAGGCATCGTTTGTTAAGGGTTCTGTCAATAATCCCGGCTCACCACCGGTAGGACGAGTTTGTGCGAGCGCAGCGAGTAAGGCGTTATTGGATTCGCGAACGCGAAATTCTTCGCTGAAGGGAACGGTTACGCCGGTGGTCAAAGGTGCTTCACCAGGACGTGGCACCACGTTGATGAAGTAGCTGCCAGCGCGGTCGGCTTCAATGGATCCCACATAGCGTCCAGGAGCAGTTTGTCGTAATTGCAGGGGCACCGGTTGTAGATCGGGGCTGAGAGCCGAAGCGGCTACATCCAGGAAATTTAGGAATTCATCGTCGTTGTCGAGCGCTGTTACAACCACTTCAATTCGCCCGTCCTCAGCTTTGGTTGCGAGCGAAAATTTTCCTGTATCTCCAGTAGGTCGCATCAGCCAGCGAACGAGTTGCGAGAAAAACTTATCGTAGCCATCCCAATGAGTCCATTCGTCAGCCCAGCGGCTGCCCGCGTCGGTGGTCAGTACGGCGGTGCGTCCGAGGCCATAGTTCCAGACGGCAAGAATGGTTGCGTTTTCGGGTGACTCGGGCTGAGGCGACAGCACCAAAGTTTGCACGAGAGGGCTGGATTTTACCTCCGTCATTACAAATCCACGTGTCCTCGGGAGGGACGAACCAAGCCCTTCGACAATTGGATGTGCTAAGGCGATTTGAGGAACGATTCCGCCTTCGGGTTCAAAGTTCAGTGGACGAGCGACACGACGTGCTTCCCGTTGGAAGATTTTGGGGAGCGCCTGAGCGTTTTGAGCTTGATAGTATTTTCCACCAGTGGCTTGAGCAATTTGGCGCAAGCGATTGCTTTCCGCAGGGCCGTGAGTTGCTACGGCTACGGTGCTGATCGTAATGGAATTATCTTTGAATGCCTGAATGGTTCCAGGCATGGGATCGCTGGGGTCTCCATCCGAGATAATGATGCAATGTTTCAGCGAAGCGGATGTCCCGTTGAGCCCTTTAATGGCCATTCGCATGGCAGGATCAAATTGGGGCATATCGCCCGGCGTCATGCGAGAAAGAGCGGCGAGCATGGCGCGGCGATTGGGACCCACAGTGAGCAAGCCATTGTTGCCACCCCACAGCCAGGCGTCGCCCTGCATCTCCCAGTGAAGTACCCCGCAATAATCCGCTGGTCCTAAGGCTTCGAGCGCGTTTTGTGCGATGACTTTTTGCCAATAATTACCTTGGGCCATTTCCGATGCGTGCATGATCATTGCCAAAGCGCCAACGGCCTGTGCCTTGGTATTGCGGATGCGAAAATCAACCGGCATGGCCGCCTCAATTTTCGTGTCGGCCCAACCGCCATTGCCCAGTGCATCAGGGCCACCGATCATCAACAGACCACAACCTAATTGTTGGGTGTTGCGAACGAGCATGTCGACTTGTTCGTCTGAGAAACTGCTGATTGCATCGGCCGATTCGCCACTAACTCGAGGCACTCCAGCCAGGATGACCGCGTCGTATGCTTGAAGCTCGGGGAGTGAGCGAAAGAGTTGATTGCTCGGCTGCACGACAACTTCGATCTCGGATTGTCGTAAGCGATCAATCATCAAGTCGAATTGTCCCGGCTTCGCCCAGTCTTCGATGAGCAGCACACGACCTTGACCTCGCACGTAGGTATAAGCGGTGGCCTGATTATTTTGGCGCAGGCTATCATCGGCAGCTGTTGCTGGGATAAATTCTGCGCGGTAGGTGTAGGGAGCCGGTTGATCGATAGTATGTCGAAGCGGAAAGACGTTCTTACCCGGAGCCAGCGAAATTTCTTCTTCGCTGAGCAATTGTTCGTCGCCGCCCAGCGATTGGGTAACCCGCAAGCGTCCTTGAACGGATGCATTGCTCCCCTCAGCGGAGTAATTATTGACGACAATTCTTGCTTCGAACGGCTGGCCTTGGCGGATATCGCTGGGTAAGTCGATCTTTTCAACCAGCACTTCGGCATCTGAGTTGAGGGGAACTGGAATAACATCGATACCAATTCCAGATTCGGCCAAGCGGCTAGCCAGTTGGCTGGCGTTCCCCAGATTTTCATTGCCATCGGATAAAATCACAATTCTACGTGAGGTATCCGAAGGCATGGAGGCCTGCGCCAGTTTTAACGCGGCTTCGAGGTTGGTCGCGTCGGTTCTGCCGAGATAGCCTTCGATGCGGGACAGTCGGATTTCGTCATCGAAAGGTGGCACTTCGATAGACGCTTCGCGGCCAAAGACAATGAGTCCTGCTTTGTCGTCGCGGTTGGATTGTCGGTGGTTGGCAACGCTTTTGACAACATAGTCCAACATTAATTGACGTTTGGCTACCGGAATGCTCTCGCTTTGATCCAGCAAATAGACCACGGTTAGTCGATCACTGGTTCTCACCCACTGGATTCCCGCCAGTGCCAGAATGACGCCCGCGACCACGGTGGAGCGTAGGAACAAGGAAAGATAGCGACGGACAGGCCCTAGCCCTGCAAGTGACCGAAAACTTGTCCACCATAGTATCGGCAATATAGCCAACAGTAGGAGGTATAGCGGGGATTCAAAGCCGATGCGAAGACCTGACATACACTCCCCAAATTACGAGTGAAACCTCTGTTGGCCATTATCTTAACCCGAGATAGACGGATTGTACCGCGTGGAAATGTAATTCGCGAGCAGCTTCTGCGTCTGTGCTCGCCCCTTAGCGGAGGATTTTGAATAGTATATGAAGTTGCCGGACGCCATTCGCCATTCAAACCTTCAATGCCGACTCGATGCCCACCTCCCCTTGCTCGCTCGATATACCCTTCGCGGTTCCTCAGACTTTCCGTTTCCGCACGACTCGGGATGTGCTTGGTGGCGATTCGCACTGTCTGTTGGATCTATTGGAACCATCGGGAGAGGAGCGGCCGCGGGCGATGGTCTTTGTCGATGCCTCGTTGAACCACGCTGACCACGACGTCTATTCACGTTTGTGTGCACTTTTTGCTGCTGCGGCCGATCGGGTTCACTTAGTGGAGGAGCCTCGACTTCTTGGTGGAGGCGAAGCGTGTAAAAATGATCCTGCATTGATCAATGGGTTGCTGGAACATTTTTACAGACATTCGCTTGATCGTCGTAGTTACGTAGTGGTTATTGGTGGTGGAGCGGTTTTAGACGCCGTTGGGTATGCCGCTTCGATTGCTCATCGTGGAATACGGCTCGTTCGATTACCCACTACGACGCTTGCCCAGGCCGATTCAGGGGTGGGGGTGAAGACGGCAGTGAATTGGTTTGGGAAGAAAAACTGGAAGGGAACTTTCACTGTTCCCTGGGGGGTGATCAATGACCATCACCTACTGCGGACGCTGCCTGATCGCGAATTTCACAACGGTTTCAGCGAAGTGGTCAAAGTATCGCTACTTAAGAGTCCAGAAATTTTTGCATATGTGGAGCAGCATGCCGCGGAAATCGTAGCGCGAGAGGATGTTGCTACCAGTACCGCGATTCGCGATTCCGTGCTGTTGCATTTGCGTCATATTACGGGCGAGGGGGATCCCTTCGAGATGCTGGAAGCGCGGCCACTCGATTTTGGGCATTGGTCGGCACATCGTTTGGAGCCGTTGAGTGATTATCGCATTCGGCATGGTGAAGCAGTCTCTATTGGGGTTGCCATTGATACCGTTTACAGCCGTAATGTCCTTGGATTTTCTGCTACCGATACCGAGCGAGTGTTGAGGTGTTTGCAGGCTCTCCGGTTACCAATTTCACACCCCTTGCTGCGAGACTGCGATAGTCTGCTTCTTGGTCTGGAAGAGTTTCGCCAGCACCTTGGTGGAAGATTAACGCTGACGTTATTGAAGAGCATCGGCCAAGCCGTCAATGTTCATGAGATCGACGAAGTTGCCATGCGTGCGTCGATCGCGGAAGTTCTGGATCGCAGCCAATGAATGCTAGCGGAAGCACCGGCTCGAAGATCACCGCATCGTTTCGCGTCCCGCGATGGTTAGCGGAATATAGAACCGTTTGAGTAGGATCTCGTGCTATAGGGATCCAGTACCGTTGGGCGCATGCCGCCTGAGAGACTTGGCCTAATACTTGAAGCGCTAGGGCTTTGCAAAGGAGCCGAAAGCGGACGCAATGTCGAGTTGGGATTCGCCGGCAAGGTTGCTACGCGAGTGGAGTCAATCGCGTTAGCATTAGTCCCCGCGAAAGTGCTGGCGTTGCCGCTGTTTGGCGCGCTCCGGCCCACGGCTACCCACTCTTCGACTTGCTGTTTTTTAATCGATGTTACGAGCCGAGGTTCATTGGTCACGCGTTGTTCCGAGATCCATCGAGTGGACGACTTCAAACGGCTGTAGGTCTCGCTCCTGGCTTCCCAACGCGTTTGTGGCACATACTGATATTCAAGCGTTGCTGGAGTAAAAGGATTCCAGAGGCCGCGCCAGCGCGGCTGCCATTCGTATTGAACAACTGGGGTCCAATAGTTTCGTGTGACGGGCTCTGTTTCGGTCACTAACTCAGGCCGCGAGTACGTGACGACTTTGGATTCCATGACTGTCTCGACCGTCGGCTGATCAACGGTACGAATTTGTCGCTCGTAAGTAATTCCGGTCGCTGGATCGTAATGACGGTTGGAAGCGACATCTTGACCACTAGCTAGTTGAGCCAAAAGTGTCGAACCGCAGAAGACAAGCCAATTCCCCCTGCGAACGCTTCTGCCGTTACCTGTTCTTTCGGTTATGGCATTGCTGTTGCTACTGCGATGTCTCACCGCGTCGCAAGAGGGTGGCGCGAGCTGACACGCGACTTTTGAATGGTTGATCAACAGGGAATTACTGCTGCTTCGCATGCGATGGCCTCTGGGGAAAAGTCTGCACTGCAAGGCGTTGTCTGATAAGACAGGGTTCCGCGGATAAAGTAATATGTCGGTTTACAAGCATCGGATTATGAGTGATTTACCGTGCCAATTCACGGTTTCTCCACGAAGCGATGTCGATTTGTTCAATTTCGCAAAGGTACCGCACTGGTGTCCACTGAAAAGAATGTTCTCACCGACGCCCTGATCGCCATTTTGCGTTGCCCTCGAACAGGGGAGGCATTGCAATGGGCACCGCCGGGGATTGTCGAGGAGCTCAACCGCCAAATTGCTGCTGGTGAAGCTCGCGATGCAAGTGGTGAGGTGGTCGTAGGCGCACTGGATGCAGCATTAATGAATGAAAATCAGAGTTGGAGTTATCCAATACGCGATTCGATCCCCGCGCTGATTCCTGATGAAGCCATTTCTTTGGCCAGATGATAAAACGTTGTTTGTTCCCCAAGACCCTCTCACGATGGTGGAAGCGAGTGTTGTGATGCATTGGCGAATCCTATTAGTTTGGCTTGTGACTTCGGGGCTGAGTGGAATGAGCGATGGACGCTTGCTTGCGGACGAGCGACAGGCGACACAACCTGATTCGATTCGCGCCTCCAAGGGGTTTGAAGTCCAACTACTACGTTCGGCGCAAGAGGGAGAGGGTTCTTGGATTAGCATGACATTTGATCCACAGGGCAGAATCCTGGTAGGGCTCGATCAACAGGGACTGGGGAGATTGATGCTTGCAGAAGATGGAGCTTCGGCAACATTCGAGCAACTGGCTAATACCGAATCGCTACGACACGTACGAGGAGTTCTGTACGCGCATGATTCAATCTATGTAGCGGCGACTGATAGCCAAGGCGTATATCGATTGCGCGATGAGAATGGCGATGGGCAATTTGAAAGCCCGACGCTATTGCAATCGATCCCTTACCAGAGCCGATATGGACATGGAACCAATCAAATCGTCCTCGGTCCAGACGAGATGTTATACGTGGTGTGTGGTAATGACGTTGTATTTCCTGATGCCATGGATGTTCATTCACCCTATCGCAATCCGCAAAACGATTGGTGTTTGCCAAGTCCTCATGATGGCGGGCAGGACAATCGCGTTGGCTATATCGCACGCGTGGACGCCGAAGGTAAATCGTGGAGCATCCTAGCGGGCGGATTTCGCAATCCCTTTGACATGGCCTTCAATCGAGATGGAGAAATGTTTACATGGGATGCTGATATGGAATGGGACGTAGGTCTACCCTGGTACCGCCCCACGCGGATCAATCATGTGATATCGGGTGGCGAATATGGATGGCGATGGGGAACCGGGAAATGGGCCTCTTGGTTTCCCGATAGTTTGCCCAGTACTTTTGACACGGGCTACAGTTCTCCTACTGGAATGATATTTGGGCATCACAGTAATTGGCCTGAGCGCTATAAGAAGATGCTGTTCATTGCAGACTGGCAACTAGGACGGGTAATCATGATGGATATCGTTCCCAAGGGTGCGACATACGAAGTGAAGACGTCAGAGTTATTCCTGGAGGGTGGGCCGCTCAATGTCTGTGATTTGACGTTTGGTCCCGACGGTGCGATGTACTTGATTACTGGTGGTCGCGGATCGCAATCGGGGCTCTACCGCGTTGCTTGGTTGGGAGACCATCAGGATGGATTCGAGCATGCGGCAAAACAAGACAGTGAAATGGAAAGTGATGCCCAGGGGCGCGCTGCACGAGCGCAGCGAATCGTGATGGAACGGTATCAGCAGACTCAGGATGCAAACGCGCTAGATCAAATTTGGCCGGTGCTCAACAGTGAAGATCCCTGGCTACGATTTTCCGCTAGAATCGCCTTAGAAAATCAACCTTTGACCGCTTGGCTGGATCGATACGAAGCCACTGACGAACCGCGCACAGCTACCCTGGCCTCGCTTGCCTTGGCTCGTCAGGGTGACGAGCGGTATCAATCGCAACTCATTAATAAACTGCTTCAATTGGATTGGCAAACTGTAAGCTCGGAGGAGCTGTTGGTCGTCCTGCGGGCTCTGCAATTATCTATCATTCGTCAGGGATTGCCAGCAGCGGATCTGCAGGTTGCCATAACCAACCAATTAAAATCCATCGAGCAGAATACGAGTTTAGAAATCAATTGGTTGGCTACTGAGTTGCAGGTCAAGCTTCAAGCACCTGGCGCGAAGGCTCATCTATTAAAACTCTTATCGGACGCGACTACGCAAGAGGAGCAATTTCAATATGCGAAGACCTTGGCTAGGCTGCAGCTTGGATGGGAAGTGGACGATGCGAGACTCGTAGTTGATTGGCTGGAGCGGAGTCGCAGAGCTCCAGGAGGCAAGTTAGTGGAGACCACTTGGCGGACGCTGCGCAGTGACTTTGAAGCACAGTTCTCTGCTTATAGTCACCCCGCATTCCGAATTGCTTGCTTGTTCGAAGTGGGAGCCCGTAGGCAGCTCGAAACGTAGGACAAGCAAATAGCTTAATCCATGCGGGCGGATTTTTCACCATCCGCTGAATATGCTGGTTTTTTCTGACCGACGGACCGCTGACGAATCGTTCGCGGCTGCCGCTAGGGGATTCGCCCATAGACGACTAACCGAAGACCTTCGCAGCGGTCCGTTCGGATCACGCTCAACGAATACTCAGATGACGTCTCAATTCTACCGAAGACCATCTATAAGCACTTCGATCGCGTGATTCATCGGCCAGATTTTCGTTCCTTTCTACTCTACTTGAACCTCTACATCATGACCTCAGAAAAAATCATCTGCGTCGGGATTGATTGGGCCGACAAAGACCACGCCTTCCACATGATCCACGATTACTCGCGAACTGGCGGCAAGCGCCGAGGATCGACGTCGCCTGGTCGACCAACGGACTGCCG
>JBGTBJ010000049.1:0-4478 GCA_041749395.1 Pirellulaceae bacterium
ACTCGCCGCAATCGACACCGATGTTCCGGCATCGGCCCCGATGGCGACGATAGAGACTTCCTTGAGCACACCCGCCCGCACGAGCGTGAACCCGCTGCCGGGCGCTTTGATCGCCCGACCGTTGACCTGCACCGTTTCGCCCGCTCGCACGCGTTCGTAATCGAGCGGCGCGACACCGACACTGGCTTGAAACCGAAACCCACCCTGGGCCAACTCAATGACTTGCCGCGCGGCCTCGGTCGTCGCGGCAATCTGACCCTGCACCAGCAGGCGGTTGTTAGTAACCGCCGCTTTGCCGTGGCCCACGATCCCCGAGAGACGGGAATCGTGATCGGCCAGAATGCCGACCTGCTCGGCGGAGGCATCGATGCCCGAGAGATCGAGTACGATCGGCCCCCACCCTGGTACTGTCATCAACCCGCCGGTGTAAGCTACGATGTGGACCGTTGGTTGTTTGCCGCCGGCCCGAATCTCGACCTCGGCGGCAGAAAGAAGCATTTCATCAATCGCTGTTGTCATAGAACTCCTTTGCGAATGGTTTAAAGCCAGCTTGCAGCAAGCGTCGCTTTAGCCTTTTGATACGGCTACGAATCGTGCCTTCGACGATCCCTAGCCGACGAGCTGCCTTGCTAACATTGCAGTCGCACTCCATGAGAATGCGAAGCATGTTTTGCGTTTCAGGGCAGGTGACGAAGTCGAATAGATTTTCACCGGTATAACCCGATGAACCACGATTCTCCTTCGTGCTACGCTCTGGCGAATCGGGCTGCCTAGCACCGCGATCCACGTCGGATTCCGCCCGGTCTTGCAGCGAGACGTGTTGATCGGAAATGCGTTTCTCGCGCTTCAGATACTTGAACACGGCCCTCTTAATGACCAAGTAGAGCAACGTGGTGGGTTTCGCCCCACGAGACGGATCGAATAACGGCGGTCGCTGATACAGATGCAACCATGCCTGCTGCGCGACCTCGTCAAAATCAACGTTCTTCGGGCAATACTTCTTGGCGATTGACATCGCCATTTTCTTGGCCGAGTTCAGCAACTCCGGCGTCAATTCCAAGGGCTTGAGAGGAGTGGTTTCCATTCACACCTCCTCGCCGCGTTCGAGCCGCTCCCGAATATCGTCACAAAGCGTGAACGACAACTTAGCTGGTCGATCCCCACGAGGCGGCTCGCGATGCATGACGAATAACTGGTCGTCGTCAGGCACATGGCGACCGTATTGCTTCGATGTCGCTTCGGCCGCGGCCCGCAATGCCCGCTGGAAGTCGGCGTAGCCGCAGCCCATGGTTTCGCACATTGCGGCATACGGCGTAAACAAGCCACATCGCTCGAAATACGCAGCTGCCTCATCGACATTCTCCCGAGACCAGCCGAGTTTCGCGTCGGGCGTGATGACGCCGTCCTCGACCAAGACTTCGAGCATCTCAGGCCGTGCATCGTAACCCCTTGAGCGCAAATGGTTACTGGCGGTCGAGAGCGCCATGGGGAACATTTCGTTCCGCTCCATTTCCGCCGCCTGGACGAACGCCGGATCAGCTCCGGCCAGCGGCATCAGCCGCAATTCCACACATTCACTGAACGACATTCCCGTTGCCATACTTTCCTCCGTTTTAGGGTTTCGTGAGGGCGAACGACTTGGCCCTCTAACAAGTTATTGCCGCTGAGGTGGCAGATTCGTAAAAAGAAATTTTGCAAACCTACATTCTTGAATCACTAGGATTCAATGTTCAAGAGAGATATAAATGCTTACTTGTCCAAATTAATCCTCGAAGAGGCAGAAGATGCAAACACGCGAAGTAATTGAACTTGCAGGAAATCATCTTGCCACTATGGCTGGTCACATCTTTGACTTGCTATCTGTCACGAAACCTGTCTCGCCCGAAGCAGCGCTGAATCTATCAAAAGTAGTTTCTAAACTGTCACCTCTTCTAGGAAACTTGATTGAGTTCAACACGGTTGAATTTTTAAACGATAAACCAGATTTCACTGGGCATGGTCGATGGAAACGCCAAGACCCTGGTTTTCCAGATACTATTTTTGAAGGTGCAGTTACCCCAACACCAGGTTTTGAAATTAAGGCATGGTTTCCATTGGCGACTGAAATCACTGCAAGATTCAAAGACTCTCAAAACCATTTTCTTGAGGATCAAACTTACGTCGCGATGCTGGCTTGGCTTCCAGAACACATCATTTATGGCCGACCTGTCATAATTGATGTATGTACAGTTTCTGGAGCGTCGGTCGCAGCAGCACGCGATTCGCACTACCACAATCCACCTGATTACCTGGTACTAGAACCGAATGACACCACGGCCCGTACGAGGAATCTTCAGCAAACAAATACAAATGGTTACAAGTGGCAAGGAACTCCTGAACAATTCCGGGAGGCGCAGCAAGTCGTGCGTGCCTGGGGGCCAAATGGGCGAACCTATTCTCCATCACTTGAATACCAGACATTGTTGCAACGAGAACTCATATATCGGTATCAATATCGATTGGACACTAATTTTGCAAAAATGGATCGAATTGTTCATCCCGAAATAGAAGCGTTCAAGGCTAGAGTGCTTGATACAGAGGTACGAGGACTTTCAATTAGGAACTGGGTTCGATTGCTGGAAAGCTCAGATCAGGTCCTCAAGGCTGGGCTTCAGGCTCGCCTTGGAATAACGGATGTGAATTCCGAACGATTGCTTCATTAAGCCTTTTAAGAGCGTAGTGAAAATAGGTGTTGTCAATTTCGCAACTATAACAACGTCTATTCGATCTGTGTGCTGCTACTGTTGCGGTAAACAATCCACCAAAGGGTTCCCAGACGACATCACCAACGTCCGTTGTCGATTTGATTAACATATCCATCAAATCGAGAGGTTTCTGGTTCAAATGTATTGCGCCGCCTGCTTCTGCACGCAGTCTTTCTGCGCCTTTCAATGGGGGGCGATCCCAAATGTTTGTTATTCCATGCGGACAGTAAAATTTTGTACGCATTTTAGACCACATAGCTGCATCGGCTGGTTTAATGCCGTCAAAGGAAAAGTAAGGTTTCCCCTCAGTTTTTCCATGTGTATTTGCATATTGTTGGAGCTTTTCAAACATCTCTGGTGGCGGGTAGTACCACAAATGTCCTTGATCAAGGTATTTTCGTACTGCTGCATCAGCTACGCCACATGCCTCATTCGCCTTACGCAATGGTAAACCGGTTCGTTTCCATTCCTTTAGGAGCCAATGCTTGAGTTGTAAGTCATTTATTTTAGCTTCGAAAACATATTGAACGCATACCTCGCTTACGACAGGAAACCTACGGATTTTTTTTGTGTTAACGTTTCCCGCAATGTGAGATATGCCCTTATTCCAAACATTGCAATTTTGATATCGCCAACCGTATTTTTCCAAAATTGGATGAACCGCGGCCCATCCAATTTCAGAGTTCCAAAACCATAAGGTCGTTTGTGGGGTTGCGGCTTTCGACCATGCCTTAATGTGCGGTTCATACCAGTCTGGCAGATCAAGATGATCCGACGTATCGCCTTCAAACCCCAAAACACCATAGCCACCATCTGAAACGATGCAAACCGGACTGGGCCATTTGGAGTAATGATCTAAACTGTCTCCCTGCCAAACGTTTGCTAATGAATCATGCCATTCAGTTATCACTGTAGGACTATCGATGCGCGCATTTTTACCTCGCCCCACAGTGCTGGTTGGCACATGCTTTTTGCGGGTTGCTTTCAATTCTGAATCTTTATGTGACGGCATGTGAGCTTCTTGTCCCAAACTGTTTCACCAAAAGAATTTGCGTCGACGAATACATCAAGATACCCGACTTTTTGAGTTGTGCAAACGGGTGTCGGTTATGTTTCCTCGTCTCCATTCAAAACCAATACGCTCCACACGGCTACCCATCCTGTCTTTGCGGGTCAACACCGGATGCTGCTTGTCCCACACAATCCCCTGGCTGAAGTACAGCTCATTCTTTTTGAGGAACGGCGGGTAATTCCCCAGGTTGGCGTAGCCGCCCCAGCAGTAAAAGCAGCGACCAGGTTCTAGCACTCGCGCCATGTTGCCGAACCACGCATCGAGCAGGTCGTCGAACGCTTCGTCGGTCACGAAGTCGTTGGCAAGCGGCCGATCCTTGGCACGCATTTTCTTATGCGTCGCCTTGGCTTTCTCGGGATGCCGTTCCAGATCGAACTTCTGATGGTGCTTGTTCGGGTTGGCAAAGCTGCTGTTGCCTGCGGCGATGGCGTTGTTGCTGCGGGGTTCGACCTTCACGTTGTACGGCGGGTCGGTATTCACCAAGTGAATCACCTGGCCGTCGAGCAGCCGGTCGAGATCCGCGGGCTTCGATGAGTCGCCACAGAGTAATCGGTGGTCACCGAGAATCCACAAGTCACCGGGCTGGGTAATCGCTTCGTCCGGTGGCGTCGGTACTTCATCCGGATCGCAAAGACCGTCTTTGCCATCGGGATTCAGGAGCT
>JBGTBJ010000050.1:0-47297 GCA_041749395.1 Pirellulaceae bacterium
ATTGCCAAGAAACTTGGTAGTAGTGACGGGCCCGTTCATGCCGACGAAACGTACTGGACGCTCGATGGCGAGCGGGCCTATTTCTGGGTTCACGGCAATGACGATTTCATCCACTTTCAGTTCGACACCACGCGCGCTGGAAAAGTCTCTCGAGACGTTCTGGGACCGCATTTCACGGGTACTTTGGTCACAGATTGTTATTGTGGCTACGCGGCCCATGCGACCGACAAGAAACAAAAGTGCTTGGCTCACTTGGCGCGGACGGCGCGTGATTGGCAGAAGCTTACCAAGCAAGGGACTTTGGACTTCGCGTTCTTTAAAGGTGTTCGTGATTATGTCCGTCGCGCTTGTGCTTTCCATCGCCAGCGTGGAGCGGGCTTGCTCGACGAAGATCAACAACGTGCCGAAGAGATCTGGTTGCGTGAGCGATTGCAATACTTAGGCACGACTGCGGTATCCCATAAGAAGTCTGTGCAGTTACAAGGCAGAATCAATCGTCATTACACGGAGTGGTTGATGTTTGTTGACGACCGCCGAGTGCCGCCGACGAACAATCTTGCAGAGCGAGCTTTGCGTCCACTGGTTGTGCTACGGAAAATCACCTTCGGCAGTCGCAGCGAAGAGGGCGGTCAACGATTGGCAAAACTGATGACGATTGCCGAGACGGCACGCCTCCACGGTCACCGCGCCAGCAACATTTATTTCGAGTTACTGACGCGGCCTCCCAATGCAGTGATGAAGCGACTCTACGCGCATCAGCCCAAGTAGCCGCTGGCGATGCTCCGCAAAATGAACGTTCCTCAGTTGTCCAAACGGCGATTTGGAAACATTGGCAGCGAAGCGATTTTTCGACGCCATTCGAGGTTCAATGCTGCGCCGATACTATTGAACTTGGCAAGCGATGACATCGGCCGAAGGCAATCCCACCAGTGCGGCCTCACGCCCGCGTGCTGAGGACAAGAAAAATCATTTGTGAGTCACCATCAAACCCTCCGAGCATCCATCGCGTCCCGCTTCTATCACCCACACTCGCACACCAGGGACTAAACTGTTACATCGACTTAATTTGAATCAAAGGGGTCAGGCCTCTTTGGTGTGCGAAACTGCAGAAATAAGCCTGACCCCTTTGACTCGTCCGTAAATGTTCCCGTGGAAAATCGTACTCGCACTCGTACTCAGTGCAACGGTACTCGTACTCGATATAAGCGTAATGCCATCATTGAGATTTCGACCATAAGCGAATTGGAGAGAACGAGCGAGTACGAGTACGAGTACCGCGATGCTGAGTACGAGTACGAATTCAATGCACTGTCTTTTCTCTATGGACCTCTGTGACCTTTGTGGTTCGTCCATCACGCGTCAGTTTAGCTCGCATTTCGGATTCCGTAATTTGCGTCACTCTGCAAGGCTGATGGTGCTAATCAACTTGGATCATTCAATGAGGCAATAACGCATCGCGAGAACACACAGCAATTGATCCTACCGGGGTATGTCGACCCTGTGTTGAAAAGTTTGCAATGAAGTCCACGCTGCGGTACGCTAAACGGCATCAAAGGGGTCAGGCCTCTTTGGTGTGCGAAACTGCAGAAATAAGCCTGACCCCTTTGACTCGTCCCGCCAAGCTGCATCGATGCTATTACTGTCGCTGGCTAAAAGTCGCTGATAACTTAAGGAACGGAAACGATCGCTTGCTCAATTTGGGAAAGGATCAATCTGGCCGCCTGTGAATCAACGATTGAGCATATTGTCCACCCGCTTAATATTTTTTCGACACTCATTCCCCATCTCGTCATAGCTTAACAACTTCTCGCTTGTTTCCTCAACCTTGTGCCATTTGAGCGATGTTACAACTATGATTTCATTTTCACGGACCGGTTCCGTTATCGCATAGTGCTTCCTGATTTGAACGGGGTGCACAAATTCTGTTCCATCAGACAAGCGAGAAGTCTCCCAGGACGTAGCTACACTTCGCTCTACATATCGAATGTCACTGTCATCGTGAAACTCAGTAACTTCGCTCTTCAGAAGTGACAGCTCAATTCTAAGAACTAGGCCTTTGTCAGCTCCCGAATTTGAAACATCAAAGGTGTATAGCAATGGATGCGGAAATCCGTTGCTGAACTTCAGCATCCTGAAAATTCGATATCGTGTCACCTGCTTCCGCTTCCCCAGCACCTCCGTCTCTACTTGAACGCTTTGTATCGAACTCTCCTTGGTTGTTACCAGGAAGTCAAGCACCTCGTCAAAAGCTCTTTTAGCACCCCCAGTAACTGGGACATTAAATGTTATCGGCATCGAGGCAAGGCTTAAAGGGTGTGCAGTCGAGTAACAACCTTCTCCATTTTGCGGACACGCGATGCGAGCCAGGTTGATACCAGAATCGATCGATCCCCTTACCCCCTTGGACTTATCGCCATGCGAAATTCTCGAGTGACGAGCATCAATTAAGTCGCCTGTATCGACATTGAACTGTGAGGAGCCGACGACTTCGCTTATACAAAATTGACCAGTGTCATGTCGGTATACATCGCGGAAAATCCTTACCTGTTCGGACACTGAATCCGAACGCTCAGATTCCTCAGTTCCCCTCTCGACAATTTCCAGGTCATGTGAATGAATAAGTATTTTGTCTGCCCACTCAAGTGTATGCAGCAGTGAGTCAAGTGGCTCGTCTGCCGTCGCTGGAACAGCACAAAAGTTAACCATTGAAGAAGCCACAGCGACGATCAACAAAATTTGACTCAAGAACATACTGCGAACGTTCATTGAAGATCCCCATTCGCTCCGACAATGCGGGCACAAAAAAATAGTTTGAATAAGTTAAGTTATGGGGCGAACAAGACCTCGCCCCGGCAAGGGTCACCGGCCGCGACTCGCTCATAAACAACCAAGTTCTTTCTAAGAAACTGCTCACCGCAAACGGATTGTGCTTCATTGTTCACAATTATTGTAACGCGTTGCCGAGCGCATTGTTAATCCTCCTAAACAGTTTAGTCCCTTTGACTCGTCCGGCGAATTGGAGGGAACGAGCGAGTACGAGTACGAGTACCGCGATGCTGAGTACGAGTACGAATTCAATGCACTGTCTTTTCTCTTTGGACCTCTGTGACCTTTGTTGTTCGTCCATCGCGCGTCAGTTTAGCTCGCATTTCGGATTCCGTAATTTGCGTCACTCTGCAAGGCTGATGGTGCTAATCAACTTGGATCATTCAATGAGGCAAAAACGCATCGCGAGAACACACAGCGATTGATCCTACCGGGGTCAGGCCTCCTTGTCTGTCGGATGAGCGCTAATAATCGGCAGTTTTACCTCTTGCTATTCGATTGGATGGTGACGTCAAGTTGACTGCGAGCACGCACGTGGGCGCTGCCGTGCTGTGTCGGCTGGGTAGATCGTTTAATCGCAGTCCTTTCAGCTTGCCTCAAGCGGAGTTGCCATCGGTGCATGGTACTTTTTTACAAGCGATTGTGGAGTTCCAAGCCAGCGTGCAAAGGGTTGACGACGGACAAATACTTCGAAGGTTAGCAGACCAAAAGCTACGCCATTGATCGCCGATAGGAACAGCTTATCAATGGCCATGAGATCTGGCATCAAAACTTTAAGCTGCACATGACTTAGTGCCACTATGGGATGGTGTACCATATAAACCCACAGCGAGGCGGCCGCCAAATATCGAATGACCGCTGGACTCTCCCACTGACGTGAAGCTGCCCAGCCACACAGCCCCAGCGACATGGACCAAGCAGCCAATGTTGAGACGCCTGCCAAGGTGATCCGCAGGGACCACGAATGGTCACCATCTAGCCAACGCATTCCTATTGCTGCACCCGCAATCGTAAACACGCATGCCCAAAACAGCGTCCATCGACAATATCGCTGGTTCCAGGCAGAAAAAGTCTGTTGGCATGCCAGCATGATGCCACCAACAAAAAATGTGCCGTTGTAGATCCACTTCGATGGTACGGGCAAGAACGCATGTTGGAATCCAAAGACCACTTGCGGCACGGCGATCAGTGTTACCCACCCCACTGCACCTAGAATGGCAAGCTGAATAAGAACCCTCTGAGAAAGGCGGCCCCAGAGCTTCGCAATACCGACGTGTCGAGCCAAGATCCAAACGACGCAGTAGAGAAACAAATAATGTAAGAACCAGAGATGTCCGAAGCCCCACAACCCGTCGGCCACTCCGGGCTCAAATTTCAGGCTGCGCATTTTCACTGGTTCGATGCGACCTTCGATAATCCAGCCGATCATCCAAATATAAAAATCAGCCGGCAGAATCAGCATCATGCCCACCAATAACGGTACGAGCAAACGATACGCGCGTGATTTCAGGAATGCGCCGTCGCTTTGTCGCAAGCGAAGCGGAACAGCAAAATAGCCTGCCATCATCAAGAACAATGGCATGATGGAAAGCTCGATCGGCCACCCAATCCAATCCACGATGGGGCTTACTTGATCGAAAACGGGCCAGGAGAGTCCTGGCATAGGATGTTGCAGATAGGGAGCGGCGGCGTGCAACAGCACGACCGCCAGAGCGGCCGCGCATCGGATGCAATCAAATCCACCATAACGAACAACACCACTCATCATCCCGCCTTATGAATGATGGAATCCATGCGAGCGGCAATCAGCTTAGGCCTGAGGACAAATGAGAACTTTCATTGCGCCTGGCACACCCTCGTACAAACGCTCGAACCATTTTGGTCCTTCGGCGAGCGTTGCCTTGGCCGTAATCAGCGGTGACACCTTGATCGCACCACTGGCCAGCAAGCGAATACACTCGGGGTACTCACCCTGCGATGCACAACTTCCCTTTACCGTAATTTCACGAGTCACAACCGATTGCAACGGGAATTCAATTTTAGGGGATAGGTTGCCCACCAGCGTTACCTTTCCACCTTTCCGCACAGAGGCAATCGCATCATTCACTGTGGAAACGTGGCCGACGACTTCCATGGCTGCATCGGCTCCGCGACCTTCAGTGTATTTGCGGACCTCTGCCGGGATGTCAACACCTTTAGCATTGAACGTGATGTCGGCACCCAATTGCTTGGCAAGTTCTAGTCGATTGTCTTCAAGATCCGTGGCGATGATCAGTCCGGCCCCCTTCAATCGAATTGCTTGAATCGCCAGCAACCCGATCATACCACTCCCTACAACAACGACTGTATCACCCAACTTGATGTCGGTGATGTTCGCAGCATGGACCGCAATGGACACAGCTTCGATCAACGCGGCCGATTCGAAGGGAAGCTCATCCGGTAATCGATACACGATGTTTTGGGGGACGGATACCAATTCGGCAAACGCACCATGCTGACGATAATCACCGCACGAGACACCCAGCACCCGCCGATTATCGCACAGGTTAATCTCACCTCGGCGACAAAAGTGACATCGACCGCACGAAACGGTGGAATCAAAAGTGACTCGATCTCCGACGCTGAAACCACTTACCGCCGCGCCGATGGACTCGATTACTCCAGCCGCTTCGTGTCCCATGACCAATGGTGGAATACGACGTCCGGTGCTCCCGTCAAAACCATGAATGTCGCTGCCGCAAATTCCACAGGCATGCACGCGTACCAGAACATCCTCAGGTCCGACGCTGGGCTCAGGTACGTCGGTCAACTGCATTTGTTTGTATTCGGTAAGCAGAAGTGCTTTCATGATCGCGATGGGGGTTCAGTTGTGGAATTGTTGAGTTGTGTCTGAGTCGGCAAATTTCTTAAGGAACAAATTTAATGCAAACCGGCATGGAGATGGTCGCCGTATGGTCGGTTGGTACTAGCGTTCCATCTTCAGCGATCTGAAAAACGACTAGATTATTGGAACTTTGGTTGGCCGTAATGAGCCAACGTCCGTCGGGACTAATGCGAAAATTGCGAGGGGTCTTTCCACCTGAACCGTAGGTGCCCAGCATGGCTAGTTTTTTGTTATCTAAATCGACTGAAAAGACTGCGATCGAATCGTGACCGCGATTACTGCCGTAGAGCCACCGACCGTTGGGATGAAAGAGGACTTCTGCCGTTGAATTGCCCGCAGTGAAATCCGCTGGAAAAGTGGACGCTTCCGCAACGACCTTCATACTGCCATCGTCGTAGGAGAGCAGAGTCATCGTGGAACTCATTTCTTGAATCACTGCCACGGCGCGACGGTCGGGCGAGAATGCAAAGTGACGAGGTCCGTGCCCTGGTGTCATCTTGGTCGTCAAAAGATTGTTGCGAATGGGCTGCCCACTCGCCGCTAGGTCATAGACAATCAATTCGTCGGTACCAAGGTCAGCAGCCAGCGCGAGTTCTCGTCCATCGACGAATTGAAAGGAATGTGCATGAGGTTCACCTTGACGTGCAGGGTTAACACTATGCCCAGTGTGTTGAACAAATCCAATTCGCGTTGGCACGCCCATCGAGTCGAGTTGAAAAACGGCCACGCTCCCTCCGCCATAATTGGCAACTCCAGCGAGTTGACTTTGTGGTTCGAGATCGACATAGCATGGTCCATCACCGCCGGTAGCAGCTCGCCCTAGTTCTCTCAAGAGTCCGTTGGCTTCGATTTGCCAACTGACCAGCGCTGCTCCATTGCGGGCATCCCCACTACGAACTTCAGAAACACTTAGGACACGATGATTGTCGGAATCGATCGTTAAATAGGACGGATTGGTTGTTTTAGCAGCCAGCCTTGGTGTACCTAGAGCACCACTCTCGTCGTCAAAATCGACAACATAGATGCCTTGGCTGTCTTCCGAACCGTCTCCGGTATAGGTGCCGACATAGATTTGCATAGGGCCATTGGCCGCGTGAAGGAAGCCCGTGGAAAAAAGGTTAGCCAGCAACAATCCAAGACAACCAAGAGAGAGCGATTGCTTTAATTGCTGGCACATCGGAGATTCCTAGAAACACGCGGCGCATAGGACTGGGATTATCGAACAGAACCGCGTCTATCCATCGCTGATCGTAACGGTTGTCATCACATCACCTTGAGCGATGCTATCGACAACATCTTGACCTTCGATGACGCGGCCGAAGACCGTATGCTTGCCGTCGAGCCATGGGGTTGCAACGTGAGTGATGAAAAACTGGGAGCCGTTTGTATTGGGACCGGCATTCGCCATGGAAAGGATGCCTGGTCCATCATGCGTTAGCGATGGATCGAATTCATCAGCGAACTTGTAGCCTGGTCCGCCCGTGCCGGTTCCACTGGGACAGCCACCTTGAACCATGAAATCAGGAATGACGCGGTGGAATTTTAGTCCATTGTAAAAGCCTTCTGTCGTCAACTTTTCAAAGTTGGCTACTGTCTTGGGCGTCTTCGCATCGAACAATTCCAACTTAATCGTACCTTTATCGGTCTCAATCGTAGCGACTTTCATAATAAGAGGCTCCCGCCTTTCGAATGCGTAAACAAGTGGAGACGGCGATGTGAGGCAATGGCCCCTCGCCTTGCAGGTTGCCAGTCTAGCCGATTTTCTATTTTGACCACACCGGTGGGCGTTTTTCGGTGAACGCCCGCAGCCCTTCGGCTGCTGATTCCGTCGAACAAGCCGTTGCGCCCATTCCGGCACCAATCGTCAGATGGCTCGCCAATGCCTCTCCAATCGACTCGTTGAGCAAGCGTTTCGTTAATTGCATGGCTTCGCTTGGACCAGCCGAGCACGATTGTCCCAATTGGTCCGCCGCAACCCAAACGTGATCGCTGGTCGTCTCCTGAGTGACCAGCCCCCATGAATGGGCCAAGCCTACCGAAACGGGTTCTCCCGTCAGTACGAGACGCGCAGCAATGGATCCCCCCAATCGAAACGCGGCTAAGGGTGCGACCAGCCCGCTAATCAAGCCATGCAGATGCGCCGGCGCGCCAAAGCGAGCCCGATTGGTTCCGACGACCAAATCAGCGGCTAAGGCGAGTGCTAACCCGGCCCCCAGCGCATCCCCGTCCACCGCTGCGATGATCGGTTTTGGAAAGCGGAGCATTTTCTGCAGTAACTCGGCGATGCGGTCCCAATCTTCGTACATCGCATGCAGGCTGTCGGTGGATTCTTGCAAGCGAATCTCGTGCAACTCTTTGAGGTCCATCCCGGTACAAAAATGGCTGCCGGATCCTGCCAAAATAACATAGCGAACCCGTTTTTCTTGGTGTAAATCGTCGAAAGCCTGCTCGAGCGATTGGACCAGCGAGCGCGATAGTGCGTTGCCCGATTGCGATCGATTCATCACAATCGTGCTACCAGGAGCATGGACACTGATCGTCACGTCTGACATTCTGAGCACCTGTTAAGAACCATGGCAAACATTGAATTCCTCACAAGCGTACTCGCATGAACCCGTCTGACCAGTCGTCTAGGGCGGGAACCATTGCGGCTGGCGAGGCGCGCCCCAGGAAAGATCTGGAAAATCCATCGTTACCCCTCATTGCTGCGCCATTAACGGCCGATGGTCGCGGGGCAATAGCCGTTATCGGCGTGCATGGTCACTCGGCCCATGAAGCAGTCCTGAAGTGTTTTTCTCCTGCTACAGAATTGCGTCAGTTGCCACTGGGCATCAATCGAATTCGTTTTGGCCACTGGAAGTCGAGTGAGTCTGTCGTCGTAATTCCCACTAGCGAAAACGAAATCGAAGTCCATTGCCACGGTGGCAGAGCCGCCGTAGAGAGCATCTTGGATGATCTCAAACAGATGGGTGTCCAGCGCGTCGATGGAGCACAGTACCAGACAGCCCGAGGCTTGCCCGCCGAACTCGTGGCGATGCATGATCTACTGTGCCACACCAACACTGCTCGCACGGCCGGCATTGCACTCGATCAGTCTCGAGGCCGGATGCGGAATTGGGCGATCGCTATCCAAGCCGATCCAACTGTCGACGACTTACCCGCATTACGAGCTCGCATCGCAGCAGTACTAGCGTTCGAAGCACTGGGAAAGCACTTGGTTACACCCTGGCAATTGGTCATCGCAGGACCACCCAATGTCGGAAAAAGTAGCCTGATTAATGCGCTATTGGGTTATCAACGTTCAATTACTTTCGATCAACCCGGTACGACCCGCGATGTGGTCTCTGCCGACACGGCATTCGACGGTTGGCCCATCCGCATTAGCGACACGGCCGGCGTTCGTTCTGCAGAGGACGAGATCGAAGCAACCGGCGTGCAACTCGCTGCCGATGTCCACAAGGCCGCAGACCTAGTCCTCCTGGTCATCGATGCCACGGAGGGGATAACCGAGACACATCACAGTATTTTGGCGCGAACTCAATCCCCTGTCGTCGCTGTCTACAATAAAGTCGACTTGCTCCCCACGGACAAACGATTCACCGGAAAAATTGTTCCAGGAGACTTGCTTGGTAACGCAGACGGTAGATTGGCAGCACAAGTAGAGGTGTCGGCTTTGGCAAAGATTGGGATCGAACAACTCGTCCAGCGTTGCGTCCAAGAACTAGTACCCATTCTTCCCGCTGCCGAGGCGCCCGTTCCAGTTACTGACAAGCAACGAGAAGTGCTAGGTCAGGCAATCCAAGCCACAACAATAGACGAATGTCAGAAAATAATTGGCTTACTGATTGGATAGTCGCCTTTCGCTCCGCGAAAGTAGCGTTGCTATACGTCGCTTTTTTAGAACTTTCGCGGAGCGAAAGGTGACTATGTTAAGGCTCCTTGCTCAGCTTCGGAAGAATTCCTCGACTCACTAAGTTTCATCGCATGATTACTATCGTCGATTACCAAATGGGCAACCTTCGCAGCGTTCAAAAGGCTATTGAACGACTCGGGTTTGCCGCTGTCATTTCATCCAACCCGAAAGAAATTGCCACCGCCGAGCGTTTGATCTTGCCCGGAGTCGGTGGTTTTGGTGAGGCGATTGCTGAAATCCGTCGCCGCGATTTGGAAAAGCCTATTGTGGACTTTATCTCCACCGAGCGACCCTTCTTGGGTATCTGCCTCGGCCTGCAATTGCTGTTTGAGTCAGGATTTGAAGGGGGTACTCATCGCGGCCTTGGTATCCTCGCCGGCGACGTGGTTCGATTTCCCAAGGATCTGGGGCTAAAAGTGCCACACATGGGCTGGAACACAGTTCAGGCCCCGGCGGAAAACGTCTCCGCTTCCAAGTTGTTGGAAGGAACGCCGCCCGATCCCTACTTCTATTTTGTGCACTCCTATTTTGTGCGGCCGACGAACGAAAGCGAGATTGCACTTAACACCGAATACGGCATTCGCTTTTGCGCCATGGTCCAGCGTCGCAACCTGTTTGCCACGCAATTTCATCCTGAGAAGAGCCAAGCCAATGGATTGCAAATGCTCACAAATTTTGCCCATTTACCGCTCGATTGCGAACACTCCGTTGCGCCCTGAAGCAATCAGATTTCTCTCCGCTTGAATCCACTCCGCACTTTCGCTGTTGCTCCCCATGACTTCGCCCGCAAACCCCGCTCCTCTATCTGCACTCGACAGCGATGGCAATGGAATTCAAGTTCGTTTTGAGTGGCATCGCGATCGCTTTCGCCACTTCATCGAAAGAGTTCAATCGGGGCGTATCACCCTGCTACTTTGTTCGCGTGAGTCAGGAGCCGAAGCGGAATGGCCAGATAGTCCGCCCATACAACAATTGTCTGTGGAAACCATAGGACAAGGGTTGGCCGCGCTGGGCGTTGGCTGCGCCGGCAAAGGCCATTGGAGCATTAGTGTTGCACCAACAACCCTGGAACAGAGACCGGCATTGATGTTTGACTTGGCAATTCGTTCCTCGGAAATCAGCGGTTGGCTAGGCTCGACCTACAAGGTGTGCTCGGCTGAACACATCTTGCAGCCACTGGACGAAATTGCGGGAACAATGCTGATTCCGAATAGCGAAACTTTGCAGATTGCGCCCCAGTCTAGCGAGGGTAAAACCAGGCGATGGGCCTACCTAATCGCTTAATCGAAAAACTCAAGCCGCGGCTTGCTGTCAATTTGTAGCGGTTGTTTTGATGGTTTCGATCGTTCGGATTCTCTAGATCGTTCCGGCAGTGACGGATTTGCGAGTTCTGCATGGCGACAAAATCTTACAACCCTCAATAACCATACAATTGATCGTAAATCGCAGCTCGTTTTCCCGATCCTCTGAGCATCCAAGGCCATTGATGCAGGAGGCATTACGAACGTGCGGACACTCAACAGCAACTATCGATACCTCTGTGGGATCGCCGCAATTTGCGGGTTGGCTGTCAGTGGGTGCAGTACTGCCCGTTCTACGCTTTGGCCGACAGATTCAAAAGCACCTCAAACAAGCGTTGCAACTGCTGATTCCATCAACCGAGAAGCGCCGGAAGTAACCGCTGCGTTTGAACGCCTGTCCGGTGCACAAAAGATCGCTTACGAACCAGCATCGTTTGTATCCGAAGCACAGAACAGTCCGTTCACGCCGGTAGCAGAAATTTCTGTAGCAGAAGATGACGCGGCACCTACAATGCCCCCAGGAGGTTGGTCACCAGCCGAAGTGATCTCTGGCCCTGCCTGGATCCCTGAAGCACCGTTAAGGCGATAGACGACTCATGTTGGCCAAAACTTCTGACACTGGCAACATGATGATCTTAATTGTCATGGGAGCGGTCATTGTTGCGCCAACAATTGTGTTGGTCATTGCCGTGGTGATCGCTAGGCGGAAACGTTCTGAAGACGATTGAAGCGTGGAGCTTACATGCCAGATTCAGCAGCAATCGCTGCATTGATGGCATCGATGGGGATGGGAATTCCTTTAAGGATTCCTTCCACGACCAGGGTTGTCCCGACGACCCCTTGGAAGGATGCCACAATCATCCGGCCGCGGCGGGCTTTATCAAGGCGAACCATCAGAATCAGCCGATCGCCAGGAATAACGGGGTCTCGGAAGCGAACTTCATCCACGCCACCGAAGCCGACCATTGCAGCACCCAGCAAATCGTGTCGCTGCGTAAAATAGCTGGCCAGCTGTGCGGCTGCTTCCAACATGATGACGCCCGGCATGAGAGGCATTCGGGGCATGTGGCCCCGTACCCAAAACTCATTCCGTGTTACATCTTTATAGGCAGCGCAAACGTTAGCTTCACGGTCCTCATAGAGGATCGCGGTAAGCTGTTCCATCTCATGTCGCTGGGGGTTGTAACGCCTAATTTCTTCAATGCCCGCAATGGGTGCATCAAAGTCCAGCAACGATAGATCGACTAAGAAATCGCCGGTGGCCACGGATCTCTTTCGCTCGTAGGATTCAAAGTCGTCTAGGTACGAATCTTACGACGCCGGGCCTTGCGGGCTTTCGCATTTGCGGGTCGGCGACCGTGATTCGCCTTTTTCACTTTATGGTGTGGTTTTGCCATGGCTGATGTTTGCTTAAAGCTCGTTGAAAAAAAGTTGGGGACAAAGCTCTCGCGAATCGTTTCGAACATCGACGCGATCGCGTTAAAACTTTCCCAAAGTCCGAAAGAGGGTACCAGCTTCGTTCTTTGGGCGAAAGACTTACTCAACGATGAAAATCGATTGCCGAAGAAAAAACTGATCACCTGCACACAGAAACTACCTGTGCACCCCCTACAACAGCCCATCCAGCCCTAGCTGTTCCAGTCTCTTTACGGCCTCGCGAATACGCTCTTCCGAGCGTTTCGGTGCAACCAATGTGGCGTTTCCTGCTTGAACAATCACCAAGTCCTCGACATCGATCGTAACGATGGTTTGGTCACCTTCAGTGCGAACAATGCAACCTTTAGTATCGATCCCCACATGATTTCCCTGCACCGTATTGCCGTCACTATTCAGCGGAACCAACCGGGTAAGCGCTTGCCAGCTCCCCAAATCGTCCCAGGAGAACGGCGCTTCGATAGTGATCGTATGCGGGTACTTCTCCATCACGGCATAATCGATGGACTTGCCTTGAATAGCAGCAAACTGGGTGTTTAAAACCTGTTCAAAATCAGCTGTACCCACGCTGGCTTGAATGGCGCGAAGGTGTTTTCCCATCTCTGGTTCATACGATTCAATCGTATTGAGAATCGTTTCCGCGCGCCACAGGAAGATGCCGCTGTTCCAGTAAAATGTGCCGGCGTCCAAATAGCTCTGAGCAGTTGCGGCGTCTGGTTTTTCTCGGAAGCGAACGATTTCAAAAACATTGTCGCTCGAGAGCGCTTGCCCACGCTCGATGTACCCAAACGACTGAGCAGCATAAGTCGGTCGAATCCCGAAAGTGACAAACAGCCTGGGATCCTTTTCGATCCATTTGAGTCCTTCACACACAGCTGCCTGAAATTGTTCGTTTGTGGCGATGACATGATCTGCAGGCAGAGTCAACATGACAGCCTCAGGGTCTCGCGCCACAAGCAATGCAGCGGCAAGTCCAACACAAGGCGCCGTATCTCGCTTGCACGGCTCTCCGATGATGTTGGCGTGCCGAAGCTCAGGCAATTGCGCGGCAATGGCGTCCACTAATGTCCGATTGGTAGCGACCATTTGACGGTCGAATGGCACTAGTCCGGCCAAGCGATCCACGGTGGATTGAATCATGGAGCGACTCCCCACCATATTCAACAGTTGCTTGGGAGTCTCGCGTCGACTAGCTGGCCAAAATCTTGTCCCGCTGCCTCCGGCCATAATAACCGCATGTAACATTGAGAATCGTTTGAAGTGGAGGGAGTGAAACGGAAGCATCAGCGGGCTGAATGTCTACAGTACTATAGATTCTGCAAGTGCCTACGACGGAGGGCGATCAAAGTAAGAGTCTTTAGTAATTGCCGTCCCTGGTGGGGGAAATAAGCCTTGCTCCATCGCAAGACGAACTTCATCGCCGTCCAATGCAAGCCGCGGGTTGATCTCAACTTGAATTTGGTCATCGACGGAAAGCCCCGCGTCGCGCAGCCACGCACGATGCAAAGAACATATTTGTTGTCTTGCTGCACTGGGCGTATCGGTGGCAGATCCCTCAGCATTCTTCACCGGTGCGAATATCTCTGCAGCAATGCCTTCTACGACAAATGCATTTTCAGCAGCAGGTAACAAGTCAAAAATAAAGCGTTCGAACTTTGTCGCATTGGGCGTATCCGGTTCGATAGCGTTACCTTTCTCGTCGATGTAACTAACTTTCTTTAAGGCTCGATGGAAAGGCAGAAGCTCGTTCCCCTTTGCGGCTCTTTGCAGAAATTCTATATCGAGCACGTGAACGGCAATATTGCCTGCCCAAAGCTGTAGGTTGCCTGCTTCATCGGTTCGCTCGGCCGCCTCTTCAGGAAGGTCGCTATATTCAATGATCTGAACTCGCCCATCGACATGCACAACGTTTCCGACACGCTCCATCGCAAATCGCTTGCGGACCACTTGTGTGGTCATCTCACTTCCCGCCATCAAGTGATGTCCGATCAAATAGGGATCGCACAACCGCACCAACGGATTATCGACTTGAGCATAAAACAACTGCGAGACACCTGCCATTTTCAGAGCGTCCAATGCACCGCTGCGTTGTAGAGCCGCAACGGTACCACCATGGCCATCGGGGCTGAGCGCGAGTGAATCGCGGCTTTCCAGCAGGAGCTTTCCACTCTTTGCATCGACGGCAGGCATCGTCCCTTGGCAAAACAAATGAACTTGATCTGGGTCTAAACCTAAGTATTTTTCCGTTTGCAAATAGCTGAGCGTTTCTTCATGTGTAGCGGGGCTTGTCATGAGATACAGCGGGATCCGACAACCGTAGCGGCGCTGGATCCCTTGAATGGAGTCTGCGAACATCTGAAACAATGTCCGATTGGAAACGGGACCAATCGGAAAAAGGCCCTTCGGATGATCAAACCCCAAACGAGTTCCCTGCCCACCAGCAACAATCAACACGCCTACGGAGCCACTCCGCAGCGCATCTTCGCCGCGCTGGAGCGCCTCCGCCCCGTGCCATGCAGCTCCAATGCCATCGGCGCGGACAGCCGGAGGAGCTTTCGCTCGCTTTGCCAAGGCGGCAAAATCAACTGTCGGATCTTCGTTTTGAAGCAGACGATCCAGCAAGGGAAGATCCACATCGGCCAACTGTTGCAGTAACTTGTCTTGACTCTCGGCATCCAAAGAATCCCAGAATCGAAGAACTTGCGACTGACCGTGGCTGTGATAATCGGCTGCAATGGTTTCGAACGAAGCAGTAAAGCGCATAACCTAACCTAAGCTAAAAATCGTCAATGGCGTGATAAACGGATGGGGCGGACGAGTTCCCCTGTAAACAAAGATAGGCCAAAGGGAAGCAGTCGCAAACCACGTCCCATTCCAATGGCCGCCCCGAATATTAATGACGATAGTTCCAATGATGCTGACTGTAGCGACTAAGTACGAGCTCTTTCGCTCGCTCCTCAAGTTGCCTGTAACCGTCTCCTGCATCGTCAATATTCTGCTCGGCAGGAAACGCGTTTCTCACAGCTTGCCGTATTGCGGCCGCGCTGAGCGGTAAATTGATTAGAAACGATCGGTGATCGCGGTCCTGACGATATTCTGGTTTACGAGGGGGCATCTTCAGGCAACTCGCAATTGTCTCAAGCTCAGCCTCATAGAGCAATGTTCCATGATAGAGCAGATGATCGCGAGCGACTCGCACGCTGTTTCCTGAAAACTTGCGGCTACCCCAGGTCAGATCACAGGTCCCCTGCACGGAAATGCCTTCGAGATGCCGGCCGAGTGCTGTCGTCAAAGAACCCATTACAAACGCGTGAGCGCGATCAAGGTGACGTAGTGCGGGTCGCAATGCCATGCTCAATACGAGCGAATACATCAGGCAGCCTGGACCAGCCACGATAGATGCCCCCCCACTGCAGCGCCTCAATACGGGGATGCTCCGCTGTGAACACTGGACTAGGTCTACCTCCTCGGCGATTCGAGACCCTCGACCGATAACGGCAGCGTACGCGGGGAACTCCCAAAGTCTTAGTACTTCACCACCCATCTCGGCCTCGGCCGAGTCCAATAACGCTTCGTCGACGGCTAAGTTCATCGTGGCGTCGACGTATGTTCGCTCCAACAGTGAAAGCATGCGATTTCGAGGTCCAGGGGGGCGGATGATGTTAAAAGGCAACGGATGTAGCGTGAATTGCGCAAGCGAGGCAGTTTGGCAAGAAAATGCCGACACGAGTGTCGTCAAAGTGCCGTTTTTTCTTGAATTTTTTTTAGAATCGCTAAATCGTGACCCCACTTGCACTTGCTATCGAAAACCGAAGGAAAAGGGATTTGCATGTTATCCAGTTCGGTAACAAACTACAGTACATGAGTTCGCACACACTCTTTCTACTATTAATCTTATGACCAAGCTGCTGAACCCCACATCGTTGAATGCAACGTCGTTGAACCCAACCTCGTTGACAAATCGCGCCGAACTTCCCCGACGGCTCGAGCTTCGCCGACGACTGGCAGCAATCGCGCCTCTCGCGTTGGGAACGCTTGTGTTGATCAATTCGGGCTGGGACCGAAGCGCCTTGGCACAGGACGCATGCTGCTTCCAACCTGCATACCGATTGCAGTACGAAACAGTGATGGAACCTCGTCAAGAGACATCCTATCGCCGCATTTGGGAAACGGTTCCAGAAACTCGCGAGGTAACCGAAACCAAATTCGTACTGAAGACGCGCACCGAAGATCGTGAGTACACCGTCGCACGTCCCGTCGTGGAGACTTCCTACCGCGACGAGCAATATACAGTGATGAAGGCGGTACTGGAGACGTCGACTCGTCCCGTTCAGCGGACTCAGACCACGATGGTTACCGAGACATCGGAGCGAGTTGAGCAGTACACCACGATGCGACCTGTCGTGGAGACTCGCTATCAACAGCAACAGTATCAGGTGCAGCGACCTGTCGTAGAAACTTCCTACCAAACGCAGGCCTATACAACACTTCGTCCCGTAACGACCTACCAGAACCAAGTGGTTGACACGGGTGGCTATGTTGCACAACAAATGGTAACCCCGGGTACCGTTGGATATGGACTCCAGTGGGTTCCCCGCGCCTATCAAACCACCGGGCCACTTGGCATTCTTGCCGTCAATCGCGGAGGACTCTTCTGGACTCCCAGCGTCACGCCCCCCACGGTGCAAACGCAGATGGCTTATCGACCAAATTATGTGAACCAACAAGTCGCACAAACCCAGTACGTTCCTGAAACGGTACAGCAGCAGGTGCCCGTGCAAGTGTCGCGGATGCAAACTGAAGTTGTTACTCAGAACGTGCCGGTCCAAGTCACCACCATGCAGCCCACGGTCGAGACTCGCAGAGTCCCCGTGACCGTGCAACGCCCCGTAACGGAAACGGTAACTGAAAACGTCCCTGTTCAGCAGTACAAGTACATTCCCGAAGTCAAAACTCGTCGTATCCCAATTCAAACGACCAAAATGACTTACGAAACACTCAAACAACCAGTGGAAGTTCAGTATTACGAACCTGAAACGGTCACCCGCCAGGTAACGGTGCAACGTCAAGTCGAAAAGCTTGTCCCGGAAACACGCACAGTGATGGTGCCTAGACAAGTGATTCAACGCGTCGCACCAAATTACTACGATCCCTTCGGCGCTGCGATCTCTGGCGGTTATTCGACTTTCATGCCCGTGGTGGAATATTCCACTCCAGCCGTCGTTGTCCCAGAAGGTGTGTCCGAATCGAGCCAAAAGCCGAAGACTGAATTGCAGGGTGTAGAATCCAAGCCCGTGCCGGAAACTGACGATCCAGATAGCCCGTCTGACAAAGGCGCTGATGGGAATGATGAGAGCGGCGCAGGTGACCTGCCCGCAGCCAACGACGATGATAAAATAGACGTGCCCGCCCTCGGCGGCCCTGAAAATACCCCAGCCAATTTCCGCTCCTCACCGTTCAACCGAAACGATCGGTCCGCGTGAGCTTGAAAGACATCGAACGATATGACCCAGCCAAACGAATTGTCTAAGAAGCGGTGCGTGCCCTGCGAAGGTGGCGTCCTGCCGCTCGATCCGAGTGCCACTGCAGTCTTGCTGGATCAAGTTGCTACCTGGACTTTGGATGACTCGGGCAAGACGATTTTCCTGAAATGTACCTTCGCTAATTTTCTTGATGCGGTTGCTGCCCTCAATGCAGTCGCCCAACTGGCAGAAGCGGAGCAACATCATCCTGATTTGCATCTCACCGGATATCGGAAATTGAGAATTGAATTGACCACTCATGCAATTGGTGGTCTTAGCGAAAATGACTTCATCGTCGCTGCGAAGATCAATCAACTCCTCGCGAAAGAGTGATTTCTCGCCTGCGTGCCTTGGCATTACTTAGTGAGTGCACCGGAGTAGACATCTGGTCGGTCGCACATTGCCAGGAGCGAGGCGTACCTCAATCATGGATCGATGAATTCGCTGACGCCTTTGAATCGGGCTACGCGTCGGATCGAGATACGATCTATCATGAAGCGCGACCCGTGAATCAATATCACGGTATTCACGACCTGCAGTTAGCCTTTCGCTTAGGAGAGTACCTCGGCATCGATGTACAACGCGCAACGGCAACCGCGCTCTCCCCCACCGCACAAGTGCGCGCCATCCAAGAAGCCGTCGACGAAATCTAGCAAAAAGGTGTCAGGTACTTTAGCGAAAGGGTGTCCGACACCTTTTTTAGGCGGGGAAGTATTGGTTGACTTTTGCGCGGAGGAAATGCAGGGATTCTGCCATTTCATCGAAACCATTCATGCCATCTTCAATGCTGATCCAGCCTTGATAGCCAACGCTGGCTAGTATCGTGAAGATACGATCGTAGTCGTTCAAGCCTTTGCCAATGACGCCGTGCTTCAGAAAAGGGCTGTACCCTAACGTGCCGTCTGCTTGGCGAATCTCTTCCAGAGTGTGCCCTTCCTCCAAGAAGCGATCACTGGCATGCATGCTGACAACACGGTGCTTGACCTTCTCCAGCAATTCAAGCGGATCGTCACCAGCAACAATCGCATTCGATGGATCGAACTGGACACCGAAATTTCTCGTCTCCTTGATGCGTCCCAGTAACTCAAGAAAGACATCCATCTTTTGCGCGAACTCAGCATACTTCCAATGCCCATCCTTGTAGTGATTTTCAATGCCCAGGATAACTCCGAGTTCTTTTGCGCGGGGCAAACATGCTTCGATACACTCGGTGACCCAGTCGAGCCCCTGTGCACGAGGAACTTCGGGATAGCGTTGGCCGCTGAGCACACGACAGACCACTCCGGGTCCGCCCAGCATCTCGGACACTTCGATCATCCGAATCTGATGCTGCACAGCTCTATGTCGTAATTCCGTTTTGGGGTTTGTAAAGTCGGGCGAGCAACAAAGCATTGGCATATCAAAACCGGCATCTCGAATCGCCGTACTCACACTGCGCACATAACCTTCGTCCTCAGGATGCCAAAGGAACCCTTCGTACATTTCCAATCCCTCGGCATCGAGACCTTTGGCTTCTTCGATCCAATCGAAAACGGATAGTGACTTTTCATGACTAATGGTATCGATATAGCATTTGGGAAATGCCGACAATCGAACGCGATCTTCTGGGTGGAGTTTCATGATGTTGGATAATCGTTTTAGGATGGATTGACAACTAAGAGGGATTTAGCGATTTGGCCCGAGTGCATTGTTTCAAACGCAGTGTGCCAATCGTCCAGCGACCAACGTCCACCCACGATCTTGGCCACATCCAGTCGTCCGGATGCCAAGAGTCCTAGCACGCGTTCCCACATCAACCAGTTGTGGCTGAATGATCCTTGCAGCGTGACGTTTTTTTGCACGAGTGGATCGAGTGAAAAATTGATGGGATCTCGTCCCCATCCCACTTTGCTGATCCACCCTCCAGGACGAACTAGGTCGAGCGCCATCTTGAGAGTCGAAGAAATTCCCGCTGCGTCGACCACTCCATCCACGCCAAGGCCATCTCGCTGCCGTGCCCAATCTTCGACGCCACTGGTTAACGCCTGGCAACCAAATTGTTCGGCGATTGCTAGTCGCGAGGCATCTCTCGGCAGTCCCGCTACAGCCACTTCGGCACCGCGCAAGTGAGCAACCGCGCCACAAAGCAAACCTATCGGTCCCGGTCCAATCACTAAGACGCGATCCCCTGGCAGAATATTCACTTGCGTTGCTACCGCGGAATAGGCAACACAACAAGGCTCGGTTAGCGCGGCCAGTTCCAAGGGAAGCGACGCGGGTACACGATGCAAGCACCTTGCGGGTACACGGACCCGCTTCGTCATTGCGCCATTGACACCATAACCAAATCCCTTGCGATTCGGATCGAGGTTATAGCGTCCCATGCGCGTCATCGGGCTATCTGGATCGATGACCGCGGCAGTTTCACTGCAGACTCGATCTCCTTCTTTCCAATTGCGAACGTTGCGGCCCACAGCTGCGACGTGCCCGGAAAACTCATGGCCCAGGACAACGGGATAATTGACAGGCCAGGAGTGCTCACCTAACCACTGATGCAGGTCGCTACCACATACACCAACAGCGGCAACTTCCATCAAGCAATCATCCTCTCCGATGATAGGATCGGGGATCTCCTCCAGCCGAACACTGTGCGGGGCCGAACTAAAATTAACGACGGCAGTTTGAGTCATGATCTGATGCTATGAGAAAAAGGTAGAAGTTGAATTGGGTCGATTCAGTTGCCGCGAAAGACGCTCAGCCTTGGGCATGTACAGCATCGCAGATCTGGCGAAGCACTTTGGCTAGATCACCACCTGCCTGTGAAAATCGATCCCCATCTATAGCAAGCGGAGCGCCGAGAACGACCAGCGGTGCGCCGTACTTTGGACAATCGATCGCTTGTTCGATCGACAGTCCGCCCACGGCTTGAACAGGAATCTTGACCGCATCCACGACTTCTCGTAACTGATCTAACGGGCTTGGCATTCGTAAGCCTCGCGCCGCGATGCCGCGACGCTCGTCATAGCCAATGTGATGCACAACAAAGTCGCACCCCAAATCTTCCAACATTTTGGCACCGGCAACCATATCTGGGCAACCTAAGTTATCGCCCATCACGGAGATACCAAAGTCTTTTCCAGCTTTCACCACGCAGCGGATCGTCTCTTCATGAGCGCGGGCCATGACCACTACGTGTGTCGCGCCTGCCTTGGCCATCATTTCCGCTTCCAAGTATCCGCCATCCATCGTCTTTAGGTCAGCGACGATCGGCGTATTCGGAAAACGCTCGCGCAATCCTTTCACTGCCCGCAAGCCTTCAGCCAATATGAGTGGGGTGCCGGCCTCCAACCAATCGACACCTGAGGCCAGCGCCATTTCGGCGGTCTGCAGAGCCTCATCAAGATTGGTCAGATCTAACGAAATTTGCACGATGGGACGCATAGGGGCTCGCGCGAGTTGAGGGGTAGGGATTTTGTTGGCAGGGGAGTGAATGGTAACCGACACCGATTCGACTTGACAGCCGAAGCGCCGACCGCAACCATGTTTTTTATTGCCTGGTGATTCAAGTTAGACAGGGAAAGCAATGGTTTCGCGCCGTAGTCGATTATCGAGTGGCTTCCGCTGGCTGGCGATGTTCGCTGCTATCGTCGTTGCAGGCTTGCCATCCAGTATGGTGCGGTGCCGTCGTTGCTCGCCAGTGATTGCGGGAAAACATTCATCAACTGCAGGAACGAACAACTTCTCAACCAGTGGTTCCTCCGAAAAGTCCCGCAATGGCTTCTGTGACGCATGTGAAAAGAGTGCAGCGGAAGTTGCCGCAGAATAGATACGTTTGCAGGTGGTGGTTGCTACAAGTAAATTACTTGGCTTCACCTGAGTATTCAGTGCAGTAGTTAGCAAAAAAAGCGGACTCAGTTTCCTGAGTCCGCTTTCGTTTTTGTGCTAACTCCAATTTGTTCGCCAGGCAATGGCCGATCAAAGAGGGCTTGGCTTACCAAGGGCCGCGAACGTAGTACGTTCCGAATTGATCGGTGTGGCTGGGCCACTGTGGCGTTGGGCGAAAGCCTTGCAGACCGCTATAGCCTGGACCGGGTGCACCCACACCAAATTGATGGTGGATTGGATAGCTGAGGTTTTGGCTTACACCCCAAGAATACGTTTGACGCATCTGGGCCGTTGGCGGAACGACCAAAGCTACGGGCGCCTGGTACTGCTGGTTGTAGTAGGGACCGTGCCATGGGTAGGTCGCTGCTGCTCGTTGAGCCCAGCGATGAGTGTAGGTGTAGGGATGTTCGGCTGATGCTTGTTCAACCGATCCGCACATTACTGCAACCAAGGCAAGCAGTTGCAGCAAGATTTTTCTGTTCATTGATATCGACTCCAGTTTGAGCGTGTTTCGGTTCATGGATTAGCGGGGAAGACGCAACCAATTCCAATACACATTCTGCACCGCAGTTCCAACGGGTGGCGAATAATAAACGGCGCGAGTGCGGTTTAATCCGCGGCCACCGTCGTAATGGTTATGGTAGGTATCTTTGTGCCAATACAAGTACTGATGGGGTTCCAATGGTTGGTAGGTCATGAAGGTATGACCTACGAAAGGGGGCACCGGCTGTGGCGAGACATACATCTGTGCATTGACTCCATTGCTGTAGCCGTGCGTGTAATAATTATAGAACAGATGTGGGTGCCCATAGGTCCTGGCACCACCAGCAATTCCCATATCTCCACTGACGACGTCGCCCGAAGCGCCGCCACAGTTACCATTGGCACAATCGCCACCCACAACTTCGTCCGAGACGACTTGGCTGCTGACGATATACTCTTGTGCAGAAACGTTTTGAGTCGAGGCAGCAAACGCCATAACGGCTGCCGCGACGGCTGTGATGCGAAGCGAAAGACGCATGACGCTCGTCCCTCCGTGGTCGAGTGAAAGTGTTAGTTTACAAATAGAGTCATTGGGGAGTTTCGACCAAACGCAGGCCTCCCCGCTAACCATTCCACGCTGGTCGTCCCAGTTACCCAAAACTTGCCCGGATTGCCCCAATTGACGTCTGGGTCAAAACGAGAACATTCGATACAATCCGCAAATCCGATCGTGCAGGAACAAGCGATCACCTGCCGAGAAGACCACTAGGAATATCCCTACTTGGAAAAGCGCCCGAAGGAGAAGATGGCGACTGCAACAACTGACGGAAAGACTAGCCGTCCCGCCCGTCGCTCGACCGCAGAAGATATGGCGAAAAGCCAACGAGATATCTCGGTCAGCGAATTTTTTGCCAAGAACAAGCACTTGCTCGGTTTTGACAATCCGCGCAAAGCTCTGTTAACCACCGTCAAAGAGGCCGTGGATAACTCGCTCGATGCGTGCGAAGAAGCCGGTATCCTACCCGTGCTTTGGGTGCAAATCGATGTAACCCAACCTGGGCGATTTCGTATCTCGGTTCAGGACAATGGACCAGGCATCGTCAAAAAGCAGATCCCCTTGATCTTTGGGAAATTGCTGTATGGCTCGAAATTCCATCGGCTGAGGATGAGTCGAGGCCAGCAAGGCATCGGCATCAGTGCGGCCGGAATGAACGGCATGCTAACGAGCGGGCAACCGGTCCGCATCGTCAGCAAAATCTCTATTCGCAAACCAGCGCACTACTTCGAATTGCAAATCGATACGAAGAAAAATGCACCGGAAATCGTCAATGGAAAAGGGGAGGGTATCGATATTCCCCCGGGCGAAAAAGGAAACAAGTATTTTGCGGATAACGGTATCGCTTGGGAAGGCGAAATCCCCCGTCTCGATGGCCCCCCCGAGCCGGTCGCACATGGAACTCGCGTGGCCATCGAATTGGCGGCCGTTTATAAGCGAGGTCGAGGCAGCGTCGATGAGTACCTCTCACAGACAGCAATCGCCAATCCCCATGTGACGATCCACTATCGAGATCCAGAAGGAAATGAAACCACCTATTGGCGTACAGCGAATGAATTGCCGGTAGAAGCGAAGGAAATTAAACCGCACCCTTACGGTATCGAACTGGGAAGATTGATCACTCTGCTGAGTGATGATAAATCAAATTCTGTGGTGCAGTTCCTGAAAGAGTCGTTTTCCTGCGTGACTCCCTTTGTCGCCTCAAAAATCTGCGAAGCGGCAGGCATCAGCACTCGCGTTAGCACTGGAAAAATCGGACGCGCTCAAGCCGACAAACTGTATCAGGCGATGCAGGACACCAAGATCCGACCACCCTCCACCGACTGTGTGGTTCCGATCGGACGCGAACTTCTACTCAAGGGCCTAAAGAGTGTGGTCCCAGGAGAATTCCACGATACGGTGACGCGCCCGCCTTCGGTCTATCGAGGCTGCCCTTTCCAAATTGAAGTGGGGCTCGCCTATGGCGGTGCGCCTCAAACGCAGCGGGTAGCACGCGACGAATTAGAAGAATTGATTGCCCAAAGTGACGCTCGGACCCTGCGCCAATTCTTGATCAATACGTTCAGCGGTATCGGCCCCGATGCGGCGGACAAGATCATCAAATCGACTGGCCTTCCAACGCGAAAAGGCCCCAGCAATCTCAAAAAACCAGAGATGCAAAAATTGCATGAGGCGTTGCATGAGATCAACATCAGCGAAGGACAATCGTGCCAAGTACTCCGTTTCGCCAATCGCGTTCCGTTGCAATTTCAGGCCGGTGCATGCGCCATCACGCAGTCAGTGTTGACTACCAATTGGCGATCGTACGGTCTGACCCAATCGCGGGGGAATTTACCAAATGGTCCAGTTACGATTATTGCTCATATCGCTAGCGTCTGGGTTCCCTTTACGAGCGAATCCAAAGAGGCTGTCGCGAACTATCCTGAAATCGAAAAAGAACTTCGACTCGCAATTCAAACGGTTGGACGCTCGCTAGCCTCCTTCATGCGAAAGCGAAAAACCATTCGCCAACAAGCAGAGCGAAGAAGCGTCTTCCTTCGCTATCTTGGTGAAGTTGCTGGTGCCGTTAGTATGATCAATGGTTCCGATCGTGACGCGATCTACAATCAATTGCTAGAAGTTGCCAAAAGCAAAACCTCCGATGCGGATGTTCGCTTGGACGAATTCGGTAAAGTCATTCTTGAAGAAGAAGCCAACGAAGAATTGCCAGATGAAGAAGCATCGTTGTTTGACGAATAAGTTCATCGTCAAGATCTTTTTCTCATTTAGTCTTTTCCATCGTTCACAACCGCAAAATTTGAAATAGATTCCATGGCTAAAAAGAAATCCAGTCGCAGCTTTGGTGATGAATCCAGTTCGCCCAATGTAGAACTTAAAGGGCGCGACATTGACACCATGAATCGCCTGAAATCCATGGCGAATCAAGTTGTTAAACTCGCCTCACAGCACAGTGATCCCCATCTCGATATCCCCTCGCGAAATTTGTCCAATGCCAAGTTCAATCGCAAGAAACGTTTTATCGAAATGGGCGATAAAACGAATCGCCGTGAACTCTTTAATTTGCACCAAGCAAAAGCCTACATGCAAACAATGCTTGCGGGGAGCGGGTGCACAAAGCTGATCAATCAAGGTAAAACTACCAGTATCCGAGGTCTGTACTACCTGCTCAAACACACTATCGAAGGGACTAAGGAAGAGACCTTTAGCGACCAAAGCGAGTCCGATACGGTTGTTGAAGACTTGGAGGTTCTCGCAGGTGCACTTCGCGAAGAACTCCACCTCTACGCGCAAACGCGAGGCTCGATGGTCGGCCTTATTACCCTCAACGACTCGGGGGATGTGATCGATTGCAGTCGCATGGGTTCTGGAGGCTACTCCATTCCCTCGATCGTTGAACCCGATCGCTTAAAATTCACCAAATGCGACGCAAAATTCATTCTTCATGTTGAAAAAGATACGGTCTGGCAACGATTCAATGAAGATAAATTTTGGCGCAAACACAATTGTATTCTTACGCATGGTAGCGGTCAGCCACCACGCGGAGTTCGACGCTTGCTTCACCGAATGCATTATGAATTAAACCTTCCTGTCTATTGCTTGTTGGATAATGACCCGTGGGGGTATTACATCTATAGCGTGATCAAGCAAGGAAGTATTAACCTGGCATTTGAAAGCCAACGAATGGCGATCCCCGACTGTCGCTACCTGGGTATCCGCAGCATCGATCTTGAACGTTGCGATCTCAATCCCAATGTAACGATCAAGCTAAACGATAACGACAAAAAGCGAGCAAAACAGATTGCCCAGTATCCTTGGTTCGAAGCGAAGAAGAGCTGGCAAAAAGAGATCAACAAAATGCTCGACAATGATTTCAAACTTGAGGTCGAAGCTCTGATCTCCAAAGATATTAGCTATGTCACCGAGGTCTACGTGCCTGATCGCCTCGCTGCAGGAGATTGGTTGGATTAAGCCGCATGATCAAAGACGCACAGTCGAAACGTCAGGCCATTCCCCAGCTTTTCCGATAATACCACTCCAAGCCCAAAAGACCCACGAATAGAGTGGTTAATATCCAGCCGCTCCAGCGATCATCACCCAGGCGAAATTTTTCTACAACAGGGAGCTCCGATTTCTGCCGAATCGACTGAATTTGTTCGATCAATTCGTTCACCTGGTCGGCCCGGAATGAACGACCTCCAGCCGATTCAGTGAGCGCAGCTAATTGCTCCATCCGGGAGATTTCGGCAACCGGATTACTTAGCTCAATATCAATATCCAAAACCTGAAACAGGATCTCTGCCGGGTCAAATTTTGCACCGTTGCCTTGAGCGCCGTTGCCTTGAGCGCTGTTGCCTTGAGCGCTGTTGCCTTGAACGCTGGCACCTTGAGCACTCACGCGCAAGGTATAGATTCCACCTGGCAACTCCGGCAACGTACCGGTAACGGCGGGCGCTGTCTTATCAGGTGGCACGGACGCAGGGACCTTCTGCAACACGACCGGGGTTGCTCTGCCATCTTCACCAACGACCTCGGCAGTGAACCGAAGCGAGCCCTTCTCCTCACTTAGTGTCTGGATGCCTGCAACCAAAGTTGCTGGCTCACTTCTATTGAACCGCCGAGAAGATAGTTGTGCCCAAACGGTGTCAGCTGCTGGCGCGTCACGAGCTAACAGCCAAAGAAGCAATTGTCGCCAAAATCTCCGATGTACATCGCTTTGGCCTTGCAGCCACCATTGCCAAGTACTATCCCCCGCGAACGCAGCTGTTCGTCCCGCACCAAACTGCCCAACGACCAACAGCGGTTCACTTGCACTGGATTCCAGCAAAACCGAAATTCCGGGACTCACCTTGGGGCCGAGCCAGCGGTTGGCTCCCAGTAGCGGCTTTAGTCGACGCCACACTTCGGCATTATCACCTTTGGTTGTGAGCTGAGTGATGGGATGTGGCAATGAGGGTATTGGTGAGATTTGTTGTGTTAATTGAGTCGCATCTGGGGCGGGTTGCTTAGCAGAGACACGTTGCTTGGCATCCATGCGAACAGGCAGAGGCAAAGCGAGCGGTGTGTTGGCATAACCACCTGCATCAAAACTGTGCTGACCTCCCGTCATCAACAGGCCGCTCCCTTCATCCACTCGGTCAGCTAGTTTTTGCAAGGCAGCTTTCCCAAAAGCATCGGCATGAACATCTCCGAGAATATAGACGTCGTATTTTCCAGGTTCGAGAGAATCCCCCAAGTCGACCGGCCATTGGTCCGAAGTAGCGCGATCGATCCATACATAATTGAGCTCGAAATCGGGTGAGTCGTTAAGCGAGCGACGCAGATAGAGTTGCTCATAGCGAGGTTCACCTTCCAGATACAAGATTCGTCCGCCACCCTCACGGACATCGAGAAATGCTACTTGCGAATTGTTCTCCGTCAGTGATTCTCCCGACTGCGTCGCGGCAGTCATCTTCAATCGATAATTTCCTGGCATCGGTGCTGGAATCTCAATGTCGATGACGCTCGCCTCCTCCGACCCCTTGGGCACAACCTCGCGACTGGCCAGTTGACTTTCCTGACCCTTGGTATCGATCAAGGACAAAGTAACGGGAATCGGTGTCCCTTGTAGACCGCGGGTCTTAACGATTCCAGTCACACGGAACAAGTTCTTCGCGAAGACTTTGAACGACTCCGGCATTTCTTCAATCGCACAGTCACGCAATTGTTGATCCGATTGCCGTGGGCCAAGGGGAACAGTCCAAAGAGGCACTTCCAGCGAGTTCAATGTTTGAGCACTGACGGCAGGATTGCTACGTGGTACCGTCGATGTCCCATCACCCACCATAATCACACCGGCGAGCGGTCGCCCACTAGCGCTCGATAACGCACTGCGTAGGGCTAACCCCATATCCGTTGATGGCGAATCTGCATCGCCTTGCAAAAATTCCGTCAATGATTCGCGAGGAACCACATTGACATCTTGCCCGAAACCAAAATAGCGAATATCGAGATCGCCATCGAGCGAATCGAGACCTGTTGCAAGCTTTTCGGTGAATGCTCTGGCTGCAACCCAACGACTCGATCCATCGCCAACGGGCAAATTCATACTGCGCGATTGATCGATGAGAATTCCTAAAGTGGCCGAAGCCGGTCGAGTATCGTGACGAATGATTGAGGGTCGCAGTAACGCTAAAAACAATACCACCATTGCTAACAATCGAAGCAAGATCAACCGTCGTCGCTTATTGGGCGAAACATCTGTTCCTTGGGGACGAATTCCCGCAATGATCGCGAGCCCCACGAATGCCAGTGCGATGACTGCGATTGTAGAATCAAGAATCGGTTCAAAGGTCAGTTCGCTCATGATGCAGCCACCGAAGCACCACTGGCACGCTTTCCTCCAGCAATTCGATTGGACGCGGAACTGGACGCATAAAATCGATTCGATAGTATTTGTTCGAGCGCAAACAATATCGCCGCGGCCAACATCACGAAAGAGTAGAGAGGACGCGAATCGCTTGCCTCACCCTCAGCCATTTGAATCTCATCAATCCCATGCACCAAACGATATTGATCGATACCAAACAATCGATCCAGAAACTCCGGTTGGACTCGTGCGAGTTGCGTCGCCAATGTCGGCAAATTTGCACTAAATCCAAGCTGATCGCCCGCTGCGCCCCGAAGCCAATAATTGCCCACAGTTAATGGCGCGCCGGGAACAATCATACTGCCTGCTGCATCAAGCGGTACCGGCGCAAGATCGGGTGCAAAAAGTTGGTATCGAGTTGACCCACCGGCAGGAACACTCAAGGCTAGGCTTTCACCAACTGCGACATTCATGCTGGCTTCATGTCCTCCGGAAAGATCTTCGAAAATCTCTCGGACAAACACGATATAGAGTTCCCATGCGTTGCTTGTGGAGAACTTGAACAAATCGTTCCATTGAATCGCAGGCGCAACCTGCGCTGGGACCGGAGTCGTGAAAATCAGGACTCGCCCCTCGCCCACAATTCGCTCTCCCATGGCGAGATGCTCCGTCCCCGCATATCGCATCAACTCGTTGAAATTTCCCGAATCAGACAATTGCCAATAGTGTCGAACTCGAAATGCGTTCCATGGCGCTCCGCCGGGAATGGTCGTGAGGATATTGAGTGTCGGATGGGTTGCGGAAACAACCTGAAAGAAAGTCCCATTGTCTGGAATTCGCCATACTCGCAAGGGATTGCCGATCAACTCCCATTTCACCGCTGCCAAAGCATTTTCATTTTCAAGACTTGGTCCTAACGCGACGAATAGTCGCCCGCCTCGACGAACCCAAGTTTCAAGTTTATCTTGCAGTGCTGGTGGTGCCAAAGCTGGGTCAAATAAACCAATGGTCTTGTAGAGCGAGAGATCAAGGTCGCGAAGCTGAGCCAAAGTTGCTTGGTCGACTTCGTATTCTCCACGCGGATCGTCGTCGCCATAGGGATTTAAGATGGACGCGAGCACATGCTGATCATCGGGTTGGTCGCTAACAATGAGCACACGGCGAGGTTCACCAACTCGAACAGTGAAGTAGCGGCTATTGTCGATAGCAATAGAGTCAGCGGTGGAAAGTTCGATGACGCCGTGGTGCGTTCCAATGGACAGAGGTGGTAAAACAAGCTCTGCGATCGCAGCACCTGAAGTCAACGATAGAGTCTTGCGATCCACTGCGCGACTGTCGGGCATCACGACAACCCCGTCACGCTCGGCCGGCAAACCCGCCACGTTCTCGAACAATCGCATTTGAACGGTAACCGGTCGCTCCGCTTCACCATTGGTCGCGATTTTGTCCGAAGTCTCTTCTCGCACTGCAACTGACACTATCGCAGATAGGTCGCGCGGGGGCGTAGCATCGGCAATCTTGATTTGATCAAGCAACTGATTCTGATATTGCTCGGCACCGATATCAACAATCTGAATGGTTACAGCAGGCGACTCTTGCAGCAGTGGCAATAGCGAATTTTCCATGGCTTCATTGGATTCACCCCAGCTCGATGAAGTGATATCCGAAACAACAAACAAAGTTTTTCTAGGTAAGTCGCTTGTTCGCAGCAAACGAATCGCTGCATCGATCCGCTCCTTCATTGGGCGAGGCGATTGTTCGATGTCCATAGCCGACAGACCGCGCTGTATCGCGCTGGAGTCCAAAGCAAAAGCGGCAGGCCGAGCAGAACGGTCTAACAAAGACAAACGACTTTCAAGCGGATATCGCGAAAGTATGAAATTGGCCATCTCCTTGGCCTTGTCCAAATTCGATTGACCATCCGTATCCAACATCGATAGCGTCGGCACGTTATCGATCAATAACACCACGGCCGCAGGCGCAGTTGTTGGAGCAATCGGACGTGGTCCGCTAGCCAATATCTTAGTACCCCAACCTCCGGCCAATAGTAATACAATCGCTCCTAGAACTATCAAACCGTTTCGCAACTTGGCTTCGATACCCACGGTCATTCCCCACATTCCTAGGCCGACCAGCAATAGTCCCAATGCGCCCAGTCCAGCGACCCCCAACCATGTCGCAACCATGGCTCGGTGAATTTGTGGTTGCGCCAATGCGATAGCAAAAAGGGCAACTAAGGCCAGCCTCATGGTCAGCAATACCCAGCGGCGCACCTGCAACTTGCGTCGATTGGTCTCCAGTCGCTGCGTTAAAAAACGGACTGCTGGAAAAAGAACTCTTTTCGGTTCGCGACGTCCGAGCAGATGTAGGGCAATCGGAATTGCCATCGACAATAGCCCAAATAGTAACGTCGCATTAAGGAACGTCATAGCAAGACGACGGACAATCAAGAGGAAGCGTTAGGAGGGGACATTCCCACTCCGCTAATGGCATTCTAGGGTTAAACCCCAGGTTGAGAAATCGCTATTGGCCGTTGTTCCCGTGAATTTGATCTCCAGTAATCGTCCTCCGAAACTCCCTTGAATTAGCATCGACTCGTTCGAACTCGGTGATTCACCTCAAATATTGCTGCACGGACTCTCGTGACCTTAACGATTGGAGTGAATAAAGCAAATCTAAGGACACTCCCACTCAGGAGGCGCCTGCGGCAATAAGTTATCAGCCCCTCGGTTTCTGCAGAGGGATTTCTAGTTAAGATAGCGGCAGAATTAGGTAACGCGTTTGCCCGAGGATCAAGTTGAATCCATGACCACAGAGATGAGCCGTCCAAAGGCAAACTTACTGTTTGCCGCCTCTTTTGTAGGATTGGTGATGGTCGTCTTTACGATCGGATACCGACTGGCTGGCTGGTCCTGGAGCGATTCAATTTACATGGTGATTATCACTGCATTTAGCGTAGGTTTTGGTGAAGTCGCTCCTATAGAAACGCCCTGGTTGAGGGCTTGGACCATCGCCCTGATCGTGCTCGGGTGCACAGGAATTATTTTGGTTTCGGGTACTCTCGTGCAATGGCTCACGGAATCCCAAATTCAACGGGCCTTGGGAGGAAAAAGAATGGAAAATGAAATCGAAAAGCTCAAGAACCACGCGATCATTTGTGGCTTTGGACGCATCGGTCGCATGATAGCGACGCAGTTGGAAGCGGGTCATCAGCACTTTGTGATCCTCGATAATTCTTTGCCTCGAGTCGCTGAAGCAAGGGAAGCGGGTTGGCTGACACTGCATGGCGAAGCCACGGATGAAGTTGTACTCCGAGCCGCAGGCATCTCGCGAGCGAGAGTCCTTGCCACTGTGCTACCCAACGACGCAGCCAATGTTTTTATCACTCTCAGCGCTCGGAACATGAATCCGACAATTCAAATTATTGCAAGGGGCGAAGTTCCCACAACAAAACAAAAGTTAATCCAGGCAGGAGCCAATCGCGTAGTTTTGCCAGCGCACATCGGTGCCGACCGCATCGCGCACATGATTTTGCATCCCAATGCGGGCGACATCCTGGGCGTTCAAACACAGTCGAAAATTGACTTTGCTAACCACCTCAATGACTTGGGGCTGGATATAGAAGAAATCGAAATTACTCCCAACTCTCCATGGTTGCACCGCTGCGTCGGCGATGTGGAAAAAGAAGCAACAGGTCGCTTGCTGCCAGTGGCAATCTTGCGAAAAGATGGCGGGGCAGATCTCAATCCCAGCCCCACCGCGGTATTAATGGCGGGCGATGCTCTTGTTATTATGAAACGCAATCCCCGAGTGTAGACTACAGCTACTATGGCGGAGAATCGCAAGGCAGGCTCGAGTGAAATTTAGAATACTTGCTGCGGGCATTGTCATCTGCGTAGGGATGCTGCTCGCCTATTTTGTAAAGGTAGCTCGCAACGCTGCTTGTGAAATGTCCTGCGGAAATACGTTTAAATTTATTGGCCTCGCGCTCATGAACTACCATGATGCTTACGGGACGCTCCCTCCTGCAATTACTCTCGGCGACGATGGAAAACCGAAGCACAGTTGGCGCCCCCTAATCCTCAATTATGTCGTGGCAATGCCCCCGATATATGAACTGGACGATCCCTGGGATGGATCGAAGAATACACGGCTGATCAACGGACATATATTCCATTTTGATCGGCCAGTGGCGCACTCAAAGGATATCGGACCTTTCGAAGGTCCCCTAGATTTTGCGAAATGGTTTCACTGCTGCGGCCATCAATCAACATTGAGTTACACAGCCAATGTTGTTGCCGTTACAGGACCTCTAACGCTTTGGCCCGGGACGGAAACTAGACTATTGTCAAACATTCCTGATGGCGCGAGCACTACGATCTTAATTGCAGAAACGCGAGACTTAAACATTTATTGGTCCGAACCAAAGGATCTTCCCTTCGACGAAATGTCATTTGAAATCAACTCGGCGCATGGGCCTTCTATCTCTTCCAATCACCCCGCTGGACCATCCATTGTGATGGCCGATGGCACAGCCTTTAGGCTCTCTCCAAAAACGCCCGCTGCTGTTGTACGTTCACTGTTAACTTACAATGGCGGAGAAGCTTGCACGGTTGAGCAACTGGTCCAAGATGAATACCTTATTCCGTATCGATGAGGAAGGGATGGATTTCACTTGCTCTGATTGGGAGCCACAAAGTCATCACGAAACAATACAAACTTCGCTCGCTATTCGCGCTCACTCTTGTTGTTGCTATTGCAACCGTAGCGATTCAATTCTTAGCAGCCAGGGTGCCGACGTTCTTTGTCATGGCATTACTTCTGACAATGACCCTATCACTCGTGGGTTGTTCAGCCATTGTCGTTGCAATGCTTGTTGCATTTTCGATCGCCATCTCTAGCGACGATGGAAATCGAGCATACAACCTCACTCGTTGTGGACAACTGGCTATAATTGGCTTGGCGAGCAACGTTCCGCTGCTACTTTGGATTCTGGTGTTGCCTTATTTGATTTAGAAACTGAATTCGGAATTCGGCATACAAGTAAATTCCACGTCAAAGATCACACCCATGTCAGGCGTACAGAAACAAACTCGCCATTTCCTTCGAAAGTTGCCTGTTGCTGAATGGCTCGTACTAGGTGCTCTGCTCTTCCTTTGTGGGCAATTTGGGCTCGATGAAGTCCGCGCCTTCTACGCAACTCGGCAGGGCCGCGCCGACGCTCAGCACGCCATTGAGATCGGCAATCTTCAGTTTCGAATTGGCGGAAAACGTTCCTCAGCCTTTAACGAAACAGCGATCGCATTTCATGATCTTTGCGGCGCAATATTAATTCGCTCGTATGGATGCTGCCCAACGTCCGCACAGATGAGCTACGATTCGGCCTACAACGATACGATGGAAGAAGAAATCGCAATTCATCTCGACGAATTTAACTTTCACAACACCTACGAGCTTGCCCTGCAGGAAGGAAGAACACAATTGGATTTGCAGCACAATCCCTAGCTGCGCAACCTCGCCCTCGCCCTCGCCCTCGCCCTCGCCCGCGCCCTCGCCCTCGCCCTCGTGCTCGTGCTCGTGCTCGCCCTCGTGCTCGAAAGGGAGCATCAGCTACGTCCTGATGTTTAACAACAGATAACCGAACTTAACCCCTCGGCAATCAACAACTTCGCTTTCCTCAATTCGCGATCAACTCACACTTCGTGAAAAAACTCACCGAAGTAGCAAACTTCAAGCGGATCGAGTTGGTTGAGGCGATAAACGATGATCGTTCCGAGCGGTGTGCAGAATTTTGAGTTTGAGTTTGAGTTTGAGCACGAGCACGAGCACGAGCACGAGCACGAGCGATTGCACTAAAATGAGATCGCGATCACAACTTCACAATAGCCGACGTTTCCTGATCAACCACAATTATCTCACTACTTGCACACGTCGGCAGCAGAATACTTGACCTAGTCGGAACTCACACTTATGCCATCTCCACCCGTGAGAAAACGATTGCTTCGTGTCGCCATCCGATATGGAGCGGTCTACGTTGTATTTTGTCTGTTTATCTTTTTCATTCAAAGATCGCTCCTCTATTTTCCAAGCCACAACGATCCTTCATCTCGGCTGCTGTCTTGGACGGCTGATCGGCAGCCGATTGGCTTTTGTCGCGAAGTAGCATCACCTAAGACCGTCTGGCTAATGATGCACGGTAACGCTGGGCAAGCGTCTGACCGCGATTATGCGTTAGATCATTTTTCGGATGAAGACGCGTTGTACGTCTTGGAATATCCGGGTTACGGGGCGCGCGATGGATCGCCGTCGAGAGAATCTATCAACGCCGCTGCGCAACAGGCATTCGATCTGCTTCGAACGCAACATCCAGGAATACCCGTCTGTGTCGTTGGCGAATCGATTGGGAGTGGACCAGCATCGGCGCTTGCAAATTCTCCCCGGCCGCCCGAAAAAATTGTCTTGATTACACCCTTTGATACGCTCTATCGCGTTGCGGCGCGGCGGTTCTTTTTTCTGCCCGTTGGGTTGCTGCTCCTAGATCGCTGGGACAACATTGACGCTTTGAGCGGGTATCGCGGGAAGCTCGAGATCTATGGTGCTGAAGCGGACAAAGTCATACCGGTTCATCATGCTAGAGAGCTCGCCGACGCATGCCCAAATGCGATTTTTCATTTGATTCCAGGGGGCCACAACGATTGGTCATTCCAGACTCAAGTAGACATACAGTTGTGAACGTAAAGTAAGGACCGCCACTTGCCTTAATTGAAATGTTCAACTACGAGAATAACGATTACCATGCATCAACCAGCAGCCTCTATGCAACGGGTCTCCATTGAACACCAATGCAGGAATGTCGAATGCATCGACTCTACGAACAACACTTGCTCATGAATCAGGTGCAAACATCGAAGAAGTGCGAATGGAAAATTCGCTGAACCAGTAACCGACTCCGCAGGTGCTGAGCACCTATGCGGGATCGTCGGTTAGATCACTGCTAAGACTAGCAGTTCATGGGTTCTTAGGTTGTCCCTTTGTGAGCGGACAAGTTTCGTTGAGAAAACTAATCCGCTCTCGGTACAAATCCTTATTGGGCAAATGCCTGACTTCCGGACCGGAGAGTACTATAGGCTCTTGCTAGTCCACTGACTCAGTTATGCAGGGCGGACGTTTTCGGCGCATGGGCCTTTTTGACCGCGTGCTTCGGTGTAGGACACTCGTTGTCCTTCGCGGAGTTGATCAAAACTCGCACCTTCAACACTGGATGAGTGAAAAAACAAATCCTTGTCTGATCCGTTCTCGATAAATCCGAACCCTTTGTCCGTGATACGCTTGATAGTGCCTTCAGCCATTACGTCTAATTCCTGTGAATGCGCTTCGCAACTCGGCCTGAGTGTCAGTCCAATTCGCTCCGAAGCGGCCGCCTATCCTACAGCAATCCTTTCCTGTGTACACCCCAATCGCTCGATCGTGACGTCTTTAAACGCAAGAAAGATGCTTCACGTTACTTTTTATCGCTACATTGATGCAAGTTATGCACAGAGGCTCGCGTATCTGATGCGTCGAGCGAATAGTGACCGTCACAGAACAGTGTCGCTTGTGGCACATGCTATTTGTAGAATTAGATCTCAGCTGCCAGCAACCATATAACCGCTTTTCCGGATGTTATATCATCGGATTGGAGCGGCTAATTTGGACCCCACGGCTTGATCGGAAGACTCATCACGCGGCGGAAAAACTGCGGAAAAACTGCGGAACGCGGCGGAAACACCTCGCGGGCTGATTTCCTAAGAGATAGTTAGGTGACGCGGATGAGGAAACTCGCCTGACAGCACCCGATAAGTACTCGGAGCTCCGCAGCAGTGAATCGATGTCACTTCCATCTTGGCTCGAAAGTCGCGACCCGAGGCGCTGGATCGTTGCATAAATCCAAATGAGGGGCATGCGGCGTATGGCTTGTTGGGTTTTGCGTGTTTCTTTATCATCAGCGAAGAATTTGAGTTTTTGAACGAAGCCAATTTAACCGTCTGGGTGTCACAACAGGTGTCACATACCCATTTGACACGTTTGGTCAGAAACTCGATTGAACAACGAAAACACTGGAAAAAAGTCATTTTGCGCCCATAGCTCAGCTGGATAGAGCAACGGACTTCTAATCCGTAGGTCGTTGGTTCGAATCCAACTGGGCGTACTCTCGCCATTGCCTGCCAAGGCCCGTCAAACAACGCGATTTTGCCGGGAATTTTGCGTTTTCGAGCCTTCCTATGGTGTTGGTCAGGGCTGCCATTACTCGTCTCAGTCGCCACCTCACGCCGCAAATATACTAACCAATCCACTAAACAAATTCGGTTAGGAAATCACTCGTCGACACCCTTCTGTTGGCGGTCCGGAATATGGCCGGCCTCTCGATCAAGATCAAGATGTATCCTCTTTGGGAGCAACTTTGCCTGCCGTACGGTATTCAGCTTGTAAACATTAGCTGGTGGAATTCGGAATCATCCATCGTCTTGCCGCGCGACTATTCGGTGGATCTCCTTAAAATTTCCGCAGCTCACCGCCGCAGTGATGGAATAATGAGTTTGAGGGATCGACTGGCTACATTCGTCCCCGAGTTGATGATTGTCTCCCTTCCACTTGAGCTCCAGTCCGATCAGTTCCGGGCAATATGGGTCCAGTGGATCGCCCACCGCAAAGAAACCAGAAATCCGCTCACTCCAACCTCCACCAAAGAGCAACTCAAGAAGTGGCTTCGTGGGGTACTTCGCGAGCAATTTCCGCTATCCAACACACGATAAAAAAAGGTTGGCAAGGCATTCGCGAGCCAGAGTGCGAACATCGTCCGCGGTTCACAGCCGAACCTGGATACGGTAGCCCAGAGCCACTGCCCGAACGTCGCAAAAAGGAACTAAAACGTGCCTAAAGCAGTACAAGCATCCTAAGAGGCCGAAGCTGTAGAGCGAGCGCTTCTTTGCTAGATGATCGTCGATCCGTCGGTGATCGATTCTCTCGCGATTGAAATTGATTCATCAGAGTTCTGCGATACTTCCAGGGGCGACCTGTCCCGCCTCCTGGTCAATTTGCATGCGACGCGGCGGGATGTATCCGACGTTTTACACGTAGCTCGCGAGGCAGCGTCTACGGGCCGGCCAGAGCGACTGGGCGGACAAACGCGGCTGGACAGCCGAGGCGGCTCGGCAACTGGGCTACCATCGGGCGACAGTCGCGCTTGATCTCAGGGCGATCGCTGCGGCATCTCGCCATCGTCGCAATCAACGAAACGTAGCGATTCGCGACTTGCTGAACCAAATCACCCTGCAAGTACACAGTGAGCTTTGGGATGCAATTGGCGCAAAAAATAATGCATAATCTACCGCTGCTGGCAAACGGGCATCCCTACAACGAAGAGCAATACATCTAACAGCTCGAGAGAACCGGCTCACCGTTGTACGCCAAGATCCAAGCCATGGCCTAAACAGCCAGTGGACTACCCTAGACATGATGCCTCAGATGTCTCCGTTGAATCGCTTGGTTATCACACTATTTCAGTCACCAAAATCGCCACCAGGGACAGTTCGTGCGACGGGACTGCGAACTCCAATCAGCGAAACGTTTGTCGATGCACTTGCGAATTACCTCATAGTTGTCCCATGTGTCCGCAACATGAAACTCGGATGGCAAGTCGCGAGCGAGTAAACGGATGTAGTCGTCAATGTATTTCCCCGACTGAAGGTCAAAGTAGTGCTGGGCGAAAGCATTGCCTGTCGGGCTCAGCATATCGTCTACCAGACAGCAATCCCATTGACCATAAACATAAGTTGCCATCACCTCGCGGGCTCGATAACGCGCGAGCACGTCGCCACAATCGTCAACAAATTCAGGATCGAGCAGATCGTTGTCGATCAGCCAACCGAGAAAGAAGGCAGTGTGTACTTCGGCCTGCACCGCTTCGAGGCCAGCGAGCTCAACCGTTTCACGGTGGTACTTTGCCTTATCGTAGACGACTGGTTGTTCCATTTGCGATTGCACTTCAACAGGTTCAAGCTTCCCGTTGCGATACGGCACCAATCACGTCGCGGCGGGAGATTGGCTAGGGTTCAGTTCGCACGTTTTCAGCCGCTAACGTGCATTGGATTGTTCTGTTGCGATCACTGGTCGACGCTGAACAGCACCGATCGATTGGCATTCGCCGCCCGACTGAAGAGATTGCGAAGAGCGGTAAAGTAAGACCAAGTGTATTCGAAATCCTCGTCGGACAGAGGCATACCGTAGTCATTTGGGTCGATGGCATTGTAGCGAGTTCGGACCACTGATTCATTCAGCGGTGCAATGGCGTTGGAGACTTGTTTGACGTTCGGGGCATCATTGAAGGATACAATGTAGTCATCGCCAACGTACATCTGTGATCCATTGAGGACACACCAGTGAAATGGCGTTGAGTCGTCACCACAAAGCGTCCCATTGTTCTTCGATGTCCTCTTGTATGAAGCCGACGACGTCACCCTGCGATTCAACGACCGCGAGCAGTTGTGACCGCTGTTCTTCGGTCAGAGCAAAATGGACACCACGGCAGGCCATCAGGATTTCTTTAGCAACAGAACGTTGGGGATCAGCCGGCGGCGGAAGTTGATTTGGGATTCACGAAAAACCACCGATTCCGCCGCTTATAGTCACCCCGCATTCCGAATATCTTGCTTGTTCGAAGTTGGAGCCCGTAGGCAGCTCGAAACGTAGGACAAGCAAATAGCTTAATCCATGCGGGCGGATTTTTCACCACCCGCTGAATATGCTGGTTTGTTCTGACCGACGGACCGCTGACGAATCGTTCGCCCATCAGGTAACGTAAGCCAAATGCGAATCAGGAGATCGTCCTGCTTGAACACCGGGTTCTCGATTATGAGCGATCCGTTGTCCTCAAATTCGCCTGTGTCAATAATCTTGCGAAGTGAATCGAGCATAAGTCACGATGCTGAAGGCATAACGCTGGACGTCACTGAGCACGCGCGGTGATGCCAGCCATTGGTTGTCAGAGCACCCGATCGCCGCTCGGGTGCATTTTCGTTGGTTATGCCGCGATGCGATAAAGAAAAAGTTGATGGAAAACAAATCAAGGTTTGTATGATGGGATTTACAGGTGGTAAAAGATGTGTTTTTCCATTTGGAACAGTAATGTCTTTCAACCAACCACTGAAGTCAGTCCTACAGTGAAAACCCAGTAGACAGTCGACAGCGCGAATGCGAAACATGCGGTAGGGAAATGATTTGGTGTCTTTCGTATCGCAATTTCAGCGAAACTGGTCAAACCCAACACGAACGACGCAGGGGCAAGAATTCGAACAAGGTTATAGAATTCAGTGGAAAAACCAGTCGTGACCAGATGGAGTACGCCAAACGAAACGACGACAACACAAACGCATGCAGAAACAGGGCGTTTTGAGAATCGAACTAGCCAAACAGCAAAACAAATCGCTAACACGGGGGCCAAAAAAACACTGGGGGTTATCAGCGTTATAAGCGAAGCTTCGCCAAGCAAATGGTACGGGACAAAAAATACTCCTCCATCGGAAATGACCGCGGTAAGCAGCAATGCCACAACAAGAGACATCAAGAAGCACGCGATGACGAAGGATCGAAGGCTAAATTGCGCGGGCATTAATTCGTTATCCATTCTATGCTTTTGCAAACAAACAAAAACTGTTCTACCGTATTAGCCAGTCAAACCAAGCCATGTTTTTAGACCAGACTCGATCTTGAGCATGTCAACCGGTGTCAATTGACCGAGCGTGCGGATCAACTTGACCGTCGGTATCGTGATCTCATTTTGGATGTCGAATTCGCCGGCCTTTAAAAACCGTGCTTCGAGCACAATTTCAAAACTTGATCCCCGCACGCTTGTCCTATGCGGAACCTGAGTTGTCAGAACGCGATCGTTCTCGTCATTGGCTGGGATGTTTATGACCAAACATGGCCGAATGCTGCTCAACTGGGTCAAGTTGGTCGAAGAACACTAGTATTTTAATTGCGTTACCAGTCATGTTTCACCTCACCACCCATTGTAGTCGAATAGTCAGAATTCGCGCGCACGACACCAATCACGTGGCGGCGAGAGTTTAGTTGGGGTATTAAAGAAAGGACGCAATTCGCCGTTCGCGTGGATGAGTTTGTTCGGCCACGTTTTCAGCGGTGGTCGTTCAGCGTCAAGTATTGTATACGCGTTTTATCTGTGTCCATAGTATTGGTGAGACGTCCAATGCGTTGCCGACGAGCAGAAGGATCGCATGAACGTCGCGCATCAATCAGGTATCTTGTTCTGTCGGTCTTGAGTGGGCGAACGACGAAAATCACTCGGCGGCGCGGGTAAGTCATTTAGTAGATTCACCCTATTCGCCGCTCGGGTGCATATTTATCGTTCGCGGATTAAAAGTAGGCTATCGAGTTCCTTGCCACGGCAGGCCAAATTCAGTCGGTCGAACGCCTCACGGCCAAGCCAATCTTGGCAAACTTCAATTCCGACGAGAAGCAATACCGTTCCCTATTATTTTTTGTTCTTGTTTTTGACAATCATGACAACCGTAAACAACGAAATTGCAACTGCCAACAGTGATATCCAAAGAGCTGTACTCATGTATTCTCAATTCTCGGGTAAGCGATTTGATGATTGTAAGCTACGCCGGATTGTATCTCCAGCCTGGCAACGAGTCATCTATCGCTGTTGGCAGTCACACACGCTCTACAATGATCAACAATATGTGGAACGCCTAAAGGCAACCGGTTCCCCCTTAATCGCATTCATGGAAGCATGAAGATCGGTGGAACAAATGTCAAATAAAAAGGAGAGCCATGTCAATAAAACATCTTCAACCTATTGACGCGATGACTCAGATATCTCCAGTTCACGCGATGGTTCGTCCGTTTTTGGCCTAGCATGGAATCCTATCCCTCATCTTCACCGACGTTTGCGACAACCACAGTGCGTACCGCAGCATGAACTTCATTTCAAACTTTTCAACACAGGGTCGACACACCCCGGCAGCATCATTCGCTGTGGGTTCTCGCGACGCTTTCTTGCCATTCAATGAACCAAGTTGATGAGCACCTTCAGCCTTGCAGAGTGATGCCAATTACGGAATCCGAAAAGCGAGCGAAACTGACGCATGAAGGACCAACTACAGAGGTCGCAGAGAGAAGACAATGTACTAAATTCGTACTCGTACTCAGCATCGCGGTACTCGTACTCGTACTCGCTTGTTCCCACCAATTCGCATATGGTCAAATCTCAGTGATAGCATCACGCTTATATCGAGTACGAGTACCGTTGCACTGAGTACGATTTCCGACGGTAACAATGGTGTTCACGGTGTTCCGGAAGTTGACTGTTTGTGCAACGTGTAGCCGCCACCGGAACTACCGTGCAACACTTGGCTCTGTGTCGGCATATCTTGTGAAGCGAGTTCCGTCCCAGTGCAGCTTTATGGTAACAAATTTTGCGATAGGCGGATTCACGAATTGCTGATGGATTTTGACTCTTAGGACTCGCGTGGCCACGTCAAAATCTGTCGTGATTTCGCCAGACGCTCTGACGTTTCCGCCACCAGTTGTTATTGGAAGCAAATAGAAATCGGCCCAATCGTTGCTTGCATGACCCGAGATCGAATGTCTAATCCCGAAGGTTTCGTTGCCAAAGAAGTCGAGATAGTGGTAATCAAATATTTCTTGATCAATTGGGATTTGAGATGTGCCTTTGTAACCACCGCTTGGTGTCAATGGATGCATTGTGCAAACGACTGTTGAATTTAGTTTCTTCCGGTCACAGGTTTGCCAAGCCGGGGAGATCACGGAGTCAAGCAGCGTGAATTGTTCAGAAGCAGGATTGGGACCGAACGATCTATGAACCCATGTTAGCGTCGCCATTGCAAGAGCAATCGAAGTTACGACTAGAAGAAGTTGCTTCGTGGTAAATTGCATTGAAACTTCGAAACACAGAATAGCGACAGCGATCAGCGAGCGGCGGGAGGCGACTCTCCATCGTCAGAAACGTCTCCACCACCGCTCCGTTGCATCGCTTGGTTCGTCGCGTCTTTGGACCGGTCCACGACAAGGCGACGGGACTCACGCTGTTGACGCTGTAAATCGTCTACGATGCGATCCAGATCATTGTCGAACCGAGCGGCGAGGCGATGTCGTGATTCTCGGATCTGTTGTGTGATTGGGTTAGTCATCAAAATCCCCAGGTATTTCGGGCGGGGTGCAAATGATTGGTGGTTCAAATCCCGCATCGCGACAGACCCGTTCGATCTTCGATCGCATGGTTGCGTTGGCGATGTGTTTGAAATTCCATGTCACCAAGTATTGTACGCGCTGAACTGCCGCTACGGCAATGTGCAACGCATCTCTGGGCTCCGATTGCGGTACAGCACCCTCAGTATTGAGCGCCCTTGCTAATGCTCGAGCGTTGTCCGTAATTGCGAGGACGGTCAAACCATCGAGAATATCCAATCGCTCCTGTGCGGCCAAAGAGTCACCATCGGCGCATTCATCGATTACAAGTTGCGATATCGTGAGTTCGTATTGGGACGCAGCGGATTTCCACCAATCTCTTGTTGTCCGTTGGCGTGACGAAACATCCGGATTCGCTTGGATGCGCCCGGCAACATTGCCAATGACGGTGGTTTCGACGTATATCAAGTCCATCGCATCATTCTATAATCTACGAACGGTTCCAATCACGCGGCGGCGGGAGATCCGCTAGCATTCAAAGAGAACGCTTTCCGCCGCTCACGTGGATTGGATTGGATTGGATTGTTATTTGGTACTTTGCTTCGTAAATAGCGTAGGCTGGCCGACCAATTCTCGCGAATGCTTTTGTATACAGTCAAGTAAGTCATCCGAGCCAGCGTGGATCTTAGAGCCAAACGCACTGTGTTCAATTACGGCTGAATGCCCGTCGGCGTGAAGCAGGCGTGCCAAATTCTTTGATTCAATCCACCAGACGGTAATCGCGCCGTTCTTCATTGCGATAAGCCCCAGATACCGCCCCCATTCCGATCCACCAGCTGAAGCAAGTACTTCTGTGATCGCATAGTTCTTCGCGTCGCCCAACTCCGTCGTTCGTAACTCGATTTCGAATTCTTCAGGAGCCAATATCTCAATAGAATATACTCCTTCGCCAATCTTGCGGACCGTTATTGGCTTCGTTTCATCGGGAAAGGAGGGGTCCGATACAGCAACCCACGTTCCAGCAATGTCAAAGGCAGGAGTTTTTGGTACTGCAATTACCTGCTGTTGAGGCGACACCGCACCTTGATGCTTGCAACCGTTTAGAATCACGATTGAAAGAAGGACTAGGATATATGTGCGCATGGAGGACTCCTTTCTACCAAGTAACATTGGTGTTCACCAAGCCGCGGCGAACGATTTTCCATTGTAAAACCGCTCAGCTCCGCGGAATTGGTGCAACCCATGGTTCGCCGTCATGCTAATAATCAATCGAAATCGTGTGGCGCTGCTGTGACGGTCAATCCAATCTCTTGGTTCGCGTACAGGACTACCTTTGAACCACTGAACAGTGTGTACGTCGTCTCCGATAAAGTCGTTTCTTTTGACGATTGATCGAAGATTGAAACCCTGACTGCGATTAGGTCTCCAGACTCTAAATCGTCAGAAGCAAAAGCGTTCTTCAGCTCGACAGAGCCAATATAGGCAACGGAGACAGACGGAGAAAGATCACTGTCAGTTTCTGGCGACGAAGACTCGGTAAACTGTGTGTAAGGGTGGTCGGCGGCAAACGCCAGACGGTGCGTCGTTTTAGTCCACGAGGTTTCGATCGTCACACCAATCAGGTCGGGAGCGGCATCGTCCGGTCGATCGCTTGGTTCGTCCGTGTCTATGGTGGCATTGCAAAAGTACCGACCTTCATTTTAGGGTTCGAATGCGAGATTCGTTCTAGAGATGAAGAAGAGAGTTTGCTGTTTGCTGGATCAAGCACTGCAATATTCTTAACATTCTCCAGCGTCGCTACTGCTTCAAGGCCAACGGCGGGACCAAGTCGAATATAGAGCTCGTTGTCGTATGTTCGAATTTGGGGGAGATTTGAGAGTTCTAGTAGTGGTAGCAGACGTTTGTCTGTTCCATCCCACGTCGTTAGATCGATGAATTGCATCGCAGAACCTTCAAGCATTTTTTGACGTGGTATTCTTGCGCCATTGTTTTCAAGGCGGTCACATGCTGCCCAGACCCGGGCAAGTGTTCTTTCACGTAAGACTTCTGCGTTCGCGGATGTACGGTGGGACTTCTCGGATTCCCAGTCTTTCCAGAGTGAGAATGTGGAATACGCGCAAATCCCAGCACTGACGATTGCCAAGATAAGGAGCTTCAGTTGCGATGGAGTCTTTCCCACGAAGGCGTCTTATTTGTAGGGCGAACGGCGGCCATAACCGAGTCTCGGGAGTTGATTTTCCATTCCAAAGCCGCCCGATTCCGCGACTTTGGTTCATCCAATTGTTCCCCGTTTCACGGGTCTCCACTCGTCTCTGGAACGGCGGGTTGCGTATATCGTTCACCAGTTTGCGGATCGTACAGGGCGCACCCGAATCCAGCCATCACATCGATCATGCGGTTCAGCGGTTTGGGATTGTCTAGCAGTTTGTAACCGCATGATACAGAAACGTGTGTGGCAGTTACGGGCCACGAAACCTGAAAGTAGCTGTCGTTTCCTTCCCAGATCATTGAAGTCAGTTCGTCTTCGATGTCTGGAAATTCAGCAACAATTGCGGCCTTGATTTCGTCGATCGGGAGAACCGCAACTTCGTCAAGAAGCTTGTCCTCGGCAAGAGTCTCGCAGATCGCATCGAGCGACAATTCGGATGGTTTCGTTTGACGCCAGAACCAGAGATCGTACGACATTCAGCGTTTATCGTCGGAAATGCGGAGAGATGACGGTTTTCAGTCCGGGAACGACCGGGTTAACGGGGCGACGGCCCAAAACCTGGCAAACAAAAACCGCTTAATCCGTCGCTCCCGTTGAACCCCTGGTTCGTCGATTTCTGATTTCCGCTAACCATTCACGCTCTTCGTTCAGGTTGGTTTAGTATTGGGAGCGGCGGACGCAGTCTTCGATATTCATTGCTCGATGGGGCCGTTCTCTAGGCCCTTCGATGATGCGGAAAATCACGTAGTTATGATTTTTATCAACTCCGCTTACGGTCTCCACTACCACTCGCTTGAAGCCTAACTCGTGGTAGAAATCGCTCAACCTGCGTCGTCTCAATTCAACCGAGATCTCGTTGAGCAAATCTCCGCTTTTGATGCCGGAGCGCCTGGTGAGTTCACGATCGCTGATCATGCGGTTTCCAAAGTAATACACATTAGAAATCTTCGGATCCTCTGGGACTGTGAGTGTGTTGACGCGCTGAGCGGACGCTTCCGTCTGTGGTTTGGCAGCATTCGCGGTCGTCGGCGTTAAGAGCAAGGATGCAACGATCGCAAGTGATAAACTGGTCGCCATTCGTTAATTCCCTTGAGCACATGAATACTGTCTGAATCAATCGCCGCGCGCGATCACATTGATGTTACGCACGGATTCTGCATCATCGCAAACTTTACTCAGCACCGTCTACGCTAATCTGCTTCGACGAAAGAATCCATGTAAGTCCGAGGTTTGATGAGCGGGAGTCATTCGTAAAATAACTGGCGACTCGGACCCGTGATCAAGACAGACGCAATCTGTCAGTCACATTTCTCCACCAACCAAACTCTCGGACGGATACTAACATGAAGATTCTCGCACTTGAGCTCGGCAAATTCAACACCATGTGCTGCTTCTTTGATACCACTACCCGTAAGCCCAGGTTTCTCACCGCCTCGACCGATCCCGCTCACCTCGATTCGGTCTTCAAAAGCGAAGAGATTGACCTCGTCGCCATGGAGGCCTGTGGCCCTTCGGGCTGGATCAATGACCTCGCGATGTCGCTTGGCCTGAAAACCTTCGTCTGTTCCACCAACGAGGAAGCTTGGCGATGGGCCAACGTCAGACGAAAAACGGACAAGGACGACGCACTTAAACTCGCGCGCATGGTCGCCATGAACGAGCTCAAGCCCGTTCACATGCCATCGCCCGAACACCGCGAGTCGCCATTCGTGCATGGTTCGTCAACCATGGCATCGCGATCGACGCAGGCGACAAAGCCTGGCATACCGGTCGAGAGCGAATCAACTCATTCCGCAAACCGCTGGCTCAGTGCAAGACCAATGAGTTGTGGAAAGGCGAACTCGACATCGAACTGACTCTTATGGACTCGCTCACCCAACAACTTGACTTGGTCATTAAGAAGCTCGAAGCGATCGGCAAGAACGATCCGCGTATCGCATGCCTTCAGACGATCCCCGGAGTCGGTCCACGCACCGCAGAGATTCTTGTGGCCTGCATCGACGATCCCGAGCGATTCGAGAATGGTCGCCAAGTCTCCGCCTATTTCGGACTAGTGCCCAGGCAGTATCAATCCGGCGAAACCGATCGCAACGGACGCATCACCAAACGAGGCAATCCACTAGCGAGAACGATTCTGGTTGAGTGTGCCTGGGCGATGCTGCGAGATGGCAAAGACTGGGACACTCAGCAAATGATCCGTGTCACGGAGTCTTTTGGCCGAATGCCAACGACACTGAAAGAATCGCTTG
>JBGTBJ010000051.1:0-7102 GCA_041749395.1 Pirellulaceae bacterium
GCGGCCTGCCGGAGCGTTTACGATTAGCCATCCTTGGCCCTTTGTGGATGATTGGTTTGGTGTGGTAACCTCCAATTTCCCGAAGGGCCTTTTTCGTTGCAATATCAATCCGGCTGCATGATCCGTTTCCCTAAAGTGCAGCTCTACTTGAACCTCTACTTCATGACCTCAGAAAAAATCATCTGCGTCGGGATTGATTGGGCCGACAAAGACCACGCCTTCCACATGATCCACGATGGAAAAAAACCAATTGTTGGTTATTTCAAGCAGTCGCCAGAGGATATCGAAAACCTCATTAAAGACTGGAGGAAGCGATTTCCAGGCTACACCTTCGTAGTTGCCATCGAAACCACTAAGGGACCACTGATTAACGCTCTCGTTAACTACGATGACATTCTCATCTATCCCATCAATCCGGCGGCGCTAGCAAGCTATCGCAAAGCGTTCGCGCATGGTGGTGGCAAGAATGATCCGTCCGATGCCAAGCTGCTGGCCGATTACTTGCAGCACTACCGCGACAGACTCAAGCCGCTTCGCCAGGACGAACCGATTACTCGCGAACTGGCGACACTCGCCGAGGATCGACGTCGCCTGGTCGACCAACGGACTGCCGTATGCAATGAGCTCAAAGCCATTCTGAAGCGGTATTTTCCCGTCGTTTTGGAATTGGAAGCAGCCAAGATTTACGCCGATTTCATACTGAAATTCGTGGTCAAATATCCAACACTGGCCGTTGCCCAACGAGCTGGTAAAACACGTCTGCGCAAACTATTTTTCGGGCTCGGTACCAAAGCCAAAATCGAAGAGCGAATCGACCGGATCATGGCTGCCAAACCGCTAACTGAAGACGAAACGACGTTGCGCATTGAGTCTCGACGTGCGACCGCGCTGTGCGAACTGCTGACCACCTACAATCAGCAGATTGATAAATACGATGAAGCTCTCCAATCGCTGGTGGTTCAACACGCCGATTATGAGATCTACAAGTCGCTACCCGCGGGCTCCTTCGCTACTCAGGGACGCATGATTGCCGCGATGGGCGACGATCGCTCGCGTTACGCAAACGCCGAGGCGTTGCAAGCCGCTTCGGGTATCGCTCCATTGACAACACAAAGTGGCAAACATCGTTTTGTATCCAGTCGTTGGGCTTGCACCAAGTTCATGAAGCAAACGTTTCACGAATTTGCAACACTGACAATTACTCGCTGCAAATGGGCAGGCGCTTACTACCGGATGCAGTTGTCCAAAGGGAAGTCAACACAGATGGCGCGACGCGCATTGGCCTACAAGTGGCAACGAATCATCTATCGCTGTTGGCAGTCGCGCACGCTCTACAATGATGAGCAATATGTTGAACGCCTAAAGGCAACCGGTTCCCCCTTAATCGCATTCATGGAGGCGTGAAGATCGGTGGAACAAATGTCAAAAAACAAAGGAGAGCAATGTCAATAAAACATCCTCAACCTATTGACGCGATGACTCAGATATCTTCGGTCCAACATTTTGTTAGATGGCCAATGCGTTGCCGTCAGTCTCCGGTCGTCGGTTGTCTGGGAGTCATGTCGATGCGAACATGTGGTTGCGTCGCGGAAATGTGCTCCCGAATCTCTTTAGTCAGCTCTCGGTATTGGTCGTTGGTAAGTAGCGGTGTCGTCGACAGTTGTCTTTCTGTATAGATTTTGCGTCCAGCCGGAGTGTATCCCAGGCATATGCCGTTGTCGTAAATCGTGCCGTAGAATTCGGAAATCTCTTCCCACGGTACAAAACGATGACCATGCGTAATGCCATCTGTTGCAACAATCGCTTTTACCGCACGGCCTATCAGTATAGCAATCAATGCATATAACGAGGCGCTAAGTAGGCCAATTGCACCAATCGCGAAAGTCGCGCCGACGAATTTGGATAGTTGCCCAGGATGTTTCGTCAGGCACTGAACCGACACCCAAATAAACGCAGCGCCAAACGTACCAGTCACAAGCATTGCGAGCAATCCATTGACTGAGCGAAAAGCGTATGAACCCTGATAGAGCACGCGTGCCATAAGTTCGGATCTGAGAGTCTTTTGTCCCGGCCATCTAACTTGTAATTCTCAGGCGCGCCTGAGAATATAAGCTCATTGTAACGCGTTTAAATTGGCAAATGGGCAATGGAACCTGCAAATTTTCGCCCTGTCACAGCAGGGGTAGCCACCCCCATCATTCCCAAGCACTACCGCAGCATTAAAATACGCAAATCTCATCACACTCTTCGGGTCTCACAACTAAGTGATCGACCCAATCAGGGCTCTTTACCCTAGAAGATACAGGCTGCCACTAGCGGACAGCCTGTCAGGGAAAAGCGGTGGACATCTCAAGAAAACCCCTCAGGGTTGTCGTTCGGTCGGAGGGTCCAAATCGGGACTATCAGTTGTTGTCCTTGGACTTCCATTGTTAAATTTAGGAGTTTTAATATTCGCGGATTTCCTCAGTTGCACCACGCCAGCTCTTGTCTCCTGAGAAAACGACTGCAAAAGTCTGAGTAGGCTTCTTTTGAACTTTTCTGTTTGGCAATTCGTTGGATAGCTTTTGCGTTGGAGACCCTCAATCACTTCGCTTACCATCATCACCAGTTCAGTACCACTGCAACATCCACAACGGAGAAAAGCCTTCATGGCTCGCACTAGTTCTTCAGGCCTTTCATCTGTCACAACGTTCACCATCACATTCATGCTAGACAAAAAGTGAACAGTATCGCAAATCTGCGACAAATTCATACTTACAACATAGCGCTTCCAAATTTTAAGTGACTCACGTGCAAAATCAGAAGCAGAAAGCGAACCAGTATGAACGTTCAAAAATAATTCCATGCATTCCTCTTGAAAATGCGAAACGGTGAGTAGCTTAGCCAATATGAGGTTTCCTTAGCAGTCTGATAGTTTGTTCGCGAATAATTGCAGGTTTTTTGCGTGCCAAGGAGCGGCGGCCTTAGCCCAGTCGCCGAGGTTGATATTGACATAATGAAACGCGGGGTCGGCGAGAGGTTACTGGCTTGTTTCCGTCACGTTACCAAGCTATTGATCATAATGTGGAAAAGGCTCGCGGAAACCCCGGCAGTCCCGCAGATTAGCGTAAGGACCGCGGCTAGACGCCAGCCACCTATCATTTTACGACAGTTGTAAGCTACAGCGAATTCAGGAAACGCCCGAGCGGCAACTCGGATGCATTATTCTGCGTTGCTTTTGCCCCGATTGGTCTATCAAGCCTCTGACAGGCTAATGTGCAGGATGGCGGAAATTGGGATGAACGTCTGAGCCGTGGGTGGAACGAACGTTCGATCCTTGGGTAAGTCTAACAACACCCCTGACTCCCCGACTTTCAGGAGTTTGCCTTCAAGAATCGCTTGCTTGTGCGCGCTCATGCCGCCGCCTACTCGTAGAGCCACTACGACGACCTTGCCCGTCCACTCACCGATTAGTTCCGCCATTCTGGTACTCCTTTAAGTGCCGCTGATTCTATTTGTCACGGTCAACCATGTAATCGCGAAACGTCCTAACAGATTGCCAGAAGCAGAATTCAAGCTGCCGAAAGATTCCATGTAAGTCCCAGGTTTGATGGGCGGGAGCCTTCGTTAACAATAACTGGCGACTCCGACCCGTGATCCCAGCTTCTTGAACAAAGGACTTGAACATCGGCTACGTTCGTTCCTCACTCCGCGATGTCAAATCCTTATTGGTTCGCCGCCGTCCTCTTTGGCGGTTGGCGATGTAGTTTAGTGCCAGTCGTGTCCACACCACAAGCATTGTTTTGCAGCAGGCGTACGGGCAAGCCGTTGACACTGTGCGCAACGATTCTCAAGGAGTTCGCCACGACGAGTTTCCAATACGCGATCAACCGCAATTGCAATTCGATCTTCGTATGGCGTTTGAAAAGCCGATATCACATCGGCATCGTCTACGTGCCCGTCGCGATTTTCAAGGAAATCGTACAGTTTGATGATCTTTGAGTCTTCCGCATCGCTAACAATCGGTGAAATGTATTCGGTCACACGCCGTTCAAGCGCAGTCATCAAATGCGGGAAGTGCTGCAGGACGTATGCACGTAACGCAACATCGTCAACATAGGTATCTGCGGTCATAGTGACGCCACAGAACGACGTTGGATGTAACGACATGAGGTTGAGTCACACTTTGTCGGCGAACGACCGCCGTCACCTAGCGGCCGGAGTTTTGTTAGTGTTCAATTAAACGTCAGTTCGGCCGCTTAGGTGGACGGCATTGTTCGCGCCTTCCCCGGCATACACCGTACCTCGCGCCATTGCTGCATCGTATCGCGCCGGGTACCCACCTGCAACGTTTTCCTCTGCGGGTCAGCTGAGCCATCCTGTGGACTACGGATCTTGCCTGCCGGGGTCCTGAGTTCCAACCTGTGCGTACGAGCCAATTGGGCGGAAAGAGAACTTGTTCTCGAAGCCAGGGTTCACATTCTGGCCAGCATTTAAGCATGGGCATAATCACCGATTCCGTTGCCGCGTCATGCCTCCGTTACAAGTCTGCCCAACCCCGGAATCCTCGCCGCATCAAGTGGCAAGCATCACACTTGGGAGCGCAACCGACCGGCAGACATCATCATGCACGAGTGGTCGCAGCCAATGCCCACCGAGTCAGCGAACGTGGGCGTTAACCAAGCCGCCGGGTAACGCTAATTAGTAAATTGGACAAGCACGGCGGCTTTAGTTGAACGCATGGTTCGCCAGTTCATTCTGTAGGACGAACGATTCTCCATCGTGAACAAACATGATAGAGCATTTTTCTGCAGTTCGCTCCGAATTGTGCCATTTCGTCAATCGCAGTGTCAGCAGTTTCGACTTTACATCAAACCCATGTTCGCAGCTCAGTCCGGCGTCGACGTTTCCGCCGCCGACTTGATTGACGAGCATTGAGTAGTTGCCCCAAGAATCGTCGTACCTTCCGGTCATATAGACTCTGGCATCGTATGTCAGTGAACCCAGGTTGTTCTTGTAAGAAATTGAAAACAAGGTTTGTTCAAATTCAATCTCTCGGCCGTCGAAGGTTGAAGGGATTGGCGTCGTAATAAAGCCGTTGTCTCCCCATACACCAGAATGCCCCGGCTGCCATGCTGTTGTCACCCACGTCAGATCCATCGCCTCACCGTTGATGCGCACGAGTTCTGAACCGCCGTCGACCGCATGCAACCAGTTTAAAATAGAGACAATGCCAAATAGGGCTGCGACAGAGGTCATTGTCAGCACTAGGGCTCGCAAGCTGTATTGCATGCTCGAATTCCAGTGGCTGGCGAACGTTTGCGTTGACCGGGCCGCCGCCAATCAACATTGACTTCAGGAACGACGCGATCGGCGGCTCCGCGTCCAACGCTTTGTTATCCACTATTGTAGCCAAGCGATTGCCACAGGGCAGCCAGCTGTGCGTCAGCCTTGGGTCCCAGTCTCGTAGCAATCACGAGTGACGTACAGTCGGTAGGGCAAATCTAGAATTTTCGCCCATTCATGTAATGCTAGAAGGAGCCCGTCGTAATCGCAGTCGTCGATCTCTAGCTCGTATGGCCAGATCCCGACGAAGCCCTCTGGCGTGTCTTCGCAGGGCACAGTGAGGTGTCAGTCGCGCCTCGATGCAATCAATTCGTGGCAGTACATGTGGACATTGGGTCGAAATTCGACGCACCAATCATCGCTTCCCTGTTTCATCGCGCATCCACAAGTAACTGATTCCGCTATTGGTCCGCCATAACGGCAGATTGTCCCGCCGCCGATTACAGGCCGACGCGCGTCGTGTCACAGACGACATCATTGACATAACCTACCACTAGATTGTCTTCAAGGCGGCCGTACCACAGGCTGGCGTTGGCTTCATAAGCGAACTGCATCTTTACCGGTGGACATCTCTCGCACGCAGGAGACATCACGTCGGGGACGCCGGGTCCGAGTAGTTGCTCAACCTCATTCTTGTGCATGCCCGGCTGAACACGAAGCACCTTTCCTTCTCGCACCTTGGCGGTGGCCCCTGTCCCAGCGGCGAGCAGCCCGATCACGGCAACGATAAAAAGCGTGAGTTTGCGAGGTTGAAAACACTTCATGCTCGAGCACCGCTCAGGCGGGATAACGGCGGCCATCACCTAGCCGCCGTGGTGAAGTGTTTGTGAAAAATCGACACGTTCGGCGGCTCAGCGTGGATGGCATTGTTATGCCCATTGGTGCGGGTTCGTTCCCCAGCCATCAAATTCACAGTCATAATCAAATCCAAATCGGCACATTCGATCCGTCCATTGAACGACAGAAGCCGTGCTCATCTTTAATGGCGTGGTCAAACCCACGAGAACTGTCAAGTTGTCATCCTTAGCAGACACAGCAGTTCCTACATCATAGCCACGCTTGCGTAGAACCGCTTTTAGTGTCTTAGCGTTTCCCAAGACGTTCGTGAGGAAGCTGAATCCGAGTCTGATCTCAGCATTTCGTTTCATCCCACGTCTTTGAAGATCTGCAAACGCGTCCGGAACCATCGATCGGTGTCTTATGAGGTTCGCCTCAAGTCCAGCGGCGCTCACATAGCGTTGCACCTTCTTTTGCTCCTTCAGGAAAGTGATAGCGATAAGCCGCGACGTTCACCGGTACGAATGCTGGACATAACGGTAGCGGTAACGGGGCCGCCGCCAAAAAACTCTGATTTCAAAACCGACGCGATCGGCGGCTCCCGTTCACCGCATTGTTCAAGTAAGCCGCTGCGCGGCAGTTTGTGTTGAGTCGGTTGGAGTAGTGGCTTTAACGATGGCTTGGTGATTTTTTTATTCTCGGTCAGCCGATCGCGTGACCCTTGAATCATCTTGGAACTCTCTCAGGCGTCTCAGTCTTTTGTTTCACCTTTCGGTGAACGCTGATGCTCGCCTGAGACTTAGGAGTTTTCCAAATGTCTCAAGATCTCAACCCCACCTGCCTCATCGCCGCTCGCTTCCTCGAAGATCTCAAGCTTAGTGGCAGCAAGCCTCGCACTCAACAGGCTTATGTCCGTGCGATTCGCAAATTCACCGAATTCCTTGGCCACTCGCCTGATCAGGCTACCGAAGATCAGCTCCGCAAATACCTGCTCCATTTG